>JBAXBQ010000013.1:0-64259 GCA_037141865.1 Comamonadaceae bacterium | reverse complement strand
CAGGCTCAGTGCGCAGGCACAGGAGGCCAGGATTCGGGGTAGGTTGGAGTGCACTTTGGTTTCCTTCGTCAAAAACGTGTCAGGGGCTAACCAACACAGTGAGGTGATAAGCTTGGGCGAGAAGTGTGCAAAGTATATGTGTAATTTAGCTACACAAGATAAAAATATGACCTATGGAAAACCCGCAAAATCTCGGAGATTGAGGGAAAATAGTTGCGAAAATGCCGAAAACTGATGGAAATATTGAATACCTGGATAGAAATTAGGGTTTCTACCATAAGAAAAAATCTCTTGTTTTGGTACAAACGTCGGTGAGTGATTGGGATCACCCTTTGTTTTTTTAACCTTTTGAGCTGCCGCTCAGAGGTAACGATTAATTTGATCAGTAACAGGAGACTATTTAATGAAAACTTCCTCGACTAAGCGTGGCAAAACGTATGCTCCACGGCATTCCGTGTTCAAGCTGGCGCCCGTAGCTGCTGGCTGCGCTGCGTTGCTGATGACAACTGGCTATGTCTACGCCCAGCAAGCTGACCCCACCTTGAGCACGGTCACGGTGACCGGTATTCGCAAGGGTATTGAAGATGCCATCTCCATCAAGAAGAATTCTGATTCGATTCTTGACGCGATTTCGGCGGAAGACATTGGCAAGTTGCCTGATGCCACTGTCGCCGAGTCCATATCGCGCCTGCCTGGTGTTACGGCTCAGCGCGACATGCGTACTGGCAAGGCATCGAGCATCAGTATCCGCGGTATGTCCCCGGACTTCAATGGCTCACTGTTAAATGGCCGTGAGCAAGCGTCGACCGGCGATAGCCGTGCACCCTCGTTTGACGTGTACCCTGCTGAGTTGATGAGCAGCCTGGTTGTCTACAAGACGCCTGACGCTTTGCTGGTTGGCCAAGGCTTGTCCTCCACCACCGATCTGCGCACGCTAAAGCCGCTCGATTTCGGCAAGCGCACCATGGCGGTTAACGTGAAGAAAAAGACCACCGGAATTGGCTCTGGCGCGCCAGAAGAGGGTACTGGTAATACCGGCAGCTTCTCCTATGTGGACCAGTTTGCGGACCGCACCATTGGCGTGGCCTTGGGCGTGACGCGCTCGCGTGAAAGCAACAACCAGCAGGTCAAGTTTGACTCGTGGGGCGGCTGGGCGGCCGACGTGAACAATCCTGCAACCGGCACGAATGTGAAGGTGCCCGGCGGCTTCAAGGCCGACGTCGAAACCACCGGTCAAGACCGCGACGCCGTACTGGCCGTGTTGCAATTCGCACCAAGCAAAGATTTCAAGACCACCTTCGACGTCATGTCGTCGAAAGGCAAGGGCACTTACCGTCGCACCGGCCTGGAAGGCGCTGTAGCCTTCGGTGCTGGCGACTATGATCCGAACGGTGTGTTGAGCAACGCCACGATTGTTGACGGTGTGGCAACGGCTGGCACCATGAGCAACTACAAGGGTGTGGTGCGCAACCACATGACCACCTATGACGACAGCCTGCTGTCCATGGGCCTGAACTCTTCCCTAAAGACCGGTGTCTGGACAACGACACTCGATCTGGCCAATTCGAAAGCGACACGCGACGAACAGCGTTATGAAACCACCGCCGGCCAGGTTGGCAACCCTAATGCAACTGATGCGGCGGGTTTAGCAGCGCTGGCAAGCTTGGGCTCCATTTCCTGGACCGGTTTCAATGGCAGCAACTTTCAGGACGTGAAGTACACGACCAGCGTGAACTACGCTGACCGGACGAAAATTGCACTGACCGACGTCAACGGCTGGGGTGGCACCGATAATGGTGTCCGTTTTGCGCAGGCCGGTTATTTGGCTCGGCCTAGCGAAACCGATACCGTCAACAACTTCCGCTTGTCAACAGGCAGGGATCTGGAATGGGGTCCCCTGGTGGCCACCCAGTTTGGCGTGAATGTTGCCAAGCGCGACAAGCAGCACAGTGCTCTGGAATACACGCTGCAGATCATCGGGCAAGGCCCCTTGGGCTCTGTTCCGATTCCCGGAACTGCCACTACGACCACGGCTAACGGTGTGCCAATCGCCATCTTCGACCCTGTAGGATCAGACGGTTCCATTTATAAACTGGTGAACAAGGTCGATGGTGGAATTGTCGACAAGCAATGGGGCGTAACTGAAGATGTGACGACGGCCTTCATCAAGGGCGACCTCGACAGCACAGTGATGGGTATGTCCCTGCGCGGCAATGTCGGCTCGCAGTTTGTCAACAGCAAGCAGACTTCGACCGGTGTGTCATACGATTCGAGCAACTGCCAAAAGACCGCTGCGACCTGTCCAACCAACACCGTGTTATTCAGCAAGAGTTACAACGATGTGCTGCCGAGCTTGAATCTGTCGCTGGGCTTGCCCAATGACCAGGTTGTGCGTTTTGCCGCAGCCAAGGTGATGGCACGGCCGTCCATGGCTGACATGAAGGCGACTGGCAGCTTCAGCCTGTCACAGACCGGTCAAGACGCGGCCAACCCTATTTTGCGTGGCGGCGGTGGCAATCCAAATCTGGAGCCGTTCCGTGCCAATGCTCTTGACCTTTCCTACGAAAAATATTTCGGCAAGAAGGGCGTGATCAGTGTTGCCGCTTTCCACAAGGATCTGAGCAGTTACATCCTGTCGATCGGTCAAGCCGTAGACTTTGCGCCCTACCTTACACCCTCGAATTCATTGCCGACAACGGGCGTGAACGCGGGATCGACCAAGGGAATCTGGACCAGTAAAATCAATGGCACGGGTGGCACCATCAATGGTGTTGAAGTGAACTTTGACGTGCCGTTCTCGCTAGCCCACAAAATGCTGGATGGCTTTGGTGCGCAGGTGAACTACTCGGACACCAAGAGCAGCATCAGCCTGCCCTCTGGCTCGGTCAACGGCAAGGATTTGGGCGCCAGCATTCCGCTGCCAGGTTTGTCCCGCAAGGTCAAAAACCTGAAGCTGTACTACGAAGCCAATGGCTTCCAGATTGGCGTGGCACAGAAGACCCGCTCGTCGTTCATCGGAGAAATCACCGATTTCGAAGATTCAAGGAAGACGACCTGGATCATGGGCGAAACCATCGTTGATTTGCAATTGGCTTATGAGTTTCAGTCCGGACCGTTCAAGGGATTGTCTTTGACCATGTCGGCCAACAACTTAAGGGACGCGAAGTTCCAACGCATGACTGTGAACGACACGACCGGCGCTGAAAATGTCATAGACTCTGTGCAATATGGCAAGACCTACAACTTGGGTCTGAACTACAAGTTCTAACAGTTTCTGTAACCTGCGCTGTGGCGAAAGCTAGCGCAGGTTCAATGGCCTGCCTGAAAATTGAATATACCCTGTAGGCTTCGGCTTGCAGGGTTTTATTCTTTATAGTCCCAGTTATTTTTGATTGAAACCTATGCAAACCACTCCCATCAAAACCGTCGTCATCGTTGGCGGCGGCACCTCCGGCTGGATGACCGCGACGGCCCTTGCAACCGTTTTGAAAGGACGCTATGCCATCCGGCTGGTCGAGTCCGATGAAATTGGCATCATCGGCGTGGGCGAAGCCACCATTCCCATGATCCAGCGCTTCAACAAGGTGGTGGGTATTGACGAGCATGAGTTTTTGAAAGAAACAAAGGGCACCTTCAAGTTGGGGATCGAGTTTGTGAACTGGGGCAAGTTGGGGGACCGTTACATGCACGGTTTTGGCCGCATTGGTCAAGACTTGTGGACGGTTCCCTTCGAGCAATATTGGCGCAAAATGCGGTCGCTGGGCAAAGCCCAGGATCTAGAGGCGTACTCCGTCACACGCATGGCCGCCAAAGCCAACAAGTTCATGCCGCCGCCGACCGACGTGAGCAATTCGCCGTTGAATGACATTGCCTACGCCTACCATTTCGACGCCAGTCTGTATGCGAAATATCTCAGCAAGTTCGCAACCGAGCGCGGCGTGCTGCGCACCGAGGGCAAAATTGTGCAAGTCTGTCAGCGCGAAGGCGATGGCTATGTCGAGGCAGTTGTGCTGGCCAACGGCGAGCGCATCGAAGGCGATTTGTTCATCGACTGTTCAGGCATTCGCGGTCTGCTAATCGAGGAGACTCTCAAAACCGGCTACGAAGACTGGTCGCACTGGTTGCCGTGTGACCGGGCGCTGGCGGTGCCCTGTGAGTCGGCTGCGACTTTGACACCCTACACCCGCTCTACCGCGCATCGCGCCGGTTGGCAATGGCGCATACCGCTACAGCACCGCATTGGCAATGGCCACGTGTATTGCAGCAAGGCGATCAGCGATGACGAAGCTGCGGCAACGCTGCTGACCAATCTGGACGGCAAACCGCTGGCCGATCCGCGTTTGTTCAAATTCACCGTTGGCATGCGCAAGAAGGCATGGAACCGCAACGTGATTGCTGTGGGTCTGGCCGGTGGCTTTCTGGAGCCACTGGAATCCACCAGCATCCACCTGGTTCAGGCCGCGGTGTCGCAGCTCATTGAATTCTTTCCGGACGCCGGCTTTAGTGCCACCGATGTGGACGAGTACAACCGCCAAAGCCGCTTCCACTTTGAACGCATCCGCGATTTCATCATCTTGCATTACAAGCTGAACCAGCGAGATGATTCCGAGTTCTGGAAGGCGTGCGCCAATATGGCGGTGCCCCAGTCGTTGGCCGACAAAATGACTCTCTATCGTTCGCGCGGACGCATCGTCAGGTTTGACAATGAGTTGTTCTCCGAGGTTGCATGGCTACAGGTCATGCAAGGGCAGAACCTGCCCACTGAAGGCTACAACACCCTGGTCGATTTGCAGTCCGAAGAGGCCACTGTCGAGTACCTGGAGAGCGTGCGTGCCGTCATCGCCAAATGCGTGGATGTCATGCCTGACCATGCAGCCTACATTGCAACCCATTGCGCGGCGCCCAGGACGGTAATGTAGACATCTCTGATTGCCATTCAAGGGAGAACATGATGAAGCCCGTTGCCATGGAACAAATGGGAATACGTCGGCGCACGGTGCTTGCCGGTGCAACGCTACCGTGGCTATTTTCGCCCACCCGGGCGGCGCCGGGGGGGGCTGACGCGGCGCAATTCTTCCGCGACGAGGAAACGCTGTCGGTCCACCTGTCACCTGATGGCCAGCGCGTCGCATTGCGCACGGTCGCCAAGCACCGGGGCGTGATGCTCAGTGTGCTGGATTTGGCCAGTATGCAGCCCACCGTGCTGCACAGCCAGGAAACGGCGGACGCCTGCGATGTGGTGTGGACCAACCCCCAGCGGCTGCTCTTCTCGATTGAGGAGCGCAGGGTGCCAGCAGGCCGAATGGATGCGGGGCCGGGGCTGTTCGCCATCAATGCCGACGGCACGGCATTTCGTCAATTAGTGGAGCGCCAGGAAATTGGCAAACTTGCCAGGGTGGACGGTGGCGGGTTCTCTGGTGCTTTAGCGACTGGGGCTGCTCCCAAGGGCGTCGGGGGCGCAGCCATGGGACAGCAAGGGATGGGCTTCAAGCAGATCGCTGACGCGCCCAATATCCAGAATATTCGTGAAGTAGACTCCGACCGGTTGCAAGCCTGGGACACTTACCTGCTGTCACCGATCGAGTCGGCGACTACGCAAAGCATCCTGATGTGGCGCGCCAAGGACGGCAACGGGTCTTCCATTGAACTGCTGGAACTGAACGCGCGAACCGGTCGGGAGAAGGCATTGGAGGTACCCGGTGCGGTTGTCAGCGCACACGCGGATGCGACTGGCGACCTGCGCGCAGCGGTGGTTCAGGTCGGGGGTAGCTTGTCTACGCTGTGGCGTGACCCGGGCACAAGCCAGTGGCGCACCTTGGCCGACTGTGCCCCGGAAACCGGGGACGATTGGGCCATCAAACACATCGACAGGCGCGGCATTTTGTACGTCAGCGCTCGACGCGGGCAAGACAAGCTGGCGTTGTGGACCTACGACGTAGGGGCTGCCCGCTGGTCCGCCACGCCGCTGGTGCAATCTGCACAGTTTGACGTTGATGCGCGGGTACTGGTCTGGCAGGGAAAGGTGGCGGGATTTCGGTTCACGATCGATGCTGAAGTCACCCAGTGGCTGGACCGGGATTTCAAGAATCTACAGGAGCAACTGGACCAGTTGCTGACCCGCACCGTGAACCGCATTGCCGTTCCAGCGCAGGGCAACCCAGCGGTGATGCTGGTAGAGTCTTTCTCGGATAGACAACCGGCAGTCTATCTGCTGTACAACCGCCAAACCCGAAAAGTCTCGCGGCTCGGTTCACTGCGACCGGACATTGCGCCCAGCGGCATGGCGAGCATGGATTTGCAGCGATTTGCTGCACGTGATGGCCTAGAGATCCCGGTGTGGGTCGCCCGGCCGAAAGAGGCAACTTCCCGGTCTCCAACGGTGGTGTGGCTGCCTGACGAGCTGTATGCCCACAGCGGTGAATGGGCCTGGGACGCGGCCCAGCAATTTTTGCTGGCGCGAGGCTACGCTGTGCTGCGACCCGAATTGCGCGGTACGCGAGGCTTAGGGCTGCGGCACTTGCGGGCCGGTGTGGGGCAGTTTGGACTGGGCATCAGTGACGACATCGTCGACACGGTGCAATGGGCCATTGCGCAAGGCATTTCAGATCCGAAACGCATTGCAGTGGTCGGAGCGGGGTTTGGCGCTGGGGCGGGGCTGATGGCCATGGCGCGTCACCCGCAACTGCTTCGCTGCGCAGTTGCCTGGTCTGCGGTGACCGACCTCACAGGCTGGGATGCTGCCAAACGTGAGCTTGCGCTAGACACCAGTCGCCCACCCGCACCGGGGCCCTATCGGGGGCCAGGTTTGGGAATCTCCGCTGGTGAGTTGAAGTCACGCTCACCAGTCGGCCACGCCGCTTCGATTCGCCAGCCCGTGCTGCTAGCCCATGGCGGCAAGGACCGAGCGGTTCCAATCGAGCAGGTAGAAGCATTTCGCAAGGGCCTGCAAGTTGCTAACCCGGCGTCCGAATGGGCGCTCTACAAGGACGAGGGCCACGTGCTGCGCGACCCGGCCAACACGATTGATTTTTACCAGCGCATGGTGCGGTTTCTGGACAGCCACTTGAGCATTTAGAGCTCGGAAAGAACGAATGAAACGTAGGACACTGATTGCTGGTTTGACCAGCATGGCTGGCCTGGCGGCTTGGGCGCAACAGGCGTGGGCTGGCGTCTCGTCCACACAAACGGCGTTGGGTGCAGACGCAGCACTCTTTTTTCAGCGCGGACAAATGCTCTCGGCCAAGTTCTCTCCGGGCGGCAAGCGCCTGGCCATGCGGACCGTGGCCGTGCACGGAAAAGTGATGCTCAGCGTCATCGAGTTGGCCAGCATGACCCCGACGGTGCTGTACAGCCACAAGGACGTGGATGTGGATGAGTTTGAGTGGGTCAACGAAGATCGACTGGTCTTCACGATGGCCGATTACGACGTGCCGGTGGGGCAACTCGACGCCGGCCCCGGCATGTTTGCCGTCGACCATGACGGCGCCAACTTCAAGCAATTGGTTGAGCGTCAGTATGTGGTGGTGCGCAACGGCAATGACAGCCAGCGGCTGGAGCCATGGAACACCTTCCTCCTGAGCAGTACGGTGCAGCGCAACGACCACAATGTGATGGTTTGGCGGCCCGAGCAATATGATGAGGACGGCTTGGGCTACATCGGGTTGCTCAAGCTCAATACGCGTACCGCCCGCGCCGAGCCGGTTGAGGGACCACTGCATGCAGTGGCCTGGATACCTGACCCATCTGGCGAAGTGCGGGCCTGCGTAACAAGCAGCCAAGGTCGCGGTGCCGTGCGGTGGAAAGACCCGACCAGCGCGCAATGGCGGGTGCTGTCTGAGTTTGACGTGTTCACCGAGGAGAGTGAACTCGACATCCGCCATATCGACGCCAACGGCTTGCTCTTCGTCACGGCGCGCCGCGGCGGGGACAAGCAGGCTCTCTGGACGCTAAACCCACTTACCGGTGCATGGTCTGAGCAGGCCCTTGCTTTGTCGCCACAGTTTGATGTGGATGCGCAGGTCATCGCGCGCAAGAGCGGCGTTGTGGGCTACCGTTTCACCATTGACGCAGAAGTGACGCAGTGGGTGGACAAGGACCTGGCAGCCCTGCAGAGATCCTTCGACAAGGCGCTGCCCAATAGAGTTAACCGCCTGTCGGTACCCTGGCAGGGCGATGAACCCTGGGTCTTGATTCGCACGCACTCGGACGTGCAGCCCGCGCAGTTTTTATTGTTCAATCGCGAGACCAAAAAGCTTGACCGTCTCGGGGCAGCACGTCCCGACCTCGATGCCAAGAAGCAGGCACCATCGGAGCTGATAAATGTGAAGGCGCGGGATGGAATGATCGTCCCCACGTGGTTGACTGTCCCCACCGGCGCGGCCAAACCTTTGCCGATGGTGGTGTTGGTCCACGGTGGCCCATGGGTTTCAATGCCGGAGTGGCGTTGGGATGCGGAAGTACAGTTTTTGGTGGCACAGGGCTATGCCGTATTGCGGCCGCAGTTTCGCGGCACCATGGGTCTGGGGCAGGCACATTTCCGAGCCAGTTGGAGGCAATGGGGCAAAGCCATGCAGGACGACGTGACCGACGCCACCCGCTGGGCCATTGCCCAGGGCATTGCCGACCCCAAGCGCATCGCCATTGCCGGGGCGAGCTACGGTGGCTATTCTGCATTGATGGGCCTGGTACGCGAGCCAGAGCTCTACCGTTGCGCTGTGGCGTGGGTCGGGGTGACCGATCTTGGGTTTCTATACACGGTCGCTTGGAGCGACTTCCCACGTGTCTATAAGAAAAAGGGTCTGCCCTTCCTGGTCGGCGACAAGACTGCCGATGCCGCTGACCTCAAGGCGTTTTCCCCCTTGACCCACGCGGCCACGATTCGTCAACCCATTCTTCTGGCCTATGGCGAAAAGGACAAACGCGTCCCCTTGATTCACGGCGAAGAATTTCGCAAGGCGGTGCAGACCAAAAACCGCGCCGTTGAATGGGTTGAATACAAGGACGAAGGCCACGGCTGGCGCGACCCAGCCAACACGGTCGACTTTTACAACCGCATGGCACGATTTCTGGATAGCAACTTGCGGGTGCAGTGAATCCATACCGCTCAAAGGGAAGGCACTACGTTTTCTTGAGCAAGTAGTTGAAACTAAACGATATGCGGTCGGAGTTGGTCATATTGGCGCTTACCCGATGAAACGCTTCTGACCTGAACAAGACCAATCTGCCGACCTTGGGCTGGATCACGAAATTGCCAAAATACTTGGCCTGCATATCGGTC
The DNA here is from genome assembly GCA_037141865.1 of Comamonadaceae bacterium. Taxonomy (GTDB): domain Bacteria; phylum Pseudomonadota; class Gammaproteobacteria; order Burkholderiales; family Burkholderiaceae_C; genus Rhodoferax. Next base: position 54,982 of record JBAXBQ010000013.1, on the reverse strand, counting down.
GGAACGACTGAAAAATCACCATCCTCGCCATTGGTGTTGTAGTAGTAGGCGCCGCTGATGGGCAAGCCATCCGCGCCCCTTTCGTGGTTGTGGCGCTCCTGAAATCCAAACTGTCGGGTGATGTTGATCCAGCTCTGGGTATAGGCGTGATCGAATTGCAGATGTTTTTCAACGCGCGTTGATTGGATAAATTCGAGAATTTTGCCTTCAACAAATGCTTTCAGCGTCTCCAATTTTGCCGCTGTGAACAGATCCTTTTCCCTTTCAAAAGATGACAGGACGTTGTCCCCCCACGTCGGCGTCAACAGGCCTTCCAGCATTGGCCTCTGCTGCAAAACCTCATGGGCAATGGCCTCGATCGTTTCCTGATCAGCCTGATCGATTCCAATCAACGTTGGAAACAAAGTCTGGATGTGCATAGTAAAAAGTGAGTTTACTAACTTTTCGAAAATGATCGGAAATATTTGAAAATCGGTCGGCAAGGCGGTATCACCATCATGACGGCGAAGAAACTCTTCGCGCCAGGATGCGCGATGGGTAAGAGTTCAGCTGCCTAATCTTCCGCCGCTCGCAGCCAAAGTGCAGCATCGACGCCCGCCATGATGCGGGCATGGGCGCCAGTCTTGGTTTAGTAATAGCATTCAAATTTTTTGCCATGCGTACTCAAAACATTTTGCTCGCATTCCTTGTCGGCCTTGCTACCGTTTCGCCTGATCTGTCTGCGGCGAGTGAGGCCACGAAGGGGGTTATCAAGGCTATTGAGGCAAGGGATTGTGTTGAGGCGGCTCGTCAACTCAACCTTGCACTGTCTGCTGGTAGTCCGGAGGGTTTGCTGCTGGGTGGCGCGATGTTCGAACAGGGCCTTTGTTTGAAACAAAACACGGAGCGGGCGTCCCGCCTTTACCTGCGAGCTGCTGACGCCGGCGCCGGCGGTGCTCGTTCGCACCTGGCCGCGCTTTACGCATCGCCTGGGGCTGGGTTGGACAAAGGTGCCGCTATATGGTGGGGTTTGCAGGCTGACTTGCCCTTGCCTAAACCTTGTGTCGTCAACAGCGACCTGCGCGGCAATGCCGAACTCTTTGCAAAAACCATCAGCAACTGGCCTGCAGGCGTGCTTGACGCCTGCGTGCATGTCACAGGCGTGTTGGCGATATTGGATGCGGAGTTTGTCGTCAAGCCCCAGGTGCAGGCGCGTGAAAGCGTGGCTGTTGATTTTCAGCCAGCCGATGGTCGCCTGGAAGTTAGCGCGAACCAGACCAATCTGGCGCTGATCGACAACAGTCCTCGCGTTGTGACGACAAACAATGTGGTTGGGGTCAACAATGCGCAACAGAGCGCAACGGCAGATCAAATGCGTGCGCTGTTAGCCCAGGAAGAAAGGACGCAGCTTGCAAAACGAGTTGAAATCGTGGGCCGTGATGCAATCGCGCGCTTTCCACGACCCGCTGGTATGGACACTGGCTGGCGCATTCAACTGTCTATAGAGTCAGTTCGCGATCGCTGACTCAGCCTTGTGCCGTTTCACCTGTTTGCTATTTGTCGTGGCAGGTTGTGCACAGGGAGCTTTGCACCATCGATACCTTGAACAGCCCTTTGCCACCGTATGCCGTGAACGTGTTGTGCACATCGTGGCAAGTGGTGCATTCCATTTTGCCTGCATCGTCGTCGATGCGTAAGGTCGTGGTCTCGTTACGTCGCGCGATCACTGTCTTTGCGGTGTAAATAACAAAGCGTACTTTTCGTCAGCGTCCCCGCAAAAACAACTTATCCAAGTCGGTGATGCTGAGTTGTCGCCAGGTAGGGCGCCCATGGTTGCACTGGTCAGATCGGTCGGTGGCTTCCATCTGGCGCAGCAGTGCATTCATCTCTTCCAGTGTCAGCAGACGATTGGCCCGCACCGCGGCGTGGCAGGCCATGGTGGATAGCAATTCGTTTTGTGCTCGCTGGATCACCGTGCTGGCGTCGTGCTGGCTCAATTCGGCCAGCAAACTGCGTGCCAATTCGGCCGCATCACCGCGCGCCAGGGTGACCGGAACGGCGCGCACAGCCAGCGTTTTGGCCGAAAAGACGGTGATTTCCAGGCCCAGGGTTTGCAAGGTTTCAGCGTGATCCTCGGCGGTGGCGACTTCTTGGGCGGTGGCGGCAAAAGTGGCTGGAATCAGCAGCGGTTGACTGGCCAACCGCCCCATGGTATCGCCGGGTGCTGTGCCAACTGCGGCCAGCTGGCTTTTCAAGCGCTCGTAAACAATGCGCTCGTGGGCCGCGTGCATGTCGACAATGATCAGCCCTTGCGCGTTTTCGGCCAGGATGTAGATGCCTTGCAACTGCGCCAGGGCACGGCCCAATGGCCAGTCTCCGGTTGGCTGCGCGGGCGATGGAATTTGCGCCCGGTCGGTCGGCCTACCCAGCAAGGCTTCGTCAAAACCGGTCTGGGCGCCGGGATCACTCCAAAGCATGCCCAGGTCGCTGACCCGGTGTCCGCCGGTCGCTTCAAAATGAATCGCCGGTTGCGTCGAGTACAGGGCTGCCTGCGCCGCCTTTGATGCGTCAATACCCTGGGCATTGAAGTCGGCCGAGAGCTTGACGGGCAGGCTTGAGCGTGGCACGGCGAGCCCATCTTCCACAGCGTGGCGCACCGCCTGATGCACTTCTCGGCTGTCACGAAAACGCACCTCGATCTTGGTTGGGTGCACATTAACGTCGACTCGCCTCGGATCAAGTTCGACGTACAGCGCGTAGACCGGTTGGCGCTGACCGTGCAGAACATCTTCATAGGCACTGCGAACTGCGTGGCTCAGCACCTTGTCGCGAACAAAGCGACCATTGACATAGCAAAACTGTTGGTCTGCGCGGGCGCGCGCGGCGTCTGGAATGCCGGCCCGGCCCCAGACGCGGATGCGAGGCGAGTTGTCGGGCCGATCCGGGCTTGCACTGTTCTGGTAGTCCACCCACACCGAACGTTCAATGAATTCTTTGCCCAGCACATCGGCCAGGCGTTGCTCCAGTGCCGCGAGCGCATAGCCTTTGTTCTCACCGCGACGCCATTGCTCTATCAACCTGCCTTCGTGCCAGATGGCAAAGCCGACGTCGGGGCGTGCCAGCGCGTGCCGGCGTACCGCTTCGACACAATGCGCCAGTTCGGTGGCATCGGTTTTCAGAAACTTTCGACGCGCCGGTGTACTGAAAAACAACTCCTTGACCTCCACCGTGGTACCGGTGCTGCGGGCCACTGGTTTGAGCTCACCGGTTCGTCCGTCCAGACAGTAGGCACTGGGTTGGCCGGCAGGCCTTGAAAACAAGGCGCAGTCGGCTATGGAGTTGATGGCGGCCAGCGCCTCGCCTCGAAACCCCATGGTGGCGACAGACTCAAGATCGATCAGGTTGCTGATCTTGCTGGTGGCGTGGCGCTTGAATGCAAGCGGCAGTTCTTCACGCAGAATGCCGACACCATCGTCTTCCACCGCGATCAGTCGCACACCGCCTGCCTGTAGTCGCACCGTGACTTGCGTGGCTCCAGCGTCCAGCGCATTGTCCAGCAGCTCGCGCACCACCGAGGCCGGTCGCTCCACCACCTCACCAGCAGCAATCTGGCTGATCAACTCATCGGGCAGTTCAAGAATGGGGCGGCGTTGGGCGTTGGAAAAGGCGGTATTCACAGCGGCTATTATCCAGCCCCATGGACTTTTTAATCTTCCTCCTGGACTTCATACTTCATGTCGACAAGTACCTGGAGACTTTTGTTCGCAACTATGGCTTCTGGGTTTATGCGCTGCTGTTTCTGGTGATCTTTGTGGAGACCGGCCTGGTCGTGATGCCGTTCTTGCCGGGTGACTCGCTGCTATTTGTGGTCGGTGCCATGTGCGGGGTCGGGTTGATGAGTTACCCAGTCTCGGTGGGGTTGTTGTTGGCGGCGGCAGTGTTGGGCAACCAGTCCAATTACGCGCTGGGTCGCTACTTTGGTCCCCGGGTTTTCAAGTGGGAAAACTCCAGACTGTTCAATAAAGCGGCGTTTGACCGGGCCCATGATTTTTATGAGCGCTACGGCGGCATTACCTTGGTGGCGGCGCGTTTCATGCCCTTTGTGAGAACGTTTGCACCTTTTGTGGCGGGTGTGGCAAAGATGACCCGGACCCGATTCACTTTTTTTGATGTGACCGGTGGCGCTCTGTGGGTGGTGGGCATCATCACCATCGGCTATTTTTTTGGTAACTTTCCCTTTGTCAAAGCGCATCTGGACAAAATCATTTGGGCCATGATTTTAGTTCCGGGGATTTTGATTCTGTTGGGCGCCTGGAAGTCGCGCCGAAGATCTGGCGCCGAAGGATGAAACCGAAGCTTGAGCCGGAGACTTAAACACTGCGATTTCTGGCCAGTGGCGGGTTTTTGGAAAAATAGCCCTCAATACCCCGCATCAGCGCCTTGGCCAGTTGCTGCTGGTATTCGTCGCTGTTGAGTTTGGCTTCTTCCTCCGGGTTGCTGATGAAGGCAGCTTCCACCAGCACACTGGGGATATCGGGCGCCTTCAGCACCGCAAATCCAGCTTGTTCGACTTTCGGTTTGTGCAGTTTGCCGACCCGGCCAATTTCGCCCAACATGGCCCCGCCAAGCTTCAGGCTGTCGTTGATTTGTGCCGTTGTGCTCATGTCAAACAAAGCACGTTTGACCTGCGCATCCTGCGTCTTGATATTCAAACCACCCACTTGATCCGCCTTGTTTTCCCTGGCCGCCATCCAGCGTGCCGCCGTGCTGGAGGCACCCCCCTGGCTGAGTGCAAAGATACTGGCACCTTGCGGATGCGGGGTAAAGAAAGCGTCAGCGTGGATGCTGATAAACAGATCAGCCTGCACATGCTGGGCTTTTTGTACCCGCACCTGCAACGGTACGAAGAAATCTGCATCGCGCGTCAGGTAAGTGCGCATGGCATTGCCGTTGATCGCGCTGGCATTGATGAGTTCGCGCAGCCGGTGCGCCAGACGCAACACCACAACTTTCTCGCGCGTACCACCGGGACCGATGGCGCCAGGATCTTCACCGCCGTGACCGGGGTCCAGCGCAATGATAATCAGGCGTTCGGTACTGGTTGCCCGAGCCACTTTGGCCGGTGCGCTGCTGGTCAAGGGAGGTATTGCAAGAGCAGGTTTGGACGGTACCGCGACCGGCTCCGATGCTGAAGGCTTGGCGTCAGGTTTTTGCGCTTGCTGGGCCATCAGGTCGCCCAGAGGGTCGGCCGCTGGCTGGGGCGTTACGCTGTCTTTAAGGCGCTCGGCAATCAGCGTTTCCAGCGGGTCTGCCACCTGTGTTGGATACAAGTCAAACACCAGCCGATGCCGGTAGGCCGCCACCGGGGCCAGTGTGAACACTTGCGGCGAAATGGCCTGCTTCAAGTCCACGACCAAACGCACAATACCTGGCGCGTTTTGTGCCACCCGAATGCCGGCAATGTTGGGGTCGGTGGCGCCGACTTTGGCGACCAGTTCTTTCAATGCCGGGTTCAGTTCGATGCCCTCGATGTCCACTGCCAGGCGCGGCGGGCTGGCGACAAAAAGCTGCTTGAACTTGAGCTCTGTGTCTGACTCGATGGTGACACGCGAGTAGTCTGGCGCTGGCCAAATCCGGACCGCCAGGATGGTGGCCCCGCGCGCCAGTTGTTGCAGGCCCAGCATCAGCACCAGCGTGCCGGATTGCAGGAGGTCACGGCGTTTCATTTTTGACTCGCAAGAGGTCGCACTTGAGGTAGCCCTTGGCTGGCGGCTTGCAGCAATGCAAGACCAGTCGCGGTTTGCGCGCTCAGGCTCACCTGCCTGGCGTCTTCATCGATTGCTTCGAGATGAATGATCAAATCGGCACGCGGGATGAATCCGGCTGCTTTTTCGGGCCATTCAGCCAGCTTCAGACCGGGGCTGGCAAAGATGTCGCGAAAGCCCGCATCTTCCCATTCCCGCGGATCGTTGAAGCGGTAAAAGTCGAAGTGCCAGATGGCCAGATCGGCCAGTTCATAGGGCTCCACCACGGCATACGTTGGGCTTTTGATGCGGCCTTGCACGCCCAGGGCGCGCAGCAGGTGGCGCACCAGCGTGGTCTTGCCGGCACCCAGGTCACCGCGCAATTCGATAAAAGAGTTGCTTAGAGAAGGCTGTTTGGCAAGTGAAGCGGCAAACAATTGCGTGGCGACCTCATTCGGCCAGAGCAGGCTTTTTACAATGGGCTCGTGTCCAAACTCGTTCATCACGTCAACGCCAGTCAATGGGTGTCCAAAATTCAGGGCTGGGCCCGGGAACTTGGATTTTCCCAAATTGGTGTGGCCGGGGTTGATTTGTCTTCATCGGAAGCCGGATTATCGGCGTGGCTGGCACGTGGCTTTCATGGCGACATGGGCTATATGGCAGTGCACGGACTGAAACGGGCGCGGCCGGCTGAACTGGTACCTGGTACCGTGAGCGTCATCACGGCCCGCATGGATTACCTGAGCGCTGCGACGCCACCGGGCTGGCAGACGATCGAGTTTGACCGCTTGCGCCGACCGGCTGAAGGTATTGTGTCAGTCTATGCCCGGGGGCGGGACTATCACAAAGTTATGCGCAGCCGCCTGCAAAAATTGAGTCAACGCATGGCCGCCGAGCTGGGGCCCATGGGCCACCGGGTCTTTACAGATTCGGCGCCGGTGCTGGAGGTCGAGCTGGCGGCACGCAGCGGCCTGGGCTGGCGTGGCAAGCACACCTTGCTACTTAGCCGCGAGGCCGGTTCGATGTTTTTTCTGGGTGAGATTTATGTTGACCTGGCACTGCACGTGACCGAATCGGTGGCTGCACACTGTGGCAGTTGCAGCGCTTGTATTCACGTCTGCCCGACACAAGCCATCGTCGCTCCCTATCAGCTCGACGCCCGACGCTGCATCTCCTACCTGACGATAGAACATGCGGGATCGATACCGCTGGAGCTTCGACCTTTAATTGGCAACCGCATCTACGGTTGTGACGACTGCCAACTGATTTGCCCGTGGAACAAGTTCGCCCAGCGCAGCGCCTTGCCCGATTTTGATGAACGCAATGGCTTGGTGGGCAGTCAGTTGGCAACCTTGTTCGGCTGGACGGAAGACGAATTCTTGCGCTTCACTGAAGGCACCCCGATTCGGCGTATCGGACATGAGCGTTGGCTGAGGAATATTGCCGTGGCCCTGGGCAACGCGCTGCGCGCGAGCGCTGACCCGGCATTGGCGCAGGCGCTGGCGCAACGCGCCGACAACCCCAGCGCACTGGTGCGCGAACACGTGGCCTGGGCTTTGGAAAGTTGAACCAAGCTCGGCTGGGCTAAAAACAAAAGCTATCTCAAAAACCCCAGCGCGAATGGCAAGCTGGCCATGCCCAGCAAGGTGGACAAGGTTACCAACCCGGCGACGTAAGCGCCGTCATAGCCCATGCGTGCCGCCAGCACATAACAGCTAGAGGCGGTCGGCAAGGCCGAAAATGCCAACAGGACCGTCGTCTGCACCGGGTCGAGATGGAACAGCTTCGAGAACCCGAACGCCACCAGTGGCAATAAAAAATGACGAATCGTTAGTAGCGCAACTGCCAGCACTTTGGCGCGACCCAATGCGCCGAACTGCATACCGGCACCAGCCGCCATCAGGCCCAGCGCCAAGGACGCGGCGCCGATACGACTGATGGAGGGTTCCAGCCAGATGGGCAAGGTAAACCCGAGCAGGTTGGCCGCCAGGCCAGACGCTGTGCCAATAATCAGTGGGTTGCGCGTCAATTCTCGAAGGAGGCCGCGCTGTGCGTGGCGTGCCATCGGCCAGACAGCACCCACATTGAATAGCGGAACACAGACGCCGATCAATACTGCAATCAGAAGCAAGCCCTGCGGCCCGGCCAGCCGGTCTGCCAGCGCCAGACCGACAAATGAATTGAAGCGAAAAGCGATCTGAGCGCTGGCTGCGTGGTCCCGCCTGGTGATGTGCCGACCCAGCCACGGCAAATAGGGCAGTGAATAGGCCAGCATGATGCCGGTCAGCCCCATGGCCCAGCCGGCACCGATCAGGCTGGAAGTGGCAGCGATGTCCAATGGACTTTTCACGATGGAATGAAATAGCAGGACCGGGAACAAGAAAAAGTAAACCAGTGTTTCAACCTGTTCCCACACCGTGCGGTTGAGGGCGGTATAGCGGCACACCAGGTAGCCGCACAGGATCAGGGAGAAGTCAGGAAATAAAAGTTGGGCGAAATTCACGGCTCGAGAATACCAGCGAAATTTCGGGCTCCCCTGGTTTGCGCCTAAATGCAAAACATCGGTGTGCGCAGCGGCGCGAGAGTTAACATGTGCGCTGACTTCAGTGCAATCGGTAATTAAGGAGAAAAATCACCATGCAGCGTCGAACTATTTTTGTCTTTAGCCTGTTGGCTTGTGCGGGATCTGCCATGGCGCAGGGTTATCCCAACAAGGTCATCAAGCTGCAAGTACCGTTTGCCCCTGGCGGCACCACCGACATTATTGCGCGCACGATTTCAGATGCGCTGGGCAAGGCGTTGGGGCAGACGGTGATTGTTGAGAACAAGGCTGGCGGAGGTGGCATCATCGGAGCCGCCGAGACCGCCAAGGCCGCACCTGATGGCTACTCGCTGGGTATGGCGACGGTCTCCACCACGGCCGCAAACCCGGCGATCAACCCGCGTACACCGTACAACCCGGTGACCGACTTCACACCCATCATCAACATTGCAGCGACACCCAATGTGATTGCAGTGCACCCCAGTTTCCCGGCCAAGGATTACAAAGGCTTTATTGCCGAACTGAAAAAAAATCCGGGCAAATACTCGTATTCATCGTCGGGTACCGGCGGCATTGGTCATTTACAGATGGAGTTGTACAAGAATTTGAGTGGTACTTTTGTCACCCACATACCGTACCGGGGCGCCGGACCGGCCTTGAATGACACCGTCGCCGGACAGGTGTCGATGACATTTGACAATATGCCTTCCTCCATGCCTTTCATTCAATCGAACCGACTGATACCTATTGTGGTGGCGGCACCCCAAAGGCTGTCGCAATTACCTAATGTGCCAACCTTCAAGGAAATAGGACTTGAACCGGTCAACCGCATGGCTTACTACGGCATTTATGGTCCCAAGGGAATGCCCAGGGAGGTGGTGGACAAAATCAATGCCGGCGTTCGCAAAGCGCTGGAAGACCCGGCAGTCAAGAAGCGGATCGAAGAGACCGGTTCCATCATCATTGCCAATACCCCGGAACAGTTTGCGGCCCAAATCAAAGCGGAATTTGACGTCTACAAGAAAGTGGTTGAAACGGCCAAGCTCAAACTTGAGTGAGCGCGACGACTGGATCAGTCATTTCCGGTGATGAACTGATCGACGCTTTCATCGACGCCTTGTGGCTGGAGGAGGGCCTGTCAAAAAATACCCTCACCGCCTACCGGCGTGACTTGTCGCTTTATGCCACCTGGCTCCAGGGTCAACAAAAGGTATTGACGGATACCCGCGAGCTGGACCTGAATGGCTACTTTGCGGCGCAGCACGGGGCGACCAAGGCGACAACCGCGAACCGGCGTTTGACGGTCTTCAAGCGTTACTTCCGCTGGGCCATGCGTGAACACTTGGTGAGCGCAGACCCGACGCTCAAACTGCAGGCCGCCAGGCAGCCATTGCGGGTTCCAAAGACATTGACAGAGGCTCAAGTTGAAGCGCTGCTGGCGGCCCCTGATACCAACACGACCTTGGGCGTGCGCGACCGCACCATGCTGGAGCTGATGTATGCCAGCGGTTTGCGTGTCAGTGAACTGGTGACACTCAAGGTGTTCAATGTCAGCTTGTCGGAGAATGTGTTGCGTGTTGTCGGCAAAGGCAACAAGGAACGGCTAGTGCCTTTTGGTGAAGTCGCCAGTGTCTGGATCAAACGGTACCTGAGTGAGGTGCGCCCTGGGTTACTGGTCCACAAGCAAACCGAAGACCTGTTTGTGACGCATCGGGGCCTCAAGTCTGGCACCGCCATGAGCCGTGTGATGTTCTGGATGATCGTCAAAAAGTATGCCCTTGGCTCCGGTATCACGGCACCCTTGTCGCCGCACACTTTGCGCCATGCATTTGCAACGCATTTGCTAAACCATGGTGCGGATTTGCGCGCGGTGCAAATGCTGCTGGGGCATGCGGATATCTCAACCACAACGATCTACACCCATGTGGCACTTGAGAGGCTGAAGGTCTTGCATGCCAAGCACCATCCACGTGGTTAGCATAGGCAGTAGGGATGAGTTTGCGTCCTTACAATTCCGGCTACATTGAAGAATTGGAAATAACATGGCAATCTACGAACTCGATGGCACCGCTCCGCGCATAGCAGAATCGGCCTGGGTTGCCGACAGTGCCCAGGTGATGGGCAATGTCGAACTGGCGGATGACGCCAGTGTCTGGTTTGGCACAGTGGTCCGGGGTGACACCGAAATCATCCGGATTGGCCGGCGCAGCAATATTCAGGACTTGAGTGTTCTGCATGCTGACGTTGGCATGCCATTGACCGTGGGTGAAGATGTGACGGTGGGGCACAAAGTGATGTTGCATGGCTGCACCATAGGCGATGGTTCCCTGATTGGCATCGGCGCTGTGGTTCTCAACGGGGCAAAAATTGGCAAGGGTTGCCTGGTCGGGGCCGGTGCTTTGGTGACTGAGGGCAAGGAATTTCCGGATGGCTCCATGATCCTGGGCAGTCCGGCGAAAGTGGTTCGCCAACTGACACCAGAGCAGCTGGAAGGCTTGCGTCGCAGTGCCCGCCAATACGTGGGCAACGCACTTCGCTTTCGCGCTGGTCTGAGCAAAATTTTCTGAACACTCCTGTTGCCGTTTTGTATCTAAAGGGAAAAGTGCTTGTCTGAAATTCACAAGTTTTTATTTGAGGGATTACCGGTGCGCGGAATTCTGGTCCGACTGACCGATGCGTGGACTGAAATCCTGCGCCGACGCGCCTCTGCCAGCGCGGCCGGTGCCTATCCTTTGCCAGTGCAGAACTTGCTGGGAGAGATGGTGGCCGCGGCAACTCTGATGCAATCCAACATCAAGTTCAACGGTTCACTGATATTGCAAATTTATGGCGATGGGCCTGTGAAGCTGGCGGTGGCCGAGGTGCAACCGGATTTCGGTTTGCGAGCCACAGCGGCGGTCATTGGTGACATACCAGAAACTGCTAGGTTGAACGAATTGGTCAATGTGAAGAACCAGGGCAAGTGCGCCATCACGCTGGACCCCCAGAGCAAATTCCCGGGCCAGCAGCCCTACCAGGGCGTGGTGCCCTTGCTTGGCGGAGCCCGTGAGAAGCTCGAAAACTTGAACGGAGTGCTGGAACACTACATGCTCCAAAGCGAGCAGTTGGATACCACGCTGGTGTTGGCCGCCGACGATAAAGTGGCAGCGGGGCTTTTGATTCAACGCTTGCCGCTGCTGGGCAGCGGTAACCTCGCAGGCAGCCGGGTCAGTCAGGCCAACGAAGACGAGATTGGCATCAACGAACACTACAACCGCATTGCCATCCTGGCGTCGAGTTTGAAACGTGAAGAATTACTGACGCTGGATACGCAGACGATTTTGCGGCGTTTGTTTTGGGAAGAAAAGTTATTGCACTTTGAGCCTGACGCGGATGCCACAGAACCGCATTTTTCATGCACCTGCAGCCGCGAGCGTGTTGGCAAAATGATTTTGGGGTTGGGTGCGTCGGAAGCGCAAAGCATTGTTGCCGAGCGCGGTGACATCGAAGTCGGGTGCGAATTTTGTGGCACGCAGTACCGGTTCGACTCAATTGATGTAGACCAGATCTTCAGGATGAAAGGTGAGTCTCTGCCATCGAGCATTGAAGTTCAGTAATCCAATGTCTGATTTCTTCTGCCAGTTGCTCAAGGGTTTACCCGCTGGTCGACGGCTGATCCAAAGTGTGACACTGACGGTCACGCGGCTGAAACGCCTATCCGTTATCCGTCTGCAGCGATGGTGCAGGTGATCGCCGCGCACCCCTGAACGCTGCCTTTGAATTTGCAAGGAGACCGAGATGCCCAACCGTCGCAACTTTGACCACCTCTTCAACGGCCGCTTCAAGATCGAGATCGAGGGTGTGACGCAAGGTGCTTTCACCCAGTGCGGCGGGCTCGAGGCTCAGGTCGATGTGGTGCAGTTCAATGATGGCAGTGACCTGATCACTCGAAAGCGACCGGGCCGCCCAGGCGTGTCGAACATCGTGCTCAAGCGCGGCTACGTCAACAGTGCCGAGTTGTGGAACTGGTTCAAGGCGGTGCTCAACGGGAGGGTCGAACGCAAATCCGGCTCAGTGATCGTTTGCGACGACACCGGCGGCGAGATCTATCGCTACAACTTCTTCGAAGGATGGCCCTGCCGCTGGAAAAGTCTGGAGCTGCGCGCCGACATGCCGGGCAGTCTGGTCGAAGAGATCGAGATCGTGGTCGAGGTCATCGAGCGCGGATGAACCTCGGTGCCTTCGAGTCCCATCTGATCCAGGCGCTGTGGCAGCGGTTGCCGGGCAATCCGGTCCTGTCTGCCGGGCCGGCGTTCGCGGGGCCGGCCAGCGGTGTGCGGCCCGAAGTGTTCGTACATGCGGCGCGGTTCGACGATCTGGGTGGCACCACCACCGACGGCGCAGTCATCGCGCGCTTGCCTTGGCAGTCAGACGAAGGAGCCAGCGGGTTCGCCGAAGACCGGCCGGCGCGCGTTGAGATTGACGTCACATTCGTCGGCGCGCAGTTGTGGCAGGTGCAGTTGCTGTCTGGCCAGGCCTCGATGCGGATGCTGGAGGCGCTGGAAACGCTTGATGGCGTGAGTCTCGGCGACGAATTGGAAGCTCGGCGCCGGCTGCGCTTCACCGAACACCGCGCGGTCCTCGGCGCTTGCCGCAGCGAGCGGCTTGTGATCGACGGCGTGGCCGTGTACCGTGTGGTGCTGACGCTGCGGCTCGACGGCTGCGTGCGAGTGCGCCTGGCGGCGCCCGACGGCCTGATGCGAGTCAACGTCCACGCCATGCTCACCCCCGAGATCGAGGTTTGCTTCAACCCCAGTGGCAGCGACCTGCAGCGCGAGCATGTGGTGCTGCGCAACGGCAAGGCGACATTGATCGACCTTGCCGGCTGGACGATCGAGGATGCGGCCCGCCGACCGCACCGCTACCGCTTCCCCTTGCTTGCGCTGTTGCCACCGGGCGGCGAGTTGCGCCTGTGGAGCTGCCGCGGTAGCGACAATGCTCAGAACCTGTACTGGGGCCGCCGTCAGGCAGTGTGGACGAACACTGGCGACACGGCTCTCCTGCGCGATCCGGAAGGCGTCGAGCGGGCCCGCGCCGATTGTGTGGCGGTCGCGCCGCCACGCAAGCCCCGTCGACCGAGCGCCTAGGCCGCCGCCGGGCGGTAGTAGATTCACCCTAATTCGCGATGTGTACGTAGATTTCGTCCGACTTGACCATGCCGAGTTCCCGCCTGGCTTTTTCCTCAACCATCTCCAGGCCTTCTTTCAGGTCACGCACTTCGGCGGCCAGCTGATTGTTGGCCAACAGCGCCTGCTGGTTCTGCTGGTTCTGCGCATTGAGTTGCTCAGCCATGCGGGCAACATTGGGCACACTGCCCCGGCCAAACCACAACTGCGCTTGTAATATCACCAGCAGTGCGATCAGAGCGGCCGGAACAACACGCTGGCCCATTAACACATTCCTTTAACGCAGGTTATAAAAAGCAGCGCGACCCGGGTAGCTGGCGATGTCACCCAAATCTTCTTCGATGCGCAGCAACTGGTTGTACTTGGCCATGCGGTCGGAGCGGCTTAACGACCCGGTTTTTATCTGACCCGCGTTGGTGCCGACAGCGATGTCGGCGATGGTGGAATCTTCGGTCTCGCCGGAACGGTGGCTGATGACGGCGGTGTAGCCGGCGCGCTTGGCCATCTCGATGCAGGCAAAGGTTTCGCTCAAGGTGCCGATCTGATTGATCTTGATCAGGATCGAGTTGGCGATGCCCTTGTCGATGCCCTCCTTGAATATTTTGGTGTTGGTAACGAACAGGTCATCACCGACAATTTGAACCTTCTTGCCAAGCCGGTCGGTCAGAATTTTCCAGCCGTCCCAGTCATTTTCGGCCATGCCGTCTTCGATGCTGATGATGGGGTACTTGTCAACCCAGGTGGCAAGCATGTCGGTCCACTCCTGGGCATTCAAGGCCAGCCCTTCGGCCCTCAATACGTATTTGCCGTCCTTGTAAAACTCACTGGCGGCGCAATCCAGGCCAAGGGCAATTTGTTCGCCGGCCACATAGCCGGCCTTGTCGATGGCTTCCAGAATCATCTGGATCGCAGCTTCATGGCTCGCCACGCTAGGCGTGAAGCCGCCCTCATCACCGACAGCCGTGCTCATGCCTTTGTCGTGAATGATTTTCTTGAGTGCATGAAAGATCTCGGCGCCATACCGAAGCGCTTCGCGAAAGCTCGGTGCGCCCAACGGGATGATCATGAATTCCTGCAGATCCAGGCCGTTGTTGGCATGCGCGCCGCCATTCACCACGTTCATCATCGGCACCGGCAACTGCATCGAGCCCATGCCACCAAAATAGCGGTACAAGGGCAGGCCGGATTCCTCGGCGGCTGCACGCGCCACCGCCATCGACACGGCCAGCATCGCATTGGCGCCAAGGCGCGACTTGTTCTCGGTGCCGTCCAGATCAATCAGGGTTTTGTCCAGAAAAGACTGTTCAGACGCATCCAGTCCCAACACGGCTTCAGAAATTTCGGTGTTGATGTGTTCGACCGCTTTGAGCACGCCTTTGCCCAGGTAGCGGCTTTTGTCGCCATCACGCAGTTCAATCGCCTCGCGGCTGCCGGTGGAGGCGCCGGAGGGTACAGCGGCGCGGCCCATGATGCCGGACTCCAGCAGTACGTCACATTCCACGGTGGGGTTGCCCCGTGAATCAAGAATCTCGCGGCCTACGATGTCAACAATTGCGCTCATGGATATCTTTCAAAAAAGTGCATAACAAAACGACAGGGTTGTATTTCAGAAGCAAGCTAAGCTATTCCCAATAGTGCCTCGTTTTAAGTGAAATTATTCTCCAGCAGCGGAGTTTTTTTGGTTACGTAATCCAACGCCAGCAGCGTTTCCAGCAAGGCCTGCATATGTTTGAGCGGTACTGCGTTGGGACCATCACTCAATGCTTTGGCCGGGTCCGGGTGAGTCTCCATGAACAAGCCGGCAATTCCTACCGCAACAGCGGCGCGGGCCAGCACCGGAACCATTTCACGTTGCCCGCCACTGCTGGTGCCTTGTCCGCCTGGTAGTTGAACGGAATGGGTGGCGTCAAACACCACCGGTGCACCAGTGTCGCGCATGATGGCCAGCGAGCGCATATCGCTGACCAGGTTGTTGTAGCCAAAGCTGACGCCACGTTCGCAGACCATGAAGTTATCCTCAAGCAAACCTTTCTCACGCGCCGCCGCGCGCGCCTTGTCGATCACGTTTTTCATATCACCAGGTGCCAGAAACTGACCTTTTTTGATGTTGACCGGTTTGCCCGACTGCGCCACGGCCCGGATGAAGTCGGTCTGGCGGCACAAGAACGCCGGGGTTTGCAAAACATCGACGACCGACGCCACTTGTGCGATCTGGTCTTCAGAGTGGATGTCGGTCAGCACCGGCAGATGAAGTTCACGTTTGACCTTGGCCAGAATTTCAAGCCCCTTGTCAATACCGGGACCGCGAAATGTGGTGCCGCTGGAGCGATTGGCCTTGTCAAAACTGCTCTTGAAGATGAATGGGATGCCCAGGCTGGAAGTGATTTCCTTCAGGGTGCCGGCAGTGTCCATCTGCAATTGCTCGGACTCAATCACGCAGGGGCCGGCGATCAGAAAGAAGCGTTGCTGCAATCCGATGTCAAAACCACATAAGTTCATATCGCCCCCACGCTTGCCACTTCGTGTGCTGCGCTGCCCCCCAAGGGGGCCTTCGCGTCTTGGAGCGGTCCGGCGGCGCTCATGTCACGCCACCGCTTTTAAATAAGTACCGGCGGCTTGATGGTCAAGGGCGGCCTTGACGAAAGCATTGAAGAGCGGATGCCCGTTCCAGGGTGTCGATTTGAACTCGGGGTGAAACTGCACGCCAATAAACCAGGGATGCACGTTTTGCGGTAGTTCCACAATCTCCGTGAGTTGCTCGCGCTGCGTCAAGGCGGAAATCACCAGTCCGGCCTGGCGCAATTTGTCGAGAAAATTCAGGTTAGCCTCGTAGCGATGGCGGTGCCGCTCAGTGACCACATCGCCATATATCTGGTGCGCCAAAGTGCCTTTGACGACGTCGGAACTTTGCGCGCCCAAACGCATGGTGCCACCCAGATCGGAGTTTTCATCACGGGTTTTGATGCTGCCGTCCTGGTCTTTCCATTCGTTGATCAAGGCAATCACCGGGTAGGGACTGTCGGGCGCAAACTCAGTGCTGTTGGCATCCTTCAAAGCCGCCACATGCCGGGCAAACTCGATGGTCGCCACTTGCATACCCAGACAAATTCCCAAGTACGGAACTTTGTTCTCTCTGGCAAATCGGGCGGCACAAATTTTTCCCTCAATGCCGCGTTTGCCGAACCCGCCAGGCACCAGAATGGCGTCAAATTTGGCCAACTGCTTGACATTTTCTACTGTCAGGTTTTCTGAATCGACGTAGTCAATCTTTACCCGGACGTGATTCTTCATGCCCGCATGTCGCATGGCTTCGTTGAGCGACTTGTAGCTGTCGCTCAGGTCCACATACTTGCCGACCATGGCGATGCTGACTTCGCCCTGCGGATGTTCTGTTTCGTACACCAGATCATCCCAGCGCTTCAAGTTGGCCGGGTGCGTGTTGAGCCGCAGCTTGTCGCAAATCAGCCCGTCCAGACCTTGTTCGTGCAGCATGCGCGGCACTTTGTAGATGGTGTCCACGTCCCACATGGAGATGACGCCCCAGTCAGGCACGTTGGAAAAAAGCGAGATTTTTTCGCGCTCCTCTGTCGGGATCGGGCGGTCGGCGCGGCAGATCAGCGCATCGGCCTGAATACCGATCTCGCGCAACTGTTTGGCGGTGTGCTGGGTTGGTTTGGTTTTGAGTTCACCAGCGGCCGCGATCCACGGTACGTAGCTCAAATGCACGAAGGCACTGTTGTTGTGCCCCAGCTTCAAACTCATCTGGCGCACCGCCTCCAGAAAGGGCAGCGACTCAATGTCACCGACAGTGCCGCCAATTTCGACAATGGCGACATCGACCGCGTCCGGCGTTCCAAAGCGTGCACCGCGTTTGATGAAGTCCTGGATTTCATTGGTGACGTGGGGAATGACCTGAACCGTCTTGCCCAGGTAGTCGCCGCGGCGTTCCTTTTCCAGCACGCTTTTGTAGATCTGGCCGGTGGTGAAGTTGTTGGTCTTGCGCATGCGCGTTTCGACAAAGCGCTCGTAGTGGCCCAAATCCAGATCCGTTTCAGCACCATCGTCAGTGACGAAAACCTCACCATGTTGAAACGGCGACATGGTGCCAGGATCGACGTTGAGGTAAGGGTCAAGCTTGATGAGGGTGACTTTGAGGCCCCGCGATTCCAAAATCGCAGCTAAGGAGGCTGAGGCGATTCCCTTGCCAAGGGAGGACACCACACCGCCGGTGACGAAGACAAATTTGGTCATGTCAGAGTGAGCGCCGTGCTCAATGGGGTGGAAATGTTAATTATAGAGGTGATACATTGCAGCCCATGAATGATCTTGCAGGAAAACACATTGTTCTGGGGCTGACCGGTGGCATTGCCTGCTACAAAGCGGCCGAGTTATGCCGGGCGCTGATCAAGGAGGGCGCTACCGTACAAGTCGTAATGAGCGAGGCGGCGCAGCAGTTCATTACAGCCGTCACCCTGCAGGCATTGAGTGGTCGCGTGGTCTATGACTCGCAATGGGACGCTCGACCGGTCAACGGGGCCGCCAACAACATGCCGCACATCAACCTGAGTCGTGAAGCAGACGCTTGTTTAATTGCTCCGTGCAGTGCCGACTTCATGGCCAAACTGCTGCATGGGCGCGCCGACGATTTATTAAGTCTGCTGTGTCTTGCGCGACCCATCGACAAGGTGCCATTGCTGATAGCACCGGCCATGAATCGAGAAATGTGGGCGCACCCGGCCACGCAGCGCAACATGACCCAACTGACAACCGATGGCGCCACTATTTTTGGCGTTGGCAGCGGCGATCAGGCCTGTGGCGAAAGCGGTGACGGCCGCATGCTGGAGCCGCAGGAACTGCTGCACGAGGTGATCGCTTTTTTCCAACCCAAAACGCTGGTGGGGCAGCATGTGCTGGTGACTGCCGGGCCGACCTATGAAGCGATTGATCCGGTACGCGGCATCACCAATCTGTCCAGCGGAAAAATGGGTTTTGCCATCGCACGGGCGGCGCGTGAGGCTGGCGCTAAAGTGACTCTGGTGGCCGGGCCGGTGAGTCTGGCTACGCCACGGGGTGTCAGTCGGTGTGATGTCACCTCAGCGGTTGAAATGTTTCAGGTCGTCCAGGAAAAAGCTTCAACGGCGACGGTGTTTATAGCGACCGCTGCCGTGGCCGATTGGCGACCGGCAAATGCCGCAGACCAAAAGATCAAAAAGGACGGCTCCGGCACACCACCCGAGCTGAGTTTTATCGAGAATCCGGACATTCTGACGACCATCGCAAAGTCGCCACGCGGTCAAAGCGGGGCGCTGTACTGTGTCGGTTTTGCAGCAGAAAGCCATGACCTGCTGGCCAATGCACAGGCCAAGCGTCTTCGCAAAGGCGTTCCCCTGCTGGTTGGCAATATTGGCCCAGCTACCTTTGGACAAGATGACAATGCGCTGCTTTTGGTGGATGACGTGGGTTTCAAGGAACTGGAACGCAGTCCCAAACTGGTGCTGGCACGCCAATTGATTGCTGAAATCGCAACAAGAATAAGGCCGGGGGAACAACAGTAATGAAGATTGACGTCAAGATCATCGATGCACGCATGGCGGATCAATTGCCCGCCTACGCCACGCCAGGCAGTGCCGGGTTGGACTTGCGGGCTTGCCTGTCAAAACCACTCACCTTGCAGCCCAACGCCTGGCAACTGGTGCCGACCGGCATCGCCATCTATTTGCATGACCCGAAATTTGCGGCCCTGATTTTGCCGCGCTCCGGCCTGGGGCACAAACACGGTATCGTGCTGGGCAATCTGGTGGGGCTGATTGACAGCGACTACCAGGGGCAACTCATGGTGAGTGCCTGGAATCGCAGCGATGTTGCCTTCACCATCGAGCCGATGGAACGCATCGCACAGCTGGTCATCGTGCCGGTGGTTCAAGCGCAGTTCAATGTGGTGACCGAATTCCCGTCCAGCGTGCGCGGTGAGGGTGGTTACGGCTCTACCGGTAAGTCTTAGTTGCCATCGATTGGCGCGGATGCCGATCATGGTGGCCGGGCTTGGGCCTACACCCCAAACACGACTGGCGGCGTCCTTGTTCACGTAGCAAGTTTTGAGTTTGGCAAAGGGAGGGACTGCAGCGAGACCCGACATTACTCTGGCCCAAATGCTCGCTCCATACCCGACGTTCACCCAGTAATCGATGCAGGCTGACTTTGTGCGGAGCCTGCGCGAAGCCTTGGACGCACACCCCAGGCTCAACCCAGACTGCCTGGAACTTGAACTTGAACTACTCGAAACCAGCGCCTTGAAAGATCTAGCCCATGTATCGCAGGTCATTCAAGCGTGCCGGAGCATTGGCGTTCAATGTACACTCGACAACTTTGGCAGCGGCTACTCTTCACTCACTGGCCTGAAGAAACTGCCTGTGAAGTATCTGAAGATTGACCCGGGCTTTATCCGTGACATGCTTGACAGCAGCGACAGCCTGCTGATTTTGGTCGGTGTTCTCAAACTGGCCAGCGCTTTTGAGATAAAAGTGATCGCTGAAGGGGTAGAGACCGCCCAGCACGGCTTCATGCGGCTGCAACTCGGCTGCGAGCTAGCGCTGGGCTATGGCATTGCACGCCCAATGCCGGCTGATGAATTGCCGGGTTGGATCAAGCAGTGGAAGCCTGATCCGATATGGACCGATGTGGCCGCGTTGCCAAGTTAAGGTTTCGCCGACTCCTGTTGGCCCAATGCACGATGGGTGGCATTGGACAGACAGCGGGATCTCTATTTTTCGATCAGGTTCTATGAGAGTGTCGCCGTGAATACCTTGATAAGTTTTTTTGAAAAACTCAAGCTCAACACCAAACTGGTGCTGGGCCTGGGCTCCATGCTGGTGATCATTGTTGGCATTGGCTTGCAGGCGATCTACAGCGCCCGCCAGCAAAGCAATGAAATACGGCGCATGTACGAGCTTGAATTGCAAGGCGTCTCGCACATCAAGGAGGCCAGCATCCATCTGATGCAGATGGGCCGCTCGCTGCGCCAGATGGTTTTGTCGCCTGACCCCAAGAGCCGGGCGGTGGCCCGGGCTGACCTGTACGAAGCGCGCTCAATCCTGCACCGCTCACTGCAAGATAGCGACAAACTGTTCTTCCGTCCCGAGGGTCGGGCGCTGCTGGCCGATATTGGCGATGTGCTCAACCAATACCTGCGCAACGTCGATCATGTCACTGACCTGCTGGCGCGGGACGGCACGCTGCAGAACACCGAGATCACGCGCTTTTTGGCAAGCCCGGAGAATGTGCGTGTCTTTGACGCCATCGACAAGCTGATGGACACTCTGGTGCGCCACAAGGAAAGCGTGGCCAAGCGCGCTGCCCAGGACGCCATCGAGTCTTCCAACCAGATCGAGCGCTGGACTTTGATGCTGCTGTTGCTTGGCAGTGTGGCGGGTCTGCTCTCCGGTGTCTTGCTGGGCTCCTCCTTGCGTCGACCCTCGGAGCGGCTGCGCCTGAGCGTGGAGAAACTGGCACAGGGCGAACTCCAGACGCCGGTGCCGCACACAGATTTTCAAAACGAGATCGGCGCCATGGCGCGCTCGGTCAGCGTGCTGCAGCAAGGCGCCAACCGGGCCGACGTGCTGCGCTGGAGCAAAACGCAGGCCAACCTGATCGGCGCCAAGGTGCAGGCGATCGAGCGCCTGGGCGAGTTTGCCGACACTCTGCTGGCGCAACTCACGCCCTTGCTGCAGGCGCAAATGGGTTTGCTCTATGTTTGGGACGGGGCGCTCGGCAAATACCGTTGCCAGGGCGGCTCGGGGCTGACCCTTGAGGGCAGCCTGCTGCCCGATTTCGCCCCGGGCGAGGGCTTGCTCGGTCAGTGCGCGCGCGACGCCAAACCGATGCAGATCGACGCCGTGGGCGCGAGCAGCCTGCGCATCCGCTCCGGGCTGATCGAAGACCGTCCGCACTGGGTCTATCTGCTGCCGGTGAGACACGTGACAGGCGACGTGCTGGCAGTGCTGGAACTGGCCAGTTTTGCGCCGCTGGGCGAGCGCGAGCAGACGCTTTTGCAGGAGGTGCTGCTGCTGGTGGCGCTCAACCTCAAGATCATCGAGCGCAACCAGACCACGCATACGCTGTTTTTGCAGACCGAGCAGCAAAGCATTGAACTGCGTGAGCAGAACGTGGCGATCGAGCAAGCGCGACAGCGCGCCGAGGAAGCGACCCGCGCCAAGAGCGAGTTTCTGGCCAACATGAGCCACGAAATTCGCACCCCGATGAACGCGGTCATCGGTCTGTCCTACCTCGCACTCAAGACCGACCTGTCGGCCCAGCAGCGCGACTATGTGCAGAAGATCCATTCCGAGGGCAGCACGCTGTTGGGGATTCTCAACGACATTCTTGACTTCTCCAAGATCGAAGCCGACAAGATGACTCTGGAGGTCGCGCCGTTCTGGCTCGACGACGTGCTTGACAGTGTCTCGACCCTGGTGGCGCACAAGGCGCAGGAAAAAGGAATCGAGTTCCTGATCCGGGTGCTGCCCGAGGTGCCACAAAACCTGCTGGGCGATGCGCTGCGCTTCAAGCAGATCCTGACCAACCTGCTGCACAACGCCATCAAGTTCACCGACCAGGGGCAGGTCGAAGTGACGATCGCGCTGACGCAGCGGCGCGCCCAGCGCCTCGAGTTGACGATCACGGTCAAGGACAGCGGCATCGGCATGTCAGCGGCGCAATGCCAGGCGCTGTTCGGTGCCTTCAGCCAGGCCGACAGCTCCACCACTCGCCGCTTTGGCGGCACCGGCCTTGGGCTGGCCATCTCCAAACGTTTTGTCGAACTGATGCAGGGGCAGATCGGGGTGACGTCCGAGCCCGGTGTGAGCAGCACCTTCACCTATTCTGTCTGGCTGCAGCAGTCCGATCAGCAAAGCCGCGCCCAGTTGCGTGACGGCTCGACCCAGGGCATGCGGGTACTGGTGGTCGATGACAACCCGGCGGCGCGCCAGATTTTGACCGAACAACTCACCGGGCTGGGCTTGCGCGCCGACGAGGCAGTCAGCGGCCAGTCCGGCCTGGCCGCTTTGCATCAGGCCGATGCCAGCGACCCCTACCAGGTGGTACTGATGGATTGGCAAATGCCGGGCATGGACGGCGTCGAGACCACGCGGCGCATCACCCATGACAGTTCGCTCTTGCACCGGCCCAGCGTGGTGATGGTGACAGCCTTCGGCGCGGACGAAGCGCGCGGCGCCGGCAGTAGCGCCGGGGCCAGCGCCTTCCTGGACAAGCCGGTGAGCCAGTCGCGTCTATGGGACGCCCTGGTTTGCATCCTGCGGCCACAGGTGCACAGCACGCAGGCGGCGGTCAGCACGCTTGACCACCGGGGCGCATTGCCGGGCGTGCGGGTGTTGCTGGTCGAAGACAACGAGATCAACCAGCAGATTGCGCGTGAACTGCTGCAAGCCATGGGCGTGCAGGTTACGCTGGCCGACAACGGCCAGCAGGCGCTGGACTTGTTGCAGGCCGCACCCGACCCCCTGCCCTGGTCGCTGGTACTGATGGACTTGCAGATGCCGGTGATGGACGGCCATCAGGTCACAAGGCTGTTGCGCTCGCAACAGCGATTTGCCATGCTGCCGATCGTGGCCCTGACGGCCCATGCCTCGGCCGAGGAAGGCTCGCGTTGCCTGAGCGAGGGCATGAATGCGCACCTGACCAAGCCGATCGAGCCGAGCGCGCTATACCGCGCCGTTGCCTACTGGAGCAAGGCCGCCAGCGCCGACCACTCCTTGCAGATTGAGGGCATCAACGTGGCGCAGGGCTTGCACTACTGCGCCGGCAACAACGTCTTGTTTGAGTCGCTGCTGCGAAGGTTTTTGGCCAGTTCGGCCGACACAGGGCGGGAGTTGCGCCAGGCGATTGAGCTTGAGGATTTTGCCAGCGCCGAGCGAACTTCACACTCCTTGAAAGGCGTTGGTGCCAACCTGGGTGCAGCACACTGCAGCCATTTGAGTGGCGAACTCGAACAGGCGCTGCGCCAGCGTGCGCCAGTCGCCACGCTGGCACCGCTACAGGCAGCGCTGGAGCAGCATCTGGCGGTGTTGCTGGCAGCCATTGCGCACGCCTTGCCAGCCAAGGAATCTGCTGCGGCGCCGGCGCTTGCGGCGCTAGACCGGGTTTTGTTGGGGCGGGTTTGCTGGCAACTTGCGGACTTGCTTGCCAGCAGCAACGTCCAGGCCAGTTCGCTGGCGCAGGAACACGCGGCCTTGTTGCATCTGGGTTTTGGAGAGGGCGCTGACTTGTTGCAAGCGCAAATTGGGGGCTTCGACTATGCAACGGCGCTGGCGCAATTGCGTCAGCTGAGCGCCGCGCTGCAGATTGAATTGCCGGCAGGGTCTTGAGATGGAGATTTTTCTACCGGTCAAGCCCAGCATCCTGATCGTTGATGACGCGCCGGCCAATATTGCACTGATGGCGAGCCTTCTGGTGGAGCACTACACCGTTAAAGCACTCAATGCCGGATCGCGCGTGCTGGCACTGGCCAGGCAGGAGGCACCGGACCTGATTTTGCTTGACGTCGTCATGCCCGACATGGACGGTTATGAGGTGTGTCGCCAACTCAAGGCAGACCCGTTGACCCGTCAAATCCCGGTGATCTTCGTGACCAGCATGACCGATACCGGCAGTGAGGAACGCGGGATGGTCGTTGGCGCGGTGGACTACATCATGCGCCCGATCACGCCAGCCATCTTGCTCTCGCGCGTGCAGGCCCACATTGTTAACGCCTGCAGCATCAAAACCATTCGCGTCGACAACGAGTACCTGCAATTTGAGGTTGCCAATCAGACGCGCAAGATCGCGGCGCTACAGGAGGTGACCATTCTGGCGCTAGCGTCGCTGGCCGAAACACGCGACACCGATACCGGCAACCACCTCAAGCGCACCCAGCAGTATGTGCAAGCGCTTTGCAACTATCTGAGCAAGCAACCGGGCTTTGACCAGTACCTGAGCGCCGATCGGATCCGAATGGCAACCATGTGCGCACCCTTGCATGACATCGGCAAGGTCGGTATTCCGGACCAGATTTTGCTCAACCCCGGGCGCTACAAGCCGCAGGAGTTTGAAGTCATGAAGACCCACCCCAGGATCGGTCTTGACGCCATTGCCAAGGCGCAGGCCAGTGTCCACGACGAAAGCGAGTTGTTCGAGGTGGCCAAGGAAATTGTTTACTCGCACCATGAAAAATGGGATGGCAGCGGTTATCCGCAAGGCTTGCGCGGCGACGCGATTCCGATACCGGCGCGCGTGATGGCGCTGGCCGATGTGTATGACGCGCTGATTAGCCGGCGTGTCTACAAGCCGGGCATGCCGCATGACAAGGCGGTGCAAATCATCGTCGATGGGCGCGGCAAGCATTTTGATCCCGATGTGGTTGACGCCTTTTTGGCCCTGGGCCAGGAGTTTCAGGCGATCGCGACCCGTTTCGTCGATAGCGACGAGGACTTGTTGCAAAAGGCCGCTTATTTGGCAGACGCAGGCGCGCCACCTTGACCCGATAAGTGAACCGCAGGAAGGGCAGGCCTCGGCCAGGGCGCCGTCCGACCTGATCCTGATGGGTCTGGTGCTCGGTGCGGTGGACTACATCAGCACGCCGACGAGGGTCAATATTGCCAGCGTCAGAATTCTCCATAGCTGACAGCGGACTGGCGTGATTTCCAGATAGATGACTTTGGATACCGCCGACGATCCACCGCATAAGAAAAAGGGGACTCATGACTCGAATGTATCGAGTACCAATAAGTTTCAGGTGGGTTTCTTAGCGAATTCTTAAAAGCGCCTGTGCTTCTGATCCTTGTCACTGGGCAGCGACTTTGCGGAGGGATTTGATTGCCGCGTCACCACACTGACACGGAGAACTGATAAATTAGGGGCATGGAAACTCAGCATCAAAGCAACATTCTCAAGTGGATGGCCCGAACCGTATTTGCCAGCCGCTGGCTGCAGGCGCCACTGTACTTCGGGCTAATCATTGCGCAGACAGTTTACGTCTATCACTTCGCAATGGAATTGATGCACCTGGTCCAAAGAACACAAACCATATCGGAAACGGAGATCATGCTCATCGTGTTGGGGTTGATCGATGTGGTAATGATCGCAAATCTCCTGCTGATGGTGATCGTTGGCGGG
The DNA here is from genome assembly GCA_037141865.1 of Comamonadaceae bacterium. Taxonomy (GTDB): domain Bacteria; phylum Pseudomonadota; class Gammaproteobacteria; order Burkholderiales; family Burkholderiaceae_C; genus Rhodoferax. Next base: position 29,387 of record JBAXBQ010000013.1, on the reverse strand, counting down.
TATGAAACCTTTGTCTCACGCCTGTACCTCGAAGGCAATCCTGATCAGCCGGAATGGTTGGAACACGTCAATGCAGGAACGATGAAGGTGAAATTGTCCATGGCCTTGATTGGCATCTCTTCCATCCATCTGCTCAAGACCTTCATCGAAGCACCGACCTTGTCGCAGCAAACCATGATGTGGCAGGTCATCATCCATCTGACCTTTGTGCTCTCTGCCATGGCAATGGCCTTTACCAATCGCCTGATGGATGAATCGCAACCGCACAAGTAGCATCAACGGCGGGGACCGATGGTAGAGCGGGTATCAGGTTTTGTGAAGAACCAGTAGTGTCCGGTTTAAATGATGTCAATGTGCTGGAGAGCAAGCATTGACGCGGGTTTGCACAGATTGTTTCCGGTGATGGCGTTCGCCCAACTGACCTGGCGCGAATCGTTGCGCGACATCGAGGTCTGCCTGACGGCCCATCAAGGCAAGCTGTTTCATATGGGCCTGAAGGGGATTCCAGCGCGCTCCACGTTGTCGGACGCACTCAACCTTCGCGACAGGCGCATCTACCACGCGCTGTTGATGCGCCTGATCCTGCGTGCCAGAGACCATTACGCTGGCGACAGCCTGGACGTTGGTCTGGATGCAACGGTCTACGCACTGGACTCCACTAGCATCGACTTGTGCCTGGGCTTGTTCGACGGGGCACCCTTTCGACACGAGCGCCGTCCGGGTCTATGGCGACTTGCGAGCTGACCTGGAGCGCCGTGGCACACCCATTGGCTCGCTCGAAACCATGATGGCTGCCCACGCCCTGAGCCAACAAGCCCTGCTGGTCACCAACAACACCCGCGAGTTTGCCAAGGTGCCGGGCTTGCAACTGGCTAACTGGGTCGCAAGCCGCTGATAAGGGCGCAATGCCGGGTTTTGACGCGCCCCAGAATCAGTGCAGGGTGCGGTTGCCGGGAGCCGTTGCGTGCAAGGGCTGAATCTTGAAAAACCCGGTTCCTGCCGAGCCGCGCCCAATCTCTTCTTCAGTCGCTTCACGAATCGCCTCCACTTTCAGGCTCAGGCGCAAGGCGATTCCGGCCAAAGGGTGGTTGCCATCCAGTACAACGTGCTCTGGATAGATGTCGGTGACGGTGTAGAGTGCGTCCTTTGGGGCGTCCGGGGTGCAGCCAGCGGGCAGTGATGCGCCTTCAAACGTCATGCCTTCTTCCAGCTCTGGTGGGAACAGCGTGCGCGATTCCAGAAACACCAGTTCGCTGTTGTAATCGCCAAAACCATGTTCCGGTTCGATGTGAATGTTGACGCTGGCGCCAACCTCGTGTCCGATCAGCGCTGTTTCGATGATTTTGAATAAATCCTCGCCACCGACCAGGAACTCGACCGGTTCAGCAAGCACGTCAAGTTCCTCGCCCAGCGTGTCCATGAGCGTCCAGGTCAGAGCGACCACACATTGTTGATTGATTTCCATAGGCGAGAATTGTCGCAGTTTTAAAAGTAATTTGAATCGAAAAATCAAGAGGCCAAGCGTATGAAATCAGATTTTCCACTGCAACTGTTGGGTGGGTTGAGCCCTCAACTATTCATGAAGCGGCATTGGCAAAAAAAGCCCTTGCTGGTGCGACAAGCGATCGCCAACTTCCAACCCTTGTTGAACCGCACCGAGTTGTTTGAACTGGCGTCGCGGGACGACAGTCAGGCCCGCATGGTCATTCAGGACCCTGGCAAAACACCGGGCTGGCGTTTCAAGCATGGACCCTTTGAACGCCGTGCCTTGCCGGCCCTGAAACGTCCGGGCTGGACGCTGCTGGTGCAGGGTGTTGATTTGCAACACGATGCGGTGCACGATCTGATGAATCAATTTCGCTTTGTGCCGGATGCACGCATGGATGATTTGATGATCAGCTACGCCAGCGACGGTGGCGGGGTCGGACCGCACTACGACAGCTACGATGTTTTTTTGCTGCAAGCCCTTGGTCAACGGCGCTGGCGCATCGGACGCCAAAAGGACCGCCGCCTGCAGCCTGATGTGCCACTGAAAATTCTTGCCAACTTTGAGCCGGATCAGGAATTTGTGCTGGAGCCTGGGGACATGCTTTATCTGCCACTGCTGCATGCGCACGACGGCATTGCCATGGGCGAGTGCATGACGTATTCCATCGGCTTCAGGTCACCCAGTCAGGGTGAGCTGGCGCGCGAACTGTTACAGCGACTGGCAGAGGGCGCTGAAGATACCGTTGGTGTTTCTGTTTATCGTGATCCCCAGCAGCCGGCAGTCGATCAACCCGGGGAAATTCCGGCGCAGTTGCTGGAGTTTGCGCGTGCCGCCCTGCTGGGCGCGCTCAAAGACCCGCTGGCGTTGGGCCGAGCCCTGGGTGAATATTTGACCGAACCCAAAGCCAATGTCTGGTTTGAAGGCGCCACGGCCGGGCGCGCGCGACGACGCGGAAAAAATCTGGAACCGATGCGCCTTGATCGTCGTACCAAAATGATGTTCGATGCACAGCACATTTTCATCAATGGTGAAGGTTTCCGGGCGGCTGGCCGCGACGCCACGCTGATGCGGCGCCTGTCAGACCAGCGCTACTTAAGCCAGCAAGACTTGGGCCGGACCAGCGCCCAAGCCCGGTCTTTGTTGCAAAGCTGGCAGGATGCGGGGTGGTTGCATGGAATCTGAAACACCGCAACCCTTGGCCAGTGGGCGATTTGCGGGTCCTACCGCATTTGCCCAATTGGTGCGCGACGCGCTTGACTGTGCGGCGCGTGACGGCTGGAAACAGATTGTTTTGAGCGATGCCACTTTTGAGGACTGGCCATTGCGCGAGCGCTCGGTGGTCGAGTCCCTGCAAGCCTGGTCGGCGTCCGGGCGGAACCTGGTCATGCTGGCGATCCGCTATGACGAAGTCATCCGACATCACCCGCGCTTTGTTGCATGGCGAAAAACCTGGGGCCATATCATCGATTGCCGGGTTTGCCACGTTGGCGCACCGGCTGATTTTCCCAGTGCCCTGTGGAGCCGGGAATGGTACCTGCAGCGCATCGATGCGACGCGCAGTACCGGCGTCTGTGGCATTGAGCGGGCGCGTTCGGTTGCACTCAAGGAGGTTCTTGACGAAAAAATCCGCAACAGTTCACCCGGCTTTCCGACCTCAACATTGGGCTTGTGATCCTATGTAATTGTATACAGTGGTTTCATTCGTTTCAGAATACAATTTGACCCTATGGCAGTCAAACCAACCAACGAATATTCAGAAGCTTCCATCCGCGTTCTCAAGGGCCTGGAGCCGGTCAGGCAGCGACCGGGCATGTACACCCGGACCGACACCCCACTGCATGTAATTCAAGAGGCGCTGGACAACGCCGCTGATGAGGCGCTGGCGGGCTATGGCAAGAAAATAAAGCTTGTGCTGCACACCGATGGTTCGGTCAGCATTGAAGATGATGGGCGCGGTATTCCCTTTGGCTTGCATCCGGAAGAAAATGCGCCGGTGATTGAGCTGGTTTTCACCCGGCTGCACGCCGGTGGCAAGTTTGACAAGGGCAAAGGCGGCGCCTACAGCTTTTCGGGTGGCCTGCATGGCGTCGGTGTCAGCGTCACCAATGCGCTAGCAACACGCTTCGAGGCGACCACTTACCGCGAGGGCAAAGTGGCGCGACTGGTTTTTTCCGGTGGCGAAGTCATTGAGCACTTGCAAATCCGAGAGCAGGCGGAGGGTGATCGCAAATCGGGCACCTGTGTGCGGGTCTGGCCGGACGCAAAGTATTTTGAAACGCTGGCCTTGCCGCTGGCGCCACTGGCCCATCTGTTGCGCAGCAAGGCGGTGCTCATGCCCGGTGTCACGGTGACGCTGGTCAATGAGAAAACCAAAGAAACGCAAAACTGGATTTTCAAGGGTGGCCTGCGCGACTACCTGATGCAGACGCTGAGTGGCGAGCTGGTGATTCCGGTGTTTGAAGGCGAAGGTTTTGCCGATGCACAGAGCGATAACTTTGCCGATGGTGAAGGTGCCGCCTGGTGCGTGGCCTTCACTGAAGACGGTCAGCCGGTGCGCGAGAGCTACGTCAACCTGATTCCCACGCATGATGGCGGAACCCATGAAAGTGGCTTGCGCGATGGTCTGTTCACTGCCGTCAAAAGTTTTATCGAGTTGCACTCGCTGTTACCCAAAGGCGTGAAACTGCTGCCGGAAGACGTCTTCGCCCGTGCCAGCTATGTGTTGTCGGCCAAGGTGCTGGACCCGCAATTTCAGGGGCAAATCAAGGAGCGTCTGAACTCGCGCGACGCTGTGCGGCTGGTGTCGAGCTTTGTTCGGCCCAGCCTGGAACTGTGGTTGAACCAGGATGTTGAATACGGCAAAAAACTGGCTGAACTTGCGATCAAGGCGGCGCAAACCCGGCAGAAGGCAGGCCAGAAAGTCGAGAAGCGCAAGGGCTCCGGCGTCGCCGTTTTGCCCGGCAAACTGACCGATTGCGAAAGCCGCGACCTGGCCCACAACGAGGTGTTTCTGGTGGAGGGCGACTCGGCTGGCGGCAGCGCCAAGATGGGGCGTGACAAAGAGAGCCAGGCCATTTTGCCTTTGCGTGGCAAAGTGCTCAACACCTGGGAGGTAGAGCGCGACCGCCTGTTTGCCAACACCGAAATTCACGATATTGCGGTGGCCATTGGCGTTGATCCGCATGGCCCCAACGACCTGCCCGATTTGAGTGGACTGCGTTATGGCAAAGTCTGCATTTTGTCGGATGCCGATGTGGATGGCTCGCACATTCAGGTCTTGCTGTTAACGCTGTTTTTCCGGCATTTCCCCAAGCTGATCGAGACTGGCCATGTGTTTGTGGCGCGGCCGCCCCTGTTCCGGGTCGACGCTCCGGCGCGCGGCAAGAAGCCGGCCTCCAAAGCCTATGCACTCGATGAAGGTGAACTGAAGGCGATTCTTGACAAGCTGCGCAAAGAAGGCGTGCGTGAGTCGGCTTGGAGCATCAGTCGTTTCAAGGGCCTGGGCGAAATGAACGCGACGCAACTGTGGGAAACCACGCTCAATCCGGATACGCGCCGTTTGCTGCCGGTGCATCTGGGCAGCACGGACTTCTTGCAGACCGAGGCCTTGATCACCAAGCTAATGGGCAAAGGCGAGGCCGCTGCGCGCCGTGAACTGATGGAGTTGCATGGGGACACCGTTGAGATCGACGTCTAGCTGTCGTGGTGTGCGTGGCGAAGCAGGTAAGTTTGACGGCCTCCTCATGCTGGAGTACCAGAAATCGCCAGCCGCCAAACTCACCCACTTCGCCAAAGTCGGAGTACGCACATGAAGTCAGATTCTTTGACCAGTTGTCAACTGACAGCAGCCAGCAGCGGCTTCACGAAATGAACCGTTCGGGCGCATGGCTTCCGGATGTCGCCGCAGAATTGAAGGGGATGGTCCATGGGACGGCTGACGATTTCTGGTACTCCAGTATGAGGAAGATGCCCCATTGCTCATCAACGTAGCCTCCGCTAAGTGAGTTTTTTACCGCAACAAGCTGACAGCCAATTTACCAATGACCGACCAACAGATTCTTGATCTCGTCCCAGCCCCGGCTGGGGACGACAGCCAGCTCAATCTGGCCACCTACGCGCAGCGTGCCTACCTCGAATATGCCCTGAGTGTCGTCAAGGGCAGAGCATTGCCGGATGTCTGCGACGGTCAAAAGCCGGTGCAGCGACGCATTTTGTATTCCATGTCGCGCATGGGCCTGGGCTTTGGCGGCGCCAATGGCAACTCTGGCGCCAAGCCGGTCAAGTGCGCCCGCGTTGTGGGTGACGTTCTGGGACGTTTTCATCCACACGGTGACCAGGCCGCTTACGACGCACTGGTGCGCATGGCGCAGGACTTTTCACAGCGTTATCCGTTGATCGACGGCCAGGGAAATTTTGGTTCCAGAGACGGTGATGGTGCCGCTGCCATGCGTTACACCGAGGCCAGACTGGCCAAGATCACGAGCTTGCTGCTCGATGAGATTGATGAGGGCACGGTCGATTTCACACCCAACTACGACGGCTCCACCGAAGAGCCACGCCAGTTGCCGGCCCGCTTGCCGTTCTCTTTGCTCAATGGCGCCAGCGGTATTGCCGTGGGTCTGGCAACCGAAATCCCCAGCCACAATTTGCGCGAAGTGGCCGACGCCTGTGTGGCGTTGATCAAAAACCCCAAGCTTGGCCATGACGAGCTGTTTGCGCTCATCCCTGGCCCCGACTATCCCGGTGGTGGGCAGATCACCAGCAGCGCCTCTGACATTGCCGATGCCTACCGCAGCGGGCGCGGATCAATCAAAGTGCGGGCGCGCTGGAAGATCGAAGAACTGGCGCGCGGTCAGTGGCAACTGGTGGTGACCGAGTTACCACCCGGAGTCAGTACCCAGCGCGTGCTGGAAGAAATAGAAGAGCTGACCAACCCCAAGGTCAAGACTGGCAAAAAAGCCTTGTCGCTGGAACAGAATCAGCTCAAGGCGACGCTGTTGTCGGTGCTGGACGTGGTGCGTGACGAATCCAGCAAGGACGCCGCCGTGCGTCTGGTGTGCGAGCCCAAAACCAGCCGAATCGCGCAACAGGAACTCATTACCACGCTGCTGGCCCACACCAGTCTGGAGACATCAAGTCCGATCAATCTGACCATGGTCGGGCTCGATGGCCGACCGACGCAGAAGTCTTTGCGCCAGATGTTGACGGAGTGGATTGAATTTCGCCAGGTCACGGTGCAGCGGCGCTCGCAGTATCGACTTGCCAAGGTGCTGGATCGCATCCACATTCTTGAAGGCAGGCAACTGGTACTGCTTAATATTGACGAAGTGATTGCCATCATTCGCCAGTCTGATGAGCCGAAAGCGGCGCTGGTGGCACGCTTCAATTTGTCGCAGCGGCAGGCTGAGGATATTCTTGATATTCGCCTGCGCCAGTTGGCCCGGTTGGAGGCCATCAAGATCGAGCAGGAGCTCAGCACACTGCGTGACGAGCAGTTGAAGCTGGAAGAAATTCTGGCCAGCCCGACGGCGCTGCGGCGCCTGATGATCAAGGAAATTGAGACGGACGCCAAGACCTTTTCCGATCCGCGGCGCACGCTGATCCAGGCCGAGAAAAAAGCCGTGCTTGAAGTCAAGGTGGTGGATGAACCGGTGACGGTGGTGGTCAGTGAAAAAGGCTGGGTACGGGTGCAAAAGGGACATGCTCATGAGGCGACCAGCTTTGTCTTCAAGGCCGGTGACGGCTTGTACGGCAGCTTTGAATGCCGCACGGTTGATACGCTGCTGGCGTTTGGCAACAACGGACGCATTTACTCGGTTGCGGTGTCCCTGTTGCCCGGCGCTCGCGGTGACGGTCAACCGATCACGACGCTGCTCGAACTCGAGAGCGGCACGCAGTTGTTGTATTACTTTTGCGGCCCGGCCAACGCTACCTTGTTGCTTAGCAGTTCGGCGGGTTATGGTTTTATCGCGACAATCGAAAACATGAGCTCCAGACTCAAAGCCGGTAAATCATTCGTCACCTGCAATGCAGGTGAGGTGCTGTGTCGACCGTCGCTGGTGGCTGGCGGCTCAGGTGCCGTACCCTTGTTGCCCGCCACCCATGTGGCCTGCGCCTCCACCGGTGGTCGCATCCTGACGTTCGAGATCAAGGACCTCAAAACCATGGGCAACGGTGGCCGTGGCCTGATGCTGATTGACCTTGTCGACAAAGACACCCTGGCGGGTGCAGCGGCCTACACCCGCAGCGTCAAGATTGAGGGCATCGGTCGCGGTGGCAAAGCACGCGAGGAGACGCTGGAGATTCGCAGCCTCAATAACGCCAGGGCAGCACGTGGTCGCAAAGGCAAGGCGGCTGATCTGGGCTTCAAGCCAACGTTGATTAGCCGAGTTGAGTAATTTCATGAAAACACCTGAACTGCTGGCGCCGGCCGGATCGCTCAAGATGCTGGAGACCGCCTTCGCCTTTGGCGCCACGGCGGTCTATGCCGGTCAGCCGCGCTATTCGCTGCGGGTGCGCAACAACGACTTTGGCAACATCGAGGTTCTCAAGCAGGGTGTTGACCGGGCGCACGCGTTGGGACACAAGTTCTATCTGGTGTCCAACATCTTCCCGCACGACAACAAGATCAAGAGCTATGTGCAGAACATGGCGCCGGTAATTGCCTTGCAGCCCGATGCCATGATCATGTCCGACCCCGGTCTCATCATGATGGTGCGCGAAACCTGGCCCGAGATGGAAATTCACCTTTCGGTGCAGGCCAACACCGTCAATTCTGCCGCCGTGCGCTTCTGGAAAAGCGTCGGTGTCAGCCGCGTGATTTTGTCGCGTGAACTGTCGCTGGACCAGGTGGCGCAAATTCGCCAGGAGTGCCCGGACACCGAGCTCGAAGTGTTTGTGCACGGTGCGCTGTGCATTGCCTATTCGGGGCGCTGCCTGTTGTCAGGTTACTTCAACCACCGTGACGCGAATCAGGGCAGTTGCACCAATTCCTGCCGCTGGGATTACAAAACCCAGCCCGGCGTGGTCGATGCGTCAGGCGATATCCTGGCGCCGCAGGCGGCGGCTGAGCGTGAGCAGGAACGCGCCGAGGTTTATGTCATCGAAGAGAGTCAGCGCCCGGGAAGTTTCATGCCGATTGAAGAGGATGAACACGGAACCTACGTGATGAATTCCAAAGACCTGCGCGCCATCGAGCACGTCCAGCGGCTGGTGGAAATCGGTGTCGATTCGCTCAAGATTGAGGGCCGCACCAAGAGTCCGTATTACGTGGCGCGCACGGTGCAAAGCTACGCCCAGGCGATTGTGGACGCGGTGGCCGGGCGCGAACTGGACCCGGCCTTGCTGGGGCAGCTCGAAGGGCTGGCCAATCGCGGCTACACCTCCGGCTTTTTTCAGCGTCACACACCCGAGTCGACGCAAAACTACCTGCGCGGTTATTCCGAATCGGGGCGCAGTCTGTACGTTGGTGATGTGCTGTCGTTTGACGCAGTGCGCGCACTGGCTGAAGTCAATGTCAGAAACCGTTTTTCGGTGGGCGACTGGCTGGAGATCATTCACCCCGGTGGCAATCACGATGTGCAACTGACGCACATGGAGAACACCGAGGGCCAGCCGATCAGCGTGGCGCGGGGTAGCGGCCACACGGTCTGGTTGCCACTGCCAGAGAGCGCCGTCGGTGCCTTCGTGGCGCGCTATGTGTTGGCGCAAGAATCTGAAAGTGCACCAGCCTGACGTATATTTCTGTCATTGCGGCGAACGACGCAATCCAGTGAACTTGCTGATTGATCCACATGCGTGAACCCATTTCCCAGCCGCTGCTGGAAATCAACGAGGCCGAGGTCGAAATCACGGCCATTCGTGCACAAGGCGCGGGCGGACAAAACGTCAACAAGGTCTCCAGCGCCATTCATCTTCGTTTTGACATCGCTGCCTCATCCCTGCCCGAAGACGTGAAGGAGCGACTGCTTGGGTTGCGTGACAGCCGCATCACCAAGGATGGTGTGCTGGTGATCAAGGCGCAGCAACACCGCACGCAAGAGATGAACCGGCTGGATGCGTTTTCCCGTCTGCATGAACTGGCGAACAGTGTGGCGCTGCCGCCCAAGACCCGGCGTGCCACCAAACCCAGCTATGGCTCCAGGCAAAGGCTGCGCGTTGCCAAAAGCCAGCGCTCTGAGACCAAAGCCTTGCGTGCCAGAGTCAGCGACTAAGGAATAAAGCAGATGGCAATTCAATGGTTTCCGGGTCATATGCATTTGACCAAAAAGGCGATTGGCGAACGCATCAAAAACATCGATGTGGTGATTGAGTTGCTGGATGCGCGCTTGCCGGGCTCCAGCGCCAACCCGATGCTGGCCGAGCTGACGGCAGGCAAGCCAACGCTGAAGGTATTGAACAAGCAGGATCTGGCTGATCCGGCGCGCACCGCGCAATGGCTGGCGCATTACAACAGCCAGCCAAGTACGCGCGCTATCGGGCTCGATGCCAGCGTCAGTGCGCCCGCCAAGGCGCTGGCGCAGGCGTGTTTCGAGCTGGCGCCGAATCGCGGCGGCATGGTCAAACCAATGCGGGTGCTGATTTGTGGCATTCCCAACGTTGGCAAATCGACGCTCATCAACACCCTCACCGGCAAGCGTGCCACCAAGACCGGTGACGAGGCCGGCATCACCAAGCTGGAGCAGCGCATTTCATTGGCGGATGATTTTTATCTGTATGACACGCCCGGTGTGCTGTGGCCGCGCATCATCGTCGCCAAGAGTGGCTACAACCTGGCCGCCAGCGGGGCCATTGGTCGCAACGCCTTCAACGAAGAAGAAGTGGCACTGGAACTGCTGGACTATCTCAAAACATATTACCCGGCGTTGGTGGAAGCACGTTTCAAGCTGGAAGCGGTGGCCGCCATGAGCGATGAAGAGTTGTTGGAGGCCGTTGGCCGCAAACGCGGCTCCCTGCAAGGTGGCAAACGGGTCAATCTGCAAAAAGCCGCCGAGATCGTGATCTACGATTTTCGTGCCGCGGTGATGGGCCGTATCACGCTGGAAACCCCCGAGGAATTTGCCCGTTGGCTGGCCGCCGGACAAAAACTCGATGCCCAGCGTCAGGTCAAAAAGGATGCGATTGAGTTGGATCGGCTGATCCGGTTCAAGAAGATTCCCAAACCGGCATCATCATGAGTGCTGGCGCAGCAGCAAGTCAGAGCACGGAAAAGCGACGCACGGCAGCACATAACCTTGTGCCTTTTCTTCAGCGCTCAAACCCGGCCATTCGATGTCGTAGCGCACCCATCCGCGCACAAGTTGCCCGACGCAGGTGCGACATGTGCCGTTGCGGCACGAGCTGGGCCAATCAATGCCGCCCTGCTCAAGCGAAGCCAGCAGGGGTTGCGTCGACCAGGCGTCAAACTGGCGCCCATCGGGCTCGATGTGGGCCATGAACAGTGGCGGGGTATCGGAGGCATCCATGGCACTATTTTAGGGAGGGCGCTATCATTTCCCCCATGAAAACCATTCGTCCCCTGAATCTGCCGATTCGCCCTGATAAAAATGACCCCCAGCCGCTGGTCATTTACCACGGCCACAACTGTCCGGACGGCTTTGCGGCGGCCCTTGCAGCCAGGCTTTTTTTTGACGGGCAGGCGCAATTTCTAGGGCTCGACCATGGTGATGTCAAATCAATCGACGACCTGCCCGCGCTCAGCGGGCGTGCCGTCTACATTCTCGATTTTTCCTTTTCACCTGATCTGTTGCGCGCCATCGAAGAGCGCGCTGTCAAGTTGGTGCTGCTGGACCACCACAAGAGTGCAGCCGACAAATTGGTGGATTTTGTCAGTCGCCGTGGCATCGTCCATTTCGATATGCAAAAGTCAGGGGCCAGACTGGCCTGGGAGTTTTTCCTGCCCGAGCAAGTGGTGCCCGATCTGGTGCGCTTTGTCGAAGACCGAGACATCTGGGTTTGGCAATACCCGCAGAGTGCCGGTTTTCTGGCAGCCCTGGACATGGAGCCGTTCGACTTTGTTCGCTGGCAGGAAATAGCCTTTTTCGATCCAGCTCAGTTGTCAATTTATGTTGAATGCGGACGGGCCATGGACGAGAAGTTCAGCAAACTCGCCGTTGGTATTGCCGAAGCTGCACAAGCTCTCACCTTCAATGGCGTACGGGGTTTGATGGTCAACGCACCGGGTGTCTTTCACAGCCTGGTCGGCGACATGCTGTCCAAACAGAGTGGCACATTTGCGCTGATGTGGTGCGTCGACAAAAACGGTGTCATCAAAGCCGGCTTGCGCTCCCAGCGCAGCTTTGATTGCATTCCCCTGGCTGAAAGCATGCACGGCGGCGGCCATGCGCAGGCCTGCGGCTTCAAGCTCAGGCCGGAACTGCTGCCGGAACTGCTCAGCGGCACTTTTGGTAGCGCCCAATGAGCCGTGCGGCCCCAATGCGGCTGCTCTGCTGACGCGATAGATTACCGGCCAACACCCAGCCTGGAACGCCAACCGGGGAACAGTTTATCGGCGTCGCCTGGGAACGACTCGAAAGCACGCGCAAATTCTTTGTGCTCTTTCGCGAATTCGACCGGATCGGCCCCTGCCTTCCAGCACTCATACGACTGGCGCAATGAAATCGCTCCCGCTGCCGGACTGTCGATGTGCCCGTAAGCGCCGCCACCGGCGGTGTTGACGACGTTGCCGTGGCCCAGGTTCTCAAAGAAACCGGGCAGACGCAGGGCGTTCATGCCACCCGAGATGATGGGCGTGGTGGGCTTCATGCCGTACCATTTCTGGAAATAAACCGGGCCCTGGCATTCGTCGCGCTCGATCATGTAGGCAATCACTTTGTCGTCGCCTTCACCTTCCATCTTGCCGTAACCCATGGTGCCAACGTGGATGCCCGAGGCACCTTGCAAACGACTCATTTTGGCCAGCACAAACGAGGTGTAGCCGCGCTTGGCACTGGGTGACGTGATCATGCCGTGGCCAGCGCGGTGGTAGTGCAGGTACTGATTCGGGTACTGGCGCCGCGCCGTGGTGATCATGCCTGGGCCGCCGACAAAACCGTCCACCAAAAAGGCAAGCTTGTCGGCGTCAGGGCCAAAGGTCTCCAGCGCAAAGTCGGCGCGGGCGCACATCTCATAGTGGTCGTCGGCCGTGATGTTCATCGAGAACAGCTTGGCCTGCCCGGTTTCATCCTGGGCGCGCTTCATGGCGTCATAGACCAGCGGAATAGTTTTTTTGATCGGGGCAAACACCTGGTTGCCTTGCGGCTCATCGTTCTTGATAAAGTCGCCGCCCAGCCAGAACTGGTAGGCGGCTTGTGCAAACGGTTCGGGGCGCAGACCCAGCTTGGGCTTGATGATGGTGCCAGCGATGTAGCCACCGTTGACCACCGGGCGACCCAGGATGCGCCACAAGTCGGCAATGCCTTTTGCCGGACCATCAAACATCTGGATGACGCGCTCAGGCACATAAAAGTCGATCATCTTGGCGTGCGCGATGTCGCCCATGCCCTGGTTGTTGCCGATCACCAGGGTCAGGAACGACACCAGCATGAAGCGACCATCGGTGACGTTGCGGTCAAAAAGGTCCAGCGGATAGGCGATGCGCATGTCTTCAGACGCTTCATCAACCAGATAGACCAGCGCATCGACGCCCCTGGTGAAATCATCGGTAGTCGAGACTTCGACGTTGGTGCCGGTGGAGGACTCGGCGGCAAAGTGAGCCGCGGCTTCCAGATAACCGGTACCCGTTTTGGGCTTCATCTTGTAGGCCACCAGAATGTGCTGACCAGCGGCCATGAGGTCGGCTTCCTTCAGACTCAGGTCGGCGTAGCGATTCGATTGGTCCATCTCAGGCTCCTGTCAGTTGGGTTGATGAGCGCAACTATAAGGAACAAATTTCATCAGGGCTATTAAAGAATTATTTACTATTCATCAGAAAAAAATGATGAAAATGACAAGTGCCATCAACCAGTGCCGGCCAATATTTCTTCATGCCCATGCGTCAATCAGCGGCCCGCCCTGCTCGATCAAAAAGTTCTTGAACGCCTTGGCAGCTGGCGAGAGTCGGTTTTGACGCAAGTGTGTCACATACCAGTGGCCGACGATCGGCATGCCGCTGATATCCACCAGCCCCAGGTGGCCCGCGGCCAGCTCATGGCGCACCGTGCGCAATGACAGAAAACTCAAGCCCATGCCGGCCATCACAGCCTGCTTGATGGTTTCGTTGCTGGGCATCTCCATCACCACCTTGATCGGAATGTCGTGCTGCGCAAACAGGCGCTCCATAGCGGCACGCGTGCCTGAACCCGGCTCACGCACCACAAAACCATGCTCCCGCAGCAATTCGAAGGATGCGCGTTTGCGGCGCGACAACGGATGGTCCGGTGCGCACACAATGCCCATCGGATTGGTGGAAAAAGGCTTAGCCTCGCAATCCAGATGGGTCGGCGTGCGCCCCATAATGACCAAGTCCACCTCGTTGCGCGCCAGCATGGCCAGGATGTTTTCCTTGTTCTCAATGTGCAGTTTGATCTCGATGCCGGGCAACTGTTTGGCAAAGCGCACCAGCAACATGGGTACAAAGTATTTGGCGGTGCTGACCACGGCCAATTCAATGCGGCCCTTCTTCAGGCCGACATGCTCGGCCATGCTGGCTTCCAGGTTCTTGAACTGGGCCAAAGCTGCGATGGCGTGGATCAAAAACTCTTCGCCGGCCTGGGTCAACTGAATATTGCGTCCGGACGGCTCCACCAGGGGCAACCCGAAAGCTTCCTCCAGCTGGCGCAGTTGCATGGAGACCGCAGGCTGCGTCACAAACAACCGGGTTGCTGCCTTGGAGACCGACCTGTCACGGGCCACTTCGATGAAGGTCAGCATCTGCTTGAGTGTGTAGTTGCGCATGATTTGAAAATGAATTATTAACTAAAACTGATGAATACCTGAATAAATGTAATTTGAGTTTATGTTTAATGCCGGATAAAGTAAACCTGCACTGGTTCCTGAATGGCTCTTTCGCCCCCTTTTTGGATGGAGAATCCGCATGCTGCAAGCACTGATTTTTGATGTCGATGGCACCCTGGCAGATACCGAATCTGCGCACTGTGCGGCGTTCAACTATGCCTTTGCCAAGTTCGGCCTGGACTGGCATTGGGATGATGCGCTGTACACCGAGTTGCTGAACATCTCGGGCGGCAAAGAGCGCATCCTGCATTACCTGAGCACCACTCCAACCGATCTGAGCAAGTTCAGCAGCTTGGGTGCTGCCGAATCGGTGAACCGTTTGTTTGAACTTAAAACCATCGCTTACGTGAATAGCGTTAACAGCGGGGCGGTCGGCTTGCGCCCTGGCGTACTCAGGCTGATGCACGAGGCACTGGCGCACGGGCTGCAACTGGCCATCGCTACCACCACTTCGGCTGTCAATGTTGCAGCCTTGCTGAACCGCGCCATGGGGCCGGATTGGCGGCGCAATTTCACAGCCGTCTGTGATGCCTCCACCGCGCCCATCAAGAAACCTGATCCGCAGGTCTATCTGCAGGTGCTGGAGGCACTCCAGTTGGAGCCGGCGCAGTGCCTGGCACTGGAAGACTCCAGCAACGGCTTACGCTCAGCCACGGCTGCCGGGTTGGCCACGCTGATCACGCCGACACGCTACACCGAGCACAACGACTTCAGCAGCGCCATGCGTGTGGTGCCCGACTTGAGTCACGTTGATCTGGCGCAATTGCAACTCTGGCATGCGCAACATCAGCACTGCGCGCTTGCCGCCTGATTTGATCTAATCAAATCGTTTGAATGACCCTGCACAGACCAAACCCATGCCACTCACCAATCGCTCGCATCGCTCCACCCTGACCCAATTTCTGATCGAGGAACGGCGCCGCTTTCCAGGCGCCAGTGGCGACTTCAACGCCTTGATTTTGGACGTGGCGATTGCCTGCAAGGCGATTGCCCGTGCCGTCGCGTTTGGCGAACTGGGTGGCGCCATGGGCAACCAGGCAGAAGGTGAGGGTGGCTCCATCAACGTGCAAGGCGAGACACAGAAGAAACTTGACGTGCTGAGCAACGACGTTTTTATCAGGCGCACCGAATGGGCCGGCAATCTGGCCGGCATGGCGTCGGAAGAAATGGAACAGCCGTACCAGATTCCGGGGCAATATCCGCGCGGCAAATACCTGCTGGTGTTTGATCCGCTGGACGGCTCCAGCAACATCGATGTGAACGTCTCGGTAGGCAGCATTTTCTCGGTGCTGCGCGCGCCCCAAACGGTGATTGATGCGGGCCGTGACGTGACTGACGCTGACTTTCTGCAGAGCGGCAGCAAGCAGGTGGCGGCCGGCTACGCTTTGTATGGTCCGACCACCATGCTGCTGCTGACGGTGGGCGACGGTGTCAATGGCTTCACGCTCGATCCGAACCTGGGTGAATTCATGCTCACCCACCCGAAGATACAGATTCCGCCAGACACGCAGGAGTTCGCCATCAACGCCTCCAACAGCCGGTTTTGGGAGGCACCGGTGAAGCGCTATGTGGACGAGTGCCTGGCTGGGAAGACCGGGCCGCGTGGCAAAGATTTCAATACGCGCTGGATCGCCAGCATGGTGGCCGAGGCGCACCGCATCCTGATGCGCGGCGGTGTCTTCATGTACCCGCGCGACACCAAAGACCTCACCAAGCCGGGGCGCTTGCGCTTGCTGTACGAGGCCAATCCCGTCGGCATGCTGATAGAGCAGGCCGGAGGTCGTGCCAGCACCGGCGAAATGCCGATGCTGGGCGTGCAGCCAACATCGCTGCACCAGCGCATCGGGTTGGTGTTCGGCTCCAAAAACGAAGTCGAACGCATCGAGCGCTACCACGCCGAGCCGGTGAAGACTGAGCTGGACAACCCGCTGTTTGCCGAGCGCAGTTTGTTCAGAAATTA
The DNA here is from genome assembly GCA_037141865.1 of Comamonadaceae bacterium. GTDB lineage: Bacteria > Pseudomonadota > Gammaproteobacteria > Burkholderiales > Burkholderiaceae_C > Rhodoferax. The sequence goes on along the minus strand of JBAXBQ010000013.1, from coordinate 12,984 downwards.
ATAACAACTTCGGAGACCCCATGTCTGAACGTCACCCCATCATTGCCATCACCGGATCCAGCGGCGCCGGCACCACCTCGGTCACGCGCACCTTCGAGAACATCTTCCGCCGCGAGAACGTCAACGCCGCCATCATCGAAGGTGACAGTTTTCACCGCTTTGACCGCAAGGAGATGAAAGCCAAGGCGGCCGAAGCCGAGCAGGCTGGCAACAAAAACTTCAGCCACTTTGGGCCAGAGAACAATCTGTTTCCTGAGCTGGAAGCCCTGTTTCGCGACTACGCCGCCACCGGCATGGGCAAGCGCCGCAAATACCTGCACGACCCCGAGGAAGCCGCACCCTACCAGCAGCAGCCTGGCACCTTTACGCCCTGGGAAGATGTGCCTGCCAACACCGATTTGCTGTTCTACGAAGGCTTGCACGGTGCCGTGGTCACCCCTGAGATCAACATCGCCCAGCACCCGGATCTGTTGATTGGCGTGGTACCGGTCATCAACCTGGAGTGGATCCAGAAGCTCTGGCGTGACAAGTCCAAACGCGGTTACAGCACCGAAGCGGTGACCGACACCATCCTGCGCCGCATGCCCGACTATGTGAACTACATCTGCCCGCAGTTCATGCACACGCACGTCAACTTCCAGCGCGTGCCGATGGTGGACACCTCCAACCCTTTCATCTCGCGCGACATACCCTCGCCCGATGAAAGCATGGTGGTGATCCGTTTTTCCAAACCCAAAGGCATTGATTTTCAGTACTTGCGCAGCATGATTGACGGCTCGCACATGAGCCGCGCCAATACCATCGTGGTGCCCGGCGGCAAGATGGAACTGGCGATGCAACTGATCTTCACGCCTTTTGTGTGGCGCATGATGGAGCGCAAAAAACGCGCAGCGTGAACTGGCGTGCTCCGGTACCGTTCAGAGCCCAATTTCCCTCCGGATGAATCGCTAGGCTTTGCCGGGTACGCTCAGCGCTGCCACTGGGTTGGCCGCGCCCGGTGCCAACAGCGATTGGGGGCTGATTTTACAGGCCGTCTGGCACGCCTCACACCACCTTCACACTGTTGGCAAACGCCACGCGGTCACGCACCATGGCGGCTTCGGGTTTGGGATCCGGGTAGTACCAGACAGCGTCGGTGACCAACTCACCCTTGATCAACAGCGAGTAATAGCTGGCCTGGCCCTTCCACGCGCAAGAGGTTTTGTGATTGCTGAAGGTGGTGAACTCGCGCTTGAGCGAGCTTGCCGGAAAGTAGTGGTTGCCTTCTACCAGCACGGTGTCGTCACTCTCGGCAATGACGGTGTTATTCCAGATCGCTTTCATGGTGGGCTTTCAAGAGGAGTTGAGTTTTTTGTCCAGTAGTGTTGAGTGTAGAAGTTGTCAGACTCCCACTTAACTTTTGACCGGAAGGTTCACTTTGAACCTCAAGTTTCGTGGCCTCGCGGTAAACATCGGGTAAACCTCCGCTTGACTGCGCCGGTTTGCCAGAAAAAAGCGAATAATGGGCTATGCAAATCCAAATCCATACCGACCATCACATTGAAGGTCACGAGGCGCTGGCGGCCTGGGCCACTGGCGAAATTAAAACTGCCCTGAGTCACCACCGTGAGCACATCATGCGGGTGGAAGTCCACCTGAGCGACGAGAACGGCCACAAGAGCGGCAGCAACGACAAGCGTTGCGTCATGGAAGCCCGCCTGCAAGGCCGCCAGCCGCTGGCCGTCACCCAGCACGCCCAGACCTTGTACCAGTCCATCACAGGTGCGACAGACAAGCTGAACCGCTTGATCGAAAGCACCCTCGGGCGTGCGGCGCGCACAGACGCCGCACTGGACTGAGCAAGAGGGCCGCAGTTCGCGGATTGGGGCGGGCTACTTTGCCCTGAGGCCTTGCACCAGCGCGCCCAGCGCAATGCCCAAGAGCGCCCACAGCAGGCTCCAGTTGCCCGCGCCCAGGCCGGCAATGGCCGGGCCCGGGCAGACACCGCAAAGGCCCCAGCCAACGCCGAACAGGGCGGCACCGACGGCTGTGTCACGATTCCAGACGCTGGGGTGGGCGTGGAACACGTCGCCCAGTAGCGGCCGGGCCAGCAATCGTGGTGCCAGCTTGTAGGCCAGCAGTACCACTATCACCGCGCCGCCCATTACCAGCATCAGGCCGAAGTCAGACAAGCGCAGAAAGCTAAGCACCACTTCGGGCCGGATCATGGTGGACAAGGAGAGGCCAAAGCCGAACAGCGCACCCGCCGCCAGCGTGGCGAGCGCGCGGGGCAGGGTCTGGTTTGCAGTGCTCATGCCAGCCACCTGGCAAACAGGTTGGCCGTGAGGAATGCCGTAGCCATGAAAGTCAGCACCGCCAGCGCAGAAGGCCATTGCAGCGAGCCCAACCCGCAAATGCCGTGGCCCGATGTGCAACCGTTGCCCAAGCGCGCGCCGTAGCCAACAAAAAACCCGCCCACCAGCAGTTGCCATACTGGCACTGCAGTGGCTTCACGCACGCCACCGGCAAAGCCCAGCCACCACACCAGTGCGCCCAGCATCAAGCCCAGCGCATAGACCAGCCGCCAGCCACGTGAATCAACAAACCGGCGCTGCTGAAAAAATGGCCACCTCACCAAATAAGACCAGCTGCTTGAGAACACCGTGCTCATGCCGCCGATGCGACCCGTCATCACGAACAGCAGCGCCGCACCGGCGCCAACGAACAGTCCGCCCAGCAGATAGTGCTGCCAGCCCAAGGGGAAGAGAAAATTGGAAAGGTTCATGGCGCATGAATTATCCGTGATGTCCCGCTACCTTTTCCATTCGAGCGTCTGCCGATTTTGCTGAGCAGACCAAGGCGCAGACTCTTTGCAAGATCACCCGCATAGCTGGGCATCCACCAAAATTTCCACAATCGCTTCGGTTGATCTTTGCGCCCTCAACTGTCTGTTGGCTGAATGTAATTCGTCAAGAACTGCCTTATTGCAATTTCAAATATGTCCACGCAACGTCGGACCTAAACGGGAGATAGGTCTTGATTGCGACGAAGTCCAGTGAAGGATCATTGCAATCAAAGTTGAACGACGGCATATGGGATGGGTTGCTGCTATCAGTCGTCCTGAAGCTCACCAATCTGTTTTCGATCCGAATGGCAGGATCAAGCTTCAACCCTCAAACTGAGTTGCAATCACTCCGGCCGACCAGCAAGCCTTCCAGTCGTCCGTCGCTCTTGGCACCGCCTCATCGGGCGTCGGCACTTTGATGGGCGGCGCCATCCTTGCATCCACCTCGTCTCCCGGCATGTAGTCCCCATGCACATATTTCCATCCGTCAGGAATCTGCCAAAGCTGGTAATGAGCGTCCAACCGGGCAACTGAATGTGGCCCTTGGCGCCCGAGTGCCGTTCGAAAATACGGATGGCCGTGCATCAGAATTTGTCCCACCAAGTTGCCCAGCGGGAACGCATAGTGAAGCACCCAGTCGGATCGCGAGGCAACGATGTGGACCCGGCCCACTTTTTTCAGCGCGAGGGCGTATTCGTTGGTCATGCAGTCGTCCTCGATGGCGCCGGCCATCATGATGAGCACCGCCACCCGCCGCTCCAAATTCTGCACCGTCTCCAGCACGGTGCGTGCGCCCAGACTGTGTGACACCAGCGAGAGGCTGGCCGCACCGGCGGTGTGCTCATTGAGAAAGCGTGCCAACAGGCGTCCGCTGTCCAGCGCAACGGAACCCTCTATCGGGTAGTCCAGCACCGGCAGATAGCGCGAGTCGCCGGGCCACAGCACGCCGACGTACTCCCAGGGGCTGGGCAACGCGCACAGAGCGTCCCATTTGGTGAGCGAGTCCACACCGGCTTCGCTGTTGACGTTGAAACCGTGCGTTGCCAGCACAAGGTTGCGGCCGCGCGCGCGGCCTTCAAACTCGAGCGCAGTGATGGTGGTTTGCGTCAGCGCATCCACAACCCGGACCTCGTGCGCGACAAAGCCGCCACTGGGAATGGCGCGCAAGTCAAGGAACATCGTCATGGCTTAGCGCTTCAGGGACTGGGCCACCTTCACGCCGGCAGTCAAGGCACTGGTCAGGTCTTTGGTGATGGGTGCCAGCGGCACGGCCAGCAGGCCGCAGAACAAAGCCTGCCACATTTGAGACGTTCCAAAATAGGCGAGCGCGGGATCGGAAATGGCAAAACCACCCAGCACCGCCAGCATCAGCGACACCACTGCCGCCCACAGCCGACTGACGTTGCGATAGCGCTGATCGGCACGCTGATAGGCGGCGTCCAGAATGGCGGTCAACGCCAGGTCGAAGCGCCCGAGCGCATTCGTATGCTGGGCCTCCAACTTCTCGCCGGTCGTCATGCGCCGGGCCACTTCTTCAAGGACTGTCGGGTCGACCTGCGTCACGACTGCAAACTGCCTGGAAGTGCCGGGTGTGAGCCGCAGCTTGATCAATGATTTGGCAACCGCTTTCTGATCCGCGGCGGCCATGCCACTGATCCAGTTGGCGTGTAATGTGTAGAGAAAGCTGCCCGCCAAATTCGGCGCATTGGTTTGCTTGGGTGCCGTTGGAAAGAAGAGGTTGACGGCAGCTTCTATGCTGGCAAAACCGACGTTGGAGACGCCACCGCCGGGCAGTGTTTTTGATGTGTCCACCAAAGCACAGGCCGCCAGCCCCAGTGCCCCAATGGCAGTCACGGTGGCGCCCAACGTCGCGGTATCGATGTTCATGCACTACTCCAAAAAGAATTGAACCCCAACGCACTGTTTTCGCCAACCTGGAAAAGGATTGGCTAAGGCGGCAGTGGAATGCAAAGAGAGGCAGATGTCAATACTGCTTTGCCCTACTTTTTGGCCTTAAAGAAGCGGGTGCTCATCGATAAAACGCTTCGACTTTGCCCTTCAACTTGATCAGCAGCGGGTTGCCCTTGCGATCCAGCGTCTTGCCGGCAGGCACCTTGACCCAGCCCTCGCTGATGCAGTACTCCGACACATCCAGACGCTCCTTGTCATTGAATCGAATACCAACGTCATGCTCAAACACGGCAGCGACGTGAAACGGACTGCGCGGGTCAATCGACAGATGGTCCGGCAGGGGAGGAAATTGAGTGGCTTCGTTCATGGGTGTCGATTTTTCGTGATTTGGCGCCTGCCTAGTGCACGACAAACTCGTAAGTCACGACTTCGCTTTCCACCATGTCAAGGATGTCGTTCAGGGTGTCTTCGCCTTCGGTGCTGGACCAGGTTTCTTCCGGGTCACTGGCAAACAGCGGCTCGATGGCGATGTCCAGAAACTGCCCTTGCGCCAGTTTCAAGACCGGCGTGCCCTCGGAGGTTTCGACCAGCTCCCATTCATCCGGAACCGACATTTCAAGTTTGATGGTGACGTTAAGTTTTTTCATGGTGTTGTCAAGCCTTGGCGCTGTGAACCAGCGCGTGACCTGTTGTGTGTGTCATTCAGACGATGTTTCAGGTCGTGCCAAACCTGGCGTAGTACTGCAATATGGCCGGCGTCTGAGCAATGCGCTGCATGTGGGCGTTCAGCAACGGGGCCACCTTTTCGACCAGATCGGAGGGCACGTGGTCGAGTCGGCCCGAGTTGAGGCCGCGCACGTCCACAAACACTTTCAGGTCGGCCACGGTGAGGCGCTGGTCGGCAAAGTACTCGCCGCCGTGGGCCAGCAACTGGCTTTGCAGCCAGCCCAGATAGACCGGCATGGCGCCATTGACCAGCGCCAGACGCGCTTCTTTCTGGGCGTCGCCCGTCATGCGGAAGGTCGGGCCCATTTTGACTGAAGCTTCCTCCACCACATACATGACTTCATCGCACAGCAAGGCCTGGAACGGGTCGCTTGGGTACAGCCCCGCGAGTTTGCCCGCATAGCGCAGGATTGAATCGCACTGCGTAACCTGCACGCCGTCCACTTGCAGCGTGGGCACCTGGCCGAAGGGCGTCGCCTTGCGCACTTCGGCAAACTCAGGAAAGGTAAAACGGTGGTCTTCAAAAGCGATGCCGCCAATGGCCAGGGCCAGACGCGCGGGCTCTGCTCGGCCGCCGTGAGTGTCGAAGTAGGTGAGTTTGAGTTGGGGCATGGGGTTACCTGTCAAGTTGGCGCGGCCAGTGCGCGCAGAAGTTTTGCGGATTCTATGCTTGCGGCGTATTGGCGCAGGCCGCTAGTCCCTGCCCCCAAACAGATCATTGAAGTTTTTGGCGCCGTCAGTAGCCGCACCGGGCGTCATCGGCATACCTTTCGGATACTCTTCAGCGATCCGGTCCTCCCAGTAAGTAGCCGGATTGGGCGCGCTGCAAAGCCGTCGATAGACCTCGCCCGGCACATGCTTGTAGGCCAGTACGGTCTGGTTGTCCCAATGCAGATCCAACTGGCGCGATACGGGGTCGTAGTTGGCCTGTCGGATGCGGCCGCTGGTAAATGTCTTGATGGGCATGGTGGTGATCTCTGATCAACTGTGACCGTCTTTGATGATGCCTTTCACGGGGACTGCTTGCTACAAATACAGGTCGCCCGCCTTAGCTTGGTTCGGTGTGCCTTACCAGCCAAGCTTCGAGTTCCAAAGGTCTGATGCCAAATCGGACGGCATTGCCTGGGTGCAGGCCTTTGAATTCGGCAAGCGCAAGCGCTACAAAGTAGGCCTTGTCCGCTTCCGGTACTGTGGCTGGAAGCCGGAGTTGGACACTCTCTTCAGTTGCAGGCTCATCGTTGCGCACAATGGCGGCAACCACCTCGCTCAATGCCGCGCGGTAACGCAAGCGCAGAATATTCGGCGGCACCAGGTTTTGCTTTACCGCCACATACTGCTGGCACGAGCGCTCGTATGCCCACACGAAAACATCGCGCAGCAGCTCGATGCGGTTGAGCTCGTACACGCCGATCAATGCGTCCACATAAGCTTGCTGCGGCACGTCGATAAATGACAAGGGGCACAGGTTGTGCCGAATGAACGGAATGTTGGCGACCAAACGTGACACGCGTTTGTTCACATCCTCAAACGGCTGCAGGTAGGGCAAATGCACCATCAGGAAAAAGGCTTGTTCAAACGGGTCGGCAATCTCGGTAGCCATCTGGATGACGATGCCGAACAATTCTTCCAGACGCTGCGGTAATGCCACCGGCATGTAGACGCTGCCGCCAATCTCGACGGCCCGTTGGCGGATGCGGCCACAAGCCATCGGGTCGGCCATCAATCCATCCGACAAGAAGGCATGCAGCGCAATGACGGTTCTGGTGGACAGGCTGGCATGGGCCGGGTCTCTCACCAGGTACTCGATGGCGTCCTTATGGTTCAGAATCATCTGCGTTTCTAGCGCATCCTTGCCGTCTGCGGCCCGCCCAAACTCAATGAGGCGCTCGGTATCCAGGCGACTGTAGGTGTTGCCTTCGAGTTGAGAAGAAGCCCAGGACAGATCGATCAACAAGCGGTTGAGAATGTCGCGGGCAAACGTGCCAGCGGGCGTTTGGTCCGCAGGCGAGCGGCCCATGGTGTGCAATTGGTCACGCAGGCCCTGCGGCAGGTAGTTCGTCTGGTTGGGGTGGTATTGCTCCAAAAACTGCAGGTTGTAGCCCACGGGCGGACGCAAGTGGCGTGGCTGGCGAACAAAGGCCTTGATCTGCTCGCCCTCGGGCGAGGTGGGTACATAAACCTCCACAAATGCCTTAACCGTGTCCGTGCCCTCGGTCGCTATGAGCTGCCCCCTGATGCCCGGTGGCGTGCCAACGTAGCGCACCGACCGTGCCTCACCTCGCATCTGAATCTGCCCTTTGCCCACAAGCAACGCCAGCCGGCGCTGCAACGTGCGGCGCTGCACGCTGCCACCCAGCGACCGCAGCAGCGCTTCAATGCCAATACCGTCGGGCTGCGCGGTGATCAGCGCGACCAGTTGGTCAAGCTCGTGTTGGGGTGTTACTTTGGGCATGTGCTTTGGCTTTAAGTGCCAGAAACCCCGAGTATCGCGTCATTTAATTTGACGTGCAAGTATTTATTACGACAAAGTATGTGTCATCATTTCATTGCGCCGCCTCATCCAATTCAACCTGGGCAGCCGGTAGCAGACTAAAGCTCATGGCAAATGGTACTTGGCCAAAACTTCAGACGGGGCAATGGCCTGCACGCGCCCCTCCCGGTAGGCCGCCAGGCGGTTTTCAGCTTCAATGGCCCAAAGGGCATCGACCGATGCATCGGGCGCATCAAGCCGGTGCAGAATTTCTTCGACCAGGGCTATCTGCTCCAACGCGGGGAGTTGCGCGATTTGCTGCTGCAGGATTTGGGTTTGTGTCATTTGGGTTCTCCTGAGAGGCTGATACTTTACTGCGATGTGGCGGCTCTTGCGCGGCGCTTGGGGCGAGCGGAATCGGTGGGCAGCAGGCTGGTGTACTTCTGATACAGCTCAAACAAAAAAGCCACGCGCTCGGCGTCGCTCTTGTAACTTTTCTTGCCGCCACTGCGCTCATAGGCCTTGTCCACGGCGGCATCGAGCTTCTGGTGCGCTTTGAGCAACTCGGGCGGCATGGTCAGCGGGTCGTACAAGTCGGCGAGCGTGGCAGGTTGTTCGCCAGTCTGGAATTTGGTGCGCACGTCGAGCACGGTTTGGGCGGCAGATTCGATGGCTGTTTGCGATTTATCTGCTGTGGCTACCGGCTGATTTGGTTTTGAATTTTGGGCCAAGTCGGGCCAGGGGAAGTTGTTGTAAACGATGCTGATCGAGTATTGAAAATCGCTTTTTAAACGACCACACGTGTAGCGTGTCCAAGCCATGTGCATCTGAGAAATGAGTACTCCAAACTCAAAAAGAGTCGCTTCGGGCAGAAGTCGCAGTTTGTTGCTGGCAAGCGTTGGTGGAGTGAGGCACCCTCAGTACGTCGGCCAGCCCCATGACCGCGCCATGTTTTTCTCTCCCTGTATCACTTGCAGAGATTGCTATGACGATGCTGCAGTTTAGCTTTTGGCGGGATAGTCTTCAGACAAGACAGACCGGTTGCGGAACATGGTCGGCTGTTGCACGAATAACTAGAATCTGACTCCGATTTTCTCGAGGCACTGTCGGCTACGTTGATGTAGAGCGAGTCGGTTACCTTGTCATATGAAATTTTCATACCTAGATTTCAGGCAACAGGATTGCGCACCGCCGAACCTGTCCAATTCTGGGTAGGCAACTTCAGCCCTTGTGCTGCGAGCTGCTTTTTGGCATGGATGGATGCGTGTTTCAATGCGTCAGCAATCTTGTCCTGTGCCGTGGCCGGGCGATGAGATGCGGTGCTCTTTACTGAGAGAGTCGTTTTAGATTGAGCCATTTTTCTGGTTCCTCCACAAAAGTGCGGCGTGCGGTGCCTTGGGCTCTTGCCATCAACTTTTGCGCGATCACAGCGCAAGGCCCTCATTCGCGATGTTGTGCAGCAGGTGAGGGTTTGAATAGCGCTCGGGATGTGCCCATTCGTCTTCCCACACGGGCAGCGGCTGGATGCGGATGCCGGTGTCCAGCAAAATGTCATAGGCAATGTCGTTCATCGCCATTTTGGTTTTGATGAAATGACCAGGCTTGCCTTTGAGGATGATGGCGACGTCTGCGTCGCTCTCGTCATGCGCCGTGCCACGCGCGCGGCTGCCAAACAAAATGGCTTGCTGTGTGGGATAGGCTTCAGCCACACGCTTGACAAAAGCGCTTGTGGCTTTGATCGTGTCGGCGGAGAGGGTTACGGCAGTCATTTGGCAGGATGAATTGTTTAGAAAATTCCAGTCACGGATGCCAGGTTTTTGAACACCTGCTTCAACACCTTCGGCTGTTGCTCGGCAATGGTGATCAGCGTGCGCGCGGCGCCAGAGGGTTGTCGGCGGCCTTGTTCCCAGTCCTGCAGGGTGCGAACGGATACCCCCAGCAAGTTGGCAAACTCCAGTTGCGACAAGCCTGATTTCATGCGGGCTAGGGTGACGGCGGGCACTTCGACGCTAGCAATCACCTTGCCTTTGCCAGCTTTCATTTGGCGCACCGAGAGAAGCAACTCGGCACCGATGTCGCGTTTGGCATCGCGGGCGAGTAATTGTTTTTCAGTCATGGGCATTTTTCAATCTCCTGCTTGAGTTGCTTCAACACATCCGCTGACACGTCGTCACGGGCGCTTTTGGCGTAGATCAATAGCAGCCATATTTCGCCATTTACCAACCTGTTGAAATACACCACACGCACGCCACCGCGCTTTCCGGTGCCTTTGCGTGACCACCGGACTTTGCGTACACCACCTGATCCCGGCACCACATCACCTGCGTCGGGCACATGGGCCAACCAGCTTGCAAATTCGCCTCTTTCGTCCTCATCCCAATAGTCGGGCCACAGGCCCTGAAAAAGCGGGGTTTCGACGATGGTTAGCATTGCGAATCAATTATACGGCTTTGCCGTAGTTGTCTATCACTTCCCCCACCCATCCCTCAACCCCACCGCCAGATTAAACACCGGCTTGGCGCTCGTATGATCCACCCGATCCGCGACAAAGTAGCCATGCCGTTCAAACTGAAACTTGTCATCGGCGCGGGCAGCGGCCAGTGACGGTTCCACAAACGCTGTCACCACTTTCAAGCTGTTGGGGTTCAGGCCTTCGATGAAGTCCTTGCCGCCGGCGTCGGGTTGGGCTTGCAGAAACAGGCGGTCGTAAAGGCGCACCTCTACCGCAAGGCCATCGGCCACGGCGACCCAGGTGATGACGCCTTTGACCTTGACAGCGTCGCTGCCCGGTGTGCCGCTCTTGGTGTTGGGCACCAGGGTGGCGTGGACTTCCATGATCTTGCCGGCAGCGTCTTTGCTGCAGCCGGTGCAATCGATGACGTGGCCGTATTTCAGGCGTACCTTGTTGCCGGGGTAGAGTCGGAAAAAGCCTTTGGGCGGCGTCTCTTCAAAGTCGCTGCGATCAATCCAAACTTCCTTGCCGATCTTGAAGGCGCGTCGGCCCAGTTCGGGGATGTGCGGGTGTAGTGGGGCGCTGCAATCATCCAGCTTGCCCGTGCCCATCACCGCATCCCAGTTGGTCAGCACCAGTTTCACCGGGTCCAGCACGGCCATGGCGCGCGGTGCCGACACATCCAGCGTCTCGCGCAGGCAGCCCTCCAGGGTGCTGTAGTCAATCCAGCTGTCGCTCTTGGTCACACCAATGCGCTCGGCAAACAGTTGAATCGCCTCCGGCGTATAACCACGCCGGCGCAGTCCCACGATGGTGGGCATGCGCGGGTCGTCCCAGCCTTCAACCTTGTGGTCGTACACCAGTTGCGCCAGTTTGCGTTTGCTGGTGATGACATAGGTGAGGTTCAGGCGCGCAAACTCGTACTGGTGCGGCGCCGGGACGCTCAGCAGTTGGCCTTCAATCAGGCGCTCCAGCAGCCAGTCGTACCAGGGGCGCTGGTCTTCAAACTCCAGCGTGCAGATGCTGTGGGTGATCTGCTCCAGCGCGTCCTCTATCGGGTGCGCATAGGCGTACATCGGGTAGATGCACCATTTGTCGCCGGTGTTGTGATGCGTGGCGCGGCGGATGCGGTAGATGGCGGGGTCGCGTAGATTGATGTTGGGGCTGGCCATGTCGATCTTGGCGCGCAGCACCATGGCGCCGTCCTCGTGCAGGCCGTCACGCATCTCACGAAAGCGCACCAGGTTCTCTGCCGGGGTGCGGGCCCGGTACGGGCTGTCCACACCGGGCTTGCCGAAGTCGCCGCGGTTGCTGCGGATCTGCTCCACGGTTTGCTCGTCCACGTAGGCCAGGCCGACACCAATCAGGTATTCGGCCGCCGCGTACATGAAGTCGAAGTAGTCGCTGGCGTGGTAGGGCTCGGCCTCCTTCGAGCCGTTCCAGTCAAAGCCCAGCCATTTGATCGCGTCGCGGATCGAGTTGACGTACTCCACGTCTTCCTTCTCCGGGTTGGTGTCGTCAAAGCGCAGGTGGCAGACGCCGCCATAATCGCGCGCCAGGCCAAAGTTCAGGCAAATGCTTTTGGCGTGGCCCACATGCAGGTAGCCATTGGGCTCTGGCGGAAAACGGGTTCTGATTTTGGCCGGGTCGCTCTCACCCTGGGCATGGTGCGCCGCGTCGCCCGGGCTGCCGGCCCAGCGGCGCTGTGCATAGGTGCCTTTGGCCAGGTCTTGCTCGATGATCTGGCGCAAAAAATTACTGGGTTTGTGTTCGGGTGTTGCGGCGTGGGTGGCGTTGGTTGAGCTCATGCGAATGATTTTAGACGCGTGCCTGCACCGGCTGGCCGTCAGCCGGCGTCTCGCTTGCGCAGCGTTGGCAGGCCCACGCCTGCTGCGTCAAAACCACCGTCCACCGCCAACACTTGCCCGGTCACAAAACTCGCGGCCGAGCTGCACAGAAAACCTGCAACCGAGGCAATTTCCTCGGTGGTGCCGTAGCGGTTCAGCGGAATGGCATCGTAGTAGTCTGAGCGAATGGCCACGCTGTGCACCAGCTTGGCCATTTCGGTATCAACCGGCCCGGGTGCGATGGCGTTGACGCGGATGCCGACGTGACCGAGCTCAACCGCCTGTTGCTTGGTGAGGTGGATCAGGGCCGCCTTGCTGGTGCCGTAGGCAACCCGCAGCGTGCTGGCACGCAAACCCGAGATGGACGCGATATTGACCACCGCGCCGCCACCGGTCTTGCGCATGACCGGCGCAAAAGCCTGGGTACAGAGAAACGCACCGTCAAGATTCGTCCCCAGCACGAAGCGCCACTCTTCAAAAGAGGTTTCGGCAATCGGTTTGAACACCGCCACCCCGGCATTGTTGACCAGGGCGTCGACGCGTCCGAAGGCGCCGGTTATCGTTTCCGCTGCGGCTTGCACCTGCTGCGGCTTGGACACGTCGCACAGAACGGCCAGCACGCGCTGGGGATCGTGCAGCGCCGCCTCGGTTTTGCTCAGCGTGTCGCCATCGATGTCGAGCAACACGACCCGGTGCCCGTGGGCCAGGAACCACTGGCCAATCGCCAGACCAATGCCGCGCGCGCCGCCGGTGA
>JBAXBQ010000012.1:0-64461 GCA_037141865.1 Comamonadaceae bacterium | reverse complement strand
CAGGCTCAGTGCGCAGGCACAGGAGGCCAGGATTCGGGGTAGGTTGGAGTGCACTCTAGTTCCTTTTACAAACGGGGTTGGGGCAAACCTATTCATTGGCTGGTGGCGCCCAGAAAATCAAAGACGTAAGTATAGGGGACGATGGTTTGCATGATTCTTAGATCGCACTGTCAAACATCATCACAGCCACTTGGTCGCCAGCAGCAACATCTCCCTGCGCATGATGAAGCACGATCAGACCGTTGGCCTGCACCATCGAACTCAGTACTCCTGAGCCCTGGTTGCCTATCACTTTGACACCCAGCGTCCCATCTGACTGGGTGGTGACGATGCCGCGCTGGTACTCGGTACGGCCTGGCTTTTTTCGCAGAGGTGTCAGGCTGCGTGCATGGAGCAGCGGGGCTGGTGTCGCAGTGCTGCCCATCATCTGCAGCAAGGCAGGACGCACAAAAGCCATAAAAGTTACCATGACTGCCACCGGGTTGCCTGGCAGACCGAACAGCACAGCCGCGTCAGACGACATTGACTTATTCTTGCGAATGTGACCCACAGCCATTGGCCGACCCGGTCGCATTGCAATTTTCCAGAACGCAACATTCCCCAATTTTTTCATCATTGTCCGGGTGTAGTCTGCTTCTCCGACACTGACGCCGCCGCTGGTGATGATGGCATCCGCTACGGCTGATGCTTGGATGAATGCCGCCTCCAGCAACGCCGGTTGGTCGCGCACTACGCCAAGGTCAATCACTTCGCAACCCAGGCGCGTCAGCAGACCCGTAACGGTGTAGCGATTGCTGTCGTACACAGCGCCTTCCCGAGGCGTCTCCCCCAGGCTCAAAATCTCGTCCCCGGTAGAAAAGTAGGCGACGCGAAGTTTGCGCCATACCGCAACCTGTTCAATTCCCAAACTGGCCAGCAGTCCAACTGCCGCGGGCGTGAGCAACTGCCCCTTGCGCAACGCCGGTTGGCCTTGAATGAGATCCTCACCCAGTTTTCGACGGTTGTCACCGGTTTGCAGCAAGCCCGCCGGGAGGATCACAGCCACGTCATCTGAGTCCGTACTGCGGGTCACGAACTCTTGCGGCACCACAGTGTCGAGCCCAGTGGGCATGATGGCCCCGGTCATGATCTTTACGCATTCGCCTGATCGGGCCACGCCTTGCCAGGCTTTTCCGGCAAATGCTGTTCCTACCACTTTCAGCTTCAAAGGCGCTTGTGGCGACAACTGTGCGCCATCAAAAGCATAGCCGTCCATGGCCGAGTTGTCGTGCGGGGGCACGTTGATGGGGGAGATCAGATCCTGGGACAGGACGCGACCCAAAGCCTGAACAAGGGTCACGCATTCTTTGTCAATGACCGGTTCGACCAACATGGACAAAAATGCGTTTACCATGCTGACGCTCAAGGCGAGCGGGTCATAGCCTTGCAGCTCAGCCGCGATCACATCTACGCTTTTCATGCTCCGGTGTTTTCCAGCTGTCTCAGTTCAGCCAGTGTGTTGGCGTTGAGGAATGCACGGGGGTCGTCACCTGGCAAATCAAACGCAATGATCACTGTTTTGTGCAGGGCGGTCCACGCGTCAATCTTGCGCCCACCGCTGTGCGTGAATTTCACCAGGCTTTCCAGCAACGCAACCCGCATTAAACAAAAAACAGGCTGGGTTCGAACTTGTGGTTGGCCGTTCCTGTCGATCTCAGTAGCTGCAGCCATTGCAATGTCGGTATCCTCATTCTCAAAGGCTTTGGCCAGGCGCGGAACCAGATCCAGCGGCAGCAGCGGCGTGTCGCACGGTACTGTCACCAGAAAGGGTGTTTCGCAGCGTTCAAGTCCGCTCAGAAAACCCGCCAGTGGCCCGGCGTAATCGGCCAGACCATCCGGCCAGACCGAGACACCAAAAGACTCATAAGCGGCGAGATTGCGGTTGGCGTTGATCATGATTGGCCCCACAGCCCCGCCCATTTGCAGGCGCGTTAGTGCGTGCAGCGCCAAGGGCAGGCCTTTGAAAGACTCCAGGCCCTTGTCCGCGCCGCCCATGCGGGAGCCACGTCCGCCGGCCAGAATCAACGCCGTGATGTCCACAGGGTTGATTTGCTTAGCCACCTATGTAGCTCATTTCAACACGGCGTTGTCCGTTCCCATTGTCCGGCGCTATGTCGCCGCGCAGTTCCGAGTAATGGTCGCTGCGGCCCTGCCAGATGTGGCCGACGGCGGACGCCAGCTCAGCATCCGATGTTTGCGCACGAATCAGTGAGCGCAGATCGTAACCTTGAGAAGCAAACAGGCACAAATACAGTTTTCCCTCGGTGGACAGGCGAGCGCGATTGCAATCGCCGCAAAATGCCTGCGTCACGCTGCTGATCACGCCGATTTCACCGGCCGCCACATCGTGCTCGCCATCGGCGTTGGCGTAACCCCAACGCTCAGCCGTTTCGCCGGGCGCAGAAGGTCCCAGTTGCACCAGCGGCAGTTCGGCCTGCACGAGTTTGACAAGCTCGCTTGACGGCAACACCTCATTCATGCGCCAGCCGTTGGTGGCGCCGACGTCCATGTATTCGATAAAACGCAATATGATGCCGCTGCCCCGGAAACGTCGCGCCATCGGCAAAATCTCATGCTCGTTGGTGCCGCGCTTCACCACCATGTTTATTTTGATCTGGCCCAGGCCGGCTTTCTGCGCCGCTTCAATGCCGGCCAGCACTTCGGCCACCGGGAAGTCCACATCATTCATGCTGCGAAAAACGCTATCGTCGAGTCCATCCAGACTCACCGTCACGCGCTGCAGGCCCGCCGCCTTGAGAAGTGTGGCTTTGCGTGCCAATAGGGAGCCGTTGGTAGTGAGTGTCAGGTCTACAGGTAAACCTTCAACGGTGCGCAGTGTCGCCAATTGCTCAATCAGTCGTTCAATATTTTTGCGCAATAGAGGCTCTCCACCCGTCAGGCGAATTTTCTGCACGCCATGTGCCACAAATACCTTCGCAATACGGGTAATTTCCTCGAAAGTAAGCAGCGCGGTGTGCGGCAGGTAAGAATAGTCTTTATCGAAGACTGCTTTGGGCATACAGTAATTGCAGCGAAAGTTGCAGCGATCGGTAACGCTGATGCGCAAATCGCGCAGCGGCCGACCGCGGGTGTCGGCAAGCAGACCGTTGGCGACGATTCTGGCACTGGACAAAAAGGTGGCGTCAGGCGTGCTCCGCAAATATGAACGCTGGTCATGCAAAGGCACAACGCGCGGCGTGTGCCGTTCAGTCATGGCGAAGCTGGGTCTTTGTTTGAAGCTTAAACACAGCGTGCCCCATCAACTTCAAGGCATACGCCACTGATGAAAGCGGCTTCGTCGCTGGCCAGGTACAAAGCGGCATTGGCGACATCCAGCGCGGTGGAAAAACGGCCCAGTGGAATGCTGGCGCGAAATTTGGCCTTGCGCTCCTCGGTCAGTGGCCCACCGGCAAATTCAGTTGCCAGGCCGGTGTCGGGGTTGAAGACTGGATTGATGCAATTCACGCGAATATTGTCGGGGCCGAGTTCTGCCGCCAACGACTTGGAGGTTGTTATCACTGCGCCTTTGGAGCCGTTGTACCAGGTCAGGCCGGGGCGTGGACGCACGCCGGCGGTGGAAGCGATATTGATGAAGCTGCCACCACCTTGGGAGCGGAACACCGGTGTGGCGTGAATCGTCGAGAGATAGATGCTTTTGACGTTGACAGCGTAACACCTGTCGAATTCTTCTTCGGTTACTTCCAGAGCTGGGCGATTGCGGTGCGTCCAGCCTGCGTTGTTGACCATCACGTCCAGCCGGCCATGACGCTGGACCGCAGCTGCCACCAGCGCCCGGACGTCTTCGGACTTGGTGACGTCGGCCAAAAAGAACGAAGCGGTGCCACCTGCGGCCACAATTTCTGCGACCACCTTGTTACCCATCGATGCGTTGACATCGTTGACGATGACCTTGGCTCCTTCCGCGCCCAGCCGTTTCGCGATACCCTCACCAATGCCCCCGCCAGAACCGGTCACGACGATGGACTTATTGTGAACGCGCATGGTCAACCGCCTTAATGCTGCTGGGTTGGAGAAGACTCGAAGAACTGTCGGCTTCGAATGAGAGGCTGCCTGACTATCTCAGCGGAACGTGATGGGTCGGCAAGAAATCGTTCAATTGATCCATGGAACCGGCAGATGACGGATGCGGCTGGAGATTCAGCGGAATGTGATGTGTCGGTAAAAAACCGTCCGATTGATCCATGGAACCGGCAGATGACGGACGCGACTTGGGAATGATGGGCGGCCGTCGGGTGTGGCGTCGATCAAGCACAGATTCGGGTTCTTCAAAAGCTGGCGGGACAGCATTTTTTTGCCAGAATTTTGGATCTGGCATACGACTGAAAGGATATCCGCAATCAGATGAAAACCGCCACGAAACAATGTATTTCGAATGATCAACTGAGGGATCAAAGCGATCCAATCCGAGCAGCAATTGTTGTTGTAAAACGGGTGCGTAGCGCAGCAGTTGCTCCTTCCATTTCAGGACGACGAGTTGAATCCGCAGCTCTTCTTCACCCTGCGTTATCGGGATGATGATGACTTCACAGGCAAGCCAGTCGAAAGGAATGCCATGAAGTCGCAACGTGTCCTTCAAGACGACCCGAATCAACTCGCGTCGAATATTGCTGCGCTGCAAGGTACTGCTGGCAGCGACCGAGCTCGGCGTCACGCTGGCACGCAATTCATTCTTTTGCCGCTTGTTTCTCAAAAAGTCAAACATGTCATTTTCCAGTTTTCGAATTAATGTATATCAAAAGCTCTTTGTCTTGCAATATTTAACCGTGCTTGATTGCCACCGTCTTGAGTGTGGTGAATCCGTGAAGCGCTTCAAACCCTTTTTCCCGACCGTAGCCACTGGACTTGACGCCACCGAAAGGCAGTTCGACACCGCCGCCGGCGCCGTAATTATTGATGAAAACTTGACCGCTTCGCAGGCGTTTGGCCATCCGGAACTGACGTCCACCGTCGGCTGTCCAGACGCCAGCCACCAAACCGAATTGTGTAGCATTGGCCAGTTCCACCGCGTGGTCCTCGTCGCGAAATGACATCGCGCAGAGCACCGGGCCAAAAACCTCTTCCTGCGCCAAGCGGTGCCCGGATGGTACGTCGCGCAGCAGGACGGGAGCCTGATAGAAGCCGCTTTGGGGCGATTCCTCGACAACTATTCCCTGCGCTACGATAGAGATATTGGCCACTTGGGCGTCGCTCAAAAAATCCCAAACCCGCTGTTGCTGGCTCTGCCGAATCAGCGGGCCGAGGTCGAGGTCCAGCGCTGCCGGGCCGACCCGTAAACTCTCAAAAGCATGCCCTAAACGCGCCAAAAGAGATTCGTAGATGGCATCATCGACCAAGAGGCGGGAACCTGCGGAGCAGGTCTGTCCCGCATTTTGGACGATGGCATTGATGATTGCCGGAACCGCGGCATCCAGATCTGCATCGGCAAACACGATCTGCGGACTCTTTCCGCCAAGCTCCAGTGTGACCGGACAGTGGCGCTCCGCCGCTACCTGCTGGATCAGCGTGCCGACTTTCGGACTGCCGGTAAAACTGATGTGGTCAATACCAGGGTGGCGCGCCAAGGCATCACCGGCTTCGTGGCCGTAGCCCGTAACGATGTTGATGACGCCGGCCGGAAACCCCACTTCGCCAGCCAACTGCGCTACCCGGATAAGCGAAAGGCAGGCGTCTTCGGCCGGCTTGACCACACACACATTGCCAGCCGCCAATGCGCCGCCAACGCTGCGGCCAAATATCTGCATCGGATAATTCCAGGGGATGATGTGTCCGGTGACGCCATGCGGCTCACGCCAGGTCAGCACGCTGTAGCCGTCCAGGTACGGAATGGTTTCGCCGTGCAGTTTATCGCAGGCGCCAGCATAAAACTCAAAATAGCGGGCCAGTGCCGCGCTATCGGCACGTGCCTGGCGCGTTGGTTTGCCACAGTCACGCTGTTCGATCGCGCTCAACTCCTCTGCATGTTGAGTTATTTTGAGGGATAAACGCATGAGCAGACGCCCGCGCTCGGCGGCACCGAGTTTGCGCCAGACGTTTCCCAGCGCTTGACGTGCAGCGCGCACCGCCAGATCAATGTCGGATGCGTTGCTGCGCTGGATCTCGTCATAGGTCTGTCCATCTGACGGGTCCAGCATGACAATGGTGCGACCTGACGAGGACGGCACCGAGGCGTTCGAGATGTAGTTGAATTGCATGAATGTGTTTTCCTACTGAGACAGGTCATCTTCCGTGGGGATCATTTATCGATTCGTCACGAGCGTCGGACCCATTTCCTGCAGTGGACCGAGGGGATTGGTGTTGACTTCGACTTCGTTGACATTGGGTTGTCCACCCCAAGCGCGGTAGACCACGACCTCATTTACCAGCAAAACCAATGCGTTGAAGCGCCACCCAGTGGTCTCAGAGCGACGCGAAAAATTGGTGAAATCTGCAACGAAGTTACCTGTTCTAGCCTTCGATATTTCCGCTGCAGCGATCTCCCATCCGCGACAGGCATCACGCGCTTCGAGGCAAGCCAGCACGCCTGGATCAAGGTCTTCCCGTTTTAGCAATGCACTGGGAACAAATCGTCGTACGACGTCAGCGTGCGTGAGGATTGTCATATTCGGCTGTTTTACCGGATCGATTCCGAGCATGGCCAGTCGTTTCACATCGCTTTTCATTGGAACCAGGGAGTCTATTGCAGTGCGTGCTTCATCAAATGTCTTAAACGGAGACGACTCACTGCGCACACGGGGTAGCATATTTGAACAGCCACTGGCGAACAGGGCCAGCGACAGAACGCACAGACTAGGAGTAAGGCTTAGTTGACTCAACTTTTTCCCCTTAAATACTGTTTTCACGAATATTAGCAGTGCAGGGGGTTGGGTTCGAATTGATCCGCGCGCCGACCTCGCACGCGATTGACTCCCGCTGTGTCAAAGCCCAGTGAAGATGCCCCCGGTCCGCCGGCCATGCGGTTACCTAACTTTTTTGCTGATGAGGGATAGATTGACTGCCACCCACCCTGATGTTGGGAATGTTTGCGTGGCAAACAAGAAGGCCCGCCGAGGCGGGCCTTGACTCAGATCTTATGGCAATCAACCACCGTGAAGCTTCATCATCAGGGGAACGATCAGCAGCGCGACAATGTTGATAATCTTGATCAGCGGGTTAACTGCAGGACCCGCCGTATCCTTGTAAGGGTCGCCGACGGTGTCACCTGTAACCGCGGCCTTGTGGGCTTCGGAGCCCTTGCCGCCATGGTTTCCGTCTTCAATGTATTTCTTGGCATTGTCCCAGGCACCGCCACCGGTACACATGGAGATCGCCACAAACAGCCCGGTGACAATGGTTCCCATCAGCAAGCCGCCCAATGCTGCGGGCCCGAGGATCAATCCGACCAAAATCGGTACCACTACCGGCAGCAGGGACGGGATCATCATTTCCTTGATGGCGGCCGTCGTCAGCATGTCCACGGCAGTGTCGTATTCGGGCTTAGCCGTGCCTTCCATAATGCCCTTGATATCGCGGAACTGGCGGCGAACTTCAATCACGACGGCACCAGCCGCCCGGCCGACAGCCTCCATCGCCATGGCGCCGAAAAGGTAGGGAATCAGGCCGCCAATAAACAGACCAATGATGACCATCGGGTTGCTCAGGTCAAAGGTGATGTGTCTGCCATAGGCTTCCAGCTTGTGTGTGTAGTCGGCAAACAGGACCAGTGCCGCCAGACCAGCAGACCCAATGGCGTAGCCTTTGGTAACGGCCTTGGTAGTGTTGCCCACCGCATCCAAAGGATCGGTCACGTCGCGCACGCTCTTGGGCATTTCTGCCATTTCAGCGATACCGCCAGCGTTGTCAGTGATGGGGCCATAAGCGTCCAGTGCCACGACAATGCCGGCCATGCTCAGCATGGAGGTGGCCGCAATGGCAATACCGTACAGGCCGGCCAGGGCATAGGCGGTGTAAATGGCAATACAGACAAAAATCACCGGCCATGCGGTGGATCGCATCGAAACGCCCAAGCCGGCAATGATATTGGTGCCGTGACCGGTAGTGGATGCCTGCGCGATGTGTTTGACTGGTGCGTATTGCGTGCCGGTGTAGTACTCAGTGATTACCACCAGCGCGGCGGTCAGGATTAGGCCGACGGCGCAGGCGCCGATCAGAGCCCACTGCGAGCCCGATGCCTTGATGGCGTTGTCAGGAATCAACCAGAAGGTGACCAGAACGAAGGCGACCATTGACAAGACACCCGCAACCGCGAGACCTTTGTACAGCGCCGGCATCACGTTCTTCATGCCAGGGGACGCTTTGACGAAGAAACAGCCGATGATAGATGCGACGATGGACACGGCGCCAAGAGCCAGCGGATATACCACTGCACTGGTGCCGGCGCCGGTCACCAGCAGGGCACCCAGCACCATGGTGGCGATCAACGTGACGGCGTAGGTTTCAAACAGATCAGCGGCCATGCCGGCGCAATCACCAACGTTGTCGCCCACATTGTCGGCAATGACAGCCGGGTTGCGAGGGTCGTCCTCGGGAATGCCAGCTTCGACTTTGCCCACCAGGTCGGCGCCTACATCAGCGCCCTTGGTAAAAATGCCACCGCCGAGACGCGCAAAAATGGAGATCAGTGAGGAACCAAAGGCAAACCCAATCAGCGGATTGAGCAGTTGTGCCAGGTTTTTGTCAGGCGTCAAATTGCCGTTACCGGTCAGAAACCAGTAAAAGCCGGTGACACCCAGCAGCCCCAGACCGACCACCAGCATGCCGGTGATGGCACCACCGCGGAAGGCGACGTCCAGTGCCGGGCCAATGCCCTTGGTGGCTGCCTGTGCCGTGCGTACATTGGCGCGTACCGATACGTTCATGCCAATGAAGCCGCACGCGCCCGAAAGTACCGCACCGATCACGAAGCCGACCGCACTTGTAGAGTCCAAAAAGACGCCTATGAGAATGGCTAAGACCACGCCGACAACGGCGATGGTCTTGTACTGCCGCGCCAAATAAGCGGCAGCGCCGGTTTGAATGGCGGCTGCAATTTCTTGCATCCGCGCATTGCCGGCGTCCTGGGAAAGAATCCAGCTACGTGCCCAAAAGCCGTAAGCCACGGCGATGAACCCGCAAACAAGCGCCAAAATAAGCGCTGAATTGCCTGTCATATAAATCTCCTGTCGTTGGTTCGCTGAGTAATGGTGCAACGCAAGCGGCACCATCGCTGCGTTGCTTCCTCGCCGCTGAATATCAATTGGTCATTGACGCGCGCGATTGGCCAACCGCAGGACTTTACCGTGAAAATCCCTATTTTTGAAATCCGCAAGACCTGAGTCAGTAAAATCAGGGTTAATCCTTAGACCTTCCTGATTTAACTCAAACCAAAGTCTCCATCATGTCCCTAGACAACGTCACCCCAGGCAGATTTGTTCCAGAATCTTTTAACGTGATCATCGAAATCCCGATGAACGCGGATCCGGTCAAGTACGAAGTGGACAAGGAAACCAGCGCGATTTTTGTCGATCGATTCATGAGTACCGCCATGCACTACCCGACCAATTACGGCTATGTGCCCAAAACCATTTCAGGCGACGGCGATCCGGTGGATGTGCTGGTGATTACGCCGGTGCCGCTGATTCCGGGAGTAGTGGTGACTTGCCGAGCCATCGGCATCCTGAAGATGGAAGACGAAGCGGGACAGGATGGCAAAGTTCTGGCCGTGCCGATAGACAAGATACTGTCGCTTTACACACGTTGGCAAAAACCCGAAGACTTGAGCCCGGTGCGCCTGAAAACCATTGCCCACTTTTTCGAGCATTACAAGGATCTGGAAGTCAACAAGTGGGTAAAGGTATTGGGTTGGGAAGGGCCTGAATCTGCCAAGGCCGAAATCATGGACGGCATTGCCAACTACAACAAGGCGCACCCAACAGCGTGAATTGAACGCCTGTGGTAACTTTCGGATCACCTTTTGGTTGCGGAAAATCAGCGCGTCGGGTCCGGGAAAATCATGCCATGCAGGCCGCGCTTGCGTGCGAAGGGTCTCCATTGGCCTTCGGCTTGCGAGAGGCGGTCTGCCACTGCCCACCAGGTGCAGGGGTTTAGGCCCAAGCCAAAGTGGCTGGCGATGACTTCCAGATTTTCCGTCAACGGATTGACCGGGCACGGCGTCTGAAAGCTGGCAGGCCATGCCACGACACCATCAGAGCGCGAAAAAATGGAGGTGGTTGGCATCGGTGGCGCTGCCGGCAGATCGAACTGTGCGACCTCGGCGTGGATATCGCGCCCGCTGGTGAGCTCGTAAAGACGCCAGGCGTTGGTGCTGTGGTGTGAACCGGCGAACGGCGTGCCCATGGTGATAACGCTGCGTACAGAGTCAGGCAGCTCTTTGGCCAGTTCGCGGGCATAGATTCCGCCCAGACTCCAGCCAATCAGGCTCACTTTTCTGCCGGTGACTTGACAGGTGTCGATCACTTGCTGCCTGGCCGCCTGCAGTACGCCGGCTCGCGGGCCGAAGTTGAATCCCTGGTTCCAGCCGGACATGTCGTGGCCCAGATTTTGCAAAAAGCTGCGCATCGGAAAGGTCGATCCGTCGCTGGCGGACAGGCCTGGAAACACAATGACCGAATGACCATCACCAGCTGGTGCATGGCGCAATATGGACCACGAAGGGATGACCGATCCCAGTTCCCAAATGGCGCGCAACTCCATGGCCATCAGCCAGGGGCTTGGCGCTGGAGGATACTTGACGGTGTCCTTTAACTGCTGGTTCGCCATAGTGCGCAATCGTGTGGTTATCAAAGTCAGTCGTTGAGATACTTTTTGGCTCTGCCGGATACGCTTTTGACGGCGACTGTTTTTGCCATTGTCGGCTTCTTCCGGGTCAACCATTGGCGACCTTCTTCAAACGCGCGGACCAGTGCATCGGTCAATTCCGCCATGGCTGGCACCGCCTCTTTGTCGGCTACCAAGCCAAAGTCCACAGAGCCTGCATAAGTCTGAATCGTGATGTTGAGCGCGACGCCATGGACCACAATCGACATGGGATGGAAGGTGAGCATTTTCGCTCCCGCCATGTACAGCGGCACAGATGGCCCCGGCACGTTGCTGATGACCAGATTGGCCATCATTGGCAAGCGGCGCGACAGACCGGCCGTGCTGTAAGTCCTGTAGGCAGCTTTTGCCAAACCCCCGACAATCCATGGGGCCAGCAGCGATGGGTAATCGGTTGGCAGAACCCCTTTCAGGTCGGTCATGGCGTTTTTGACCTTCGCGGTGGAAGCCAAGATGGCCTGCATGCGCCTCATCGGGTTGGAGAATTGTGTACCGAGTTCAACTACCGACATCGACGCCTGCGTATTGAGGTCAACGTTGCCTTGCTCTCGCAGGCTTACCGGCATAGCTGCCAGCATGGATTTCTTCGGGATGCCTCCGTGCTCAGTCAAATAGGTCCGCAGCGCAGTGGCGCAAATCCACAATACGATGTCATTGAATGAACCGCCGACAGCCTTGGCCATGGAACGGCATTCGGCAAACGGTAACCGAGCCGTACCAAACGCACGTTCACGGGTGACAGCCACGTTGAAAACAGTCATTGGCGCCAAACGAAACAGGGGTTTGGGCGGGGTCCTGTCGCCGACTCCTCCCAAAGCCCGTTTCGCCAGGGCCCCTCTGACAACCTGTGCAGTGTGAGGCAATCCCTTGATCAATTTGGCGTACTGGGCCAGCGAGTTGGAAAACACCGATCCAATCATTGCGCTCATTTTCAGATCGCGTGTTTCACCAATAGCGGGCGCCGCGGAAGGTGCTGGCACTTCGCGCGGCACGGAGCTGATGTCCATGATGGCTTGGGTCAAGACGGTTCCGCCCTTGCCGTCCAGCGCCGCATGATGGATTTTGGAATACAGGCCGGCGCAAATGCTGCCATCTGCAAGTTTGATGCGTTCAAACACATGGAATTCCCATAATGGGTAGCGGCGGTCCATCAGACGACCGTGCAGTTCGGCGCATGCCGCCTCGACTTGACGCTCGGTAAGGGTTTTTCCCTTGACTCGCCGAATGTGAAAGTCAAGGTCAACATCCTCGGCCTGGAGCCACGCCGGGTGTCCCAACTGGAGTGGCATGAACCTGAGTTTGCGGCTGAAGATTGGTGCCAGGTGCATGCGCTGGGCGATGTGCGCTTTGATTGCCGTGAGAAAAGTGCCTTTGAAATCAGGAGGCAGTTGATAGATACAAAACGACCCAACATGCATCGGCATCTCAGGTGTCTCAAGATAGAGAAAAGAGGCATCAAGGCCGCTAAGTATGTTCATGTTTCGTGTCCGGCTGATCAAGGGTGACCGCAGGATCGCCTGATCGGTTCGTAGGACATATTCATGGACAGGATTCTAGGGGCGCGTGTTCATCAAGGACGGGCGTTCAATTTCCCGGGTCGATGCGAAAGGGACTGCGCTGCCCCAGGTCGTCCAGATACTGGTCAATGCCTTGACCTTCGCGCTCCAGAAAACGCCCAACTGCTTCGGCGAATGCTGGATGCGTCAGCCAGTGAGCGCTGGAAGTTTTAATGGGCAACAGCGCTCTCGCCATTTTGTGTTCGCCCTGGGCGCCGCCTTCAAATCGCTGGTAGCCGTGCGCAATGCACCAAGCGAGTGGCTGGTAGTAGCAGGTCTCAAAATGCAGGCAATCGACGCGCTCTAGCGCACCCCAGTAGCGTCCGTAGGCGATGGCAACACTTCCACTTTCACCATTTTGTTCCAGGGTAGCTGTTTTTTTTGTGATGGTGGCTATGAGACTTGCCGCAATGGGTCGTCCCGCCCGTTGCGCGACGAACAGCAGCCAGTTCTCCGGCATAGTGTTGGCCATTGCCTGAAAAAAGTCACGACTCAGGTAAGGCGCATTGCTGTGCTCGAGGTAAGTGCGCTCGTAGCATTGGTAAAAAAAATCCCAGTCCTGGTCTGAAATCGATGCGCCAAGTGCCCAGCGGAAGGTGACGCCTGCATCTGCCACTTTGCGCCGCTCTTGCCGTATCTTTTTTCGCTTTTCCTGCGACAGCGTTGCCAGAAATCCCTCGAAGTCTGCATAGGCAGGGGCAGAGCTTTCGCCGCCGGGTTGCGCCGCCCCTGAAGCGGCAAGCGCGGGAGCAGCATTCTGCCAATGAAATTGCACTGTGTGGCGCAACAGCATACCGGCTTTGCTGCACGAGCGGATGTCGTCAGACCCGCAGAACAAGACGTGCAATGAAGACAGTCCACGCGCTTGGCACCATTCAATAACGCCTTTTGTTAGTACCTCCCGTTCGCTGGCGTTGCGCGCCATCAATCGTGTTCCGGGTACCGGAGTGAAAGGCACCGCAATCACCGCTTTTGGGTAGTAGCGTATGCCATGTTGTTGATAGGCGTTGGCCCAAGCCTGGTCGAACACGTATTCGCCATAAGAATGCGCTTTAAGGTAAAGGGCGCAGGCGCCCACCATCGTGTCGGCCAGTTCAAGGATGAAAAAACGGGGGGTCCACCCAGTTTGGGGTGTGGCGCTGCCACTGGTGTGCAGGGCTTGCAGATACTCGTGTCGCATGAAAGGGGTTGGCTCTGGCTGCAACTTCAGCAGACCATTCCAATCGGTGCAATCCACTTCAGCAGGTGAGTTCAGCACCCGGATGACATAATCGTTCGACTCGTTCTTCACTGCTTTTTCATACCTTTTACATTTGCGGTCCATGACACTCAAAATCTGTGTTGCCCAACTCAATTTGGTGGTGGGCGACTTGACGGGCAACGCGCAAAGAATCATTGAGGCGGCGCGTTCAGCTTACGCTGACGGCGCGCGCCTTTTACTGACCCCGGAACTCTCCATTTGCGGCTACGCCGCGGAAGACCTGTTTCTACGCCCGGCATTTATTGCTGCCTGTGATGATGCCGTGAAAACAGTTGCCAGTGAGCTAGCCGGGTTAAAAGATATGACCGTGGTGCTCGGGCACCCGACCGGGGGTGATCGCAGAACGCGCTCAGTTGCGGTGCAAAATCGCCACAACGCCGCCAGTGTGTTGTGCGAGGGGGCGGTAGTGGCCTGTTACGCCAAGCGCAAGTTGCCCAATTACCAGGTATTTGACGAGCGGCGCTATTTCACGCCGGGCCAGGGCGTTTGCGTGTTTGCAGCAGGCCCGGTTGATAGCAGCGTAAAAGTGGGACTGCTTATCTGTGAGGACGCCTGGTTCGAAGAACCCGCCAGACTGACCAGGCAAGCCGGTGCCGAGTTGCTGGTCGTCATCAATGCATCGCCATTTCACATTGGCAAAGGTGACGAACGTGAGCAAATGATGCGTGACCGGGTTAAAGCCTGTGGTCTGCCGCTGGTCTACGCGCATCTTGTTGGTGGGCAGGACGAAGTGGTTTTTGAAGGACGCTCATTCGCGCTCAACGTTGACGGAACGGTGGCCGGTCGTGCGCCAAGCTTTGTGGAACACCAACTCGCTGTTGAGGTCATTCGCGAGCAGTCGGCTGTTCATTTGGTGTCGACCGTGGCCCCTGAACGCTCAGCCGAGGCTGACTTGTGGGACGCCTTGGTTATGGGAGTACGCGACTACATTGGTAAAAACGGCTTTCCCAGCGTGCTGCTAGGCTTGTCAGGCGGTATTGACTCGGCGCTGGTGTTGGCGGTGGCAGTCGATGCACTTGGCAGAGACCGAGTTCGCACTGTCATGATGCCATCACCCTATACCGCCGACATTAGCTGGATTGACGCGCGCGACATGGCTGGCCGTCTTGGTGTGCGCTATGACGAAATTTCAATCGAGCCGGAGTTTGCGGCATTTAAGAGATCGCTAGCGGTTGAATTCAAGAATCTGTCGGAAGACACGACGGAGGAAAATATTCAGGCCCGCATTCGGGGCACACTGTTGATGGCACTGTCCAACAAGTTTGGTAGTATTGTTTTGACGACTGGAAATAAGTCCGAGATGGCAACCGGCTATTGCACCCTGTACGGCGATATGGCCGGCGGTTTTGCCGTAATCAAGGATCTTGCAAAAACGACGGTCTACCGGCTGGCCAGGTGGCGCAATGCCAACAATCCTTACGGCACACACCCCGAACCCATTCCGCGGCGCATCATCACACGTGCGCCCAGTGCGGAGCTGCGCCCTGACCAGACAGATCAGGACAGCTTGCCAGCTTATGAGGTACTCGACGCAATCCTTGAGCGTTACATGGAGAATGACCAGTCCATCGAAGACATCATTGCAGCTGGGTTTGATCGCGCCGACGTGGAAAAGGTGACACGTCTGATCAAGATCAATGAATACAAGCGTCGGCAGTCGCCAGTGGGTATTCGTGTGACTCACCGCAGCTTTGGCAAGGATTGGCGTTATCCTATAACCAATCGATTTCGCGCATAAACTGTAGCCTTACGGCACAGTCGCAAGCGTCCCCAAACTCGGTTCCCAACTGACCAGGAAAAACATGAAACAAATTACAGCCATTGTCAAACCGTTCAAACTCGAAGAAGTCCGTGAAGCTCTGGCTGAATGCGGAGTCACCGGGTTAACCGTCACCGAGGTTAAGGGCTTTGGTCGACAAAAAGGGCACACTGAACTCTACCGCGGTGCGGAGTATGTGGTTGATTTCCTGCCCAAGGTGAAAGTTGAAGTGGTGGTGAAGACCGATGATGTGGATCGCTGTGTCGATGCGATCGTGCGGGCGGCGCACACCGGCAAGATTGGTGATGGCAAGATATTTGTGACCAGTGTGGAACGTGTGGTGAGAATCCGTACCGGCGAGCAGGACGAATCGGCGGTCTGAACTTTGCGAAAGTGCCAGGCGCGTAACCCTTTCGGTTTATCGATTCAGGCGAGGGGCTGAAACCAGCCGTGTGCCAGCCAGCGCATCGTGCCAGAACTGCTGTTGCGGGTGAAAGCGGCTTAACACCGCCCATACGCCAACCCAGCCGAGAACGATGACGATGGTTTCGGGGCCTGACAATTTAAAGGGCGCGACCGCCGCCAGCGCCGGCAAAAACCAGAGCCAGCTAAACAGGTAACGAAGCAATGCACGGCGCTGCGAAATGGCTTGCCCTGAGCGATCTACGACGTGAATGTGCCAGGTTTTCATGGCAAGAGTTTGTCCCTTTGACCACAACCAAACGAAATAGATACCAAAGACGACGAAAAGAAAAGCCTGAAGGGCGTTCCGGTTGTCCATCGGATTTCGAGTTTGGCTTAGTGTGCCGAACAGGTAGCCAGCAATGAAGACCACCCCAAATAACAGCACGCCTTCGTACAGCCAGCAGGCCATGCGGCGAACAAGACTGGGCGCCTGCAACACACTGTTCATTCAGCTTTCGCTCGCGGCGTTCAGTGTTTCTGCGTGGAAGGGGCTTCAACTGCTGGTTGTGAACGCGGAAGCAGTGTGTTGCGATTGATGTCGTGACCAGCGGCTGCCAGTTTGGACGCTTCTTTTGGAGTTTGTCTGGTCACAGGAACTGCCGCGAGTTTTTGCGTAGGCACCGGCTTTGCGGCAGCGGCAGCACCGGATGGTTTAGGTATTGCCGAAACTGCCAGTTTTTTCTTCTCTTCCGGACTAAGTGCCTGGTAGGCCTGCCACGTGGCTGCTTTTTCAGTTGGAGAGATTTGTTTGGTCCGGGCAAAATTCAATCGGGCTTGATCCCGTTGCTGTTGGCTTAAGGACACCCATTCGGTCATGCGGCTGTGCAGTTTTGCCTGCTCGGACGCGGCAAGACTTGGATAGCTCGCAGCGATGGCGATCCATTTGCGCTTTTGAGCTTCGCCCAGATTGTTCCAGTTGGCTGCCAGGGGTTTGAGCGACAACTGTTGCAGAGACGTCAAGTCCTGCCAAGCTGGTTTCGAATAAATCTTCAGAGCGCCCGAGTTTTTCAACGAGGTAATTGAATTGGACGCCTTGGCGGCTGGCGTTGTCAGTGCAGGTGCTGCAGCCATGCCTTGCGCCAAGGCGGACGATGCCGAGGTGCTCAGCCCCGCCAGCAGGAAAAAAACGGACCCACAAGCCAACACACCGGTGACAAGCCGGTTATTGTGTTGATCTGAGTCGCGCATCAACGTAGCCATGATGGGCTTATTGACTCTGCCCTGAGATCGTCTTGAGGAATTGTGTAAATCCGGGGTCTGTATAAGCTGCTGGTGGCAGGTCGTCAGTCAATATCGCGGCATCAATCTCGGCAATTTCGTTGGCACGGTTGTCGTTCTGAATGGCGCTGATGACAAACAGGCCAAGAACAAGGGCTAGCAGCGGAATGGCCGCCGCAAGGCGATCCCACCAGCCGGGATGCTCGTTACCAAATGTGAGTGTTGCCGAACCGCCGGAAAACCCAACGCTGCTGGCAGTGCGGACATTGGTAACTTTCTGCTTGTCCAAAGCCCGCACCCGCGCAGCCCGCAAACGTTCTGAAATATCGTAAGGAACTTCGTCAGCGGCGTCAGACAAGCGGGCCGTGACCCGCAATCCAAACCGGTCCTGCGCAAGCTGATTTTGATATTGAAACGAATTGGTCATAGTGTTATTCCCTTTGCACTTAAGGCTTTGCCGAGGGCCTGAACTGCACGCGAGCAGTGTGTTTTTACACTGCCTTCCGAACAACCCATGGCAGCCGCGGTCTCTGCTACGTCAAGTTCCTCCCAGTAACGCATGAGGAATGCTTCTCGTTGACGAGCTGGTAGTTCCTGAATTCCAATCTCAATCTGACGCAAGGTTTGTGCCCGCTGCGTCGTGCTTTCCGCACTTTCTGTTTGATCTGAGTGGCTTTGCACATTTAAAGTTTCCAGAAGATCGAAATCTCCATCTTCCCCGGCTGATTCAAAATCGCTCATATTCGAGAACAGCGCATTTCTCGTCTTTTGTCTGCGGAACCAGTCCAAAGTGCAATTGGACAGGATGCGCTGAAATAGCATCGGCAACTCAGCGGAGGGTTTGTCACCATAGTGCTCGGCCAATTTCATCATGCTGTCTTGGACAATGTCCAAAGCAGACTCCTCGTTTCGCACGTGGTAGACCGAGCGCTTGAAAGCGCGCTTTTCGACGCTTTTCAGGAAATCAGAGAGTTCTTGTTCAGTTGCCAAAGGTTTATTGCTGTGCAGCGACCGTAATGTTTGCTTGTCTCATTTTTGAAGCGCTGACGAGGAAGTGACGCGCCATTTGGCGCCAATTATGGCATCCAGACCTGAATTTTCTGGCACCAGTCGAGTGTTTCAATTTGGCAGGTGCCATAATGGCAGTTGCAAATCAAAAGGCAAACGGGTCATGGTCCGGCGCAAGAATCACTGCGCTTATGACTTTGACTTTAAGTTCCGACGCGATTCCATAAGAGTTTGCGAAGGCGCACCCAAGGTTTTTCGTCAGAGAAATTCACAAAGGTTCATCATGGAAATATCAAAAGCCGAGATCGCTTCGGCTGCGGCGGCAACGACCACAGCAAAAAGCCAGACTCCAACTCCAGCGCTTAAAGCTATTGTCGCTTCGCCAGGTGAAACGGAACTTCGTGGTGCAGAGATCCTTGTGAAGGCCTTGCAGGCTGAAGGTGTCAAATATGTCTGGGGCTATCCGGGCGGGGCGGTGCTTCACATTTACGACGCCTTTTACAAGCAGGACACGATCCAACACATTCTGGTGCGGCATGAACAGGCTGCCGTTCACGCCGCGGACGGTTATGCACGTGCCACAGGCGACGTTGGCGTGGCTTTGGTGACCTCTGGGCCTGGGGTTACCAATGCAGTTACTGGCATTGCCACGGCCTACATGGACAGTATTCCAATGGTCATCGTGACGGGGCAGGTTCCGACGCACGCTATTGGACTTGACGCTTTTCAGGAATGCGACACGGTTGGCATTACACGCCCCGTTGTGAAGCATAATTTTTTGGTCAAGGATGCACGTGACCTTGCTGAAACCATGAAAAGGGCATTTCATATTGCCCGCACTGGGCGACCTGGCCCGGTCGTGGTCGATATTCCCAAAGACGTTTCATTCAAGAAGGTGCCATACAGCGGCTACCCTGAAGGCGTGCAGATGCGGTCGTACAACCCGGTTCGCAAGGGGCATGGGGGGCAGATTCGCAAAGCCCTGCAATTGTTGCTGGCGGCCAAGCGACCGTACGTTTACACCGGCGGCGGTGTGCTGCTGAGCAATGCCACTGCGGAGTTGCGCGCACTTGTGGATATGCTGGGATATCCCTGCACCAATACACTGATGGGTTTGGGCGCGTATCCGGCAAGCGATCGCAAGTTCCTGGGTATGCTGGGGATGCATGGCACGGTGGAAGCCAACAATGCCATGCAACATTGTGACGTGCTGCTGGCGGTCGGCGCCCGTTTCGATGACCGGGTCATTGGCAACCCCAAACATTTCGCGCAAAACGAACGAAAAATCATACACATAGACATTGATCCTTCCAGTATCTCGAAGCGCGTCAAAGTGGATATCCCGATTGTTGGGGACGTCAAGGATGTGCTGTCCGAGATGATCGCAATGATCAAGGACGGGGCTGCCAAGCCAGATGCGAATGCGCTCGCTGCCTGGTGGGACACCATCGAGGGCTGGCGCAAGCGCGATTGCCTCAAGTACGATCACGGCAAGAACGATGTGATCAAGCCACAGTATGTTGTTGAAACCCTTTGGAATATGACCAAAGACGTTGATGTCTACATCACTTCCGACGTCGGCCAGCACCAAATGTGGGCAGCGCAGTACTACCGTTTTGACGAGCCGCGCCGCTGGATCAATTCTGGTGGGCTGGGCACCATGGGCGTTGGCATTCCGTATGCGATGGGCATCAAGCTGGCGAAGCCCGACAGCGAGGTGTTTTGCATCACGGGCGAAGGTTCAGTTCAGATGTGCATTCAGGAGTTGTCCACCTGCCTGCAGTACAACACGCCTATCAAGATTGTGTCGCTTAACAACCGCTACCTTGGCATGGTCCGGCAGTGGCAGGAAGTTGAATACGAAGGCCGGTACAGTCATAGTTATATGGATGCCTTGCCCAATTTCGTCAAACTGGCCGAAGCCTATGGTCATGTCGGCATGCTGATTGAACGTGCGCAGGATGTGGAGCCAGCGCTGCGCGAGGCGCGCAAGTTGAAGGACCGCACGGTTTTCATGGATTTCCGCACCGATCCTACGGAGAACGTATTCCCAATGGTCAAGGCCGGCATGGGCATCACCGAAATGCTGCTTGGCTCGGAAGATCTTTAACCAACTTTTGACAAATCTATTGTTTGCCAAGCCCGGTGGTTACCGCCACTGGGGGAGGGCAACGAAAAGAAGAGTCCCATCCTATGAAACACATCATTGCAGTCTTGCTGGAAAATGAGCCCGGCGCTCTGTCGCGCGTAGTCGGTCTATTTTCGGCCCGCGGCTATAACATCGAATCCCTCACGGTGGCGCCAACGGAGGACCCGAGTCTGTCACGCATGACGATTCAGACAACCGGGTCGGACGATGTCATCGAGCAGATTACCAAGCACCTGAACCGCCTAATTGAAGTTGTCAAAGTGGTTGATCTGACGGAAGGCGCTTACATCGAGCGCGAACTGATGATGGTGAAGGTACGCGCCGTCGGAAAAGAGCGTGAAGAGATGAAGCGCATGGCTGATATTTTCAGGGGTCGCATCATTGATGTCACCGAGAAAAGTTACACCATTGAGTTGACCGGAGACCAGTCGAAGAACGACGCCTTTCTGGAAGCCATTGAGCGTGGTGCGATTCTGGAAACGGTTCGTACCGGTTCCAGTGGTGTCGGTCGCGGCGAGCGTATCTTGAGAGTTTAATTTTTTACAACGGAGAAAAAAATGAAGGTTTACTACGACAAAGACTGTGACCTGAGTCTCATCAAAGGCAAGACGGTTGCGATCATTGGCTACGGCAGCCAGGGCCATGCCCACGCGCAGAATCTGAACGACAGCGGCGTTAAGGTCGTGGTTGGCTTGCGCAAGGGTGGTGCTTCATGGTCCAAGGTGGAAAAGGCCGGCCTCAAAGTGGCTGCAGTCGCCGATGCCGTCAAGTCGGCCGACGTCGTCATGATCCTGCTGCCCGATGAACAAATTGGTGCGGTCTATACCAATGATGTTGAACCCAACATCAAGCAGGGCGCCTCATTGGTGTTCGCTCACGGGTTCAACGTTCATTACGGTCTGGTCAGCCCTCGAGCAGATCTGGATGTCTGGATGGTAGCGCCCAAGGCGCCGGGCCACACGGTTCGCGGCACCTATGTTCAGGGCGGTGGTGTTCCGCACCTGATAGCCATTCATCAGGACAAGTCGGGCCGCACACGCGATCTGGCATTGAGCTACGCCATGGCGAACGGCGGCGGCAAGGCCGGCATCATTGAAACCAACTTCCGCGAAGAAACCGAAACCGACCTGTTCGGTGAGCAGGCTGTTTTGTGCGGTGGTACCGTCGAACTGATCAAAGCCGGCTTTGAGACCTTGGTCGAAGCCGGCTACGCACCTGAAATGGCCTACTTTGAATGCTTGCACGAACTGAAACTGATCGTGGACATGATTTATGAAGGCGGTATTGCCAACATGAACTACTCGATTTCAAACAATGCCGAATATGGCGAGTACGTGACCGGTCCAAAGATCATTACCAGTGCCACCAAAGAAGCCATGCGTCAGTGCCTGAAAGATATTCAAACCGGCGAATACGCCAAGAGCTTTATCCTGGAAAACAAGGCTGGAGCGCCCACATTGTTGAGTCGTCGCCGTTTGACCTCGGAGCACCAGGTAGAAAAGGTTGGCGAAACACTGCGCGCGATGATGCCGTGGATCAAGAAGAACAAACTTGTTGACCAGAGCCGCAACTGAGTCATTTGATTGACTTTGCAAAGGCCACTTCGGTGGCCTTTGTTACTATGCAGCGCTGGAGGCCAATTCTATGTTTGAAGGAAATGAACCAGACTTTGCTGAGGGTGACGCTTTAGTGGTGAAAAAGCGCAGGAAAGGCATTTATATTTTGCCCAACCTGTTCACGCTGGCAGCTTTGTTTGGTGGGTTTTATGCCATTGTGATGGCGATTAATGGGCGCTTCGACCTGGCGGCCATCGGTATTTTCTGCGCCATGGTGCTGGACAGCCTGGATGGACGCGTAGCCCGCATGACGAACACGCAAAGCGCCTTCGGCGAGCAAATGGATTCGCTCTCGGATATGGTGTCTTTCGGTGCGGCGCCAGCGCTCATTGCCTATGTATGGGCGCTGCAGGGTTTGGGGCGCTGGGGTTGGATCGCGGCTTTTGTTTATTGCGCTTGCGCGGCGTTGCGTCTGGCGAGATTTAACGTCAACACTGCCGTCGTCGACAAGCGCTATTTTCAGGGATTGCCGTCCCCGGCCGCGGCGGCATTGGTGGCCGGATTCATCTGGCTGATGACGGACCTTGGTGTCAAGGGTCAGACAGTTGCATGGCCGATGTTTGCATTGGCGCTGTACTCGGGGTTGACCATGGTGACCAATGTTCCGTTTTACAGCTTCAAAGATGTCCACATGAAAAAGAGCGTGCCTTTTGCCGTGATTGTGTTGATCGCACTGAGTATCGCCGTCGTCAATATCGATCCCCCGATCATCATGTTCGCCGTCTTTGTTGTCTACGGATTTAGCGGCTATGTCATCTACATCTGGCGCAAGACCAAAGGGGTCCAGACCAGTGTCATCAGCACTTCAACTGACGAGCCTGACGAAAGAGGTCTGCATAGGTAACTGACCGGTTGAAGCAAATTCGCATCGCGTTTTGTGCTTGGAGATGGGTGCAATAAGTTGTGGTACATTGATGTCATGAAACAAATATTGCTGACGCTACTGCTATCGCCGGACGGGCGGAGACGGTAGCGCACGCGCTCACACAATCCAAAAGCCCGCATGCAGCCGCAGCGGGCTTTTGGCGTTTTGGGTGTTTAATTTTTGATTGCAGATTTTCTGGAACACAGGAGAAATCAGATGGCCGACAAATTGATTATTTTTGATACCACTTTGCGTGACGGCGAACAGTCGCCCGGTGCGTCCATGAACAAAGACGAAAAGCTGCGCATAGCACGCCAACTCGAGCGTTTGAAAGTTGACGTTATTGAGGCAGGTTTTGCGGCGAGTTCAAATGGTGACTTCGAGGCAGTGCAGTGCATTGCCAGAGCAATCAAGGATTCAACCGTCTGCTCGCTGTCGCGCGCCAACGACCGGGATATTTCACGGGCCGCTGAAGCACTAAAAGACGCCAACAGTGCCCGCATCCACACGTTCATTGCAACCTCGGCACTGCACATGGAGAAAAAGCTGCGCATGACGCCAGATCAGGTGTTCGAGCAGGCCAGGCTCGCAGTGCGTTTTGCACGCAACCTGGTTGACGACGTGGAGTTCAGCCCGGAAGACGGCTACCGAAGCGATGTCGACTTTCTGTGCCGCGTGCTGGAGGCCACCATCAGCGAGGGTGCAACCACCATTAACGTGCCGGACACAGTGGGCTACGCTGTGCCGGAACTTTACGGCAATTTCATCAAGACCCTGCGCGAAAGGATTCCAAATTCAGACAAGGCGATCTGGTCCGTGCATTGTCACAACGATCTGGGCATGGCGGTCGCCAATTCATTGGCCGGTGTGAAAATTGGCGGCGCCCGCCAGGTCGAGTGCACCATCAATGGTTTGGGTGAGCGGGCAGGTAACTGCAGTCTGGAGGAGATAGTCATGGCCGTGAAGACGCGGCGGGACTATTTCGGGCTTGATTTGGGTATCGACACCAAGCATATTTTGGCCGCCAGTCGTATGGTCAGCCAGACTACTGGATTCGTTGTTCAGCCGAACAAGGCGGTGGTCGGAGCCAACGCGTTTGCCCACGCCTCCGGGATTCACCAGGACGGTGTTCTCAAGGCCCGTGACACCTATGAAATTATGCGGGCAGAGGATGTTGGCTGGACCGCTAACAAAATAATTTTGGGAAAACTCAGCGGACGCAATGCGTTCAAGCAGCGTTTGCTGGAGCTGGGAGTGCAAATGGAAAGCGAGGCCGACATCAACACTTCTTTCGCCAAATTCAAGGAGTTGGCCGATCGAAAGAGTGAGATTTTTGACGAAGACATTTTGGCGCTGGTAAGCGATGGGAGCGTCACGCAAGAAGACGATCAGTATGGTTTTGTCTCACTGTCGCAACACAGCGAAACGGGGGAGCGCCCGCAAGCCATCATTGTTTTTACTGTCGATGGCAAGGAAGTAACCGGCTCATCAGACGGTGATGGACCGGTTGATGCATCCCTCAAAGCCATTGAGTCACTGGTTAAAAGTGGTGCCGAGATGGTCCTCTACTCTGTCAACGCTATCAGTGGTTCAACGGAAAGTCAGGGTGAGGTGACGGTGCGTTTGCAAAATAGCGGGCGGGTAGTCAATGGTGTCGGGGCCGACCCCGACATCATCGTAGCATCTGCAAAAGCCTACCTGAGTGCACTCAATAAATTGCACAGCAAAGCCGATCGGGTGGCCGCGCAAGGCTAAGGTAAAGCCACATTTCCAGTCTTTTGTTTAAGAAAGTCGTGCAAGTATTTGATAATGCGCAACTTTTTTGTTTAAACTTGCGGCATTGAGAAATATGTCAGGAGATGGATGCAAGTCCGGTTCTGATCAAATTGTGTTTGGAAATATTTTGCGCCGACTACTCTTTTTCTTTGGTTTGACCGTTTTTGTTCTGGCCGTCTCGTTGCCTCAACAGGCCGACGCTGCCCAAAGCAAAAACCAGGTCGTCAAGGCAACCAAGAGTACAGTTGTCACCAAGCGTCGAATTTCAAAGACGTCGCTTGCTGCCAAGCGCCGGTCGGTCGTTCGCAGTGAAGCGGTGGCGCTGCGCCCCTCCTTTGGACAGCTTGCAGGTCTGCATGGCGCGCATGACTCACTGGCTTTGAAATCCAGCGCGGCTTTAGTGATCGATCAAGACACAAGTGAAGTGTTGTTCAGCAAGAATGACAAGGCCATATTGCCTATTGCCTCTCTCACCAAGCTGATGACGGGTTTGGTCGTGAGCGAAGCCCGTTTGCCGATGGACGAGATGATCACTATTTCGCAAGCTGATGTGGACACTGAAAAAGGTAGCTCATCGCGCTTGAGGGTGGGTACCGAGCTGAGTCGAGGCGAGCTCTTGCATTTGGCTTTGATGTCAAGTGAGAACCGTGCGGCCCATGCATTGGGGCGCAGTTATCCAGGTGGGCTTCCGGTTTTTGTTGGCTTGATGAATGCCAGGGCCCAAACGATAGGTATGAGCAATACCAGTTATGCCGAGCCGACCGGTCTTTCCAGTAAAAATCAGTCCAGTGCGCAGGATCTGGCCAAATTGGTGAACGTCGCGCATGGTGATCCGACCCTGCGTGAATTGACCACCTCACACGATTACCAGGTGGCTGTCGGCAAGCGGACGCTTCAATATAACAACACCAACCGTCTGGTGAAGAATCCGTCATGGGAAATTGGGTTGCAGAAGACTGGCTACATTACTGAGGCCGGTCAGTGCCTCGTCATGCAGGCTAAAGTTGCCGGACGCAAGCTCATCATGGTTTTTCTTGATTCTGCTGGCAAACTCAGTCGGATAGGCGACGCTGAACGTGTTCGTCGCTGGGTAGAGTCCATTCCCCCGGCTGCGCTGCGCTCCGTGCCCTTGGCAGAGGCATTGGGCACCGAAAATATTGCCGTCCTTCGCTGAAGGCAAATGACGTTTCCGCTGTTAGCGGTTCGAGTCGGGTTTGTGACCCAAAGTTGTTGAGATTTCCCGTGCTGTCGCCTGAAGTTTGGGCAACCATTGCTCTTCCATCCGCCCGGCTGGCGCCGAAATTGACAATCCTGCTATCAGTGTCCCTTGGTCATCGTGGATACCGGCAGCCATGCAGCGTACGCCTAGCTCGAGCTCTTCGTTGTCGTGCGCATTGCCATACTGGCGAACTTTTGACAGTTCTCGTTCCAGTGCTGTCAACTGTGTCAGGCTGTTTTTTGTGTGTCCGCTCAGGCCGGTGCGTGTGGCGTAGGCACGCACTTTTTGTGGGTCGTCCGCTGCCAGAAACAATTTTCCCACCGAAGTTAGATGCAACGGTGCACGTCCGCCGATGGCGCGGACCACCTGCATGCCGGAGCGTTCGCTGTAAGTGCGCTCAATATAAACAATTTCATCGCCCTGGCGCATGCTTAAATTGACCGGCTGTTGAATCAACTTATGCAGTTCCCGCATCGGAACCAAGGCTACATCGCGCACATTGAGTCGACTTTTGACAAGGTTTCCCAACTCAAGCAGACGCATGCCCAATCGATAACTGCCAGCCTGTGGACGATCCACAAAACGCCCGGTAGCCAGGTCATTCAATAAGCGGTGGGTGGTAGACAGGTGAAGGCCAGCTTTTTCGCTGATTTCCTTGAGCGATATTGCTTCTTCTCGGGATGCCAGAACGTCTATCAACGCAAACATGCGCTCGATGACTTGAACTATTGGTGTGCTTGCAGCGTTGGCGTCGGTTTTTCGCATGGGTACTCCTGATCTGCGGACAGATCATTTTATCTGGTGAAATGTTTTATCGCGCAGTGGACGTATCAGGTTCCATTGACTGAGTTAGCCCGATGGATTGGTTTCGGTTTCCCAGCGGCCAGCCACTAGCAGTTCAAAGGGTTTGAATCTCGCCTTGTAATTCATTTTCTGACTTTGGTCGATCCAGTAGCCCAGGTAAACGTAGGGAAGTTTCAATGCTTTGGCTTGTGCGATTTGCCACAAGATGCTGTAGGTGCCGTAGCTGCTTTTATCAAGTGGTTCGTAAAAGGTGTAAACAGCCGAAATGCCATCGTCAAGGATGTCCATGATCGAAACCATTTTTAGCGTCCCGGCAGAACCATCAGCCAGCGTATCGCGAAATTCGACGAGTCTGGAATCGACCCGACTCTGCAAAAGAAATTGTGTGTATTGGTCGATGCTGTCATGGTCCATGCCGCCGCCTGCGTGCCTTCCATTCTGGTAGCGAAGGTAGAGTCCGTAGTGCTCCTCTACGAAACCCAGTTCAAGCACCCGGATCTGCAGGCTTGAATGCCGTTCCAAGGCGCGTCGCTGGCTCCTGTCGGATCGGAATTCATTAACCAGAACCCGAATCGGAGTGCAAGCCTGGCAGCCGTCGCAATGGGGTCGATAAGTGAACATGCCACTGCGTCTAAATCCCTTTCTGATGAGCACGGAATAGGTGTCGGTGTTGACCAAGTGACTCGGTGTCGCCACTTGCGATCTGGCTTGCATTCCTGGCAGATAGCTACAGGAATAGGATGCGGTTGCGTAAAATTGCAACGTCTGCAGGGGCAAGTCGTTGAGATTTGTCACGTTGGAGCGGACTTTAAAGTCAATAGTTGGTCCCAGTATAGGTTGTCAAACTGCCAGTGAATATCGGGGTGCGCGATGCCGTCTGCCACCTGTTGCAGAAATAGATTCCGTGAGATTTCTCGTGCGCCCAGAAAGGCCAGGTGACGGGTGTTTTGCTGACAATCAATGTGCCGGATGCCATGTTGGCGACAAAATCCAACCAGCCAGGCCAGTGCAATTTTCGAAGCGTCGGTCGAGTCACTGAACATCGATTCACCAAAGACGAATTTACCTAGGGCAACGCAATACAAGCCGCCGACAAGGTTGCCGTTGCGCCAGGTTTCCACGCTGTGGGCCCAGCCGGCCCGATGCAATCTGCCGTAGGCGGCGATCATGTCGGGCACGATCCAGGTGCCGGTCTGGCCCTCGCGGGGGCTGCTTGAACACCGCTGAATCACTTGATCAAAGGCCGAGTCAAGGCGAATTTCGCAGCCTGGCGATTTGCGAAATTTCCGGAGTGTTTTTTTGAATGATGAGTGCAGTCGGAATTCGGTGACATCGAGCACCATTCTGGGGTTGGGGCTCCACCACAAAATGGGCTGACCTTCGCTGTACCAGGGAAAAATTCCCTTGGAATAGGCGCGTCGTAGTGTGTCAACGTCCAGCGTGCCACCCGCAGCAAGTAACCCCGGCGCAGCAGACAACTCATCCCAAGCCTGGTGGGCGGATGGAAAGTCCTGACCTGGTTCGAGCCATGAAAGTGGTTGAGATGGCACACGCATGGGCAGACTGTATTCGATGGAACACGCATTCGACCCGTTACAATAGGCTCATGTCGGGGCGTAGCGCAGCCTGGTAGCGCATCTGGTTTGGGACCAGAGGGTCGAAGGTTCGAATCCTTTCGCCCCGACCATGTCTTTTTCTCTCGATCTCTGCCCGTAGCTCAGTTGGATAGAGCAACAGCCTTCTAAGCTGTGGGTCGCAGGTTCGATCCCTGTCGGGCAGGCCACATTGGAATGTGAGGTCAGCTGAGACTGGTGACGGTATTCCGGAAGTGCGCAGCCATAATTGGGCCAGCACATATTCCGTTTGAGTTTGAGATTTCACATGCAACAATTTTTCCGGACAGATGGTTTTCGAGCGACGTTGCTCAGTCTGGCCTTGGTGATGAGCCTGGATGACTCGATGGCAACGTTGGGGCGAGAGCCTTCCATGTCAAGGGCGGCTGAAACCTCGACTGCGCCGGTGGCAAGAAAACTGGCGGCCGCGTCGAACACGTCCTCCAGTCTTTACACGTTTCATGAGACCCAGCTTGAAAGTGGGACAACGGTTCGCGAATTTGCC
Source organism: Comamonadaceae bacterium (assembly GCA_037141865.1). Classification (GTDB taxonomy): domain Bacteria; phylum Pseudomonadota; class Gammaproteobacteria; order Burkholderiales; family Burkholderiaceae_C; genus Rhodoferax. The sequence continues at coordinate 35,775 of JBAXBQ010000012.1, read as the reverse complement.
ACTCCAGCCGGCGTGGTTTTTGCGGTGACGTGGCGCGGCCCGGTGTTGCCCGACCTGGGTGCGCTGTTGGGTGACTATTTCAACACCTTCAAAGCCGAAACTGACCAGGCCCGAGCTATGGGCAAACGAGGTTCTCCGGTGAACATCGAACGAAGCGATCTGGTCGTCAACTCCAGCGGACGCATGCGGAATTTTTTTGGCTATGCCTACGCGCCGGCCCTGATCCCAACCGGCGTCAATGTCAAAGATGTATTGCAATAAATTCTTGCGCTGTGCTTGCACGCTGGCCCTGCTTGCGTCCTTGTTAACCGCTTGCGGTGGTGGCGGCGGGTCAACACCAGTGCCGACCCCAACCTTGCCTAACGTGCTCAATGTCATCGTTGATGCTGGGCCCACCGGGTCCGGCTACAACGTCAATCGCCTATATGCCACGGTCAGAATTTGCCAACCCGGCAGCACGACTCAGTGCGGGACTATCGACCACGTGCTGGTGGACACCGGCTCCTCGGGATTGAGACTCTTGTCCTCTGCTATCAGCGCGATCACACCGGCCTTGAGCTTGAATCGGGTCAACGGTGGGACCGGTTTACCTCTGCTCAATTGCGTGCAGTTTGTCGACAACACCTTTGCCTGGGGCCCAGTGGTGACGGCCGATATCGTTTTGAGTGGAAAGAGGGCTGCCAGTGTGCCGATTCAGGTGATTGGCGACCCTGCGTTTAACAGTCTGACGAGGGCATCACCGTCTCCGTGCAGTGGCAATGCGATGACCACGGCGACCGAAGTTGGTGCGAACGGGATCCTCGGAGTTGGATTATTCAAGGTGGACTGTGGTTCAAGTTGTGCCAACTCCCTCAACAACGGGTCTTATTTCACCTGCACCAACACTAATTGCACGGCTACCACGGGTGCGAAGGCAACCTTTGCACAACAGGTCACGAACCCAGTACCCCTGTTTGCGACCGACAACAATGGCGTGCTGATCGACCTGCCACGCGCTCTCACGGCGACAAGCAGCCTGGCTGGGTCGCTGATTTTTGGCATCAACACCCAGTCCAACAACCAACTTTCGTCGATTGCCTCTACAGCTACGGTCCTGACGGCAACGCCCCTGGACGGTTACATTACCACCTCAATGACTTTGCCTAACAGTCCAGCCTTGAGTCTGACGTCCAGCTTTATCGACTCCGGTTCCAATGGCTTTTATTTTTATTCCAATTCCCCAGCGATTCAACCTTGTTCGGGCACCAGCGCCAGTTTCTATTGTCCAGCGTCGCTTACCCTGCAGGCGACGCTGTTCGGTGCCACTGGGGCGACAAACAAAGGAGTTTCGTTTTCAATTGGCAATGCCTCGGCAATGTTTAGCGATTCCACTCAGGCTGTTCTTCCAAACTTGGCGGGACCCACTGGAACCTCCGCTAACGGCTCCAGTTTTGACTGGGGCTTGCCCTTCTTCTACGGGCGTCGGGTGTTTTTTGGTATCGAGGGCATGACACCTCTGGGCACGTCAACAAGTGGCCCGTTTTACGCCTTCTGAAACGGTTTCAGCTTGCCGCTTCCAGACCGTTCTTGAAGTGCTCGCGCATCCGCTGCATGGCAAGCGCACTGTCGCGGTCCAAAATGGCTGCCATCAAGGCACGATGTTCTTTCAGGGATTCGTCCATGCGTCCTGATTTCAGCAGCGAGTTGTGGCGGTGTAGCTTCATCACTTTGCGCAGGTCGGCCACCATCTGATTGCGCCAGCGGTTGTTGGCTAGCTCCAGCAGCAGCATATGAAAGCGTTCGTTGATCTCGAAAAAGCGCACGCGGTTCTGCTTGCCCGGCTTGGCGCAAGCTTCCAACTCCTGATGCAGGCTTTTCAAGGCTTCAATTTGCAGTTCGGTGGCCGCGCTAGCCACTACGCTGGCCGCGTCGGACTCCAGCAGGCCCAGCAAGTGGTAGACGTCCGCCAGATCGCTTTCGGACACCTCGGTCACGTAGGCGCCGCGCCGTACTTTCATGGTCACCAGCCCTTCCGCCGCCAGCACTTTGAGTGCTTCCCGCAACGGCGTGCGGCTGATGCCATAGGCCTCGGCAATCTTCAGCTCGTCAATCCAGCTGCCGGGCTCCAGCTCGCGTTTAAAAATCCGCTGACGCAACAGTTCAGCCACTTCTTCATAGAGTGCTCGCGGAGATAAAGAAAGTGCTGCCATGGCCGGAATTGTAAGCTTGAAATAATATTTTGAATCAATAATTATAAATAACGTAAACTACAATTCACTCACTGAAACATGTCCGGTCAGGCGCTGTCCGGGGCTGTTCGGTGTCAGATTGTTTCGATAAACTCATCGCGAACGGCAGACTTTATGACTTCCAAAAATTCAGAATTTCAGATCGCCAGCCTGGAGGCGTGGAACAAGGCGGCCGCTAAGTCCGCTCCAGGCGGCAAGGTCGAAGCCCTGAACTGGCAAACGCCGGACGGCATCACAGTCAAACCGCTTTACACCGCGGCTGATACCCAAGATCTGCCGTACGCCAACACTTTGCCAGGGTTCGAGCCGTACTTGCGTGGTCCGCAGGCCACCATGTTTGCCGTGCGACCGTGGACGATTCGCCAGTACGCCGGTTTTTCAACGGCCGAAGAATCCAATGCGTTCTACCGCAAGGCGTTGGCAGCGGGCGGGCAGGGCGTCAGCGTGGCGTTTGACCTGGCCACGCACCGTGGCTACGACTCGGATCACCCGCGTGTGACGGGTGACGTTGGCAAGGCCGGCGTGGCGATCGATTCAGTGGAAGACATGAAGATATTGTTCAACCAGATTCCGTTGGACAAGGTGAGCGTCTCCATGACCATGAATGGTGCCGTGCTGCCGGTGCTGGCGGGCTATGTAGTGGCGGCGGAAGAACAAGGTGTCGGTCAGGACCAGTTGTCGGGAACGATTCAGAACGATATTCTGAAAGAGTTCATGGTGCGTAACACCTACATCTACCCGCCCGCGCCCAGCATGCGCATCATCGGCGACATCATCGAGTACACGGCGAAAAACATGCCGAAGTTCAACTCGATTTCCATCAGCGGTTACCACATGCAGGAAGCTGGTGCCAATCAGGCGTTGGAATTGGCATTTACGCTGGCCGACGGCAAGGAGTATGTGAAAACGGCCATTGCCAAAGGCATGGATGTGGATGACTTTGCCGGGCGCCTGAGTTTCTTCTGGGCCATTGGCATGAACTTCTACCTGGAAGTGGCCAAGATGCGCGCCGCGCGGCTACTTTGGTGCCGCATTATGAAGGGGTTTAGCGCGAAAAATCCCAAGTCGCTGATGTTGCGCACTCACTGCCAGACCAGTGGCTGGAGCCTGACCGAGCAAGACCCCTACAACAATGTGGTGCGCACTACTATTGAAGCCATGGCTGCCGTGTTTGGCGGCACCCAGTCCTTGCATACCAACAGCTTTGATGAAGCCATTGCATTGCCTACCGAGTTCAGCTCGCGCATCGCCCGCAACACCCAGCTCATTATTCAGGAAGAGACCCACATCACCCATGTGATCGACCCCTGGGCTGGGTCCTACATGATGGAGAAACTCACGCAGGATATGGCGGATGCAGCGTGGAAAATCATCGAGGAGGTCGAAGCCATGGGCGGTATGACCAAGGCGGTCGACAGCGGTTGGGCCAAGCTGAAAATTGAAGCTGCCGCGGCTGACAAGCAGGCTCGCATCGACAGCGGCAAAGATGTCATCGTCGGTGTCAACAAATACAGGCTCAAGACCGAAGACGTGATTGACGCGCGCGACATCGACAATGTGGCGGTGCGTGATGGGCAGATCGAACGACTGAAAGTCATCAAGCAAAAACGTAATGCCGGACTCGTTGATGTCGCGCTGACGGCAATCACTTCTGCAGCAGAGTCGAATTCTGGCAATCTTCTGGAACTGGTGATCAAAGCGATGCGCCTGCGCGCCACTGTGGGTGAGGTGAGTGACGCGCTGGAAAAAGTTTACGGGCGCCACCGCGCCGACACACAAAAGGTGACCGGCGTGTATGCAACGGCTTATGACTCGGCCGAGGGCTGGGAAGCCCTCAAAACGGAAATCGATGGTTTTGCCCAAAAATACGGTCGCCGCCCGCGGGTGATGATCTCCAAACTGGGGCAGGACGGACATGACCGTGGCGCCAAAGTGGTTGCAACCGCTTTTGCTGACCTCGGCTTTGACGTGGATATCGGCCCGCTATTTCAGACACCCGAGGAATGCGCGCGACAAGCGATCGAGAATGATGTGCATGCGGTCGGTGTATCGACTCTGGCGGCCGGTCACAAGACCCTGGTGCCGGCCATCATTGCTGAACTGAAAATACAAGGTGCCGACGACATCATTGTCTTCGTCGGCGGTGTGGTTCCGCGGCAGGACTACGACTTCCTGTATGAAGCTGGCGTGAAGGGCATTTACGGCCCCGGAACACCGATCCCGGCCAGCGCCAAGGATGTGCTGGAGCAGATCAGGAAAGTGTTGAAAGCTTGAGCCCGGCCATGCTCACGCTTGCCCCTGTTGCGAACAGCGACTTCGACGAGATGGTGGACTTGCGCATTGAGGCACTGCGAGAAAGCCTGGAGCGCTTGGGGCGCTTTGATCCGGTTCGCGCACGCGAGCGACTCGCCAGCAGATTTGTACCCGAATACATGCTGCATATGGTGCTGGATAGTGAACGTATTGGTTTTATTACGCTGCGCCCGGACTGCGAGCAGGGGTCAATCTCTGTGCAACTCGATCACTTGTATGTTCGACCCGCTTTTCAGGGCCGGGGAATTGGCGCGTGGGCCCTGGATTGGGCCAAGTCGCGGGCAGTCCTTAAAAACTGCAGCATCACCTTGTCGGCTTTGAAACAAAGCGCCGCCAATCGCTTCTATCTTCGGCATGGCTTCATACAGGTGGGTGAAGGCGAATTTGACCTTGACTATTGTTGGTCCGGACCGAACGGAGTGCCGACGTGAGTGCGTACGAATCGATTGTTCATGGTTCGGTTTCCGGCCAACGCCGCGCCATTGCCAAGGCCATCACACTGCTCGAATCGACCCGCGCCGACCATCGTTTGCAGGCCGACGAACTCTTGACCTCGTTATTGCCGCACACCGGGAAGTCATTTCGTCTGGGTATCAGCGGCTCGCCGGGCGTCGGCAAGTCGACTTTTATCGAGGCGCTGGGCCTGTATCTGATAGCCCTTGGGCGCCGAGTGGCAGTGCTGACCATTGACCCATCTTCCACGGTCTCCGGTGGCTCTATTCTTGGCGACAAAACGCGCATGGAAAAGCTCTCGGTCCATGAAAGCGCGTACATCCGCCCCAGCCCCAGCGGTGGCACGTTGGGTGGGGTCGCTGATAAGACGCGGGAGGCCATGCTGGTCTGTGAAGCGGCCGGCTACGACGTGGTAATTGTCGAGACCGTCGGCGTCGGACAAAGCGAGACAGCGGTAGCTGGCATGACCGACATGTTTGTCCTCATGCAACTGCCCAACGCCGGCGATGATCTGCAGGCGATCAAGAAGGGTGTCATGGAACTGGCCGACCTGGTGGTGATCAACAAGGCCGACATCGACGCGGTAGCCGCCACCCGGGCGCAGGCCCAGATCGCGTCATCTTTACGCTTGCTCGGCTTGCATGGCAACCCTGAAAAGGCGCCCCATGATGAAAAGCTCTGGCACCCACAGGTGGTTCAACTCAGCGCACTGCTGGGGCAGGGCGTGGACAGATTTTGGGCCGCAGTGTTGCAATTCCAGCTATTGCAAACGCAAAACGGGAGAATGGCTGGTCGCCGACAGCAGCAGTCGCTTGCCTGGATGTGGGAACGCATTGATGCCGGATTGAAGCAGGTATTTCGGCAAAACCGGCAAGTGCGCGCGAACCTTGCCGGGTTGACCAGCGCAGTGGTGGCGGGGCAGATGCCGGCCTCTACTGCAGCCCGAAAATTGTTGAATGCGATGGATCCAGGATTTGGCTCTGGAACAACAGTGGCAGGTACGAAGATGATTCCCGGCTCTGACCCGGGATGAAAAAAACGGAGAAAACCAATATGCACGACATACTTAAACAACTTGAAGCCAAGCGCCAACTCGCACGCCTCGGTGGCGGTCAGAAGCGCATCGATGCACAACACAAAAAGGGCAAGCTCAGCGCCCGCGAGCGCATCGAATTGCTGCTTGATGAGGGCACGTTTGAAGAATGGGACATGTTTGTCGAACACCGCTGCGTCGACTTTGGCATGGAGGAAAACAAGATTCCAGGCGATGGCGTAGTTACCGGTTACGGCATGATCAATGGCCGCCTGGTCTTTGTGTTCAGCCAGGATTTCACCGTGTTTGGCGGCGCACTAAGCGAGGCGCATGCCGAAAAAATCTGCAAGGTGATGGACCAGGCCATGAAAGTCGGCGCGCCGGTGATTGGTTTGAACGATTCGGGCGGTGCGCGCATTCAGGAAGGTGTGGCCAGCTTGGGCGGCTATGCCGATGTGTTTCAGCGCAATGTGATGGCCAGCGGCGTAGTGCCGCAGATCAGCATGATCATGGGACCGTGTGCCGGTGGTGCGGTGTACAGCCCGGCCATGACCGACTTCATTTTTATGGTCAAAGACAGTTCTTACATGTTCGTCACCGGCCCGGAAGTGGTCAAGACTGTGACGCATGAAGATGTGACGGCCGAAGAACTGGGCGGCGCCATCAGTCACACCACCAAGAGCGGCGTGGCCGATCTGGCTTTTGAGAACGATGTGGAGGCGCTCTTGATGCTGCGCCGACTTTACAACTACCTGCCGCTCAACAACCGCGCAAAAGCGCCGGTGCGCCGTGGTGGTGACCCGGCCGATCGCATGGACATGAGCCTGGACACGCTGGTGCCCGACAATGCCAACAAGCCGTATGACATGAAGGAACTCATCGGCAAGACTTTGGACGATGGCGACTTTTTTGAGTTGCAACCCGAGTACGCTAAAAATATCCTGATCGGTTTTGGCCGCATGGAAGGTCAGACGGTTGGCATCGTGGCGAATCAACCGCTGGTGCTGGCTGGCTGTCTGGACATTAAGAGCTCGATAAAAGCAGCACGCTTTGTGCGCTTTTGCGATGCCTTCAACATCCCGGTCATTACTTTTGTGGATGTGCCTGGCTTTATGCCAGGTACTTCGCAAGAATACGGCGGCATCATCAAACACGGCGCCAAGCTGCTCTACGCTTACGCGGAGTGCACGGTGCCAAAGATCACGGTCATCACGCGCAAAGCCTACGGCGGTGCCTACGATGTGATGAGCTCCAAGCACTTGCGCGGCGATGTCAACTTTGCCTGGCCCAACGCCGAGATCGCCGTAATGGGTGCCAAGGGTGCAGTGGAAATTATTTTCCGGGAGGACAAGGGCGACCCGGCCAAACTGGCCGCTAAGGAAGCCGAATACAAAGCCCGCTTTGCCAACCCGTTTGTGGCCGGTGCCCGTGGCTTTATAGACGATGTGATCCTGCCGCACGAGACCCGAAAGCGTATCTGCCGCTCGCTGGTGATGCTGCGCGACAAGAAGCTTGAGAACCCGTGGCGCAAGCACGGCAACATTCCACTTTGAGGCTTGGCGCTTTTATGGTGCACTTCAGTGGTAACTTATTGGGCGTGCGATCGCGCTTGCCTCTAACGGGGTCAGGTTGTCTGGGTGATCTGCTCCGTGTCCCCCGGCCTTCGGCGTCCTCCTTTACCTGCGCAGAACACCCAGACGGCCTGATCCCGGCCACTTGGTATTCGAGTGCGAAAAACAAAGTCAGCACTACAACGCAGCAGGACGGGGGTGCCTGTCAAAGTGAGGTTAAGGAGGAGGCCAAAGGCCGGGGGACACGAACGGCGGCAGGTACCCCCGCCCTGCTGCGGGCCCAGGAATACACCTTGGAGCACCGTCAACAGGACAGACCCAATGCCACAACGAATTTCAATATTCGCTGACTGAATAACGTTAGGAAAGCACTATGTTTACAAAAATACTGATTGCAAACCGCGGCGAGATCGCTTGCCGTGTCATCAAGACGGCTAAAAAAATGGGCATCAAAACGGTGGCCGTGTATTCTGACGCTGACAAGGACGCGCGTCATGTCATGTTGGCCGATGAAGCCGTCAATATTGGTCCGCCACCAAGCCGAGAGAGCTATTTGCTGGCCGACAAAATTATTGCCGCCTGCAAGCAAACCGGCGCTCAGGCCTTGCATCCTGGTTATGGTTTTTTGAGCGAGAACGCAGCCTTTGCCAAGCGCGTCGAGGAAGAAGGCATCGTCTTTATCGGCCCCAAGCATTACTCCATGGCGGCCATGGGTGACAAGATTGAATCCAAAAAGCTTGCCGGCTCGGCTGGTGTCAACTGTATTCCCGGCGTCAACAGCGCGATTGAAACAGCAGAACGGGCAGTCGAAATCGCCCAGGGCATCGGCTACCCGGTCATGATCAAGGCCAGCGCGGGTGGCGGTGGCAAAGGCTTGCGCGTGGCCTTCAACGACAAGGAAGCTTTCGAAGGATTTACCAGTTGCCGCAATGAGGCGCGTAACAGTTTTGGCGATGACCGTGTGTTCGTAGAGAAGTATGTCGAGGAACCGCGTCATATCGAGATTCAGTTGATTGGCGATAGCCACGGTAACGTCGTCTACCTGAACGAGCGCGAGTGTTCGCTGCAACGCCGCCATCAAAAAGTGATCGAGGAAGCACCGTCGCCTTTCATCAGTGACGCCACCCGCAAGGCCATGGGCGAGCAGGCGGTCGCGCTGGCCAAAGCGGTGAAATACCAGAGTGCCGGTACGGTTGAGTTTGTCGTCGGCAAGGACCAGAGTTTTTACTTTCTGGAAATGAACACACGGCTGCAAGTGGAACATCCGGTGACCGAGTGCATCACCGGCCTGGACTTGGTGGAACTGATGATCCGCGTTGCCGCGGGCGAAAAGCTCCCCGTCACACAGGCGCAAGTCAAACGCGATGGCTGGGCCATGGAGTGCCGCATTAACGCTGAGGACCCGTTCCGCAACTTCCTGCCATCTACCGGTCGCCTGGTGCGTTTTCAGCCGCCGACTGAGACCATGTTTGCGTCCGACATCAGCCAGTGGCTGGGCGTTCGGGTTGACACCGGTGTGCAGGACGGAGGCGAGATACCGATGTATTACGACTCCATGATCTGCAAGCTGATCGTGCATGGCAAAGATCGGCTCGAAGCAATCGCCAAGATGCGTGAAGCGCTCAATGGCTTTGTGATTCGGGGCGTCAGCAGCAACATCCCGTTTCAGGCGGCGTTGCTGGCGCACCCCAAGTTTGTAGCGGGTGACTTCAACACCGGCTTCATTGCCGAGAACTACGCGAAGGGTTTCCGCGCCGAAGATGTGCCACATGACGACGCCGATCTGCTGACCGCGCTGGCTGCCTTTGTCAACCGCGTGTACCGCAACCGTGCCACCTTTATCAGTGGGCAGATGGAGGGCCACGAGTTGGCGGTAGGTGCTGAGTTTGTAGTGGTCACCCTGGGTTGGCAAGGCAAGACCACAGCAACGCCGGTAGCAGTCCGCGATTTTGAGGGTAAAACAGGCTCCAGCACAATCACTGTGGCAACCAAGCAATACAAGATATGCAGCGATTACCGTCTGGGTGAAATTCGTATCACTGGCACGTGCAATGGCCAACCATTCACCGCGCAGGTGGAACGTGGTGGCTTGGCAGGCAAGAACCCGCTGGCCATTCGTGTCTCGCACAACGGAGCGCAGATTGATGCAATGGTGCTTTCGAGCAGAGCTGCCCAACTGCTAACTCTGATGCCTTACAAGGCACCGCCGGACATGAGTCGCTTTGTGTTGTCCCCGATGCCGGGATTGCTGGTTGATGTGGCAGTGCAGCCCGGTCAAAAAGTGCAGGCTGGTGAGCGTGTTGCGGTGATTGAAGCGATGAAAATGGAAAATGTTCTCTTTGCGGTAGCCGATGGTGTGGTGGGCAAACTGCTGGCCAACAAAGGCGATAGTCTGACGGTCGATCAACCGATTATTGAGTTCGCCTAAAAATGAATCGCCCATTTAAAGTGCTGGGCATCCAGCAGATCGCTATTGGCGGCCCTGACAAGACCCGTTTACAAAAGCTTTGGGTTGATATGCTGGGGCTCGAAGTGACAGGCTCCTTCCGCAGCGAGCGCGAAAACGTCGATGAAGATATTTGCACCATGGGTAGCGGTCCGTTCAAAGTTGAAGTCGATTTGATGCAACCGCTGGATCCCGATAAAAAGCCCGCAGTACACACTACGCCGCTCAATCATGTAGGTCTGTGGATCGACGATCTGCCCAAGGCTGTGCAGTGGTTGTCGGCCAAGGGCGTGCGCTTTGCCCCCGGTGGCATACGCCAAGGTGCAGCCGGCTTTGACATCTGTTTTTTGCACCCCAAATCAAATGAGGAATTCCCGATCAGTGGGGAGGGGGTTTTGATTGAACTGGTGCAGGCACCGGCGCCGGTCGTTGCCGCATTTGACAGGCTTGCTGCAGGCATCTCTCATGCGTCCAAAATTTGAGGCGTAACGCGTTTGATTTAAGTCAACACCCATTCAAGGCTGCATCATCACGGGGTCGCCGTCGGTCTCTTTCGGCGCGCGCTGGCGTACACTCCCTCCACACTCAGGCGCTGTTGTGGTGCCGCAAAGTTTAGGAGACAGATTTGCAGCCAACCAACATTGCCAGTCCAAGCTATTTTCACAAAGTCGTTGATTGTCAATGGGCCTGTCCGGCTCATACCCCGGTACCCGAATACATCCGTCTTATCGGGCAGGGCCGCTATAGCGATGCCTACATGGTCAACTGGGTGTCCAACGTGTTTCCAGGCGTGTTGGGCCGCACCTGCGATCGACCATGCGAGCCAGCGTGTCGCCGCGGCCGCGTAGAGGAGAGCAATGGTGAGCACCCCGAGCCGGTGGCAATCTGTCGCCTCAAGCGAGTTGCAGCGGATCACAAGGAGGACGTCCGGAGTCGCATGCCAGCCGTGGCGCCGAAAAATGGCAAGCGGGTCGCCTGCATTGGAGCCGGGCCGGCTTCTTTGACGGTGGCGCGCGATCTGGCGCCGCTGGGTTATGAAGTGACCGTGTTTGACAGTGAGGCCAAGGCCGGTGGCTTTATTCGCAGCCAGATTCCGCGCTTTCGCCTGCCCGAGTCGGTGATTGATGAAGAGACCGGTTACATCCTCGACCTGGGTGTTGACTTTCGCAGTGGCCAGCGCATCGAGTCCATGCGCAAACTGCTGACGCAAGGCTATGACGCACTGTTTGTCGGCTGTGGTGCGCCGCGCGGGCGCGATCTTGAGGTCCCTGGACGCAGGGCTATCAGCGAAAACATCCACATCGGTATTGACTGGCTGGCGTCCGTGTCATTTGGTCACATTACCAATATTGGTCAGCGCGTCATTGTGCTGGGTGGTGGCAATACTGCGATGGATTGCTGTCGCTCGGCGCGTCGTTTGGGCGGCACCGATGTAAAAGTCATTGTGCGCAGCGGCTTTGAGGAGATGAAGGCATCACCCTGGGAAAAAGAGGACGCACAGCACGAGGGCATTCCAATTCTCAATTTCCATGTGCCCAAAGCCTTTGAGCATGTCAACGGCAAGCTCACTGGCATGAGCTTTGAGATCGTCAAAGCTGTTTATGACGACAAAGGCAGGCGCAGTCTGGTGCCAACCGGCGAGCCTGATGTCAGGGTTGAGTGCGATGTGGTTTTGATCGCAGTGGGCCAGGAGAACGCTTTTCCGTGGATCGAGAACGATATCGGTATCGAGTTCGACAAGTGGGGGCTGCCGGTGCTGGCACCGGACACCTTTCAGTCTACTTTGCCGCTGGTGTTTTTTGGCGGTGACGCCGCCTATGGCCCGAAAAACATCATCACCGCCGTGGCGCACGGCCACGAGGCAGCGGTTTCAATTGACCGTTTTCTGCACCGCGAGGATATTCATCGTCGGCCGGCGCCGATGACCAATCTGATGTCTGCCAAGATGGGCATTCATGAGTGGAGTTACGACAGTGCGGTATCGGCAGACGCCCGCTTCAAGGTGCCATGGGCCAAGGCCGAGGTCGCGCTGGCCAGTATCCGGGTCGAAGTGGAGTTGGGTTTTGACGCTGCCACGGCTTTCAAGGAAGCCAGTCGCTGCCTCAACTGCGACGTGCAGACCGTCTTCACCAAACACACCTGCATCGAATGCGACGCCTGTGTCGACATCTGTCCAATGGACTGCATTAGCTTCACCGCCAATGGTGAAGAGGCCGACTTGCGAGCGCGTTTGCAGGCGCCCGCCAGCAATCTGGCGCAAGACCTCTATGTATCGGGCGCTTTAAAGACGGGACGAGTGATGGTGAAAGACGAAGACGTTTGCCTGCACTGCGGCATGTGCGCCGAGCGCTGCCCAACTGGGGCCTGGGATATGCAGAAATTTTTGTTGAGTACGACCCAGGCCGGGCCCAAATGCCGTGATGGAAACGTAGTTCGCCGCGCGATGGAGGTCGTATGAAACGCATTGAAGCCATCAATGACTTTGTCATCAAGTTCGCCAACGTCAATGGTTCGGGCTCGGCCTCGGCTAATGAGTTGTTTGCCAAGGCCATCATGCGCATGGGCGTGCCGGTCAGCCCACGCAACATCTTTCCCAGCAACATTCAGGGCATGCCGACCTGGTACGAGGCGCGTATTTGCGAAAAAGGCTATGGCGGCAGGCGGGGTGGCGTCGACATGATGGTGGCCATGAACCCGCAGACCTGGGATGTCGATGTGGCGGAGATTCAAAGCGGTGGTTATCTTTTTTATGACAGCACGCGACCCATTCCGGAATCCCGCTTTCGCCGCGATATTGAGGTCATTGGCATACCGCTGACCGACATCAGCAATGCCGCCTATTCCGAGTCACGTCAGCGGCAGTTGTTTAAAAACATCATCTACGTCGGAGCCTTGTCGGTGCTGCTGGATGTCGAGGCCGAAGTATTTGAGAATCTTTTTGCCGAGCAGTACCGGGGCAAGGAGATGCTGCTTGATTCCAACGTGCGCGCCCTGTATTTGGGGCGTGATTATGTCAAGCAGCACTTGAGCGCACCGCTGGGGCTGCGTGTGCGTCGCGCTGACAAGGTAGGCGACCAGATATTCACCGATGGCAACAGTGCCGCGGCTCTCGGTTGTGTCTATGGCGGCGCCACCGTGGCGGCCTGGTACCCCATCACGCCGTCATCGTCGGTGCCGGAGGCGTTTCAGAAGTATTGCGACAAATACCGGATCGACGAGCGCACCGGACGCAGCAATGTCGCCATTGTGCAAGCCGAGGATGAGTTGGCGTCAATTGGCATGGTGGTGGGCGCAGGCTGGAATGGCGCGCGGGCGTTTACCGCCACTTCGGGTCCCGGCATCTCATTGATGTCGGAGTTCATTGGCCTGGCCTATTTCGCCGAAATACCGGTCACCATCATCAATGTGCAGCGCGGCGGCCCTTCTACTGGTATGCCGACGCGGACCCAACAATCCGATTTGCTGAGTTGCGCCTATGCATCGCATGGTGATACCAAGCACGTGATGCTGTTCCCGGAAGATCCGCATGAGTGTTTTGAACACGCGGCAGCCGCACTGGATCTGGCAGACCGCCTGCAAACGCCGATCTTTTTGATGACCGATCTGGACATCGGCATGAATCAGCGCCTATGCAAACCCTTTGTCTGGGACGATGCACGCGATTACGATCGGGGCAAGGTCATGACGGCGGAGGAACTCGAAGCTGGCAAGGATTTTGGCCGCTACAAGGATGTTGATGGCGACGGCATACCCTGGCGCACATTGCCTGGCACGCATCCAACCAAAGGCAGTTTTTTCACCCGTGGCACCACGCGTGACCCGTATGCGCGTTACTCCGAACGCGGACCGGATTACATCTACAACATGGAACGACTGTTGCGCAAGTTCCAGACCGCAGCCGATCTGGTGCCGCAGCCGGTGCTGCGCAAGGCGGCGCGACCGACCGCCGTTGGCGTGATTTATTTTGGTTCGACCAGTCCCGCCATGCAGGAGGCGCTGGATGTGATGACGGCTGACGGCATTGATGTCGATGCGCTGCGCTTGCGCGCGTTTCCGTTCCCGGCCTCGGTCGAGCGTTTCATCGCGGAGCACGACAAGGTATTTGTGGTTGAGCAAAACCGTGATGCCCAAATGCAGTCACTGCTGGTCAATGAATTGTCGATCGACCCGGCGCGACTGGTCAAAGTATTGCACTACGACGGCACGCCCATCACGGCACGCTTCATCACCCAATTCATCGAAGAAAACCTGCAACCGGCGTCGCGCTCGGCGCAGACAACTGCTTCGCTCAAGGAGGCTGCATGACCTACCTCGTCAAACCAAAACTGCATCACCCTTCGCTCGTCACTAACAAGGTCGGCTACACGCGGCGTGATTACGAAGGGCGCATCTCGACCCTTTGCGCCGGCTGTGGCCATGACTCGATCTCGGCAGCCATCATTCAGGCTTGTTGGGAACTCGACATCGAGCCGCACCGTGTGGCCAAGCTTTCAGGCATTGGTTGCAGTTCCAAGACACCGGACTACTTTTTGGGCGCCTCGCACGGTTTTAATACGGTGCATGGGCGCATGCCCTCGGTGCTGACCGGCGCCAATCTGGCGAACCGCGATCTGCTGTACCTGGGCGTTTCAGGCGACGGCGACTCGGCCTCCATCGGCCTGGGGCAATTCGCCAACGCCATGCGGCGTGGCGTGCGCATGGCCTACATTGTTGAGAACAATGGTGTTTATGGTCTGACCAAGGGACAGTTTTCTGCTACCGCTGACCGCGGTTCGAAAAGCAAGAAGGGCGTGATCAACAGCGACAGCCCGGTTGATCTGGTTGGGCTTGCACTTCAATTGGGCGCCACCTACGTTGCGCGCAGTTTCTCCGGTGACAAGGCGCAACTGGTGCCACTTATCAAGGGCGCGCTGGACCACGGTGGCGCTGCCTTCATAGATGTCATCAGCCCGTGTGTCACGTTCAATAACCACGGCGGCAGCACTAAAAGCTACGACTACGTGCGACAGCACAACGAAGCGGTCAGCCGCATCGACTTCATGCCGGCGCGCAGCGAGATTACCGCCGAGTACGCACCCGGTGATGTGATTGATGTGCAGCAGCATGACGGTTCAACCTTGCGCTTGCGCAAGTTGCACCAGGACTACGATCCGACCGATCGCTACGCCGCCTTGAGTTACATGAACGCGCACCAGGTGCGCGGTGAAGTTGTCACCGGGTTGCTTTATCTGGACCCGATTGCCACTGACTTGCACATGTCACTTAACACCAGCGATACGCCACTCAACAGCATGGGGGTCAAGCAACTTTGCCCAGGCTCGCGGGTACTGCAAAAAGTCAACGCCTCGTTACGCTAGGCGCTGCCAGCTGCAACTTTGAAACCGCGAATTTGAAAGGACTTTTTCATGCCTGAACGCACAGTTTTTCAATCCCTGACCCAACGTCACGTGGTGACCTTGCCGCGACATGCCAGCGTTTGGGAGGCAGCCTGTGTCATGACCAAGGCCAATTCCAGCAGCGTGCTGATCATTGACGCTTCCGGCAGCATGTTGGGAATTGTCACCGAGCGTGATTTGATGACGCGTGTATTGGCTAAAGCGCTCAATCCGCAGACCACACACGTGTCGGACGTCATGACCCCCAATCCGCAGACCGTGGGCCCGGATATGAAGGTCGCTGAAGCAGTTCTGATGATGATCGAGCGCGGTTTTCGGCATCTGCCCATTGTCTCGTCAGCGAACAAGACCCTGGGTGTTTTCTCGGTACGTGATGCGCTACCGCGCGAAATTGGTGATGCTGTCAGTCTGGCAGAATTCAATGATCAAGTGAACGATGCGCTTGGCTAGACAAAGGTCTCAATCAACTTCTTTAGCCTATGACACGCTGGGTCCGTGCATGCTTGACGGCGGCTTCAATGACCGCCCGTTTCTTGTCTGCGGGCGTGGCCTCAGTGAGCAGCGGGCGACGCGATAAATCAGTTGGCGTGGCAACTGATTTTCTCGCTGTTTCTGGATTGTTTTCATTGTTCTCTCGAACGCGCCGGTAACGATTAAGTTGATAGCGACCGCGCGCCAGTTTGGCGTCTGCTAGCGACCAGGCGGCCCAGCCACTTGCAGTGCCGCTTGCATTTTCAAGTTCAATGCAATCCACCGGGCAGACCGGTATGCACAGTTCGCAACCGGTGCAGTAGGCCTCGATCACGGTGTGCATCAACTGGTTGCTGCCGACGATGGCGTCGGTTGGGCAGGCCTTGATGCACAAGGTGCAACCGATACACCAGTTTTCGTCGATGAAAGCCATGCTGCGTGGGCCCTCGGTGCCATGCGCGGGGTTCAGTGCCACAACCGGCTGGCCGGTGAGGGCTGCCAGCCACTCTATTCCCTGCCTGCCACCAGGAGGGCACTGGTTGATGCCCGCTGCCCCCTGCTCAATCGCCAGCGCGTAGCCGGCGCAGTCCGCGTAGCCGCAGCGGGTGCATTGTGTTTGCGGCAGCAGCGCAAGCACCACGTCGGCCAGCGCAGGCATTATTTTCTTCGAACTGCTTTCTTTGCCACGGCTTTAGCTGCTGGTGCTGCGCGCTTGACCGGGGTTGCGACCGGTTTGGAAGCGGCAACAGAGTCCTTGACGGGCGTCTTGGCCGTTTGATGGCTGAGGATGAATGACTTGACCTGCGGATACACCACCTCGCGCCAGCGGCGACCGCTGAAGATGCCGTAGTGCCCGGCACCTTGCACTTCCATGTGTTTATGTTCTGTATCGGCAACGCCACTGCAGATACCGTGAACCGCCTCGGTCTGACCGGAGCCGGAAATATCGTCCAGTTCGCCTTCCACTGAAAACATGGCCGTGCTGGTGATGTCTTGCGGTCGAACACGCTCAATCTTGCCGTCAACGCCCTTAACGTCCCAAGTGCCGTTGACTAGACTGAAATCCTGAAATACCACCTTGATGGTGTCCAGGTAGTAGTCTGCATCCATGTCCAGCACGGCGTTATATTCATCATAGAACTTGCGATGCGCTTCGGCTTGCGAGTCATCGCCCTTGATCATGTGCTTGAAATACTCGTAATGGCTTTGGGCATGGTTGCTGGGGTTCATCGCTACAAAACCAGAATGCTGCAAAAACCCCGGGTAGACCCGCCGACCGGCCCCTGGAAAATTGCTGGGAACGCGGTAAATCACATTGTGTTCGAACCAGTTGTGACTCTTGCTCATGGCTAGATTGTTCACCGCCGTGGGTGATTTGCGAGCGTCAATAGGACCGCCCATCATGATCATACTCAAAGGTGTCGGCTCACCCCGGCTGGCCATCAGGGAGACAGCGGCCAGTACCGGTACCGTGGGTTGGCAGACGCTGACCACATGGCAATTGCCGTAAATGCCCTGCAAGTGACGAATGAACTCCTGCACGTAGTTGATATAGTCGTCCAGATGGAACTCGCCCTCGGACAGTGGAATGAGGCGGGCATTTTTCCAATCCGTGATGTAAACTTTGTGATCCGCCAGCATGCTCTTGACCGTGTCCCGCAGCAGAGTTGCATAGTGCCCCGACAGCGGTGCAACTATCAACACTGCCGGTTGACTCTTCAGTTTTTCCAGCGTGGCTGGATCATCACTAAAACGCTTGAAGCGGCGCAGTTCACAAAAAGGCTTGTTGATTTCAATACGTTCATGTATCGCTATGTCAATGCCATCTACATCGATCGTACGCAGGCCGAATTCCGGTTTTTCGTAGTCTTTGCCGAGGCGATGCATCAAGTCGTAACCGGCCGAAATTCGCTGCGCAAATGGGTTTTGACCGAGCAAGGACAGCGGGTTGCCATAGACCTTGGAGGCAGAATGAGCCAGGTCAGTAAATGGCTCCATCAGGGAACGTTGTGTTTCGTAGAGTTGGTAGAGCACGGTGAATTTACTTTCAGGAAATGTTGCAGTGCAATATAACAGTTCTAACCGAACTTTTGTTAGGAGGTAGGTACCAATATTCTTTCAAAATACCACATTCTTGCAAGCTTGCAGTCAGGAATTTCCCGACAGCGACTCATCTACATCGCTGCCATGCAGGAAAAAGAAATATTCACCCGACCAGACTAACGCTCATTTTCGCAGAGGATGTGGAGCGCCCAGCAGCAAATGACCGAGCCATGTCGCACTGACTGGTCGGGATCACTGCTCCTTTTGAAGGGACAGTGCTTACAGGAACAGCTCGGCGCGCTTGAGCAATTCCTCCAGGCCTGGCTCCTTCGGATTGCGCGGCTTTCCTGGGTGGATGATGGAAACTTGACAGCTCTCTGCCGCCTCCACCAATTGTGCGTAGGTGCCGGCATTGATGTCGGCAATAAAGGCCTGCTGGTTCGAGTCGTAGGAAAACAGCTTGTTGTTGAGGGTGGTGCACTCGTTGCAGGTGGAGCAACGTGGTGTCTCGATGTAAGCTTCGTCGGGTGATCTTTCTGGCTCTTGCTCCAGTGTCTCGCTGGCTGCCGCTGCTGCAGCGGCAGTGCCTGGCACGGCCGAAACCGGTGCGCTGACGCTGGTTGCCGCTTGCAATTCAGTTGCCTCTTGCATGCGCTCTTCCCAGGCTTTCTTTTCGCGCGCCAGCAGCTTCTCGGCGTGTGAATTGTGAACGCCACCGAGTTCCTGCAGGCTGTGCCACATTTCGCGGCAACGCCGTGCTTCCCTGATCATGCGCTCGTCAACGATGACCTTCTGCAGCACATTGTCGGGGTCGACCATCAGCAAGCTGGGTACCTTGTCCGGCAGGCCCTTGCGCTCGCGTGTCAGGCACTCGTCTACCGCAATCATGCTGCCATTCCACTTGTCCCGCGGGACGCGCGCCAAATGCCTGGCATAGCGCTGATCGCTGGCGACAAAATCGACCAGTGTGAAGGCAAGGTCTTCCGAGACACGCTGGTGCATCTCGTCTTCGTAGGCAAATGTCTGTATCGGCCAGTCCAGATCAACCTGGGAGTTGGCGTCAAGGTAAAAACGTGATGCCCAGTTGGGGCCGGCCGACGGGTCATAGGTGAACGCAGGAAAGGCGCGCGATTCCATCGCCGCCGCCGCCATCAGATACGGTGGCAGACCCGAGGCCTTGGCGCTGGCGCCAGAAAACACGCTGAACAGGGCCGGACCCCGGTAGGTCAAGCCGCGCAGCATGCGCTCACGGAAGCGGTACAGGTTGGAGCTGCTCGACTGCAAGACGTAAACTTCATTAAGGCCGATAGCCATGTTTGCAAGCTGCCGGCTGCGCATGCCGGCGGTCAGATTGCCTTCTCCGTTGGGCGCCTCTTCAAGGATGTCGTCGATCTGCAGCAAGACCTTGATCGGCAATCCCGAAGTAAGAATTTCCATCAGATGAGCGTGCTCAAGCGCCTGCATTTTCTCGGCGTTGACGCAAGCCAGATAGCCTGGAAAATGTGCCAGGTCCTGCGGATCAAGTCCGTTTGCACCAAACTGTTCGAACAAGGCGTCGTGCCTGGCTTCGCTGTATTGCCCTTCAATCTCGAGTCTGGCGACCGCAATCGCCTTCGCCAGTTCGATCAATTTGGGCATGCGTTGGCGAAACGCGGCCAGCGCATCGGCACAACTTTCGAACAGGAAAGGGTAGGGTTGCGCAGCACTGTTGTTGGCCGACGCGGCTTTTGAGGGAATGAATTGCTGCTCATTCAAAGTCAACAGCAACTCGCCAATGCGCTTGCGCCGACTGTCGGGAAAGGCGTCCTTGGGCAGCGCCTTGGAAAGCATGCGCGACATGGCGTCGAAGTCAAATGCGTCGCCAAAGCCGGTGCCTACCGATGCTTGCAAGTGTTTGGCGCTGCGCCCGGCGTCTGAGCGTTCATAGTCGGCTTTGAGGATGTCGGAGAGTTTCAGAACCAGCCGGTCAAGTTCCTTGCGGAATCCCTCGGCCTTTTGCCTTTGACCGACAGCCCACGCATGTTGCAGCAGACGCGAGGGCAGCGCCGCGTCGCAGTCGACTAGCGCACCGTTGATCTTGATGGCGGCGCGGGTACGGCGCAAACTGTCTTCGAATGATTTGTCCGCGGTCTTGTTAAGCCGAGTGGCAGCCTTGTCCCACAGTACAGAAAAAGAGTCGGTGGTGGCGCCGCTGGCAAGCGTCCGAATTTCCTGCTCCAGTCGCAGCGCATGCTTTCTGATACGTTCGCTGTCGCTGCCGCGCGCGACGCTGGCCAATGCGCTGTCAATGACGCCAGACAACGATTGCGCGAACTGAGCATCGGCACGACCATCTACCAGCAGCAACGGAAAGTCATAGCGAAGCTGGTTCAAATCCCGATAGCCGGCAAAAAGGGCCGGTCGCAGGCCCAGTGCATCGACCGCATCCAGCGCCTCGCTGGGACGCCTGCCGGTCAAGAAAAAAGCAATGTGTGCTTGAGTATCTGCTTCCATATTTTTAACTACCTGCCTTGTGTTCAGTTCCTTGCGGCCAGACCGTGTATTTGTCCAACTCGGCGTTCAGTCCGGTGCGCGTCAATTCGGGCGTGTGCAGCTTGTCCGACAAGCGCAGGTCTTCGTAGCAGGGAACGCTCGGATTACGGTACAAAATGCCGACTGGAATGTTTTCGTGACCGGAGGCGATTTCACGCGCCCGGTCGATGTTGGCCGGGTCATGCTGCAACTGGTTCTTGTAGATCCGGGACATGCCGGCGCTGGTTTGTAGGCCGTTCTCGTGATTCAGCAACTGCACACGATTCGGGTCGTTCAGCCAGGGGTCCAGTGACACCGGCAACCACTCCGGACAGCGCTGCACGATGCGAACGAAGGAAAGCCCCTTGTGATGGTAAGCCGCCTTCACAATGTCGTACAGAACCTCCGGTATCCAGTCAACCGCCTGAGCCACAAAGGAGACATTTTGCACACCCAGCGTCACGGTCAGTGGATTCAGAGCTTCAAGGTAACTGCCGCGCGGTGTGGTGTTGCTCTTGGTTCCGATCGGGGAGGTCGGTGACGCCTGCTTTTTGGTCAGGCCATAAATCTGGTTGTCGTGCAGGAACACGGTGATGTTCATGTTGTAACGGATGGCATGAATCCAGTGCGCTGCGCCAATGCTGCAGCAGTCGCCGTCGCCGGTGTTGACAAACACGGTCAGGTCGGGTCGGGCCATCTTGACGCCTTCGGCGACCGGCAGCGCACGGCCATGAATGCCATGGAAACCGTAGGTCTTCATGTAGTGCGGAAAGCGGCTCGAACAGCCGATGCCTGAGACAAACACGGTCTTTTCCGGCAGCAACGCCTCGTCCCGGCAAAGCCTTTGCACGGCAGTCAGAATGGCCATGTCACCGCAACCGGTGCACCAGCGCGGCACACCGGCCTGATAGTCTTCGAGTTCGAAGTGCTCGTCGCACATCTCCAGCAGACACTCCGTGGCGGACATCATGTTCATGGTGTTATCACCTTTCTTTACTTTTATTTTTGCAGTTGTTTCAACATCACGCGGCGGATCGTGCTGGGCTTGATTGGCTGACCCCTGACCTCGCTCCAGCAGTCGATATCGACCAGGTAGCGCGAGCGCAGCAGGATGGCAACCGACGAATAGCGGCGGTTGTTTTCGTCAATAATTTTGTCCTCGGGTCGGTCGCTCCAATTGCTCTCGATCGTCATGACCTTCTTGAAACCCTGCATGATTTCCTTGATCCCAGGCGGCAGCGGCTGCAGGAATTGCAGATGCAGCGACGAAATCCTGTAACCCTCGGCGCGTACCACTTCCACAGCTTCCTCGATGGCGCCTTTGGTACTGCCCCAGCCAATCACCAGCAGATCGCCCTGGGCAGCGCCGAACACGGTCGGTGGCTTGAGCGTTTTTTGCAGCGCGGCGAGTTTCAGGCTGCGAAAACGCAGCGTTTGCTCGTTGATGTCGGCATCATAGGCGACGTGGCTGTCGCGGTCATGCGCCAGCCCGGTCAGGGTGTGCATGCCGCCAGGTTGGCCTGGAATGAAGCGGCGTGCCAGACCCGTGGTGTCGTCCCAGTCATAGGGCTTGGCGCCCTGAGGCACCGGGCTCTGATCAACCGGCGGTGCCAGCCACGATTCATTGAACTGTGGGCGACGGAACGGTTGTTGCGAAGTCGCCAGACCGGAGTCGGTCAGGATCACCACCACCATATTGAAGGTTTCGGCAATTTTGCGCGCCGTCATGATGGAGTAAAAGCATTCCTCGATCGTGCCGGGTGCCATCACCACCTTGGGTGCATCGCCATGACTGCCAAAAATGGCGGTCATCAGGTCGCCCTGCTCCATCTTGGTTGGTTGACCGGTGCTAGGTCCGCCACGCATGACGTTGACGACGACCAGAGGAATCTCGCCCATGACGGCGAGGCCAATCGCTTCCTGTTTGAGGGAATAGCCTGGGCCTGACGTGATGGTGATAGTGCATTTGCCGGCGTAGGAAGCACCGATGGCAAAGGCGCAGGCAGCGATTTCGTCCTCGGCCTGGTGCACCATGCCGCCGACTTTTTCAAACACTTCCGACAGATAGTGTGATGCCGAAGTGGCTGGCGTGATCGGGTACATGGCGCAGATTTCCATGCCCGATCCGAGCACGCCAAGGGCCAGCGCGGTATTGCCGTTGACGACGATTTGCGGCTCGGTCGCGCGCGTTGCCGGGATCGTGTAGCAGAAATCAAGATTGGCGGCCGCCCACTTTTGCCCGGCTTCGAGCAGCATGATATTGGCGTCCACCACGCTCTGGTCCTTCTTGCCGAAAGCCAGCACGATTTGATCGATCGCGAGTTTCACTTCAAGGCTGTAGATGTAGCACAGCATGCCCAGCGCGAACATGTTCTTGCCGCGCTTGGCATCGGCCACCATGGTGCGGCACACCTGCTCCATCGGGATCTCGATGACCTTGTAACCGGCCGCCACCAGCCGGTCATGGGTCTCAACGTAGGACGCCACAATCTTCGGGTCGGTGTGCGTGCGCCACATGCTCTCCATCAGGATGATGCAGCCGGGCTTGAGTTCCTTGGCCCGCACCCGACCCAGCAGCACCTGTTCGTTGAAGGCTACGACCAGATCGGTTTCATCGCCGCCATTGGTGATGTAGCCCGATCCGATGCGAATGCGGTTGCCGCTGGCGCCGGCGACACTGCGCGCCGGTGGACGGATTTCAGCCGGAATGATTTCTGTGGTCCAGATGCCATTGCCCATCTGCGCCGCTATCGCGCCCAGAGATTGGCCACACTTTTGCGCTCCTTCACCCGAGTCGCTGATGATTTCAACGATGTGCTCTTTCAGCTGGAGCGGCGTTTTGCCACTGGCTGGCGATTGAGTTTTGTTGCCGGTCTTGTTAACGGGCTTTTGCATTGTCATTTGATTCATATTTTTTTCCGAAGATGCAGTCGAGCGATTCCTAGGCGACCCGCACGCGTGCGAAATTTCGCTCCTTGGTGTCGATGCCGAACAGGGTGCTGGCGCTTGTTTCGCCGTAGGCCAGCGCGGAGTCCCTGATACCAAGATAAGCCTTCATGCTGCGCGCGGCCTTTCGGCCAGCGCCCATGGCTTCGATCACGGTCGCCGCTCCGGTGACGATGTCACCTCCGGCGAAGACGCCGGCAAGGGAAGTCGCGAGTGAGTCATCGGTGCCGATGTAGCCCCATTTGTTCAGCTTGACTTTGGAGGTCTGACCCATGATCGGATTGGCGTTGGTGCCGATGGCGTAAACAATCAGATCAGCCTCGAAATCGAATTCACTGCCGGCCACCGGAACCGGTCTGCGCCGGCCCGAATCGTCCGGTTCGCCAAGTTCCATGCGGACACAGCGCATGCCGCGCACGCTGCCTTTTCCATCGTCCAGCACCGCTACCGGGTTGGTGAGCCAGTGGTACTCGGCACCTTCCTGTTCGGCGTGATGAACTTCTTCGGCCCGGGCGGGTGCTTCGGTGCGGGAGCGGCGGTAAATGCAGTAGACCTTTTCGGCACCGAGCCGGATCGATACGCGCACCGCGTCCATCGCTGTGTTGCCGGCGCCAACCACGGCGACCCGCTTGCCAATCGGCAGTGGCGTGTCGAAGTTCGGGAAATCCCGGGCGCGCATCAGGTTGCAGCGCGTCAGCAATTCATTGGCCGAGAGCACTCCGTTGAGTGAATCGCCAGGAATATTGAGCATCGTCGGATAGCCGGCACCGACGCCGACGAACACCGCGTGAAAACCCATCTCGTCGATCATCTGCTCGATCGTGAAAAGGCGCCCGACCAGCGTATTGCACTCAAACTTGACACCGAATTTTTTCAGATTGTTGATCTCGGCGTCGATCACCTCATTGGGCAGGCGGAAGTCGGGAATGCCGTATTTGAGTACGCCACCGGGTTGGTGAAAGGCTTCGTAGACCGTCACATCACAGCCGGCTTTGGCCATGTCGGCCGCGCAGGCCATGCCGGCCGGGCCCGAGCCAACAATGCCAACACGGAACCGGTTGGGTTCAATATAAGGAATGTTGACCCAGCCCTCTTTGATTGCGGTGTCGCCGACAAAGCGCTCCAGTCGTCCGATCGCCACCGCTTCCAGCGACTCGCCGACGGTGCAGACGCCTTCGCATTGATTTTCTTGCGGGCAGACCCGACCGCAGATCGACGGCAAGAGGTTGGTGTCGGTAAGAATATCGTAGGCGCCACGAAAATTTTTCTCGCTGATTTTCTGGATGAAACCCGGAATATTGATGCCAACCGGGCAGCCAGAAATGCAGGGCTCATCCGGGCACATCAGGCAACGGTCAGACTCGCGCAACGCGTCTTCGAGGCTGTAGCCGCAAGCCACCTCCTCAAAATTTTTAGCCCGTGCCAGCGAATCCTGCTCGCGCATCGGCGTGCGTTCCTGTGGAATTGTTCTGATCGTCTTTTTCTTTGCCATCTGTTTATCCTCTAGCGACTAACTGGACCGGCGCGAGTTATCCGACTGACGCCAAAAATCCAGCAAACTTAACCAACAAATCACATTAGCTTTGAGGTGCATCAATGACCGGCTTGGTCATGCGGCAGCTTTCTGACCAGCGCGCGTGGGCTTCTTTTTCGACCGTGGTGTAACGCTGCAGGCGCAGCATCAGGTCGTCAAAATCGACCAGATGGCCATCAAAATCGGGACCATCGACGCAGGCGAACTTCACTTGATCGCCAACCTTGACGCGGCAACCACCGCACATGCCGGTGCCATCGACCATGATCGGATTGACGCTCACCATGGTCTTGATTTTGGCCGCGCGGGTGGCGTCGGCGCAGGCCTTCATCATTACCGGCGGGCCAATGGCAACGACCTCTTCGATGTCGGCGTGCTTGTCCATGGCGACCTTGATGCCGTCAGTGATCATGCCCTTCATGCCGGCCGAGCCGTCGTTGGTGCACAAAATGAGTTCATCGCAGCAGGCCCGGAACTTGTCTTCCCAGAACACCAGATCCTTGTTGCGAAAGCCGAGCACGCCGATGACGTAGGCGCCGCTTTCCTTGAAACCGCGCGCTTGCGGAAAGATCGGTGCCACGCCCAGACCGCCGCCAACACACACCACTTTTTTGGCGTGGCTGATCGGGCTGGGTATGCCCATCGGGCCCACCATGCCGTAGAGCGAAGTGCCAACGCGGCACTCCTGCTGCATTTGCTTTGTGGTTTTGCCGACCGCCTGGATCACCAGAGTGATGGTGCCTTTTTTGATGTCGAAGTCGGCGATAGTGAGCGGAATACGTTCGCCCTGTTCATTCAGCATAACAATGACAAATTGCCCTGGCTTGGCCGCCTTGGCCATCAAAGGATGACGCACTTCCAGCAAGTAGGTAACGTCAGAGAAATCCTCGCGGGTCACGATCTCAAAATTGGACATTGCATTTGCCTTCATATCGAGTCAGCATGGGCCGACTTAGCGGTTGGGACATTCGGTAAGCTGCTTGACCTCGCCAAGACCCACTGTCTTTACGGCCACCGAAAGGACCAGGTCAGTATCTTCGCTATACCCAAAATATGTTTTGATCCATATCAAACTTGGCAACGGTGAAACAATGGCGTCAATCCCATGGCGCCAAATCGTTGCCGACCCGGTAGCGTCAGCCTGCCAGCAAAACAAAGGATGATCATGGTCGAAATTGCCAGCAACACTGCCTTGCATGAGTTTGTAACCTTGCGTAAGAGTGCACGCCTGCCGGTGCTTTTTTTGGGGCACGGCAGCCCCATGAATGCGATCGAAGACAACCAGTACCGCCGAAGTTGGCAGGCCTTGGGCCGTGACTTCGGTGTCAAGTGGCCAACTCCGCAACTCATCGTGTGTGTCTCGGCCCACTGGCTCACCCAGGGATGGTGGCTGACGGGCATGGCGCAACCGAAAACGATTCATGATTTTGGCGGCTTCCCGAAAACGCTGTTTGATCAACAGTACCCGGCACCTGGATTTCCCGCAGCGGCACAGGAAATCGCTCACCAGTTGCGACAGCCCGGCAGCGCCAAGCCTGTGTCACTGGATTTGCAGGAATGGGGTCTTGACCATGGTGCCTGGTCGGTTCTGAAGCCGATGTTTGCGCAAGCCGACATTCCGGTGATTCAGCTCAGCATGGACTACAGCCGTGCCCCGGCCGAGCACTACGCGCTGGGCCAGCAGCTTAAAGTTTTGCGCCAGCGCGGCGTGCTGATTGTGGGCAGTGGCAACATGGTGCACAACCTGCGCGCCCTGAAGATGAACGCCGCATCGAACGACGTCTACCCGTGGGCGGCTGAATTCGACAAGGTCATAGCCGACTATCTAATGCAGGGTAACTTTGCCGCGTTGCAGGATTTTCAACAGCTCGGCTTGATGGCGCAGCAGTCGCATCCCAGTCATGAACATTTCTTGCCGCTGCTGTATTGCGCCGCAGCGGTTGACGCAACAGAAGTGCCGCAGTTTTTCAACGCAAGTTTTCAGGCAGCTTCGATCTCGATGCGCTCAGTGGTCTGGGGCTGACTACGGCGCCGAGCCGGCTTTCAGAATGCCGCGGACAACGTTGCGGCTATGGGCGCCAAAATTTCCCAGCAATTCAGCAAGGGCGCTGTCCAGTCTGGCACGTTTGCTGGAATCCTGCTTTGTGAGTTCGGCCACCAGATCAATGCCCGACTCCTTCACGCCAAAATCGAATGCGGGGTCTGATACATAACCGGACGGCAAGGTGTCTACCAGTAGCTCGGTCAACTTGTTGCCCAGCGCGTGGGACTGCCGACTGACGACGTCGCGGGCGTACAAATCAGACCAGGTGGGGTAGCTGGCGTCTTTGTCGCTGCTGCGCAGTGACTGCTCCAGCATGGTTTCGTGCCCGGCCCGTGCCGCGTTGAAAATCAGCTGATTCTGGTATTTCTCCAATGCCAGATGGCGATTTGACAACAACACGATCATCTCGTCCTTCATTCTCGGAAAGCCGGCCATCGCCAGCAGGTTGATGCCGATCAGCTTGACCGACGAGTTCCCTGGTGACAGGCTGGCGTGGTACGGCTGTGTCAGATCCTGCACATAGTGCAGCGCCAGTCCGGTGAAGCGCCAACCCCAATAGGGATGGCCGGTTCTGAAAGCCAACGTGGCAAGGCTGCTGTACTGGTGAACGCGAAGCAGTGGAAAAGTTTTCTTGATGAACGGTGCCGCCAGGTAAATGATTCGGTCTTCGTGGTAGAAGCCCATGTGAAAGGGCGCCTGGGTTGAAAAGTAGAGCGCCGGGTTACCGAACGGTAGTGTTTCAAAGCCGTAAACCTTGCCCCACTGAGATGGACTGTCTGACCAAAGGTTGATGTCCAGACCATAGTCCGGCTCGTCCGAGGCCGAGGCCAGCACCGCCAGAGGTGCGACCTGATCGCCGGCCTTGAGTCCGACAAAACGGTAGTTTGAGTTGGCTTGCTCGGGCAGCGTATCGACAGCTGAGTGCGCCATCAATTTAGCGGCGTCAGGCGACGTGCTCCAGGGATCAGGCTGCAGGTAAAGCGCCAGCCTGGCGTTGGGCGCAACCCGTAACGCCATCAGAAACGCCAGTCGCCGGGCTTCGTCGGTTTGCGCCGGGTCAGCCTTGAAGGCAAGCGCCGCCGGACGCGGTGGATAAACTTCCAGATGCGCCTTGGCCCAAACTTCCTGGTTTGCCAGCAGGGTTTCAATAGACTTTTCCTGCGCCCTCAGAAAGGCTTCCAGCGGCTCTACAGTGACCGGCGCCGCGCTGGCTACTTCCGGCATTTTTTCAAACGTGCGGTAGGCAGGATAAGTATGGTTGCTCCAGGCGACAGCATTACCCGCAAGCAGTCCCAGCAGGCCGACCAGGGTCAGGGTCAGAGTAAATTTCTTCATTTGAAAAGGTGAGGCGCTACTTTCGCAGCACCACAGTCAGCAGTGCACACGCATCTTCCAGTCCCAACACGCTGTGCAGGACGCCGCCTGAGAGGTACAGCAGTTGGCCGCAGCGCAGCACCTGCGCGCTGCCTTCGCAAGTGATCTCAATCTTGCCCTGGATGCATTGAATGGTGACTTCGCCCGCAACCCGGTGCGGCGGGAAAGCTTTTCCAGCGGCCAGCACGAGGCGAATAACTTCGAGTTCATCGGTCTTGAACAGGGCGACAGTTCGCGCACCCTGCGGGTCGTCACTGACAGGATGAATATCAATGGTTTGACCCGAGAGGGCGTGCAAAATGGCCATGATGGGATACCCCGATGTTCTTGAACTGTTTAGGAATTCTAAGACAAACGGAGGCAGGCAAGCGCTTTATCTGCCGCTTGCGGTGGTGCCGCCTGGACCCACGCCGGTCACACCGTGGTGAGACAAAAGCAGCCAAGCTTTATCTGAGCGGTAGCTACACCCTGCCGCGACTTCGACGCAGTTTCACGCCGTGCCGCAGAGCTTTGGTCTAGCGGCGCTGCAAAGTTCAGGGCTTGATTTGTGCCCGGATTTCTCCGCCTGGATGAGCTGCGCTGTGCACATTGATGTACAACTCCCCGGCCTTGAAGGCTTCGTACTGGGCATCGGTCAGTTTGGCGCCATCCTGAACTCCCCAATGGCCGTCACCCTGGTTGGTCAGGGGAATGATGACGCCGCCGTTCTTGCCGGCTGCGGCCATGTGAATGTGGGCCATCGAACCGGCTACGCCACTGGTCATGACCATGCCACTGACAGACTTGTCGGCGGCCACGGTAATCGAACCCATGCCGGAAGCGGCCGTGCTCACCGGCGGCACTTCGGCGTCGCCACTCAATTTGACGGCAACGTCTACCGCTTGTGCGGCACCTGCTGCTAGCGCCAGGGCAGCGACCAGCAGCGGCAACTTGTGGTTGTAGAGATTGGACAAAATAGACATGAAAAACTCCTCAAGGGATCGGGTTGGGGGGAATGCACCGGTTCATGTCGGCGCATCGAAAAAACTATCCAGCGCCGATTGTTACCCCTGCTTAATAGGTTCGCATGGGCAAGGGTTATTGGTCGCTGTGCCCCATTCAACTCATTCCCGGATAACCCGTGATCTCCTGGATGTCGCGGTATAAAGGTTGCAGCCGCTGGTACATGCGGCAATAGACGCGTCGGTACAACTGCTCATAGGTGCTGGCATGGTGAGGTTCCGGCAGAAAGACCTGGCCGATGCGTGTCATTTGCGAAACGGCGGTGGCAAAGTCGGGGTGCAGCCGCAAGCCCACCGCAGCCAGCATCGCGGCGCCCAGACCACTGGTCTCATACAGATGCGGCCGCTCGCACGGCAGGTTGAAAATGTTGGCAGCAATCTGCATGGCGGCATCGCTCTGTGAACCTCCGCCAGAGATGCGAACCCGGCTGATGGTTTGCCCGCCACGCTTCTCGATGCGTTCCTTGCCCTCGCGCAAAGCATAGGCCAGACCTTCCAGAATGGCGCGGTACAAATGGGCCCGGGTGTGCACATCGCCAAAGCCAATGACCGCACCTTTGGCCTCGGGTCCCGGCACCTTGATGCCAGGGTTCCAGAAAGGTTGCAGCATCAGCCCATTTGCACCGGGCGGCACACTGGCCACCAGTGCATCAAAAAGGCTCTCGGGCGTGACACCACTTTGCCGCGCTGTCTGCTGTTCGTGCAGGCCAAACTGTTCCTTGAACCAGTTCACCATCCAGAAGCCGCGTGTGATCTGAATCTCGGTGTTGTAGTGGCCTGGCACTGCTGCTTGATAAGGCGGAATAAACGGTGTCGCTTCCAGGTAGCGCGGCGTGGTGGTGTTGATGGTGGCCGCGGTGCCATAAGACAGGCAGGCAATGTCGGGCGTCAGGCAACCGGCGCCGATCACTTCGCAGGCTTTGTCGGCGGCGCCTGCCAGCACGTTCAAGCCTTCCGGGATACCGGTATCCAGCGCCGCCTGGGCACTCACCTGGCCAATGAGCGTGCCGGCCGGCACCAGTTCGGGCAGCATGGCCGCAGAGATCGGCATGGCTTGCCATTTCCAGTCGTGGCTGGCGGCCCAACAACCCTTTTTGTAGTCAAACGGAATGTAGCCCACCTGCGAGGCCACCGAATCCACAAAACGGCCGGTAAAACGGTAATTCAGATAGCCCGAAAGAAGCAGGAATTTGTCCGTTCTGGCCCACAGCTCTGGCTGGTGCTGCGCAATCCAGTTGGCCTCTGCTTCCTGTTGAAAAAAGCGCACCGTGTCGCGCATGCCAATAGCGCGAAAAGCAGCTTCCCACCACCACGCCAGTTTCGGTATTTGGTCGGCGCGGCGCTGGTCCAGCCAGATCATGGCGGGCCGCAAGGTTTGGCCGTTCTTGTCCAGTGCGATGGTGGTGCCGCGCTGGGTCGTAATCACCATCCCGGCAATCGCGCTTTTGGGCACCGGGCTGATACGCCACAGTTGCTGGCAGGCCTGGCACAAGGCTTGCCAGAACGCCTCAGGGTCGTGCTCCATCCAGCCCGGCTGGGGCGACAGGTAGCTGGTCAGCATGACCTGCGCCTTGGCTACCAAATTGCCTTGCAAATCGAACAGCAGGGCACGCACGCTCTGGGTGCCGTTGTCAATGGCCAGCAAGTAGGTTTTGCTCATGGCGCGGTCTCCGGCAAGGTTTCAGGAAGACTATAGTGTGCGGCAATGATGGCGCGGTAGCGTGAAATTTCAGTTTCCCAGCGCAACGTGTCCCACGGCAGATGCACTTCGCACAGGGCACGGATGCGAAGCAGATGATCCAGCCCGCCACGCGGCAACAGCAGGCCAAGGCGGGTGCGCCGCAGCAACAGATCATCCAGATGCACGACTGCCTCAAATTGCGCTGCCAGCGCCAACTCCAGCCACAAGGTTTGGGTGCCGGGAATGCTCTGAAGCTCGGCGTCAGTGGCGTGGGCTGAGAGTTCCGGCGCACGATAGCCATAGCGGGCCGCCAACCGATGCCGTACCGATGCGCTCCAGCCAGGGTTCAGAGCACCCACCGGCGTGAACAGCACCGCATCGTCGCGCGAAAAAGACTTGCCTGCGTGCGGCGCGGCCAGCGCCAGTGCATCTTGCGCCATCAGGCGGAAGGTGGTGAGTTTGCCGCCGGCCAGCGTGATCAGTCCCGACTCGTCCAGCACCACGTGATCGCGCGCGGCCTTGGAGGTGCTGGCCGCACCGTCATCGACCACCGGCCGCACACCGGCGTAACAGGCGCTGATGTCGGCGGCTTTGATGGCAGCAGCGGGGAATTGGTCGTTGACGGCGTCGATCAGGTAGGCCACTTCGGTTGCGGTGATGCTGGCCTCGGCATTGATGTCTTCATGGTGATCGAGATCGGTGGTGCCGATCAGCGTGATGCCCTCCCACGGATAGAGGAACACCGGGCGACCATCACGCGGGTGCAGCAGGCTGATCGCTTGCGCAACCGGCAAGCGCCAGAACGGAACTACCAGGTGGCTGCCGCGCAGCGGGCGCAACATGGGCCTGCCGCCCACCGCGCCGCGCAGACGGTCGGCCCACGCGCCGGTGGCATTGACCACGGCTTTGGCCTTGATCGCATAGTGCTGGCCGCTTTCCACATCCTGCACCGCGATGCCTGAAACATGGCCCGCCTGCAGCCTTAGCTCACGTCCGGCCAGGTAGTTCAACAGCACCGCTCCATCGCGCGCGGCTTCCGAAAGTACCCGCTGCACCAAGCGCGCGTCGTCGGTCTTGGCATCCACAAATACCAGTGCGCCGCCCATGCGCGGCGGTGCCAACCCTGGCGCCAGCATGTGTGTTGTTGCCAGGTCGGCCCAGGCGTGGTTGCGCTGTCCGGCCATCAGGTCGTAGATCGTCAAACCGAGCTGAAACAAGCAGCGGCTCGGTTTGCGCCCGCTGCAATTGGCAAACAGGAAGCTCTGCGGCTCGATCAGTTGCGGTGCTTGACGCATCAGGCGCTCGCGCTCGCGTACCGAGTGCAAAGTGGTTTTGATGTCGCCTTCTTTCAGGTAGCGCAGACCGCCGTGCACCAGCTTGGAAGAGCGGCTCGAGGTGCCCCAGGAAAAATCACGCTGTTCGATCAGCAGCACTTTCCAGCCGCGGCGGGCGGCTTGTTGTGCCACGCCGGCGCCGCTGATGCCGCCACCGATGACCACCAGGTCCCAGATGTGCGCTTCCAGTTGCGCCAGCGCCTGGGCCCGCAAGTGGCCTGGACTCAGCTCGCCCACGGCCCACCATCTTGCAGCAACTTGCCTGGGTTCATGATTTGTTTCGGATCGAAGTGGCGGCACAACTGCGCCAGTGTCGACATACCCAGTGGCCCTTTTTCGTCCGCCAAATGTGCTGCGTGATCACGCCCGACGCCGTGCTGGTGGCTGACCGTGCCACCGTGCGCGGCAATAGTCGCTGCCACCGCTGCTTTGAGTCGCTGCCAGCGCTCGAAGTTGGGCGCAAAGCCGCCGTTTGCCGTAGCCCAGACAAACTGCGAATAGATGCTGCTGCCCTGCGGATAGATGTGCGACAGATGCGTGAAGGCGTGCACCGGCTCGCCATACTGTGCAAACACATCACGCGCCGCCTGTTCCATCGCCAGCATCAGGTTCTTTACCTGGGGCCAGTCCACCGCTGTCTCAATCGTGTCGGCACTATAGCCCTGATCCCACAGCGCATTGCGCAGGTAGGGCCCTTTAAAACGGTTGGCGGCCCATTTGCTGCCCATGGCAGGCCCGATGTAAACGCCGCCGCGCTTTGCCAGCAGGCGACGCGCCTCACGCAAGGTGTCGCGTGCGGTGCGGCTGTCGGCTGTGACGCCCAGCATCAGCATGCATTTGCCTTCGGTGCAGCCACGCCAGCTCAGGTAGCGCTGCAACCAGCCGATCACGCGTGTGTGGCCCGCCAGTGTCAGGTTGGTTTCGGTCTCAATGCCATTGGACAGGCGCAGCATGCTGAGGGGCAGCTTGCGTTGCACCAGCTCGCGAACGGCCGTCTCGGCCGCGTCCCAGTGCGGGAAGAAAAGCGCATGAAAACTCTCATGCTCAGGCAGCGGCGAGACCCGCAGCGTGACCTCGGTCAGAATGCCAAAACGCCCCTCCGAGCCCAGCACCAATTCGCGCAAGTCCGGTCCGGCACTGGCCGCCGGCACGGTTGCAATGCGCAGCGTGCCAACTGGCGACTCCAGTCGCCCGCCGGCAAACAACTGTTCAATGCGGCCGTAACGCAGCGACTGCTGACCGCTGGAGCGCGTCACCACCCAGCCGCCCACGGTGGAGTATTCAAACGACTGCGGAAAATGCCCCAAGGTGTAGCCCAGCCCACGCAACTGCGCCTCGACCAGCGGCCCCGCTGTGCCGGCCTCAAAGGTCGCCAGCTGGCTTTGCTGGTCCAGGTGCAGCAGGCGGTTCATGCGGCTGAGGTTGATGGACAGAGTGGGCCGCTCGCTGATCGGGCAGTCCAGATGACCGGCGACGCTGGTGCCACCGGCAAAGGGGATCACGATCCAGTTGTGCTGCTGCGCCAGGTCCAGCAACTCGCGCACTTGATCGGAAGATTCGGCAAAGGCGACGCCATCCGGTACCGGGGGTAGGGCGCCAAAGCGTTTGCGAATCCAGTCGCCAAAGCTCTCGCCCAAGGCCATGGCAAAGCGCGTTGAAGGATCGGTCTGAATCAGCCGGTGGGGTGGCATGCGTGAGGCCGGAATCTGCGCCACGATGGAGTCGCGCGTGGCGTCAACGCCCGGCAGTCCGGCACCCAGGCGTGCGCGCAGCATGGCGCGCGCACCTTCTGTCAGCCCCATCGAAGTGGCATCATCGCCCCAGCCGTTCCAGCGGCGCATCTCTTAATCCGTCAAATCACCTTGGCAATCGATGCGCACACGTGGTCGATGTTCTTGCTGTTCAGCGCAGCCACACACATGCGCCCGGTGTCGGTGCCATAAACACCAAACTCGTTGCGCAGGCGCACCATCTGGTCCTTGGAAAGGCCCGAGTAGCTGAACATGCCGATCTGGCTGGTGATGAAGCTCATGTCCTGCTTGACACCTGCGGCCTTCAAGCCGTCCACCAGCTTTTGGCGCATGGCCTTGATGCGCACGCGCATCTCGCCCAGTTCTTTTTCCCATAGAGCGCGCAGCTCCGGGTTGCCCAGCACGGCAGCCACGATGGCACCGCCATGGGTCGGCGGGTTGCTGTAGTTGGTGCGGATGACAATCTTGAGCTGGCTCAGAACCCGAGCCGCTTCTTCCTTGCTGTCGCACAGCACGCTCAGGGCGCCGACGCGTTCGCCATACAGGCTGAAGCTCTTGCTGAAACTGGTGGCGACAAAAAAGCTCAGACCAGCGGCGACAAACTTTTGCACCACGGCGCCGTCTTCGCTCAGGCCATGGGCGAAGCCCTGGTAAGCCATGTCCAGAAACGCCACCAGATTTTTGGCTCTGACGGTCGCTACAACCTGATCCCATTGGGCCGGGGTGATGTCATAGCCGGTCGGGTTGTGGCAGCAGGCGTGCAACACCACCACGGTGCCGGGCGCCGCCGCATTCAGTGCCGACAACATGCCTGCAAAGTTGAGGTTGCGGCTTTGCGCGTCGTAATAAGGATACGACTCGACGGTGAAGCCGGCGTTGGTAAACAAGGCGCGGTGATTTTCCCAGCTTGGGTCAGAGATCAGCACCTTGGCATTGGGGTTCAGGTGTTTGAGAAAGTCGGCGCCGACCTTGAGACCGCCGGTACCGCCCAGGGCTTGTATCGTCGCCACGCGACCGCTCTTGACCGGCTCGCTGTCGGCACCAAACACCAGCGCCTTGACGGCCGCGTCATAAGCGGCAATGCCGTCGATCGGCAGGTAGCCGCGCGCTGCAGGTTTGTCCATCATTGTTTTCTCGGCCGCCTGCACGCATGCCAACAGCGGCAGCTTGCCGTTATCGTCGTAGTAGACGCCAACACCCAGGTTGACCTTGGCCGGGTTGGTGTCCGCAGCAAACTGTTCGTTCAAACCCAAAATCGGGTCGCGCGGGGCCATTTCGACGGAGGAGAAGACAGACATGGAGGATCCTGTGGAGAGTGGTGAAAAACTGGGTCGGCCGGAACTGGTTGTGCCGGGTTTTCCCTGTATTTTACCGGGCGTGGCAAGGGTCAAACGAAGCCTTCGCAGCAAATGCGACGCGCTGGCACACCTCGGCGTGTCGACTGGCTGCGCGAGCTGCTGCCACAACGCGATAACATTCCCGCTGATTTCACGCTCTGCCCCACACTTTGAACAGCCTGTCTATGCCGCCTGTCCCGCTTGCGCTTGCAACCTCTGACGAGATTCATCAGTTCCCGGTCGGCACCTTTGTGCGTTTTCCTGATTCACCCTTTGAGCTGTACCAGCCTTACCTGCCAGCGGGCGAC
>JBAXBQ010000011.1:0-66648 GCA_037141865.1 Comamonadaceae bacterium | reverse complement strand
CAGCTCTTGGTAAGCGGCGTGCGGGCGGTGGAAACAATTACAGCTGAGGTCATGGCAAACTTCCTTTGTTCAGTTAAACGTTTTGCCTTCGGCGGCAAGTTTGGCCAGCAAAGGCGCGGGTTGCCAGAATTTGGCATCGTCCAGTGGATTTTGAGCAAAGCGCTTCATGCTCTGCACCACATTGAACAGACCAACCTGGTCGGCGTAGTTCATCGGGCCACCACGGTAAATCGGGAAGCCGTAACCCATCAGGTAGACCATGTCGATGTCGCTGGCCTTGGAGGCAATGCCATCTTCCAGAATTCTCGCCGCTTCGTTCACCAGGGAATACACCAGACGCTGCACAATCTCGTCGTCGGAGATTTTGCGCGGCGTGACGCCCAGCGATTGACGGTGTGCCTCGATCATCTTGACCACCTCGGCATTCGGAATCGCATCACGTTTGCCAGCCACATAGTCATACCAGCCGGCGCCTGTCTTTTGCCCGAAGCGCCCTTTTTCGCACAACAAATCAGCGGTCTTGCTGTATTTCATATCGGGCTTCTCGGTGTAGCGGCGCTTGCGAATGGCCCAGCCAATATCATTGCCGGCCAGATCCCCCATGCGAAATGGGCCCATGGCAAAGCCAAACTTCTCTATTGCCTTGTCGACCTGCTCTGGTGTGCAGCCTTCGTCCAGCAGGAACCCGCCCTGACGACCATACTGCTCAATCATGCGGTTGCCGATAAAGCCATCGCAGACACCCGAAACAACAGCTGTTTTCTTGATCTTCTTAGCCATCGACATGACGGTGGCCATGACGTCTTTGGCGGTTTTTGCACCGCGCACCACTTCCAGCAGTTTCATCACGTTGGCCGGGCTGAAAAAGTGCAGCCCGACGACGTCTTGCGGACGTTTGGTAAATGCTGCGATCTTGTCAACGTCCAGCGTTGAGGTGTTGGACGCCAGAATAGCGCCCGGCTTCATAACGCGGTCAAGTTCCTTGAAGACAGCTTCCTTGACACCGATCTCTTCAAACACGGCTTCGATCACCATGTCAGCACCCTTCAAATCGTCGTAGCTCAGGGTCGTGCTGAGCAGGCTCATACGCTGCTCGTACTTGTCCTGTTTGAGTTTGCCTTTTTTAACCTGTGCTTCGTAGTTCTTCCGAATGGTGGCAACGCCACGGTCCAGCGCATCCTGCTTCATCTCCAGCATCGTGACCGGGACGCCGGCGTTCAGGAAATTCATGGAGATGCCGCCGCCCATGGTGCCAGCGCCAATTACCGCCACCGAGTTGATGGCACGCTGAGGTGTGTCAGCCGGCACGTCTGGTATTTTCGACGCAGCACGTTCAGCCATGAAAATGTGGCGCAGTGCTTTGCTTTCTGCAGTCCACATCAGATTGATGAAGAGCTCACGCTCGGTAGCCATGCCGGCATCAAACTTCTGCTTGGCTGCGGCTTCGACTGCATCGACGCATTTGCCCGGAGCCGGGAAGTTTTTCGACATTCCCTTGACCATGTTGCGGGCAAACTGAAAATAGGCATCTCCCTGGGGGTGTTTGCACGGTAAATTGCGCACCAGCGGCAGTGGCCAAACAGCGGCCACCTCAGCGGCGTAGGACAGAGCCTCGGCCAGCAGCGAATCCGCCGATGAAGCCATTTTGTCAAACAGTTTTTGACCGGGCAACATGGCCAGCATTTCACTCTTGACTGGCTCACCGCTGACAATCATGTTCAGCGCCGGCTCAACGCCAAGCGCGCGAGGCAGTCGCTGTGTGCCACCAGCACCGGGAAGCAGGCCCAACTTGACCTCCGGTAGCGCCACACTGCAGCCGGGTGCGGCGATGCGGTAGTGGCAACCCAAGGCCAGTTCCAGCCCGCCTCCCATGCAAACCGTGTGAATTGCTGCCACCACCGGCTTCGGTGAGTTTTCCACCGACAGAATGACACTCAATAAATTGGGTTCCTGCATCGCCTTGGGGCTGCCAAATTCCTTGATGTCGGCGCCACCCGAAAAAGCTTTGCCGGCACCCGTGATCACGATGGCTTTCACTGCGGCATCGGCATTGGCTTGGGACAGGCCATCTGTCAACCCCAGGCGCGTGGCAAACCCCAGGCCATTGACTGGCGGGTTATTGAGCGTAATCACGGCAATATTGCCCTGTACTTTGTATTCGGTGCTCATGCTTGCATTCCTCAAAAGTGAAAATAGAACGATCGTTCGATTTTTGATTGTAAGAACAATATTTGACGGTTCAATCGATTTTTGTCACGGCTGGGACAAGCGCTTCAAACCTCCAGCCATTCCTTGCGGATATAGCTGTCATTGCGCAGTTCATTCGGGGTTCCGGTGAACACGATACTGCCATGCCCCATCACCATACAACGGTCGGAAATATCCATGGCAATGGTCAGCTTTTGCTCAATCAACAGCACAGAGATACCGCGCTTTTTGAGTTCCCTGAGGTAGAGCGCCACCAACTCGACAATCTTGGGCGCCAGTCCCTCGGTCGGCTCGTCAATGATGATGAGATCCGGGTCACCCATCAGGGTGCGGCACAGGGTAAGCATTTGCTGTTCGCCACCCGACATCACGCCAGCCTGTATGTATTTGCGCTCCTGCAGGCTGGGAAACATCTTGTAGATGTCGTCCAAAGACCAGCGCCCGGCCTTGCGCGCATTTTTTTGTCCCAGATACAAATTTTGTTCCACCGTCAGGGTCGGAAAAATATCGCGGCTTTCCGGCACGTACCCAATGCCAAGATGAGCGATTTCGTAGGTCTTCTTGCCAAGAATTTCCTGCTCCTTCCAGCGCAGCGAACCATGGCAATCGACCAGGCCCATGATGGCCTTGGCGGTGGTGGATCGACCGGATCC
Organism: Comamonadaceae bacterium; assembly: GCA_037141865.1. GTDB lineage: Bacteria > Pseudomonadota > Gammaproteobacteria > Burkholderiales > Burkholderiaceae_C > Rhodoferax. The sequence continues at coordinate 63,787 of JBAXBQ010000011.1, read as the reverse complement.
ATTGCGCCCCAGCAGCGCAACAATCTCGCCCGCTGCGACATCCAGATGCACGCCGTGCAGCACATGGCTCTTGCCATAAAACGCGTGCAAATTTTCAATCTTCAGCATTTTCAATGTCCCGCAGTGGCTTGCGACTCGGCGACCGAAGAGCCCAGGTAGGCCTCCTGCACTTGCTTGTTGGCACGCACCGCATCGGGTACGTCGTAGGCCAGCAGCTCACCATAGACGACCACTGCAATTTTGTCAGCCAGGCCAAACACCACACCCATGTCGTGCTCAACAGTCAAAAGAGTTTTCCCGACTGTCACGTCCTTGATCAGCTTGATGAAGCGGCTGGTTTCCGATTTGCTCATGCCAGCGGTGGGTTCATCCAGCAGGATGACCTTGGCGCCGCCTGCAATGGTGATGCCAATTTCCAGCGCACGCTGTTCGGCATAGGTGAGGTTGGCCGCCAGAACAGTTTTTTTCTTGTCCAGTTTGACCATATCCATCAACTCGGTGGCCCGCTCATTGGCATCTATCAGGTTGTCCAAAAATTTCAGGAAAGTGTATTTGTAGCCCAGGCTCCAGAGCACACCGCATCTTAAATTCTCAAACACACTGAGCTTCGGAAAAATATTGGTGATCTGGAAACTGCGGCTCAAACCCATCCGGTTGATCTCGAAAGGTTTCTTTCCATTGATGCGTTGGCCGTCCAGCAAGACGTCACCACTGCTGGGCTCAAAGCGACCGCTGATCAAATTGAACAGGGTTGATTTGCCGGCACCGTTCGGGCCAATGATGCCAACCCGTTCACCCGCCGGAATTGCCAGATTGATGCCGCGAATAATCTCGGTCTTGCCAAAACTCTTGCGCAGGTCCTTTAGCTCCAAAGCATAGGTCATAGCAATTCCCTTCGCTTGATTTCTTTTTCTATGTCTCCCTGTATCTGCCCCCACTCCCTGGCAAACTGACGACGGCAAGCTTCAAACAGCCCGAGCCCGGTTGCCAGCACGAACAGCGAGCCGAACCAGCTATTGAGTCCTTTTGAGTCCAGTCTGACCCCCATGAACAGAAGTTCAGAGCCGAGCGCCGAATTGAGTTGCAGGTGGTACACCATTTCGATCATGGCTGCAGCCCCCAGCAAGGTCACCAAAGCGGTCACCGCCAGCGCCAGATAGCTGACCCATAGCCGTCGCAGAAAACCATACATGGCGAGCCGCAAATTCATCATGATGAGCGAAGCGACACCACCTGGGGCGTACATCACCATGAACAGAAAGATCAGCCCGAGGTAGAGCAGCCAGGCCTTGGTGAACTCGCTGAACAGCACGAACGCCAGCACCATGAGCACGGCGCCAATGATGGGGCCGAAGAAGAACGTGGCACCACCCAAAAAAGTGAAGAGGAGGTAAGCCCCGGAGCGTCCGGCACCGACCACTTCAGCCGTCACGATCTCAAAATTCAAGGTGCCAAGCCCACCCGAAATGCCGGCAAAGAAGCCGGCAATGATGAATGCCATGTAACGAATGCGCTGCGTGTTGTAGCCAACAAATTCGACACGCTCCGGGTTGTCGCGCACGGCGTTTAGCATGCGGCCCAGGGGCGTTCGCGTGAATGCAAACATGGCAGCCACTGCCAGGAATGTGTAGACCGCAATCAGGTAATAAACCTGGATAGGCGGCCCGTAAGTAATACCCATGAACGCCTTGCCGGTCACCCGGTTACCAGAAACGCCGCCTTCGCCGCCAAAAAACTCCGGGATCATGAGCGACATGGCAAACACAAGTTCCCCCACTCCCAAGGTGATCATGGCGAACGTGGTCCCTGATTTTCTGGTCGTCACATAGCCAAACAACAGTGCAAAACCCATGCCCGCCAAGCCACCCACCAGGGGCACCGCGGACACCGGGATCGGCAGGGAGCCATCGGTAACACTGTTGAGCGCGTGCATCGCAAGGTAGGAGCCCAGACCGGTGTACACCGCATGCCCGAAGCTCAGCATGCCGCCCTGCCCCAACAGCATGTTGTAGGACAGGCAGGCAATGATCGCGATACCCATTTGCGAAAGAATGGTGATCGACAAGCTGCTGGTGAAGAACCAGGGAATGACCCCCAGCAACAGTGCAAACAAACTCCATATCAGCCAGCGGCCGACATTGATGGGCTTGAATTCGTAGTAACTGGTCATCGCTTAGCCCTCCCGCGTGCCAAGCAAACCCTTGGGCCGGAAGATCAGGATCAGCACCAAAAAAAGGTAGGGCAAGATGGGAGCTACTTGCGATAGTGTCAACTTGACAAAGGAGTTGTTGGTTGCGCCAGCACTCAGGTGCACGCCCAATTCAGAGGCCAAGGTGCCAATCGAGTAATCAAACGCGACCGCGAAGGTCTGAATCAGTCCGATCAGCACCGATGCCAGAAAAGCTCCCGGCAACGAGCCCATGCCACCCACCACCACCACCACAAAAATGACCGGGCCGACGGCTGCAGCCATCGACGGTTCAGTCAGGAACGTGCTGCCGCCAATGACACCTGCCAGTCCGGCAAGCCCGGCACCGGCACCGAACACCAGCATGAAGACGGCCGGCACATTGTGACCCAGCGATTCGACTGCTTCTGGATGCGTCAGCGCAGCCTGTATGACCAGCCCGATTCGGGTGCGTATCAGCAACAACCAGACCGACACCAGCATGACCAGTGCCACCAACATCATGAAGGCGCGGGTTGCGGGAAACGGCGAGCACACGACACGCACTGCGGCATCGGCAGACCTGCACAACTCGGCCGGAGCAGCGCCCAACATCAGACCAAGACCCTTGACTGAATGATTGATCAAGGTGAAAGCGGGTCCCTGCAGCGCCTCAGGCGGCCGGAATTCAAGGGCAATTCGACCCCAGACAAGTTGCACCAGCTCAAGGATGACGTAGGTCAATCCGAACGTAATCAGTAGTTCAGGTACATGCCCAAACTTGTGGACCTTGCGCAGAAAATGGCGCTCAAACAAGGCGCCCATCACCGCAACCAGCAGTGGGGCAATCACCAGCGCCGGCCAGAACCCGACCAAGCGCGAAACGGTGTAACCAACATAAGCCCCCAGCATGTAGAAGCTGGCATGTGCGAAATTAAGAACGCCCATCATGCTGAAAATCAACGTGAGGCCAGAGCTCAGCATGAACAGCAGCAGGCCGTAGCTCAGTCCATTGAGCATCGAAATAATGAAAAACTCCATTCAGAAAGCCCTTCTACCCAGCAAAAATGGAAAAGCCCGACACGGTATTCCCGTTCGGGCTCATGCGTCAGACAACCCGCATCACGGACGCTTCATCTGGCAGCTGGTGGGCGTGCTCGAAACGTAGTTTGGGTATTCCTTGAGCGGTGCCAGCGTCATGCCGGTGTTTTCCGGGTTATACGGGTACTTGGCACTGGCCTTCTCCCACACAGACATGTACAGCGGTTGCTGCAACTGGTGGTCTGCCTTGCGGATTTCAACTTCACCATTGAAACTCTGCACCTTGATGCCTTCCAGCGCCGCCGCCACTTTCACCGGGTCAGTTGACTTGGCTTTGGCCATGGCCGCACCCAGAGTCTCGAAAATACGGATAGTGGAACCGGTATAAAAATCGTCGTTGTATTTGGTTTTGAATTCCTTCATCCACTTGTCCATCTGCCCACCCATGTTGTAGTGGCTGTAGGCAATCTGGTAGACGCGGCCGGCGCCGTTGCTGCCCAAAGCTGTGGGAGTACCGGTGACGCCGGCGTAGTAGGTAAATATCTTGCCGTTGTAGCCACCCTCGTTGGCGGCTTTCACCAGCAAGGACAGGTCCGAACCCCAGTTGCCGGTAATGACGGTATCGGCCCCTGTTGCCTTGATCTTGGCAATGTAGGGTGAGAAGTCACGCACCTGGGCGATCGGATGCAGGTCCTCGCCGACGATCTGAATGTCAGGGCGCTTGCGCGCCAGCGTTTCTTTGGCGTACTTGGCTACCTGGACGCCGTGCGAGTAATTCTGGTTCAACAGGTAGACCTTCTTGATGTCACTCTGGGTCGCCATGAAGCTGCTCATGGCTTCCATCTTCATCGACGTATCGGCGTCAAACCTGAAATGCCAGAAGCTGCATTTGCTGTTGGTCAGATCGGGATCTACGGCTGAGTCGTTGAGGAAGATCACCTCTTTGCCAGGGTTGCGCTCGTTGTGCTTGGTAACCGCGTCCGACAGCGCTAGTGCCACGGAAGAACCGTTGCCCTGGATGATGTAACGCACGCCCTGGTCGATCGCAGCCTTCAAGTTGTTCAGACTTTCGGTGGGGCTCAGCTTGTTGTCCATACCGGTGATTTCAAATGTGACACCGGCCGGGTTGCCGGGGTGTCCGGGGTTGCCGGGGATTGGAGCGCCGCTGAACTTTTCGGCAAAGAACTGGTAACCCTTGAGTTGGCTCACGCCCACCGGCCCGAGCAGCCCAGTCAGGGGATCGATCCGCACTATCTTGATCACTTCGCCCTTTTGGGCCTGCGCGCTGCCGAGACATAAAACAGCAGCGGTCGCTGCAACCATCTTCATTGCGAACTTCATATAAATATCTCCTGAGTTTCAATCATTTAACACCCGCGCAGCGTACAAGTATTTGCGCGTTGCAGCACAAGGGATTTCCCTTAGTGTGAATCCCCCATGCGACAGGCAACACACCACTTTTCAACGGCCGACCGGATCAGACATCATGCATCAGGCAATTTGTAGTCCTTCAGTATCTCGCGCAGCTTGCTCTTTTGCATCTTGCCCGTACCGCCCAAAGGCATGGCTTGCACGAACACCACGTCGTCAGGAATTTGCCATTTGGCAGTCTTGCCGTCATAAAACTTGATGAGTTCGTCACGCGATACCTCGGCACCAGGCTTCTTGAGTACAGCGATGATGGGACGCTCATCCCACTTCGGGTGTTTCACGCCAATGCAGGCCGCCATGGCGACCGCCGGGTGCGCCATGGCTATGTTCTCCACATCGATGGAGCTGATCCATTCGCCGCCGGATTTGATGACGTCCTTGCTGCGATCAGTGATCTGCATATAGCCATCGGCATCAATGGTGGCGACGTCGCCGGTCGGGAACCAGCCGTCCACCAACGGCGAGCCGCCCTCGCCTTTAAAGTACTCACTGATAATCCACGGCCCCTTGACCAACAGGTCGCCATAAGCCTTGCCGTCCCATGGCAGCTCACCCCCTGCGGCATCAACAATCTTCATGTCGACACCAAAAACGCCGCGTCCCTGCTTGAGCCGGACCTTCATTTTGTCCTCGGGAGCCATCGGCAGATGCTTGTTCTTCAAGGTGCATACGGTGCCCAGCGGTGACATTTCTGTCATGCCCCAGGCATGCAGCACCTCAACGCCATAGTTGTCGTTGAACGCCGTGATCATGGCCGGTGGACAGGCCGAGCCGCCAATCACCGTGCGCTTGAGAGTGCTAAAGCGCAGACCACCGGCCTGCATGTGCCCCAGCATCATTTGCCAGACCGTTGGCACACCCGCCGCGAAAGAAACTTTTTCGCTCTCGATCAACTCAAAAATTGACTTGCCGTCCATGGCTGGCCCCGGAAAAACCAGCTTGGCGCCGGTCATGGCTGCCGAATATGGCAAGCCCCAGGCATTGACGTGGAACATGGGCACCACTGGCAATACGGTATCGCGCGCGCTCATGCTCAATGCGTCGGGCAAGGCGCCCGCGAGGGCGTGCAGCATGGTCGAGCGATGGCTGTACAAAGCGGCCTTCGGGTTGCCAGTGGTGCCACTGGTGTAGCACATACTGGAGGCCGAATTCTCGTCAAACGAAGGCCATTGATAGTTGCTGGATTGCGCACCAATCCAGGCCTCATAGCTCAGCAGGCCGGGAATGCCGCTGTCCGCAGGCAATTTGTCGGCGTCACACAGCGCCACAAAATGCTTGATGGTGGTACACCGGCTGTGAATGGCTTTGACTATAGGCAGAAAGCTCAGGTCAAAACACAGCACAGTGTCTTCCGCGTGATTGGCAATCCAGGTGATCTGATCGGGGTGCAGGCGCGGATTGAGCGTGTGGAGCACACGCCCCGTTCCACTCACTCCAAAATACAGTTCCAGATGCCGATAGCCGTTCCAGGCGAGCGTGGCGACCCGGTCGCTGAAGCCAAGTTTGAAAGCATCGAGGGCGTTGGCCACTTGTCGCGAACGCGACGCCACCTCCTTGTAGGTGTAGCGATGAATATCGCCTTCCACCCGGCGCGACACGATTTCACCCTCGCCATGGTGGCGCTCGGCAAACTCAATCAGCGACGAGATCAACAATTGGTGGCTTTGCATCAACCCGAGCATGAAAGAACTCCTGAATAGTGGTGAGATTGGATGTGGATGGTACAGCGATTTCCGGGATAACCCTGCGGACTCCATGCGCAAGCGCACTGCGGGACAATCCAGACATGAACAGGGTCATAGACAGCCACGGCAATCTCGATTTGGGATTGACCTGGTACAACAGTTTTGCCAGGTTGGGTGAAGATTTCTACACACGACTCGCGCCGCAACCTTTGCCTGAGCCGTACTGGGTAGGACGCAGCCTGTCGCTGGCCCGGGAACTGAACTTGAACGATTCCTGGTGGACGTCACAGGAGCTGTTGGAGGCAGTTTCTGGCAACCGCAGCATTGCCGGTACCCAAACCCTGGCCAGTGTCTATAGCGGCCATCAATTTGGTCAGTGGGCCGGTCAACTGGGCGACGGCCGAGCCATTTTGTTGGGCGAGACAAGCAACGGAAACGAAGTACAGCTCAAAGGCGCCGGTCTCACGCCCTACTCGCGCATGGGCGACGGGCGCGCCGTGCTGCGTTCCAGCATCCGCGAGTTTTTGTGCAGCGAAGCGATGCACGGGCTTGGCATCCCAACCTCGCGTGCGCTGTGTGTGACCGGCTCGGATGCGCCGGTGCGGCGCGAAACCATGGAGACAGCGGCGGTAGTGACACGGGTGGCGCCCAGCTTTGTCCGGTTCGGCCATTTCGAGCATTTTTCGTACAGCGACCAGCGTGCTCAACTCAAAATTTTGGCCGACTACGTGATTGACCGGTTTTACCCGGATTGCCGACTCTCTGATAAATTCGAAGGCAATCGATATGCCGCCATGCTGGAGGCAGTGAGCGAACGCACGGCAAAAATGGTGGCACAGTGGCAGGCAGCAGGCTTTTGCCATGGCGTGATGAACACTGACAACATGAGCATTTTGGGCCTGACCATCGACTACGGGCCGTTTCAGTTTTTGGATGCTTATAACCCTGGTCACATTTGCAACCACTCTGACACGCAAGGTCGTTACGCCTTCAACAAACAACCCAATATTGCCTACTGGAATTTGTTCTGCCTGGGGCAGGCGTTGTTGCCGCTGATTGAAGAACAGGAACTCGCCATTGCCGCACTTGAATCTTTCAAAACCGTGTTTCCTGCCGTATTTGAAGCAAAAATGTGCGCCAAACTTGGCCTGCTGGATGCCAGCGACGATACATCCGTCGATGACCGGGTCTTAATTGAGGGGATTCTTAAATTGCTGGCGCAAGACCGGGGCGACTACACTATTTTCTGGCGCCGTCTGAGTCATTTCCTTGACGGCACCGACGCCGCACCGGTGCGAGATCTGTTTTTGGACCGGCCCGCAGTTGACGCCTGGCTGCTGCGCTATGCGCAGCGAACCGCACATCTACCGCGCGGTCCGGTGACCGATTCAATGCTTAAAACCAACCCGAAATTTGTGCTGCGCAATCATTTGGGCGAGCAAGCCATTCAGGCTGCGAAACTTAAGGACTTTTCGCGAGTCGACACCTTGCTGATGCTGCTGGAGTCCCCATTTGACGAACATCCCGGATTTGGTGAATACGCCGATTTCCCACCCGATTGGGCCAGCAGCATCGAGATAAGCTGCAGTTCCTGATCCATTCATCACCAACTTAGCCAGAAGGAAGTTCCGCCGCATGACCTACAAAATTGAAAAGACCGACGCGCAGTGGAAGGCTCTGCTGAGAGAAAAAGGCGCCGAACCGCTGGCCTTCGAGGTGACACGCCAGCAGGCCACTGAAAGAGCCTATAGCGGCAAGTTGGAGAGTAACTCTGCAGCGGGTATCTATCGTTGCATCTGCTGCGATAAACCATTGTTTGAATCTACAACGAAATTTGAATCCGGGTGCGGATGGCCCAGCTATTTCCAGCCTATTAGCGACACCGCAGTAGCCACCAAAGCAGATGGCTCGCTTTGGATGAAGCGCACCGAAGTCCATTGTGCCGACTGCGGCGCGCATTTGGGTCATGTGTTTGAAGACGGCCCGGCGCCCACCGGTTTGCGTTACTGCATGAACTCGGCTTCGTTAAACTTCACTCCTCAATGAAAATACTAATCGACTTCTTTCCGATCCTGCTTTTTTTTAGCGCTTACAAGCTTTACGACATTTATGTTGGCACTGGCGTGCTGATGGCCGCCACCGTATTTCAGATGGGCCTGATCTACGCCATAGACCGCAAGCTGCAAGCCATGCACAAAATCACGCTGTGCCTGATATTGATTTTTGGCAGCTTGACTCTGGTGTTGCACGACGATCGTTTCATCAAATGGAAACCGACCGTGCTGTACGCTGCGATGGCCATCGGACTGGCAGTGGCGATCTGGATCATGAACAAAAATTTCCTCAAGCTGTTGCTGGGCAGCCAGCTGGAATTGCCCGATCCGGTATGGAAGAAGCTCAACGTGATCTGGGTGGCGTACTGCGCTTTTATGTCACTTAGCAATGCTTATGTGGCGGCCTACTTCAGCACCGAAGCCTGGGTCAACTTCAAGCTTTGGGGCTACGTGTTTCCGCTGATATTCATTTTGGGCCAGGGCTTTTACATTGCACCTCACCTCAAGTCCGACCAACCCAACACACCCAAGCTGCCATGAGCGACGCCATCCTGCGTCCTGCCGCCACGGCCGAGCAACTTGACCAGCGTTTGCGCGCCACCCTGCAACCCATCTCGCTGGAGGTGCTGGACGAGAGTTTTCAACACGCCGGACACGCGGGCGCCAACGCCAGCGGTTTTGGCACCCATTTTCGGGTCCGCATCACTTCACACTTATTTACCGGCAAGTCGGCGGTCATGCGCCACCGCCTTGTGTATGATGCGCTGCACGATTTCATCGACCAAGGGCTGCATGCCCTGGCCATTGAAGCTAAATTACCCCCAACTTGAATCTGTTTAATTGGCAATTGATACTTAGGAAACCCGAATGAAAATGAAACTTTTATCCGCCATCGCAGCGGCCGCTATGCTGGGCACACTGGCACCGATTGTGCTGGCGCAAAACGTGGCGATCGTCAACGGTAAAGCCGTGCCGAAGTCACGGGTTGATGAATTGGCTCAGCAAATCGCACGCTCGGGTCGACCGATCACACCTGAAATGCAGGGCCAACTCAAGGACGAGGTTATCGCCCGCGAGATTTTCATTCAGGAAGCGCAAAAACAGGGGCTGGACGCCACCGACGATTTCAAGACCCAAATGGAACTGGCACGCCAGACGCTTTTGATCCGTGAGCTGTTTGGCAACTACCAAAAGGCCAATCCGGTGAGCGACGCCGAGGTCAAGGCGGAGTACGATAAATTTGTTGCCGCCAACAGCGGCAAGGAATACCGGGCCCGACATATTCTGGTTGAAAAGGAAGACCAGGCCAAAGCCATTATTGCCCAGTTGAAAAAAGGTGGCAAATTTGATGAGATTGCAAAAAAATCTTCCAAAGACCCGGGCTCCGGCGCCAAAGGCGGCGACCTTGACTGGGCCGGCGCTGGCAACTACGTTGCCGAGTTCTCTGAAGCCCTGACCAAACTGGCCAAAGGCAAGACGACCGAAACGCCGATCAAAACGCAGTTTGGTTACCACATCATTCGTCTGGACGATGTGCGCGACGCCCAGTTGCCAAAATTTGACGACGTAAAGCCGCAAATTGGCCAGCAGTTGCTGCAACAAAAAATGGGCAAGTACCAGGAAGAATTGCGCGCCAAGGCCAAAATCGAATAAGTTGGTCGACGCCTTCAGCATGAACGCGGCCTTGGCCGCGTTTTTTATTTGGATAGCCAGGCCAGTGCCATCAAGGCACCAATCATTACCGGCTGGTGCAACACGTAATAGCTCAGGCTCCAGCGTCCCAGCGTTACCAAAGGCTGCAGTGTCACAGGTAACTGCCATGTCAAACGCCCTACCCCTGGTTTTGTCAGCCAGTTGCCCGCTGCCACGCCCCACCACATCACTCCCAGCCAAGGCAGCAGCGGCACATAGTCTTCAGTGATCGGCTTGCGCGTCACCAGACCCAGCCAATTGAGTTGCGCCGTATTCAATGCATCGGCCAGCGCCGACATCGAGCCGGTCTCCAGGATACTGACAGCCAGATATTTAAGAGCGATGGCGATGGCTCCGAGCAGCCACAACCAGCGTCCCCAGTTTGCCGTCAAACGCGCAAGGATCAGCATCAGCGCCATGCCTTGCAGCACGCCAAAATAAATGAAGCTTTGCGGGTACATCCACCAGGAACCCGCCGTGACCAGCAACGCACAACCCAGCACGCGCGCCCAGCGGTGCCAAAAGCGCGGCCAGCTCTGCGCCTGATTGACGGCGATGGCTTGCCCTAAACCGGCGCAAAACAAGAACAGACTCAGAATCAGCGTGCGTTGCCAGGTCCAGAGCGGGTCGCGGTAGAAATCCTGCTTGATATAGCCAAACTGGTTCAAATCGAAACAAAAGTGAAACGCCGTCATCCAGACCATGGCCAGGCCGCGCAAGGCGTCCACCGCATCAAATCGGGGCATGGCAGAGACCGGGGTTTTATGACGCATGGCGTGACGATAACCGATCAACCCAAGGATAATCCGCCTCATGTCACAGTTTGACCACCAGCTTGAACTTCTGTCACCGGCACGCGACGCCGAGATTGGCATGGAAGCCATCAACCACGGCGCCGATGCCGTCTATATCGGTGGCCCATCGTTCGGCGCGCGCTCCAGTGCCGACAACAGCGTTCCGGACATTGCACGCCTGGTGCGTCACGCGCACCGCTACAACAGCCGCATTTTTGTCACCCTGAACACCATCCTGCGTGACGATGAACTGGAAAGTTCCCGCAAACTCGCCTGGCAGTTCTACGACGCTGGTGTTGACGCCCTCATCATCCAGGACATGGGCCTGCTGCAGATCGACCTGCCACCGATTCAATTGCACGCCAGCACCCAATGCGACATACGTACCCCTGAAAAAGCGCGTTTTCTGCAAGACGTGGGTTTATCGCAAATTGTGCTGGCGCGGGAGTTGACGCTAGAGCAAATCGGGGACATTCGCCAACGCACGGATTGCACACTGGAATTCTTTGTGCATGGCGCCCTGTGCGTGGCCTACAGTGGGCAGTGCTACATCAGCCACGCCCACACCGGGCGCAGCGCGAACCGAGGCGAATGCAGTCAGGCCTGCCGCCTGCCCTACCAGGTGCTTGACGCCAAGGGACGTTTTGTGGCGCACGACAAGCACGTGCTATCGATGAAAGACAACAACCAGAGCGACAACCTTGGCGCGTTGGTGGATGCCGGCATCCGTAGTTTCAAGATTGAAGGGCGTTACAAGGACATGGGTTACGTGAAAAATATCACCGCTCATTACCGCAAACTGCTGGACGCGCTGATTGAGGAACGCCAGCATTCGGCCTTGCCGCTGACGCGCTCATCCAGCGGTACAACCACTTTTACTTTCACGCCCGACCCGAAGCAAAATTTCAACCGCGAGTTCACCGACTATTTTGTGCAGGGCCGACAAAGCGATATTGGCGCTTTTGATACGCCCAAAAACCCGGGCCGACCCATCGGTTACGTGACGCAGGTCGGCCCCAACTGGGTGGAGTTGGAGACGACTGCGCCTGATACGGTGCTGCACAATGGCGACGGGCTGTGTTACTACGATCTGCAAAAGGAACTGGTTGGTTTGGCCATCAACCGGGCCGAGCCCGTAGGCAAGATCAGGGCCGGCCCCCTTGGAACTGGAACCAAGCGCTGGCGCGTCTTCCCCAAGGATGTGATCGACGTGTTGAAAGACCTGCGCAAAGGCGTCGAAGTCAATCGCAACCGTGACGTCGACTGGGTGCGAGTGCTGGACAAAAAATCAGGCGACCGGCGCATCGGCGTATGGGCCGAGTTGACGGACACGGCCCATGACCTTCGGCTAACGCTGACCGATGAAGATGGTCACACAGCCACGGCACAAGCAGCGCTGACTGGCAAAGACCGTCATTTGGCCCAGGACGCTGCAACCGCTAACAGTTACCTGCATGAGCACATAAGCAAAATGGGCAACACCAGTTTTGTAGCTTTGGAGGTGCGGGTGGTGTTTTCACAACCGTGGTTTGTGCCGACTTCGATCGTCAACCGGTTGCGGCGCGAGGCGCTGGAGGCATTGGAGCTGACCCGCGCGAAGGCCTTTGTGCGCCTGCCGCGCGCACAAGCGGTGCAGCCGCCGGTAGCCTATCCCGAAGACAGCCTGAGCTACCTGGCTAACGTCTATAACCAGCAGGCGCACTACTTTTACGCCAGACACGGCGTCCAGGTGATCGCCGCCGCCTATGAGAGCCAGCAGGAGCCGGGCGAAGTCAGCCTGATGATCACCAAGCACTGCGTGCGCTTTTCTTTAAGCCTGTGCCCCAAGCAGGCCAAAGGCATCACCGGCGTGCAAGGCACCATTAAAGCCGAACCCCTGCTACTCATCAATGGCAAAGAAAAGCTCACGCTGCGCTTTGACTGCAAACCTTGCGAGATGCATGTAGTTGGCAAGATGAAAAACTCAGTGGCGAAGCAGCTCGGTCAAGAAGCACTTGCCGCGCCACGCGGCGTGCCCATCAACTTCCTCAAGCGTGTTTGATTTGGCAATGCATCAGCAACTCGTCAATTTCCAGGGTATACCCGGTATGCTGCTCGGGTGTCGCTGCCACGAAGCCCAGATGTTCCAGCAAATGCAAAGAGCGCAGATTTGCGTGCTTGAGAATGGCACCGAGACTATTTACCTGGTAGTGCTCGACAAGCTCTGACATCATGGCCCCGACCGATTCATGCCCAAGGCCGCGTCCCCAATACGCACTGGACAACTCATACGCGATGAGGGCTTCACCACTCTTGCGCACCGTGGCCTGAACATAACCGACAAGCTCCAACGTTGAACAGCGTATCACCCAGTTAAGCCACCGCTGTTTGCCGTCCGGGGACCACCTCGATTCGAGCCTTTCGAAGCGGGTGCGCAACCATTCGAGCGACTGCGGCGCTGCGTTCTCGTACTGGTAGATCGCCGGGTCGCTAAGCACCCGGAACATCTCTGGAGCGTGCGCCGAAATCTGGGGCTCAAGCGTGAGGCGGGCGGTCCTGATTTCACGCATTTGCGCCATCAAGCAGCTACCCAACCCAGCGCCGTGCGTTGTGCCACAACTCCATCCACGGACTGTGCCGGTCGCGGTTCAAGTTGGTCCAGCTCATCTGGATGTTTCGAAAGACGCGCTCCGGGTGCGGCATCATGGCAGTGAAGCGTCCGTCGGCCGTAGTCACAGCGGTCAGACCACCCGGGCTGCCGTTGGGGTTGAAAGGGTAAGCCTCGGTCGGCGCACCAAAGTTGTCGGTAAAACGCATGGCGGCAATCGCCTTGTCGGCGTTGCCACGGTACTTGAAGTTGGCGAAGCCCTCGCCGTGCGCAACCGCGATTGGCATGCGAGTGCCGGTCATACCGGCAAAGAACAAAGACGGGGATTCCAGCACTTCGACCATCGACAGTCGTGCCTCAAAACGTTCGCTCTGGTTGCCGGTAAATCGCGGCCACTCGGCAGCGCCGGGAATGATGTCGGCCAGTTCGGCAAACATCTGGCAGCCGTTGCACACACCCAGGCCAAAGGTGTCGGCACGATCGAAAAATGCCTGGAACTGCTCCACCAGCACCGGGTTGAAAGTGATGGAGCGGGCCCAGCCGATGCCGGCACCCAACGTGTCACCATAGCTGAAGCCACCGCAAGCCACTAGGCCCTTGAAGTCGGCCAGATGGGCGCGGCCACTTTGCAGGTCCGTCATGTGCACGTCAAAGGCTTCAAAACCGGCCTCGGTAAAGGCGTAGGCCATCTCGACGTGCGAGTTAACGCCCTGTTCACGCAGCACCGCCACCTTGGGGCGGGACAGCAGCAGCGCGGGACCCGCAACAACTGGCTTACCTGGCTGTGCCTCGCCGCCAGCAACGAGATGAATGTGCAAGCCGGGGTCCAAAGGGTCGCCGACTGCGACGTGTTCGGCGTCTGCACAAGCGGGGTTGTCACGCCGTTGGCAAATCCTCCAACTGGTAGTGTCCCAGACTTGGTGCAGGTCTGACAAATTGGCACTGAACACGGCTTTGGCATCGCGCCAGATCTGGAGCGCCCCGATACCGATCGCAATGCTCGAACCGGCCGGACGGGTCTTGCCAATGACGTGGCTGTATCTGGACAGGCCATGCTGACGCAGAGTTTGCATGACCTCACCGCGCTGCACTGTAGGCACTTGCAGCACCACACCCAGTTCTTCATTGAAAAGCGCCTTGAGTGTCAGCTCTTCACGTCGGGCTGTAACTTGCCCTGCCCAATTCTTGCTGTCGCCCACATCAGCGCGGCTGTCCCTGATGCCGTCGCCCTCGGTCACCAGCAAATCGACGTTGAGCGAGACACCGACATGGCCGGCAAATGCCATTTCAGTCACTGTTACAAACAGGCCCCCGTCGCTACGGTCGTGGTAGGCCAGAATCCGGCCTTCACTACGCAAGACATTGACGGCTTCGATGAGATTCACCAGATCCTGCGGGTGGTCCAGATCCGGCACCTCATCGCCCAACTGCCCCAGCGTTTGCGCCAGCATGCTGCCACCCATGCGATTGCGGCCGCGGCCCAAGTCGATCAGGATCAAGGTGCTGTCCTGCGTTGCGTCGAGCTGCGGTGTCAGCGTGCCGCGTACATCGGCCAGGGTGGCAAAAGCGGTCACGATCAAGGACACCGGGGAGGTCACCATCTTGGCGCCCTGCTGGTCCGTCCACTGCGTGCGCATGGACAGCGAATCCTTGCCCACCGGGATGGAAATACCCAGCGCCGGGCATAGCTCGAGTCCCACCGCCTTCACCGTGGCGTAGAGCGCGGCGTCTTCACCCGGTTCACCGCAAGCGGCCATCCAGTTGGCCGACAGCTTGACCCGTGAGAGTTCAATCGGCGCCGCCAACAAATTGGTGAGCGCCTCGGCCACCGCCATGCGCCCGGAAGCCGGGGCGTTGACCGTGGCCAGCGGTGTGCGCTCGCCCATGCTCATGGCCTCGCCGGCAAAACCCTTGTAGTCGGCCAGCGTGACGGCGCAATCCGCCACCGGCACCTGCCAAGGGCCCACCATCTGGTCGCGGTGCGTCAAGCCGCCCACGCTGCGGTCGCCAATGGTGATAAGAAAACGTTTGGACGCCACGGTTGGGCTGGCCAGCACGTCAATGCAAGCTTTTTGCAGATCGACACCGCTCAAATCAAGCGGCGCAAAGGTGCGTTGCACAGTTGTCACGTCACGTTGCATCTTGGGTGGCTTGCCTAGCAGCACGTTCATCGGCATATGAACCGGTGCCCCCACGGTCATCACTGACGTGTCTTCTCTGCCCCCCGAGGGGGCTGTTTCGCCTTGGGGCGGCCCGGCGGCGAAACTTGCCCCCACGCTGCGCACGTCGGCGTGGTCATCGGTCAACACAAGATCTCGTTCTTCGGTAGCTAAGCCGACCACGGCGAACGGGCAGCGTTCGCGTTGGCACAAGGCCTTGAACGTTTCCAGCGATTCGGGTGCAATGGCCAGCACGTAGCGTTCCTGGCTTTCGTTACACCAGATTTCTTTCGGTGCCATACCGGACTCTTCCAGCGGCACAGCGCGCAAATCGAAGCGGGCACCGCGCCCGGCATCGTTGGTGAGCTCTGGGAAGGCATTGGAAAGACCACCCGCGCCGACATCATGAATCGCCAAAATAGGATTACTCGCACCCAGAATCCAGCACTGGTTGATGACCTCTTGCGCGCGGCGCTCAATCTCGGGGTTACCACGCTGCACAGAGTCAAAATCGAGCTCAGCGGCATTGGCACCGGTGGCCATGGAACTGGCCGCACTGCCGCCCATGCCAATGCGCATGCCGGGGCCACCCAGTTGAATCAGCAAACTGCCCGCTGGAAACTCAATCTTGTGGGTCTGCGTGGCGTCGATCACGCCCAGGCCACCGGCAATCATGATGGGTTTATGGTAGCCGCGTTGCTCTAGCCGCTGCGACCGTACCCCGCTTGCAACTGTCACCGAATATCGCAGACTTTGTTCGTATTCCCGAAAGTACCCCAGCAAATTAGGACGACCAAACTCATTGTTGAAGGCCGCACCACCCAAGGGTCCCTCCAGCATGATCTGCAACGGACTGGCAATGTGGCCGGGCTTGCCGTAATCCACCCCGTCTGACATCTGATCCCAGTGAATTCTGGACACGCTAAACCCAGTCAAGCCCGCCTTCGGTTTCGATCCACGTCCCGTGGCACCTTCGTCACGTATCTCACCACCGGCTCCGGTGGAAGCACCGGGAAAAGGCGAAATGGCGGTCGGATGGTTGTGCGTTTCCACCTTCATCAAGACATGGTGGGTGGCACTGCACTTTTCATAAGCGTTGGCCTTAATGGCGCCCTGCCCTGACGCCGAGGTCGCGACAAAGCGTTCAACCTGGACGCCTTCCATCACCGAGGCATTGTCCGAGTACGCCACCAACATGTGCTGCGGATGGGTCTGGTGCGTGTAGCGGATCATGCCGAACAGACTCATGTCTTGCGGCACGCCGTCAACAGTGAACTCGGCATTGAAGATCTTGTGGCGGCAGTGCTCGCTATTGGCCTGCGCGAACATCATCAGTTCCACGTCGGTCGGGTTGCGTTGCAGTTGCGTGAAGGCCTGCACCAGATAGTCAATCTCGTCAGCCGCCAGCGCCAGACCAAACTGGATGTTGGCCGCTTGCAGCGCGGCTTTCCTGCCGGTTAAAACATCGACATGGGCCATAGGCTCAGCTTGCAATTCAGTGAACAGACCGCAGGCGCCAGCCCGGTCAAACATCACGCTTTCCGTCATGCGGTCATGCAGCACGGTACCGATCTTCGCAAGTTGCACATCCGACACGGTCGGCTTGCCAAGCAAGCCAGCTTTCAGCGAGACGCGGTATTCAATTACCCGCTCCACCCGGCGCACCGCCAATCCGCAGTTGTGCGCAATATCGGTGGCTTTGGAAGCCCACGGCGACACCGTGCCAAAGCGGGGCGTCACCACAATCAGCGGTCCGTCCGTGGGGCCGACATACGGGTCGCCATAGGTAAGCAAGGCGGTCAACATGTCTTTCAGTGCCACGGTCGGCACTGCATCGGTGGTCACCAGATGCACAAAGCGCGCGTCCAAACCGTTGATCCTGTCGTGGATGGTTTGCAGGCTTGGCAATAGCTGCTGAACACGGAACGGACTGAGAGCGCTGCCGCCCTCGAATTGGCTGATATGCAGGGTCACTTTAGGGGCCTGAATTGGGTGGCTAACTGGGCTGAAAATGGACCCAAGGCGCGGGCGCTGACCTGGCCCGACTTGGATGACATTGGATTTTACCTGCCCACTCCATCGCCCAATCACATAGAAATTTACCCAATGGGATAATTCAGCCTATGACAATCACCTACAAAGATGCCCAAAGCATCGCAGGCATGCGTGTAGCCGGCCGGCTGGCCGCTGAATTGCTGGATTACCTCACTGCCTTCGTCAAACCCGGTGTCACCACCAATGAGCTGGACAAACTGGCCGACGACTACACCACGCAGGTGCAGGGCGCCATCTCGGCGCCGTTGAATTACGCACCGTCGGGCCATAACCCCTACCCCAAGGCGATCTGCACTTCGATCAACCATCAGGTCTGTCACGGCATTCCGAACGACAAGCCGCTGAAAAGAGGCGATATCGTGAATATCGACGTCACCGTCATCAAGGACGGCTGGCATGGCGACTCGAGCCGCATGTTCATGGTGGGTGAGGTATCAGTGGCGGCCAAACGATTGTGCGCATTGACCTATGAGGCGATGTGGCGCGGCATCATCAAGGTCAAGGCTGGCGCCTATCTGGGTGATGTCGGCCACGCCATTCAGACCTTTGCCGAAGGCCAGGGGCTGAGCGTAGTGCGGGAGTTTTGTGGTCACGGCATTGGTCGCAATTTTCATGAGGAGCCTCAAGTGTTGCACTATGGCCGGCCCGGCACACTGGATCAACTCAAAGCCGGCATGACGATCACGATCGAGCCGATGCTCAACATCGGTCGCAAGGAGATCAAAGAGTTGGGCGACGGCTGGACCATCGTGACCAAGGACCGTTCGCTGTCGGCGCAATGGGAACACACGGTACTGGTCACCGAGTCCGGCTATGAAGTGTTGACGCTGTCAGAAAGCAGCCCGCCAATTCCGTCTTTCGTGCCTATGGTGGCACTGGCTGACTAGATTTTCATGACTGATCTACTGGCACTGCGCAGTCATTTTCGCGCGTGCAAGGCCGAACTGCTGGATTCGCTGGCATCCAGTGGCACCTCCTCCACCCGAGGAGTGAGCGCAACCCTGGGCGCGCTCTCCGATCTGGCCGACGCGACACTGAAATCGCTTTGGCAACACGCCGGGTTTGCCCCACCATTTGCCCTTTTGGCAGTCGGTGGATTTGGACGCGCCGAGCTCTTTCCGTATTCGGACGTCGATGTGGTGGTTCTGCTGCCTGATCTGCAGTCACCGACACAAGATCCACAACTCAAAACCCTGATAGAAGACTTTATTGGTAGCTGCTGGGACGCCGGACTAGAGATCGGCTCCAGCGTTCGCACCGTGGCCGAGTGTCTGCATGAGGCGGCCAACGACGTCACGGTCCAGACCTCTTTGCTTGAAGCCCGGCTGATCACCGGCAGTGACACTTTATTTGCTGAGTTTCAAAATCAATTCTTTTCTGCGCTTGATGCCAGAGCTTTTTTTGTTGCCAAAACGCTGGAGTTACATCAACGGCACAGCAAGTTTGAAGACACGCCCTATTCATTGGAGCCCAATTGCAAGGAGTCTCCCGGCGGACTGCGTGATCTTCAGGTCATCCTGTGGGTGGCCAAGGCAGCCGGCCTCGGCGCCAACTGGGATGCGTTGGCCAAAACCGGCCTGGCCACCGCCTTTGAAGTGAAGCAGATCAAACACAATGAAGCACTGCTGCGCCTGATCCGGGCGCGCTTGCATTTAATAGCGCAGCGCCGCGAAGACCGATTGGTGTTCGATTTGCAGACCGCCGTGGCGCAGTCATTTGGCTATGGTGCTACGCCAACGCTAGCCACTGACGTGCCGGCCAAACGCCCCTTCATTCGCCCCAGTGAAGCCCTGATGCGCCGCTATTACTGGGCAGCCAAGGCGGTGACCCAACTGAATCAGATTTTGTTGCTCAATATCGAGGAGCGGCTCAATCCGTCGACGCATGAACCACGACCGATCAATGCGCGCTTCCATGACAAGGCCGGCATGGTCGAAGTCGTCAGCGACGACCTGTACCAAAGAGAGCCGCACGCCATTCTGGAAACTTTCCTGATCTACCAGACCACAGCAGGACTCAAAGGTTTGTCGGCACGTACCTTGCGCGCGCTTTACAACGCACGTGACTTGATGGGTGGCGGGTTTCGCAATGATCCGGTAAACCGCGAGACATTCAAGAGCATTTTGCTGCAGCACGACGGGATCACCCATGCCATGCGGCTGATGAACCAGACCTCGGTGCTAGGACGATACCTGTGGGTGTTTCGCCGCATCGTGGGCCAGATGCAGCACGACCTGTTTCACGTTTACACGGTGGACCAGCACATCTTGATGGTGCTGCGCAATGTGCGGCGCTTCTTTATCGTGGAGCATGCCCATGAGTATCCGTTTTGCTCTCAACTGGCGTCTGGCTGGGACAAACCCTGGGTGTTGTATGTGGCCGCGCTATTTCATGACATCGCCAAAGGCCGCGGTGGTGATCATTCGAAACAGGGTGCCGCAGAGGCAAGACGATTTTGTAAACAGCACGCCATCTCAAGTGCCGACAGCTCCCTGATCGAATTCATCGTTCATGAGCACTTGACGATGAGCCACATCGCGCAAAAATCCGACCTCAGCGACGCCGATATCATCCATGCGTTTGCCAGACGTGTCGGCAACGAGCGCAATCTCACTGCCCTTTACCTGCTGACGGTAGCCGACATCCGTGGCACCAGTCCTAAGGTCTGGAACGCGTGGAAAGGCAAGCTTCTGGAAGACCTGTACCGCGTGACCTTGCGCGCGCTCGGTGGGCGCGCACCGGACCGGGACGCCGAAGTTGAAGCCCGCAAGCGCGAGGCATTGATTTTGCTAGCCCTGCATGCTTTGCCATTTGAGGCGCACAAAGCGTTGTGGGAGACATTGGATGTGGGTTATTTCATGCGCCACGACGCGGCGGATATTGCCTGGCATACACGACAACTCTCGCGCCATGTGGGGGCCGGCAAATCAATCGTCAGAGCGCGTCAATCGCCACTTGGAGAAGGCCTGCAGGTGGTGGTGTACACGCCGGATCAAACGGATCTTTTTGCCCGCATCTGTGGCTACTTTGATCAGGGCGGCTTCAGCATTCTGGACGCGCGGATACACACGGCAAACAATGACTATGCGCTCGACACGTTTCAGGTCATCACATCAGCCTTGCCCGAGCACCACCGCGAGCTCATCAGCATGGTCGAAAGCGAATTGAGTCGGGTCATTGCACAGGCCGGGCCACTACCGCCACCGAGCCGTGGACGCGTTTCCCGGCGCGTCAAGAGTTTTCCGATTGCGCCGCACGTCACCCTGCGACCCGATGAGAAAGCGCAGCGTTGGCTGCTCAACATCTCGGCCAGCGACAGGGTCGGTCTGTTGTACTGTGTCGCACGCGTCCTGGCGCGCCACAAGATCAATCTGCAACTGGCCAAGATCGCCACGCTGGGTGAACGCGTGGATGATACTTTTCTGATTCAGGGCGACGAGTTGCAGCACAACCGGGCCCAAATTGCGATCGAGACCGAGTTGCTGGAAGCACTGACCTGATCAGATCAATGTGACTTCCTTGAAATAGTGGGCAACATCTGCCGCTTGGCAAAGTCCGGTGCCTTTTGACAGCAGGGCAGCGGAGGCGGCAGCAACTCCGTAGCGAAAGGCGGTCTTCAATTCGCTACCTCCGGCAAGCGCCCAAACCATGGCGCCGACAAAGCTGTCGCCGGCGCCTGTTGCGCTGATCACTTCTATTGGCAAAGCTGGCGCATAGCATTTGCCCTCTTGCGTGACCATCCATGCGCCGCCCTCGCCGATTGAGATGACAACCACCTGCGCACTGCCCTGCTCAAGCAGTTGCTCGGCGGCGTGGCACCACTGCGACTCGGTTTCAAGTGTTTGGCCAAAAAGATCGCGCAATTCCCGCAAGCTGGGTTTCGCCAGGTAAACGCCCTCCTTCAGTGCCGCCTCCAAAGCGAGCCCGGAACTGTCCAGCACCACCTTGACACCCAGCGGCTTTACCTGGCGAATCATGCGCGCGTAAAAATCGCTGGGAACACCGGGCGGCAAGCTGCCACTGGCGACCAGATAGCGCGGCACTTCCACCAGCGCGGCGACGCGATCAAGACAAGCCTGCCACTCGCTTGGCAGCAGTTCCGGGCCGGGCAAGACAAATCGAAACTCCCGTCCGGTCAACGCTTCGTGAACTGAAAAGTTCTCGCGGGTTTCGCCGGCAATACCGACACACAGGCTGTTGACGCCCTCTTCGTCCAGCAATTTGCGCAGCAGTTCACCGGTATCGCCACCTGCCGGGTAAAGCGCCACGCAATCGCCGGCCAGACGGTGCACCACGCGCGCGACATTGACACCGCCGCCGCCCGGGTGTCGATGCGGGACGCTGCATCGGAGTTTGTGTGTTGGCAGCACCTGGTGTGTCGATGTGGCGATGTCGACTGCAGGATTCATCGTGACAGTAACTATCTCGGTCATTATCCTTGCAGAATATCATCACTTCAGTCGCAAGGAACTCCATGATTGACCTGGACCACCAACTGACAACTGTCACCGTTGGCAAGGACCAGCGTCAAGGCCATTCGTGACTGCATCTGGCTCGATTCGCCAGGAAGCCGACTGCACCTTACCATCGCCATGTTTGAAGCCTGCTGGTCGCGAGAGCAAGTCATCTGGCAGGACGCTGCGCTCTTAAACTTATGTACCCAAGTGGGCGTGGATGGCCATGAATTTCCAGGTGGTATCGCGCAGCCCGCCATCAGGGAACAGCTGAAAGCCAGCCCCGAAGAGGTCATCCGGCGTGGCGGTTTTGGCGCCGGTTTCGGCTCCTCAACGATTTTCCTCGACGAAATGTATTTCGGCAACGACCGACTGTCTTTGGTAAAGACGGCGATACTGCGGAGCCCGCCGCATCAGCCATACACAAATGGAGTGAGCCTGTTTCATGAATGAACTTGGTAACCTTGAATCCCTCGGACTTGTATTGCCGAGCCCCGCCTACATCCTCGGCGCAATTCTCTTTGGCATCATTGGCTATGTTGCCTTTCGTCGGGGCAGAAAAGCTTCACGCGCCACGCTCACGTGGGGCGGCGTCGTCCTGATGTTGTATCCCTATGCGGTTTCGCCAACCTGGTTGCTGTGGGTGGTAGGTATCGCCCTTTGCGCATGGATCTATACGCAGTGGAACTCAATTTGAAGCATCCACGATTTGCTTTTAAGCATTTTGGTCAGTCTTCAAGGGCACAAAACGACAGAAAACCAAGGCTATAATCTAAGGCTTGTTCCTCGATAGCTCAGTTGGTAGAGCGCCGGACTGTTAATCCGTAGGTCCCTGGTTCGAGCCCAGGTCGAGGAGCCACCTACAAGGCTGGCAGATATTGGCCTCACTGCTACATAAAACATAGCGTGAGGCCTTTTTCTTTGTGCTGGAAAATTACGATGTAAGGGCGGATGTAAGCGCATTTTCCGAATCCAAGACCATTCGCGCGCCAAAAAAAACCCAGCGCAAAGCCGGGTTCAAACTCTTTCGACCTGACGCCTAAAGTTGAGGGGGCTCGGATAGACCTCTTGAAGCGGGTACTTGATCAGATTTCAGTAGGGTCACCTGGCAAAGAGCCATCGAGCGCGCAAACTCAATCTGGGACTCTAGAAAGGCGAGTTTCAACTCGCCGTGCATAGCGAGCAGTCTAAAAAAAGTGGAAGCGTTTTCAAACTGATCGGGTCGGCAAATTAGCACACCAGGGGCCGCAGGAATGAAATCCGGGCCGAACTCCTCCTGACACCACTCGTCATTCGAGCTCACCACACTCATACAGTTTTCAATGTGGATGACTGAGACTCGATTGCCCGCGACCCGCGCCACCGTCGATCTTATTTCGCGCCTATTCCTTCAACCATGAAGGCGGCTAACTCACACTCGGAAAATGGGAACGGTATTGATGGTGTCTCGGATGCTTCGGGACTGTTGCCGTCGAATTTGAATACTCGGGCGGGCGTCCATCGAAGATCGTCAGCATCTGCCTCATCCATCGCTAAATTGTCGCGCGGGATGCTGGGCCACACGCCGCGTTCATCGATCTTGATGTAATCGGCAATGTCACATGGAGCGAGTATTTCCTCAGCATGCTTTTTGTTGAAAATCTTTTCCACCTTGCACCCCCAAAAATGCACCCTGATCAGGAGCCCCAGCAGGCGGTCAGGGGAAACCGCTTTTCAACCCGTTTTCGAGGCGGGCCTAGCTGGGGCAAAACTTTTGCGCCATCGCTGGCGCGGCTCTACGCTTGAGGCACACCATGCGCCACGGCATCACGCAGCACGGCATTGATGCGGGTCTGCCAGCCCGGCCCGGTTGCCTTGAATGCGTCCAGCACTTCGGCATCCACGCGCATGTTCAAGGTCGGGCGCTTGACTGCCACGGCTGGCCTGCCCCTGCCACGCTTGACGGTTGCGCTACGCCAGTACGCAGCCACGGCAGCGGCATTGTTGGGGTCATACGGGCCATCGACGGCGGTGTGGGGTATCGGCGCATTGGCAGCGGCCTCCCGTTTGACTCGCGCCCAATCCGTGCCAGTGGGCTTATTGATTGTTTTCGGCATAGAGTTTCCTTTCCTGTTTTGATGCCCGACGCAATGAAATAGCTCGCACTTCGTCCGGGGCTCGCATCACATAAACCAGCACCAGCACCACGCCTGCCAGTTCCACCATTGCAACGTCCATCAGTCGGACCTCGTTGTCTCTAGGGCTCTCCAGCGTCAGCTTGTTGGGCGCATTGAACACCAGCGGCGAATCAGCCAGCGACAAGCCATGTTTTGCAATGTTGGCAGAGTCCTTGTCTGGGTCAAAAGTGAATTTCATTGCGTATTTATTGTATTGGCATCAATTCAACAAGTCAACCAGCCACCACGCGCAGCGCACCAGGCGCGGCTTTGGCGTCAAACTTGATCCCGGCCTGCTCCAGTATCCACGCTTCAATCTTTTCATGGTGGACACGCAACAATTCCAGCGGCCGCACGGTGTAATGCTTCTCAGCCGTGGCGCTGGGTTTGTGGCCTTGTATCTGTGCCACCACTCCCACAGGAACCTCTAGCCACTCGGTAAGGCTTTTGAATGAGCGGCGCAGGCCGTGGCGGGTAAGTATCACCCCGGCAACCTTGCAAGCACGCCTATGCACATCGTTAGGCTCGCTGATATACCCGGTCTTGCCAACAGGACTAGAAAACACAAATGGGTTTGACGTCACCCTGCCCGTTACCTTGTCGCGCTTGGTTCGCTTGGGCAATCCAGATAGAAGGTGCAGCACGTACGGGGTTGCTGGTATCTCGCGTTCGCCTTCCACCTTGTCACCGATTTTGATACCCTTCCAAGCGGTATTCACATCGTCCCAACGCATGGCCATGATTTCACCAGGCCTGGCACCCGTGAGTAGAACCACTTGCAGGTAGGCTGAAATTGTCCGGTTCGGTATCTTTTGAATAGCCTCAAACCATGGCTTTAATTGTTCTCGCTGCAATACATCGGATTTCACCGTAGCGGTCCCAAGCGACTCTCTTGCTTTCTTGGTATTGCACGGATTAACTGGTGGCGGCTTCAACAATTCCTGGCAAGGGGCTTCACCTTGCGCTGCTGTTGCACTCACTGTGCTCCAGTCGACCGTATCCATCGATAAAGCTGACGAGGCGAATGCTTGAGCAGGGTAATGTCAGGCGGGATGCCAGTTATGACGGTCTTCGAAGGCTACAGGCTCACCGACTTGTCACAGTGCGCCGTCTGCCTGGAAGATCGCCCCAAATCGTTCTGCTGGAGCCTGGTACTGATCGCGCGCTGGAGTTCACCAAAATGATAGATAAGGTCTGATTCCAAAATATTTTGCTTCAGACATAAGAGTCGGTCTGCCGTCAGACCCTGCGGCGTTGGAACTAGTGATCTGTCAGGTGTTGTTGAGCATATACGGGGCTTTTTCGTCCGTTGAGCTTGCCAAACAAACAAGACTGAGGGATTGTCCGTGCCACTGATGAATCGCCCTCAAGGGGTGCCATCTTCCACCTTTCGCAGAGGTTCTGAAAGTTTTCACAAGCGAAAAGATACCTAAAACGGTATAATTCACCCATGCCTGTATCGCCTAAGGAAAAGCCTCTGCACTGGATCGGCTCATCCAAAAAGGACTTGATTGCATTGTCCGCCGATGTGGTGGATGACTTTGGTTACGCTTTGGGTGCCGTGCAAATGGGTGCAACACCTGCGCAAGCCAAACCCTGGAAGGGTGAGGGTTCGGGCGTTTTGGAGTTGGTGGAAAAGTATATGGGTGACACCTATCGTGCCGTCTACACCGTGCGATTTGCCAAAGCGGTTTACGTATTGCATTGCTTCCAGAAGAAGTCACCCAGTGGCATCCGCACTGCCCAAAGTGATATTGATTTGATCCATGAGCGCCTCAAAGTGGCTCAGCAACATTACAAGGAGCATCATGAAAGCTAAAACAAAACCTGTCGCTACTGAGACAGTTGATGCTGTTGATGTCGGCTTTGGCAACGTGTTTGTTGATTTGGGACTTCCTGACCCTGAAGAGCGTCAGCTTCGAGTGCAATTGGCAATACGCTTGAATGATTTGCTAAAAGCTGAAGGTCTCACCCAAGCGGCTGCGGCCAAGCGACTGGGATTAGCCCAACCCCACATATCCGAGCTGAAGAATTACAAGTTGAGTCGTTTTTCCAGTGAGCGACTTCTGCACTGCATCACGTTGTTGAACCGTGATGTAGAAATTTTCATTCGACCACGAGCAAGCACTGAGACTATGGGTGCAGGTTCAATGATGGTGTGGGCTGCTGCCTGATGGAAGCACGCTTTTTCCGGTCCCCCTCCGGTCCTTCAGGTGGTCAATGGATGGCATCTGGTCACTATCTGGTCACCAATTTCCGATTTTTGGTTTTGGCATCACCTTTACAAGCTGTTGATTTGTAAGGGTTTTTCCAAAATGAACAGCTCAAAATCCATCGAATTTAACGGGCTGTTAATCCGTAGGTCCCTGGTTCGAGCCCAGGTCGAGGAGCCAAAAAATCCAAACGAATCAAGCACCCTTACGAGAAATCGTCGGGTTTTTTCTTTGTGTTGAAAAATGCGATGTAACGGCTGATGTATGTGAGACGATTTTCGTCATCCGATGACGACGACTGCGGTTTGATCAATGCACCGGTGCGGTTGCAACTGCCAAACCGGACCGCCAACCGCCAATGCCACAAAGAAGAAAGGACTTAGCCCATTTCGAAGCTAAGTCCTTGATTCATATGGTCGGTGTGAAAGGATTCGAACCTTCGACCCCTTGCACCCCATGCAAGTGCGCTACCAGGCTGCGCCACACACCGGCTATGGAGGTAATTATAGCCCGTAGAAACTTCTAAACTTCAGTGAGAAAGTGAGAGTAGGGTACGAATTTCAAACAACTCACGCCGCACAAACATCAACCGGTCAAAAGCATGTTTGTCGGTCAAATCGTGATGGTCATGTTCGAAATCATTCATATCAGAATCGCTGATTTCGATGACTTCGACACCCTCCAGCAAAACTTCCCCATTGCGCTTTTTATCACGTTCGGCTTGCAAAATTTCCTGCATTTTGTTGCGCGCGCCGCTAATGGTAAAACCTTGGTCGTAAAGCAAATCGCGAATACGACGAATCATCAAAACTTCGTGATGCTGATAGTAGCGCCGATTGCCACGCCGCTTCATGGGCCGCAGTTGCGTGAATTCCTGCTCCCAATAGCGGAGCACGTGAGGTTTAACGCCACACAAATCGCCGACTTCACCGATCGTGAAGTAACGCTTGGCAGGTATGGGAGGGAGGGCTTTCTCCATTTAAATCAATGCCATAGGAGATAAAGCTTTGAGATTACTCTAAGTCACTACGGTGTGTAAAGCCGCAATGACACAAGGAACATCAATTGATGAAAAAAGCCTGCGCCAAATCGGTCAGCGCTACCGGTCCTGACCTTGAATTTGCTCTTTGAGTTTGTGGCTGGCATGAAAAGTTACCACGCGCCGTGCCTGAATTGGGATCGCCTCGCCAGTTCGGGGGTTGCGCCCTGGGCGCGGCGCCTTGGTTCGGATCTGAAAATTTCCGAAACCCGAGATTTTGACGTCATCGCCATCAACCAGACCGTCAGTGACCAAGTCAAAAAAAGCATCAATCATGTCTTTCGACTCGCGCTTGTTGAGTCCGATTTGCTCAAACAACAGTTCAGCCAATAGCGCTTTGGTGAGCGCACCAGTCTCCAGAGTTTCAACCGAAATATTCATTCCATCCTCTTTTCGCATTTGACCAGATGATAAAGGGCTCAGGCACGACGACGGGCACCCAGCATGCTCTCTACCGAAGACAGCACAGCCTTCACCGCGGTGTCGATTTGTTCTTCTGTCAAGGTTGCCTCTTCGCTGTTGAGTGTGAGCCGTACTGCCATGCTTTTCTCAAAGGTTGCTACCGCTGCGGTGTCCGACTCTCTGGCTGCCGATGGTCGGTAGATATCAAACAGATTCGCATCGCGCAACAGACCGCCAGTGGGCGCAGCCCAAACAGCGACCATCAGTGCTGCATGAGTGACTTTTTCATGAACCACGAATGCAATGTCCCGCTCCACCGCCTGATGCTTGGACACAGGCTTGAACAGCGGCACTTCACGTTGCAGCGCGGCATCAAGTTCCAATTCAAACATGACGGGAGCTTGTGCCAAACCGTACGCATGACGCCATTTAGGATGCAATTCCCCGATGAAGCCAATTGCAACATCCTGTAGCAAAACACGGGCGCTGCGCCCGGGATGCATGGCAGGATGCTCGGCCAAAACAAAAGTGAGTCTACGGGGCGCCAACAAAGCTTCCACGTCACCCTTCACGTCAAAAAAGTCGGCTCCTCTTTCTTTAATTCCCCACTGGAGCGTGTCGGCGCTGCCACTCACCATACCAGCGACGCGCATGGGCTGATGAAAACCCTCAACGGTGGCGTCGGTATTTCTTACCGCAGCATCGCGCAAAAAGACCCGTCCAAGTTCGAATACGCGCACGCGCTGGGTTTTGCGGTCCAGATTGAACTTCAGAACCTGTAGCAGCGAGCCCAGCAAAGACGAACGCATCACACTCATCTGGCTGGCTATTGGGTTAAGCAGTTTGATGGGATCGGGGTTGCCGCTGAGTTCATGCTCCCAGCGTTCGTCAACAAAACTAAAGTTGATGGTCTCCTGATATCCCAGACCAGCCAAGGCACGGCGAAGATCAAATGGACTGCGTTGCGCCTCAGGACGAATTTTGGCGGTAATTGGTGCCAGCGGTGGCGTCTGCGGCAGCTTGTTGTAGCCCACCATGCGGACCACCTCCTCAATCAAATCTTCTTCAATTTGGAGATCAAAACGGTATGTCGGCGGTGTCACTGTGACGACACCGTCACTTTGTGTAACAGGCAACCGCAAGCGGGCCAGCGCGTCAACACATTGCGCCTGTGACAACGGCATTCCGATGACTTTGCTGGCACGTGCCACACGCAGACTCACTGTTGTGGCAAGAGGCATGTTGACCTGCAAATCATCAATCGGGCCGCAAGCCGTTGTGGCTGTTCCACAAACATCAATGATCAGTTGCGTGATGCGCTCGATGTGCTCGACGGTCTGGCTGGGGTCTACCCCGCGCTCAAAACGGTGGCCGGCGTCAGTCGAGAAGTTGAAGCGCCGTGAGCGTCCAGCAATCGCCTGGGGCCACCAGAAGGCAGCCTCCAAATAAATGTGTTGCGTGGCGTCGGAGACGGCGGTGGCGTCACCGCCCATGATGCCAGCGAGCGACTCTACCTGCTGCGCATCGGCAATCACACCCACTTTCTCGTCCACTGTGACAGTACTGCCGTTGAGAAGTTTGAGTTGTTCACCGGGCAGGCCCCAACGCACTTCCAGGCCACCGTGAATTTTGTCCAGATCAAAAATATGGGAGGGACGGCCGAACTCGAACATCACATAGTTGGAGATGTCCACCAGTGCCGAGACACTGCGCTGACCACAGCGCGCCAAGCGGTCCACCATCCAGTGCGGCGTGGGCGCCCGGGTGTTAAGGTGGCGCACAATGCGGCCGGAAAATCGACCACACAGGTCAGCAGCCGTTACCGTCACCGTCACCGGAAGCTTTTCTGTACTGTCAACATGAGCGGCGGGGAAAATGGGTTCTCTCAGCGGCGAGCCAGTCAGAGCTGCAACTTCGCGCGCGACGCCAAACACGCTCAGACAGTGAGCCAGATTGGGCGTCAATTTGAGGGTGAACAAGGTGTCATCCAGATCCAAATGCTGGCGAATGTCTTTTCCGACCGGTGCATTGCTGGCCAGTTCCAGTAAGCCTGCGTGATCGCCTGACA
This sequence comes from Comamonadaceae bacterium, assembly GCA_037141865.1. GTDB lineage: Bacteria > Pseudomonadota > Gammaproteobacteria > Burkholderiales > Burkholderiaceae_C > Rhodoferax. Next base: position 33,790 of record JBAXBQ010000011.1, on the reverse strand, counting down.
ACTTGAGCTCGCGAGCCGAACAAAGCATGCCCTGGCTCTCGACCCCACGAAGTTTGCCGACTTTAATCAAGAAAGGTTGCCCGTCTTCGCCGGGCGGCAATTCGGCACCGACCAGGGCGACGGGCACTTTGATACCGACACGGGCATTGGGAGCGCCACAAACAATATCAAGCAGGTCTGCCTGTCCTACATCCACCTTGCAGACACGGAGGCGATCTGCGTTGGGGTGCTGCACAGCTTCCTTGATTTCACCGACAACGACTTTGCTAAATGCAGGAGCAACAGGTTGGAGCCCCTCAACCTCGAGACCTGCCATGGTGAGCGTCTCGGCCAATTGTTGAGTGGACAGCGGCGGGTTGCAGAATTCGCGCAGCCAGGATTCAGGGAATTGCATAGTGTTGGGTCAGTTAGGTGCAGGTTTGCAGGTGTCGTGCGACGGTCCGTCCGGCAAAATCATTCCAATGGGATGTTGTCATTGAAACTGGGACAAAAAGCGAATATCACCATCAAAAAACAGGCGCAGATCATTCACACCGTAGCGCAACATGGTGAGCCGATCCGGCCCCATGCCAAAGGCAAATCCGATGAACTTCTCGGGGTCCAACCCCATGTTGCGCACCACATTGGGATGCACTTGTCCGGAACCCGCTACTTCCAGCCAGCGTCCTGCAAGCGGACCTCTCTGGAATTGAATATCGATTTCAGCACTCGGCTCGGTGAACGGGAAAAAACTTGGACGGAATCGCAGTACCAGATCAGCTGACTCAAAGAAAGTCCGGCAGAAATCGGTAAAAACATACTTCAGATCCTTAAAGCTGACGTTCTCACCAATCCACAAGCCTTCGCACTGGTGGAACATGGGGGAATGGGTGGCATCGCTGTCAACGCGGTAAGTCCGCCCCGGCGCAATGACCCGAATCTCCGGCATGGAACCAGAAAAAAGACTGCCACTGTGTTGTCCATCGCCCATGCCCGCACGATATTTTTTGACGTGCTGCACCGCATAGCGGATCTGCATGGGGCTGGTATGTGTTCGCAGCAAATTGGGTGCTGCAGCCGAGCCGCCCTCGACATAAAAGGTGTCGTGCATCGAACGCGCCGGGTGATCCTCAGGCGTATTCAGGGCGGTGAAGTTAAACCAGTCAGTTTCAATCTCGGGGCCTTGCGCTACCTCAAAGCCCATCGAACCAAAGATCATCTCAATACGTTCCAGGGTGATGGAAACCGGGTGCAAACCACCCGGCCCACGCTGGCGACCCGGCAATGTCACGTCCAGTGCTTCGGCCCGTAACTGTGTCTGTAGTTCGCTATCGGCGAGAGCCCGGCGGCGCTGATTCAGGGCAGCTTCAATGGCTTGCTTGGCGAGGTTGATTGCTGCGCCACTCGACTTCTTTTCGTCCACCGGCAAGGTGGCCAGCCCTTTCATCAGCTCAGTGACACGGCCCGATTTACCCAGAAACGACGCCTTTGCGTTTTCCAGGTCTGCCGGTGTGCCAGCCTGCTCAAAAGCTGCTTTGGCGCTGTCAACAACGATCTTCAACTCGTTCATAAATTCTTTTGTAGTTTCGACATAACTTGAAAACGAAGTTTCAGCGCAGACTCACATTTGCCTAGCATGTTGGTCGTAGCCAATACAAGTCAGTGACCTCTGAAGCTGCATTTGTATTGAAAAAGGGCTAGCGCACTTTCAAGCTCTAGCCCTCATTTCTTTTGCACAGTGCGCTATTCAAAGAATAACGAACCGGCCTGATCTCAGGCGGCCAGCTTGGCCTTGACCTGCTCCACGATGCCGGCAAAGGCTGCCATGTCATGCACCGCGATATCAGACAAAACCTTGCGGTCGATCTCGATGTTCGCTTTTTTCAGACCGTTGGCAAACTGACTGTAGGTCATGCCGCACTGACGAGCAGCGGCATTGATACGGGCAATCCACAACTGACGGAAGACACGCTTTTTGGTACGGCGGTCACGGTAGGCATATTGCCCGGCCTTCATTACCGCTTCTTTGGCGACGCGGAAGACATTACCGCGGCGACCACGGAAACCTTTTGCAAGGGCTAAAACTTTTTTATGGCGGGCGTGAGCCGTTACACCACGTTTGACGCGAGGCATGTGATTACTCCTTGTTCGTCGTTAATTAAATACCACGGCCTGGCAACATCTGTGACATGTGGCCCATATTGGACTCATGAACAGCTGTAGGACCACGCAAGTGACGTTTATTTTTGGTGGTCTTCTTGGTCAGAATGTGACGCTTGAAGGCTTGGCCGCGTTTGACGGTACCACCTGGACGGACGCGGAAGCGTTTCTTCGCCGCGCTTTTGGTCTTCATTTTGGGCATATACATGCTCCTTCTTCATTGTGCTCGTGAGGCGTCTGCAAACTATTTGCAGCCTTGTTGGCCCCGAGCCACTTTTAGCTGGCAGGTATTACCCTGCCACCTTTTCTACAGTTCACCAGTCACTAGGATCCGTGAACCACAAACTCCTACGACATCGTTGCCGTTGCGGTGTCTACCACCGGCTTGGTTGCAATCTTCTTCTTGCCAGGCGCAATCATCATGATCATCTGACGCCCTTCGAGCTTCGGAAACTGCTCAATCAAGATCAAATCACCCAACTCGGTGCGAATACGATTAAGCAAAGCCATGCCAATTTCCTGGTGCGTAATCTCGCGTCCCCGAAATCGAAGCGTGATCTTGCACTTGTCACCTTCAGCCAAAAAGCGCTTGATATTGCGCATCTTGATGTTGTAGTCGCCGTCATCAGTACCTGGACGGAACTTGATCTCTTTGATCTCGATAACCGTCTGCTTGGCCTTCGCTTCAGCCGCCTTTTTTTGTTCCTGGTACTTGAACTTACCGTAGTCCATCAAACGACAAACCGGTGGAACCGCAGTAGCAGAAATCTCTACCAGGTCCACATCCAGATCGCCCGCCATGCGTAGCGCTTCCATCAGACTAACCACTCCCAGTGGCTCATTTTCGACTCCCGAGAGTCGAACTTCCGGGGCCATGATTTCCCGGTTCAGGCGGTGTTTGCGTTCTTCGCGGTGACGGCGGTCACGAAATTCAGTAGCGATGGCTTAATCCTTTTCAAATTCCGCTACGAAAATCGTAGCTACAACCGATTCGCACACGCGGACAACCTGCAATCTTGCTCAAAAACAGCTCAGACAACAGACTTGTTAGTGATATCGGCTGCGACTATTTGCACGAATGCATCGAGGGACATCACACCGAGATCTAGACCACCCCGGGCGCGCACTGCAACGGTACCAGCTGCCTTCTCTTTGTCTCCAACGACAAGTATGTAGGGTAGCTTCTGCATTGAATGCTCTCGTATTTTATACGTAATTTTCTCATTGCGCAGATCAGTCACTACCCTAAGCTCTTGATTTGGCAATGATTTTTTTAATTTTTCGACAATTTCACGACAATAATCAGCTTGCGCGTCGGTGATATTGAGCACCGCAAGCTGCACGGGTGCCAGCCAGGTCGGCAACGCGCCAGCACTTTCCTCGATCAGAATTCCGATGAAACGCTCCAGACTTCCCACAATGGCACGATGCAGCATCACTGGGCGATGCCTTGCACCGTCCTCTCCAACATACTCGGCGTCCAGCCTTTCGGTCATGAAAAAATCTACCTGCATGGTGCCGCATTGCCATTGGCGACCGATGGCATCCTTCAAGGTGTATTCAATCTTCGGCCCGTAAAAGGCGCCCTCGCCCGGTGTGATTTCAAATTCACAGCCTGACGCGCGCAAACTTTCCATCAACGCATGCTCCGCCTTGTCCCAGCTCTCGTCGGACCCAATGCGTTTATCCGGACGCGTCGCAATCTTGTAAATGATGTTCTTGAAACCAAAATCGGCGTAGACCTTTTGCAGTAGGGCGGTGTAATCGACACACTCTTGCAGAATCTGATCTTCGGTACAAAAAATGTGACCGTCGTCCTGCGTGAAGCCACGCACCCGCATGATCCCGTGCAACCCGCCCGAAGGCTCGTTGCGGTGACACTGGCCGAACTCACCGTAGCGCAGCGGCAAATCACGGTAGCTTTTGATGCCCTGCTTGAAGATCAGAATATGACCCGGACAGTTCATCGGTTTCAATGCGTATTCACGTTTTTCCGACTCCGTGGTGAACATATTCTCGCGGTACTTCTCCCAATGACCGGTTTTCTCCCACAAGGATTTATCGAGAATCTGCGGGCCCTTGACTTCCTGATAGCCGTTGTCGCGGTAGACCTGGCGCATGTACTGCTCAACCCCCTGCCACAACGTCCAGCCTTTGGGATGCCAGAACACCAGACCTGGTGCATGGTCGTCGATATGAAACAAATCGAGTTCACGTCCGAGTTTGCGGTGATCGCGCTTTTCTGCTTCTTCGAGCATCGTCAAGTGCTGTTGCAACTCGTCCTTGGTGGCCCAGGCGGTACCGTAAATTCGCTGCAGCATTTCGTTGTGATGATCGCCACGCCAATAGGCACCAGCCAGTTTCATCAGCTTGAAGAACTTCAGCTTGCCAGTGCTGGGCACGTGCGGCCCACGACACAGATCTTCGAACTTGCCTTCTCGGTACAGGGACACATCTTCGGTGGCCGGAATGCTGGCAATAATTTCGGCCTTGTAGTGCTCGCCCAGACTCTTGAAAAAAGCGACCGCCTCATCGCGCGGCAACACTCGCCGTGTCACCGGTTCATCGTTCGATGCGAGTTCAAGCATCTTCTTTTCGATGGTCGCCAAATCTTCCAGCGTGAAGGGTCGTTTGTAGGAAAAGTCGTAGAAAAAACCGTTTTCAATTACCGGACCGATGGTGACCTGAGCATCTGGAAAAAGTTCTTTCACCGCATAGGCCAGCAAGTGTGCCGTCGAATGCCGAATGATTTCCAGACCATCGACGTCTTTGGCCGTGACGATGGACAAGGAGCTGTTCGATTCAATCAAAAAGCTGGTGTCAACTACCTTACCGCCAATCTTGCCAGCCAGTGCCGCCTTGGCCAGACCGGCACCGATGGAGGCCGCTACATCGGCCACCGTCACCGGCCCGGCATAGTCGCGTTTGGAGCCGTCAGGGAGCGTGATTTGAATCATGGTTTGCAAATGAATAAAAAAGCGCGGACAAGCCGCGCTATAGGGACTGAAAGCCGGAACAGCATAATTTTACGCTGCACCAACCGGGTCAGGAAGGTCAGTGAAACTGTTCTTCTTCAGTGGAGCCGGTCAGCGCGGTGACGCTGGACTTGCCACCCTGGATCGCGGTGGTCACCTCGTCAAAGTAACCCGTGCCAACCTCCTGCTGGTGCGACACAAAGGTGTAGCCACGGTCCCGGGCCGCGAATTCGGGCTCCTGCAGTCTTTCCACATAGGCTGTCATGCCGCGTTGGACATAGTCTTGCGCCAGGTCGAACATGTGAAACCACATCGAGTGAATGCCCGCCAGCGTGATGAACTGATACTTGTAACCCATGGCACCGAGTTCCTTCTGGAACTTGGCAATGGTGGCATCGTCCAGGTTTTTCTTCCAGTTGAATGATGGCGAGCAGTTGTAGGCCATCATCTTGCCGGGGTGTGCCTTGCGCACGGCTTCGGCAAATTTGCGCGCAAACTCCAAATCGGGCGTGCCGGTTTCGCACCACACAAGGTCAGCGTAGTCGGCGTAGGCGACAGCGCGTGAGATGGCCTGGTCCAGACCCTTGCGGGTTTTGTAAAACCCTTCAGCCGTGCGCTGACCGGTCAGAAACGGCTTGTCATTCTCGTCGTAGTCGCTGGTCAACAGATCGGCCGCTTCAGCATCGGTGCGCGCAATCACTAAAGTAGGCACGCCGCAAACGTCGGCGGCCATGCGTGCAGCGATCAGCTTCTGGCAGGCTTCGGCCGTCGGCACCAACACCTTGCCACCCATATGGCCGCACTTCTTGACCGAAGCCAACTGGTCTTCCCAATGCACGCCGGCCGCACCGGCCTTGATCATGTTCTTCATCAACTCAAACGCGTTCAGCACACCACCAAAACCGGCTTCGGCATCGGCGACGATGGGTGCAAAGTTGTCGATGTAGCCGACATCACCTGCGTCAATGCCTTTGGAATGCTGGATTTCGTCAGCGCGGCGGAATGTATTGTTGATGCGTTCCACGACCTTGGGCACTGAATCTACCGAGTAAAGCGATTGGTCCGGGTACATTGAGGCCGATGAATTGTTGTCAGCCGCGACTTGCCAGCCCGACAGGTAGATCGCCTTCACACCCGCCTTGACCTGTTGCATCGCCTGGCCACCGGTCAACGCACCGAGGCAGTTGACGTAGGGTTCGGTGTGAAGAAGATCCCACAGCTTTTCGGCACCGCGACGGGCCAGCGTGTGCTCGATCGGAAAAGAACCACGCAGTCGAACCACGTCTGCGGCGCTGTAACCGCGTTTGACACCCTTCCAGCGAGGGTTGCTGGCCCAATCCTTTTCCAGCGCAGCGATTTGCTGTTCACGGCTCAATTGTTCGGTGATGGTTTGGGGCATGGAATCACTCCTAAAGTTGGTTAAAACAGTCGTCACCGGGTAGCTAGCAAGTCCGGTGCCGATGGAGTAATTCTAGGTCTTGTATAAGACTTGAAGTGAATCTTATGTCTTATAGAAGACTAAATTAAAATGAATTAAATCAATAGCTTAGATCACACACTTCATGATATGAAATCAACTACTCTCACTTGAAAGAAATTGATGCAACGCAGCATTGCTGGTTTTTACAAAATGACAAATGGTTTTCGCATTATGAAACCTCAGAATAAATTGGCGTAGCGTTGCATCTCCCAATCACTGACTTGCTGGCTGTACTCGTTCCACTCGATTCGCTTGAGTTTGATGAACTCTGTGCAGAACGCGTCACCCACAGCGATCATCAGGGCATGATCAACCGCCAGAGCCTCGACGGCAGCACTCAGGTCACGCGGCAAACGCCCGGGCATAGAGGCGCCAATCGAATGCTGCTCATATAAATCAATATCACAGGCAGGTGGCGGCGTCATCGACTGCTCAATGCCGTTCAGGCCGGCAGCCAAGGTGGCAGCAATAGCGGCATAGACGTTGCAAGAAGGGTCGGGCAAGCGCCATTCAATACGCCCGGCGACAGTGCGCACCAGGCAAGTTCGATTGTTGTCCCCATAGCTCTTCCATACGGGCGACCAGGTGGTGCCGGATGCGCTGGTGCTGCAAGCCAGTCGCTTATAACTGTTCACCGTCGGCGCGCACAAAGCGCTCAAGCCATCGGCGTGGTGCAACAGGCCTGCCACAAAGTTGTAGCCCGGCGTGCTCAATCCCAATGGATCCAGAGCATTGGTGAATATTGCCTTACCTTGCGCATCAGTCACACTCAAATGAAAGTGCAAGCCGCTGCCCGGTGCATTGGCAAATGGTTTGGGCATGCAACTGAACGTCATGCCATTTTTTCGCGCCACAGCATGGGCCGTCATCTTGAAAAGCATATAGCGGTCGGCGGCTGCCAGTGCGTCGTCAAAGCGGTAATTGATTTCATATTGACCACAAGCGTCCTCGTGATCCATCTGCTGCAGGTCAAAGTCCAACTCGGTGAGCGCCAGACGCATGTCGTCCAGAAACCCTTGATTGCGATGGATAGATTTCAAATCATAGGAAGGCTTGTCGAGTTGATCATGGTCGTCGGCCCCTCGCCAGCACCCCGTTTCATCTTGCTTCAGCAAGAAAAACTCAGGTTCAATACCCACCCACAAAGTCCAGCCTCGATCACGCAGACGCTCCACTTGCCGCTTGAGCAGTTGCCTGGAACAAGTGGCTAACGCCTCGCCACCGGCATAGCCATCGCAGACGGCATGCGCAACACCCGGCATGAATGGAAGAGGCCGCAGAGATTCGATCTGAACCCTGGCGAAATACTCGCTGCGTTTGCCAAAGCGCCCCAAGCCGGTGCCCCAAATGCTGGGTCCGGCAAAACCGGCGCCAGTCTCGACCCATTCACGCAGGTTCTGCAATGGAACCAGCTTGCCTTTTGCCACACCATGAATATCGGAAAACTGCGTTAAAACGCTGTGTATTCCCTTCGCAGCCAGCGCATCAATGGTTGACTCAATGGACATTCCCATCTTTCATGCACCAACGACTTCGTCAAGAATGATCAAAGCTTCATCGAAGACATTGTCCTCAATCGTCAACGGGAACAGGAAGCGCAACACATTGCCATAGACACCACAGGTCAACAGCAACAAACCTTTCTTGAGCGCTGCCTGCTGAACCTGCTTAGTGCGATCTGCATCCGGCGCACCGGTCTGGGGGTTTACGAATTCACAGGCAATCATGGCGCCCAAACCGCGCACATCGGCAATGGACTTGTTGCTGAGCTGCAGCCTCTTGAGACGCTCCATCAGCCGTGTGCCAAGCACATTGGCACGCTCCACCAGCTTTTCTTCGCGCATGATGTCCAGCACTGCATGCGCAGCAGCAATCGCCAGCGGGTTGCCGGCATAGGTTCCACCCAAGCCGCCGGGTGCCGGTGCATCCATGATCGAAGTCTTGCCCACTACCGCAGACAGGGTGGTACCGCCGGCCATACTTTTGGCCATGGTCATCAAGTCTGGCGACACGCCATAGTGCTCCATCGCAAACATCTTGCCGGTGCGCGCAAAACCGGTCTGCACCTCATCGGCAATAAGCACAATTCCATGCAGATCGCACAGCTCACGCAGCCACTTGACAGCATCCTTTTGGATGACGTTAAAGCCACCTTCGCCTTGCACCGGCTCGAACACGATGGCCGCCACGCGCGAGGGTTCGATGTCGCACTTGAATAACTGCTCCATCGCATGCTGGGTAGCCTCCAGCGAGGCGCAGTGGCAAGGGAACGGCAAATGGTAGATTTCGGGTGGGAACGGGCCAAAGCCTGCCTTGTAGGGCTGCACCTTGCCTGTGAGGGAAACTGCAAACAGGCTGCGTCCATGAAAAGCGCCACCAAAAGCGATGACGCCGCCACGTCCGGTCGACACTCTGGCAATCTTGATGGCGTTCTCGATGGCTTCGGCGCCGGTGGAAAAAAATGCAGCCTTCTTGGGTCCGTCAATCGGCGTGATTGCAATGAGACGTTCGGCTAAAGAGACGTATTCGGTATACGGAACCACCTGATAACAACTGTGTGTAAAGCGCTGCAGTTGTGCTGCGATGGCAGCCTGAATTTTTGGGTGGCAATGGCCGGTATTGAGCACGGCGATACCTCCGGCAAAATCGATAAATCGACGTCCCTCAATGTCCCAGAACTCGGCATTCTTGGCGTGGTCAATGAAGAAGTCGCCCATCACGGCAACGCCGCGCGGTGTCGCTGCAAGGCGACGCTGGTGCCATTCGGCATTGGATGGCAAAGTTTCATTTTTCATAACGGCATTCATAGCAAAATCTCCAATCAAACATTAAGACAGTTGATTTCAAACCGGGCTGTCGATTCGAATCCAGGTCGTTTTGGTTTCAGTGTATTTGTCGAAAGCGTGTAGTGACTTGTCGCGCCCTACCCCGCTTTGTTTAAAACCACCAAACGGAACGGTGATGTCGTCTTCATCATACTGATTTACGTGCACCGTTCCGGCGCGCAGTGCGCGGGCTACACCATGCGCCTTGTTGATGTCGCGGGTCCAGACAGCCGCTTGCAGTCCGTAAACGCTTTGATTGGCCTGCCGCACGACATCGGCCGCATCAGTGAAAGAAAGCACCGACAGAACCGGACCAAAAATTTCTTCACGTGCAATGGTCATGTCATTGTTGACGCCGTCAAAAATGGTCGGCTGAACATAGCAACCACCCGTCTCACGCAGCGCCTGCTCACCCCCCGCCAGCAACTTGGCCCCTTCGCTCTTGCCGCTTTCAATAAAGCGCAAGACCGAATTCATCTGTGTTTGGTCAACGATCGCACCCATCACGGTCGCCGGGTCAAGCGGATTGCCTGGCGCGTAGCCCGGTACCAGCGCCAGCGCTCTCTCAAGAAATTGCTCCTTGATGCTGGCCTCGACAAAAAGGCGTGACGGTGCGTTGCAGCTTTCCCCCTGGTTAAAGAAAATGCTTCCCACGGCAGCTTCCACGGCTTTGTCGAGATTCGGGCAATCAGCAAACACGATGTTCGGAGATTTACCACCGAGTTCGGTCCAGGCGCGTTTCAGATTGCTCTGGCCCGCCATGATGTGAATTTGCTTGCCAACCCGGGTTGAACCGGTGAAAGCAATGCAATCGACATCCATGTGCAGCGCCAGCGGCGAACCCGCCTCTGGGCCAAAACCTGGTATCACGTTAAACACGCCTGGCGGAATGCCAGCCTCAATCGCCAGTTCGGCCAACCTGAGCGCGGTCAATGGCGACTTTTCGCTAGGCTTGAGCACCACCGAATTCCCCGCAGCCAGTGCCGGAGCAATCTTCCAGGCAGCCATGATCATGGGATAGTTCCAGGGCACGATGACACCCACCACGCCCATCGGTTCGCGGGTGATCAAAGCCAAGGCGGTGCTGGCAGTCGGCGCGATTTCGTCATACACCTTGTCGACCGCTTCGCCGTACCAGCGGATGCAATTGGCCGCACTGTTGACATCCACGGCACGTGAATATTTGATGGGCTTGCCCATGTCCAGCGTTTCCATCATCGCCAGTTCGTCGGCATGGGCCAACAGTTGATCGGCAAACTTGATCATGACCCGCTTGCGTGCGGCAGGCGCAAAACCGCTCCAGCGTCGGTCTTCAAATGCGTTGCGGGCTGCCTGAACTGCCGCATCCACATCCGCTTGAGCACAACGCGCCACCTGGGTCAGCAAGCGACCATCCACCGGAGAAATACAGTCAAAAGTCTGACCGCTGAGAGCGTCGGTCCGCTGGCCATTTACAAATGCCCGGCCATCGAAATGAGGCGTAGGTTGCGATGTCAAATTCATGGTGGACCTTGTCTGAAGTGGATTGCTGCCGGTGTTTAAAAGTGGCACCTTCGGCAGTCAAAAATGCAAACGGGGCCGCATTGCTGCGAGCCCCGCGATTCCAAGAAAGCGCAGTTAGGAATTAGAACGATACAACGATGGAGGTACCAATCGTGGTCTTGCTCTGTGTAGCGGTCACCCCATCAGCTTCCAAAAAGTTGTAGCCTGATGAACGATCCAACCGCAACTCTGTCTTCCAGGCAGTATTGGCATTGATAGCATAGTTGGTACCAAGTGAAAGCGCGTAACGATTGGCGCCGACCGTTGGGTCAATGATCGCACCCGTGTTATCAAGCTCTGGTCCATAGCCCCCGTTGTCGTAATAAACACCGCCGCCATTGTTTTGGTTGTTGACGTAATCGAAACGGGCAATCGCCTGCAAACGGGGGGTCAACTTATAGCCCGCAAAACCAGAAATACCCACCCATTTGCCATCATTACCGGAACCGTCCATTGCACCACCAATCAACCTACCGACACTGACCTGCCCTTGTAGCGACAAGTCACCACGTGAGTAATAACCATCGATTTCCATCAAATCAGCATTGGTGCCAGGACTCACTGACTCATCATTGGTCCGAACGTGAACGCCCGAGAACCCAATACCACTGTATTCACCCATGGAATAGTCGCCGCGGTAGGTAAAACCTGGCGCCCGACGAGTCATCACGCCGTCCACCTGACCCACCATCCATTTGCCTGTCCAACCACCGCCTAAATCGTAAGACATGCCTACACCCATGTAATTGGATGCCGCGTTGGAGTAAAGCAGGTTGTTGGTGATCAACGGGTTTTGATGGCCCATGGAGTATTCGTAGCCCGACCAATCAGGCGTCAGACCAGCAATCAGCTTTGCGCCATGGTCGCCGATTGGTACGGCGACTGATGCCTCATGTACTTTCGAACCCGCATTCAACGGGATGATCCGCAAGGTCCAACCAATACCTGCATCAGGCTCCTTCGTCAATTCCAACATCGCAGCACCATAGCCACCGTTGCCCGTGGATTTGTCAAAGCCGGCTGTGGCCGAAGTTGAATCGTTCAAATAGGCGAGTTCCATCGTGCCCTTGACCTTCAGCCCTTTAAAACCAGCTTTGATCGCATCCTCTTCAGCCAGATCCATTTTCTGCTCCAGACGTGTCACCTGTTGGGCAATCGCTGTCGGCTCAGACTTGGCGCTCATGGCCTCAATTTTCTCTGACAGCATTTTGAGCTGACCCTTCAGGACCTCAATCTCCTTTTGCAAATCAGCGGGTGATTGCGCGTAGGCGCTCATCCAGGGCAACGCGCTTGCCAAAGCCACCACGAGTAGTTTCTTGTTGAGTTTCATCAGCTTCTCCGTTTCAGTTGGGACAGGGTTTAAATTTTCAATTTCAATTGCCAGATGCCTTGTAGGCGGCAGACATTTCTCGGGCTCGCCTGCGCTCTTCACGTGCAATCCACAGGCTGGCCAGCAAGACACCAATGCCGACCACAGCGACCGTGAGCGTTGCCACACTGTTAACACTAGGGCTTAGACCCAAGCGGGCGCGACTGAAAATCACAATCGGCATGGTGGTAGAACCGGGGCCAGACAAAAAGGCAGACAGCACCACGTCGTCCAGCGACAAGGTGAAGGTCAGCAACCATGCCGAGGCAATGGCCTGCGAAATCAATGGCAACGTTACCAGGAAGAAAACCTGCAGAGGTCGACAACCCAGATCCTGCGCGGCTTCTTCAAGCTGTGGGCTCATCTCTTGCAGGCGCGACTGCACCACCACTGTGGCATAGGCCATACCCAACAAGGTGTGGCCAAACCAGATTGTCATGACGCCACGATCCGGAAAACCAAAGGCACGTTGTACCGACACCAGCATCAGCAAAAGCGACAAACCAATAATGACTTCAGGCATCACCAAAGGCGAATTGACCATGCCGGCAAACAGGGTTCGACCAGGAAACCGCTTGAATCGGGTCAGCGACAAGGCCGCCAGTGTGCCAAGAACCACCGAGCCGCAAGCAGTCAAAAATGCGATCTCAAGTGACAGCTTGAACCCGGCAATGATTTCAACGTCATTGACCAGTGCGGCATACCAGCGCAAAGACCAGCCGCCCCAGCTGGTGACCATCGGGCTGGCGTTAAAGCTCAGCACCACCAGCGTCACGATGGGCAGGTATAAAAAGAAGAACACGCCCGCCATCCAGACTTTGGACGTGACACGGCCCGCGCTGAGCTTCATACTTTGCCCCTTGTCGCGCCTTCAGCCTGGTACTTGTTGAACATCGCCAGCGGGACAATGATCAGTAGCACCATGACCACCGCCACCGTGGCGGCCATGGGCCAGTCGTTATTGCTGAAAAATTCGTCCCACAAGACCCGCCCAATCATCAGCGTCTGTGGGCCACCCAGCAGTTCCGGAATCACAAACTCGCCCACACAGGGGATGAACACTAGCATGGAGCCGGCGATGATACCGCTCTTGGACAAGGGCACGGTGATGCGCCAGAACGCCTGCCAGGGCGTGGCGCCCAGATCCAGCGCGGCTTCGAGCAAGCGCAAATCCATCTTCACCAGGTTGGCATACAGCGGCAGGATCATGAAGGGCACATAGGTGTAGACCATGCCCAACACCAACGAAAACGGGGTGTTCATCATCTTCACAGGTTCACCAATCAACCCCAAGCCAAGGGCGATGTTGTTGAACACACCACTGTCAGCCAGCAGCATCTTCCAGGCGTAAACGCGCAGCAAAAAGGAGGTCCAGAACGGCAACATCACCAGCATGAGCAAGGCCGGACGTTTATCCGCTGGGCTGCGTGCCATGAAATAGGCAAAAGGGTAAGCAATCAGCAGGCAAATCACCGTGGTGATTGCGGCGAACTTTACGGAGCTGATGTAGGTCTGGAAGTACAGGTCATCGAGTGCAATGAATATGTAGTTGCCCAGCTTGATTTTGAGCTGCAGGATACCGTCGGCCCAGACAAACAAATCCTTGAACACCACGTTGTCCATTTCGGACACGCTGATCTTGAAAACCACCAGAAAAGGCAACAGGAAAAAAGCCAGCAGGAACAGCATAGGCACGCCAATCAGCGCCGCCCTACCCCATGAACCTGTAAGCTTGTCGTACAGCAATGACCCCGGTGATGCAATCGCAGCCATGTCGTACTCAGGTCGTTAACAACACAATGTCACTGCCGCACCACCACACATACACCTTGTCACCCCAGGTCAGCAGGCTGGCATCCCGGCGCGCGGCGTTGGTGTGGGTAACCTTGACGATGGCGCCACCCGTGTCCAGCTGCACGTGGTACGTCGTCAGGCTCCCCAGGTAGGCCATGTCCTTGATTGTTCCCTGGGCAATGTTGTAACCCACCTGTTCAGGGGACTCACGTTCATCATCCTGCGGCAAATCCTTCTGAATGGCCATCTTCTCAGGACGAACCGCCACATGGACCGTCATGCCCTGGGTGCCGGTGATACCGTGGCTGACGTAATGTTTGCATTCGGGTGATGCCACCACCACGTGGTCGGCTTCATCGACCTCGACCGTGCCCTTGAACAAGTTGACGCTGCCAATGAAGTCGGCGACAAATCGGCAATTGGGAGTCTCGTAAATATCGGAAGGCTTGCCCACCTGGAGGATCTTGCCCTCGCTCATGACACCAATGCGAGTCGCCATGGTCATGGCTTCTTCCTGATCATGGGTGACCAGTACGCAGGTAACCCCGACCTTCTCAATGATGTCCACCAATTCAAGCTGGGTGCGCTCACGCAGCTTGGCATCCAGGGCACCCAACGGCTCATCGAGCAGCAACAACTGAGGACGCTTGGCCAGACTGCGCGCCAGCGCGACTCGCTGCTGTTGCCCGCCTGACAACTGATGCGGCTTGCGCTTGGCATAGGGTTTGAGCTGGACCAGTTCCAACATCTGCGTCACACGTTCCTCGATGTCCGCTTTGGACATGCCGTCACGACGCAAACCAAAGGCAATGTTGTCCCACACCGTCAAATGCGGAAACAGCGCATAACTCTGGAACATCATGTTAATTGGGCGCTCGTAAGGCGCAAGATTCACAATGTCCTTTCCTGCCAGAATGATTTGCCCGGAGCTAGGCAACTCAAATCCGGCCAGCATGCGCAACAAGGTGGACTTGCCGCTGCCAGACGACCCCAACAGGGCAAAAATTTCACCTTGTTGAATATCAAGTGAAACATCGTCCACTGCAAACACATCGTCAAATTGTTTGGCAATGTGCTTGATTTGCAAAAACGGTGCAGCACCCTGCTTGACCGCCGAAACTTTGGGGTTTGAGACGACTGTTGCCACCGTTTGTCCTTGCTGAGCGAGGGCTGCTGTGATGATTACAAACCGGTCTTGAAACTGGTGTAGACCCGGGTCATTAGACGACGCAGGTCGTTGGTCAGGGCCTTTGGCGGAATCATCGTGGCCATTTCAGCCGAGGACGGGAACACCGAAGGATTCTGTGCCACGTCAGGCTTGATGAACTTGCGCGACTCCTTGTTCGGATTGGCATAGAACACCTTGTTGGTCAAGGCAGCATCCACTTCCGGACGCATGATGTAGTTCATGAATAGCTGGGCATTCTTGGGGTGAGGCGCATCAGACGGAATTGCCATCATGTCAAAAAACAGGATGCCACCGCTCTTGGGAATCAAGGCCACCACGTCCTGGCCGGTTTTACCCTCCAGCGCACGGCGGCGGGCGATGTTGATGTCGCCATTCCATCCAAGTGCCAGACAGATGGAACCGCTGGCCATATCATTGATGTAGCCAGAAGAGCTGAAAAGCGTGATGTAGGGGCGCACCGATTTCAGCAGCGCGCTGGCTTCCTGGTAATCAGCTGAATTTTTGCTAAAAGGGTCTTTACCCAGGTAATGAAGCGCAGGCGGCAATACTTCGGAGGCACTGTCCAGCACCGATACGCCGCAGCTCTTGAGCTTGCTGACATATTTGGGGTTAAAGAATAGTTCCCACACATTGGCCGGCAGGGGCTCAGCACCTAATGCAGCTTTGACTTTGGCGGTATTGATGCCGATGGTGGTGTAACCCCACAGCCAGTTCACCAGGTACTGGTTGCCTGGATCCAGGCTGGCAATTTGACTTTGAATATCTGGGTCCAGGTTCTTCAGGTTAGGCAACTGGGCTTTGTCAAGTTTGCGCAGCAAGCCGCCATCCATCTGGAGTTTGGCCCAGCCGGATGACGGTACCACGATGTCGTAGCCGGTTTTACCGGCGACCAGCTTGGCGTGCAAAATCTCGTTGTTGTCAAAGGTGTCATAGCGCACCTTGATGCCGGTCTCCTTTTCAAAGTTCTGAATGGTGTCCTCGGCGATGTAGTCCGACCAGTTGTAAATATTGAGAACTTTTTCCTCTTCAGCAAGCACCGACGAAGCTGCAAATGTCAGCGAACCGGCCACTGCAAGACCCGCCATCAGTCTGCCTACCAACGTTTTCCCAAATGTATTTCCCACTTGATTCTCCTGAAATGATCGATCGAACATATAAAAAATTTAATGGTAAACCTCTTCACCAGTGACTGCTATCCATGCAATCCCTATGCCACCCAGCCGTTTTTCTTGACCTCCTTAAAAGTTAAGTCAAGACAAAGAAGAATCAGCGCCACCATCTCGTCAATTTGGGCATGCGTCATGGTTAAAGGTGGCGCAATGATCATGCGGTCACCGACGGCACGCATGATCAACCCATTTTTGAAGCAGTGGCCCCGGCAAATCATGCCTACCGACAGATTCTCGGCAAAGCGCTCCATGCGCTGTTTGTTTTTGACCAGTACCAACCCCGCCATAAAGCCACAGGTCTCAGCCGTCCCGACCAGCGGGTGTGCGCTGATTTCAACAAAGCGCTTGGCAAGATAGGGACCGATGTCATCGCGCACGCGTTGTGGCAGTAGTTCGCGCTCCATGATTTCAATATTGGCCAACGCAACAGCACAAGCTACCGGGTGCCCGCTGTAGGTATACCCATGATTGAACTCGCCGCCTTTTTCAATTAAAACTTTTGCAACCCGGTCCCCCACCATCACGCCACCCAAGGGAATGTAGCCACTGGTGACAGCCTTGGCAAAAGTCACCAAATCTGGTTTGTAGCCAAACTTCTCATAGCCAAACCAGGTTCCGAGTCGGCCAAACGCGCAGATCACCTCGTCACTGATCAGCAAAATCCCATATTTATCAACGATCCGCTGGATCTCGGGCCAGTAACTAGGTGGCGGGATGATGACGCCACCGGCACCCTGAATCGGTTCTGCAATAAAGGCCGCTACCTTATCCGCACCAAGTTCAAGAATTTTGGCTTCCAGCCAGCCCGCTGCGCGTAGTCCAAAATCAGCTGGACTCTCGCCTGGTAGTCCATTTTCAAAAAAGTAAGGCTGCCCGATGTGCGTGATATTAGGAATGGGCAAGTCGCCCTGCGCGTGCATACCACTCATCCCGCCTAACGACGCGCCAGCCATGGTGCTGCCATGGTAGGCATTGAGTCGGCTGATAATGACTTTGCGCTGCGGTTGCCCCAGCAAATCCCAATAGCGGCGCACCATGCGCACGTTGGAATCGTTGCTTTCGCTGCCACTGGAGGAATAAAAAACGTGTTGAAAACTGCGATCACCAACCTTTGGTGCCAGCTCTGCCAGCTTGGCCGCAAGCCGCACGGCCGGCACATTGGTGGTTTGAAAAAAGCTGTTGTAGTAGGGCAGTGCCATCATCTGATGATGGGCGGCATCAGCTAGTTCCTTGCGTCCGTAACCCACATTCATACACCACAAGCCGCTCATCGCATCGAGCATCTTGTCGCCCTCGGAATCCCAGACGTAGATACCCTCAGCTTTGGTGATCACCCGCGAACCGCGCCCAGCCAAGTCCTTGAAATCCGTGAAGGGGTGCAAAAAATGCGCACTGTCCAAAGCCTGGATCAGTGCCGTATCGACGACAGTATTCATTGACGTTCCTTTGTCTGTAAAGAATGGGGTTCAAACATGCAGCAGCAAATGCTCACGCTCCCAGGGCGAAATTACCTTCATGAACTCGTCGAACTCCAGCTCCTTGATCTCCGAGTACACGGTGATAAATTCTTGGCCGAGAACTTCATGCAAATCCGACTCCCGGCGCAGCCAGTCCAGGGCTTCGCCCAGGCTGCGGGGCAATGAATACGGTGCCAGGTAGGCATCACCTTTCATTTCCGGCTTGGGTTTGATCCTGTTTTTTATCCCGAGGTAACCACAGGCCAGCGTCATCGCCATCGCGACGTAAGGATTGGCGTCGGCACCGATCACGCGGTTCTCCACACGACGCGCTTCCGGTGATGAAATCGGGGAGCGAATGCCAACGGTTCGGTTGTCATAACCCCATTCAATATTGATCGGCGCAGCCGTGTTGCGCGACAGACGGCGGTAGCTGTTGACGTACGGTGCCACCAAAACCATGGCGGCCGGGATGTAGCGCTGCAAGCCGCCGATGTAATGCATGAAGGTCTCGGACGGGGTTCCGTCTTCCTTGCTAAAAACATTTTTGCCGGTCGTCACGTCGAGCAAACTCTGGTGCACATGCATGGCGCTGCCAGGCTCGCCAGCAATTGGTTTGGCCATGAAAGTTGCGTACATGTCGTGCCGCAATGCTGCCTCGCGCACCGTACGCTTGAAAAAGAACACCTCATCGGCCAGGCCCAAGGGTTCTGCATGGAAAAAATTGATTTCCATCTGACCGGCGCCGACCTCGTGAATCAAGGTGTCGACGTTGAGTTCCATCTTGTCGCAGTAGTCGTAAATCTCTTCAAACAGCGGATCAAACTCGTTCACGGCGTCAATGCTGTAGGCTTGGCGCGAAGTCTCAGCTCGCCCGCTTCGACCGACTGGAGGCCGCAACAAGGTATTGGGGTCGGTATTGCGTGCCGTCAGGTAAAACTCCAGCTCCGGTGCAACGATCGGTTGCAGTCCTTCCGCCGCAAACAGATCGCAAACCCGGCGCAGCACAGTGCGCGGTGCGAATGGAACCAGGTTGCCCTGGTGGTCGAAACAATCGTGAATCACCTGCGCTGTCGGATCGGTGGCCCACGGCACGATGCGAACGGTCGACGGGTCCGGGCGCAACTGCATGTCCTTGTCAGTCGGATCAATCACATCGTAGTAGGGACCACTCTCTGGAAACTCACCGGTGACGCCCATGGCGACGATGGCCTGAGGCAGACGCATGCCGCGGTCTTCCGTGAACTTGGCACGCGGCAAAATTTTGCCCCGCGCCACGCCTGTCAAGTCGGGCACCAGACACTCCACTTCTGTCACCCTGCGCTCATTGAGCCATTGCTCCAGCTCGTTGAAACTCATCGTTTTCTTATCGTTCATAAATTACTCCTGGCTTTGGTATGCATTCAACGTCAGACCGGCAGCCCATTTGTCGCGCACGACAAGCCTGACCGAAGGCTTGGAACATACGCACAGAGAAAGGGTTTTGGGCAGCCTGCCATTCCGGGTGCCATTGCACCCCCAGGGTGAACTGTGCCAGATTGGGCAGATGGACGGCTTCTATCAACCCATCTGGCGCGTAAGCCAGCGCCGCCAGATCCTTGCCAAGCGTCTTGATACCTTGTCCATGCAGCGAATTGACAGCAATTTCAGTTTTCCCCATGAGTTCAGCAAACCATGTGTTGGGCACGAGATTCACGCTGTGCACATCGGCATATTGCTCGGGCACCGTTGCCATGTAATCCTCGCGGTGGTCGATCATTGCCGGAATAGCGTGCAGTTTCTGATGCATGTCCCCGCCAAGGGCGACATTCAGTTCCTGCAGACCGCGACATATGCCGAAAAAAGGCAACCCCATTTCCAGCGCCGCCAGTATGAGTGGCTGATCAAACTGGTCGCGGCCCTGATCCAGCTCTTTATCGGGCGTTAAATTGTCCTGTCGGTAAAGAGCGGGGTCGACATTGGTGCCGGCGCCGGTCAGATAGACACCATCGACCATCGAAAGGTATTGTCTGAGGTTGTCAATACCAAAGCAGGTCGGCACCAGTAGCGGAACACAGCCCGCGAGTTCCACCAGGGGGCGAATGTATTTGACGGTCATCACCTGGTAGTCATGGCCTTTGCGTTGCTGCGCGCCCATCGACATGAGTACGACTGGACGACGTGCGACCTTTTGGGTATTGCCAGCGTTGCTTTGAAACATTTGTCACCTTGGAGCACAGATGCAGGTCATTCTCAGAACATGACGAGCCCGTTGTCTTCCGTATTCTTGTCACCATTGTGCCTTTGCAATTGGTTCACAATGGGAGCCAGTTAAACCAAGTACATGGTGCCACTTTATGCTATCGGAATTATTGCTGACCGAAATTGCGCGCTTGAATCAGCACGACAACCTGCCGCTGCACCGCCAACTTTACGAGGCGCTGCGCCGTGCCATGCTGGATGGAAAATTATCGGCCGGTGATCGCCTGCCATCCAGCCGCGAACTGACGCTGGACCTCGGCATGTCCCGTAACACCGTCGTTGCAGCCCTGAACCAGCTTGCAGTCGAGGGCTACCTCGTCAGCCATGTTGGCAGCGGAACGTTTGTAAATGACGGCGTGCCCAAAGCAGCGGCTCGTCGTCCTTCAGCGCAGCAAAACCAGGTGGCGAAACTGTCGCGCCGTGGCCAGGCACTGTCAACAACCTTCTGCGCTCAGCAGCTCGAGATTCAACCGTTTACCCCGGGCATTGCAGACTTCAGCGCTTTTCCGGTGGCCTTGTGGCAGCGCCTTCAAAACAAGCATTGGCGCATGACCTACCCCGAAATGCTGGATTACAACGACTCCGGGGGCTATGCGCCGTTGCGCCGTACGGTGGCCAATTACTTGCGTGTGTCCAGAAGCGTGCCACTGGAAGTCGAACAAGTCATCGTCACCAGCGGCACCCAGCAATCGATGGAACTTTGCGCGCAACTGCTGGCCGACCACGACGACACAGTCTGGCTGGAAGACCCGGCCTATTGGGGTGCCGTCAAAGCCTTTATGGCGACCGGCCTCAAGCTCCATCCGATAGCCGTAGACCACGACGGCGTTGCGCCACAGATCAAGGATGAAGCGGCGCCGCCGCGCCTGATCTACGTGACGCCGTCGCATCAATACCCCACTGGCGCTGTCATGTCGTTGGCCCGCCGGCATCAGATTCTGTCGAACGCCCGGCAGCACAAGGCATGGGTGCTGGAGGACGACTACGACAGCGAGTTTCGCTTCAGCGGCCCACCGATTTCGTCCTTGGCGGGCCTGGACACCGATGAACGTGTCCTTTACATGGGTTCGTTTTCCAAGGTGCTGTACCCGGGTCTCAAGCTTGGCTATCTGGTGGTACCGAAGGGCCTGGTGGCCTCATTCAAACAAGCCCATTACGACCTCAACCGCCCGGGACAGATGCCGCTGCAAGCAGCCTTGGCAGAGTTTATCGAAATGGGACATTTCGCCAGCGCCCTGCGTCGCGCCCGTCAAGGCTACGCTGAACGCCGACGTTGCCTGCTGGCAGCACTGCAACCGTGCCTGGGCCAACAGGCTCAAATCACCGGTGCCGAACAGGGGCTGCATCTGTGTTTGCGGCTGCCCGACAGTGCCGACGATAAAGCACTGGCACGGCGCATTGGCGCCTTGGGCTTAACGGTGCGTCCACTGTCCGCCTACTGCCTGGCGCGTCAAGACGCCAAGGGACTTGTGATTGGCTACGGCTATGCGCCACTGGCTGAAATCGAACGCCACGGTCCGGTTCTGGCGAAGGCGGTCAGCGCCGCAGTCAGGCGACTGCCTCACTGAAGATAGAAACTACAACGCGTCGCGCAGCTGGTGGTACAGCATGCCAAGTACCAGACTTGGCGTTCTAAGCCAGGGACCGCCAGGAAAATTGTGATGCTGCAATCTTGAAAAGACGTCAAAGCGTTCGGCTTGCCCGGCCACCGCTTGCGCCACCAATCGACCTGCCAGTCCGGTGAGGGCAACGCCATGGCCACTAAAACCCTGCAGGTAATACAAGTTGTCCCCGAGCCGCCCGAAATCCGGCGCACGGTTCATGCTGATGTCCACAAAGCCACCCCAGACAAAGTCAATCGGCACCTCACGCAGCAGCGGAAAGACCTCTGCCATGCGCCGCGCCATCAGGTCTTGCAGTCGAGCCGGCGTGCGGGTGGAGTAGCTCACACGGCCACCAAACAGCATGCGGTGGTCGGCGCTGAAGCGGAAATAATCCAGAATGAAATTGTTGTCGCAGGCCGAGGCATTGCTGGGAATCAAACGCTGGCACAGCATCGGGTCCAGCGCTGCAGTGGCGATGATGTAGGTTCCTACCGGCATGATGCGCGGCGCAATCTCGGGCGCGATCCGGGGGCCATATTCACCCAAGGTGCAATTACCCGCCAACACGCCGTATTGCGCGGTAATGGCTCCCTGCGCCGTGCGTGCCGTCAAACGCTTGCCGCGTCGCACATCGATCACCGGTGACCGTTCAAAAATTTGTACCCCCAAGGCGGTTGCCGCCCGCGCCAACCCAAGGCCGAACTTCAGGGGATGCAGATGACCTGACTTGTTCTCGAAAGCGGCTGCGTGGTACAGCGGACTTTGAATGTATCGCTGTACGTCGGCGCCCTTTGTAAACTTTGTCACGAAACCATAGTTCTGCGCCAGCGCCTGCATGTCGGCCTCCAGGGCACGCGCTTTCCTGGCGGAATCGGCGACATAAAGGTAACCCTTGACCTGATCGCAATCGATCTGAAACTCAGCGATTCGCTGGTCCATCAGCTCCAGAGCTTCAAGTGTCATATCCCAGGCCACGCGGGCACCAGCAACGCCTAGCTGTTGTTCAAACGGTTGCTGTCCGCTGGAATATCCCACAATGGCCTGCCCGCCATTGCGACCGGAGGCACCACTGCAGACGCGGTCCGCCTCCAGCACCACCACCTGGTAGCCGCGCTGGGCCAACTCGATGGCCGTTGACAAGCCGGCAAAGCCAGCCCCCACCACCACCACGTCGGCATTCAGTTCACCCTGCAAGGGTTCGCCAACCGGGGCACGCAGCACAGTGGCTTCGTAATAACTCTTCTGGTTCAATTGGGTATCTGAGTCGAGCAGCATGGATGGGTCGTTCCGGGTAATCAATGGGTCTGTTTAGCCACTTGGCCGCAGAGATAGGTCCAGACCAATGTGGCGGCAGCCAGACTGGTCAATTCCGCGTGGTCATAAGCCGGTGCCACTTCGACACAGTCCATACCGATCATGTTGAGCGGTGCCAATTCCTCCAGCAAGGTCAGCACCTGTGAACTGCTCAACCCGCCTGGCTCCGGCGTGCCGGTGCCGGGCGCGAACGCCGGATCCAGGCAGTCAATATCCAGCGTCAAATAGCAGGGCCGGTGACCGATACGCTCCAGCACCTTTGCGATGACTGGCTGCAATCCGGCGCCATCGAGCCCACGCAGTTGCCGTGCGGTGAAGATCAAGCCGCCCCGGTCCTGCACATACTCTCTGGCGGCACGCTCTCCGCTGGAGCGCAGCCCGATCTGCACCGTGTGCGCCGGACTGACCAAGCCCTCGGCAATCGCTTCAAAAGTCCAGGTACCGTGACCGGACGGCTCACCGAAGTGATCCTGCCAGGTGTCGCAGTGTGCATCGAAGTGAACCAATGCGAGCTGTCCGTGCTGTGCATGGGCCGCCCGCAACAACGGCAGAGTGATGGAATGATCACCTCCAAGAAAAACACAGTGATGTTTAACCATCAACGTCGCCGCTTGCGACTGAATCTGCTGGCGCACCACGGCCAGTGGCGAGGCATTGGGCAAGCGCATGTCATGGGCATCGCCAAGATGGCTGATCGGTGAAACACCGAAAAATGGGTGCAAGCCATCGCACAGCATCAGGCTGGCGCGCCGAATCTCCTGCGGTCCGAAGCGGGCACCCGGTCGATGGGTCACGGCACCGTCAAATGGCACACCGACCAACGCAAAAGCCTGATCGTCAAGTTCGGACACGGCAAGAAACCGGTTGCTGCCGTTGGCGTATGCAAATTGACCCATACTCATGAGGAAGCCTCGCTTTGGTGGAGCCTGAAGGTACCTCAATTTATCGGTGCTCAATGGTGCCAATTTGCACATCGGGCGACAAGCCACTGCCAGTCAGCCGCCAATGCCGGTCTCGGGCATGATGCGACACTGACACTGCAACTTTCTTACAAGCGCCTTGCCCCATACACCCAACCGTCTGCTGGCTTATTTGCTTCTCGCCCTCAGCATGTCGCTGGTCGGAAGCTACGTCGCCTTGTCCAAGCCTCTGGTAGCCGTCCTGCCAGTGTTCCTGCTGGGCTGGCTGCGCTTTGGTATCGGCGCGCTGGCGATGCCACACTGGCTGATAAAACCACCGGCAGAGGCCCCCATGACCCTGGCGACCCGAAAGCTTGTCTTCCTGGAGTCTTTCCTGGGCAACTTTTTATTCACTATCTGCATGCTGTATGGCGTCAGCATGACCAGCGCCGTCTCGGCCGGCATCATCATGGCGTCCATTCCAACGGTGGTCGCGCTGCTGAGCTGGGTATTCTTGCGCGAACGCATCAGCCTGCGGGTCTGGGCCGCGATCATTTGTGCCGCTATCGGCATTGGATTGCTTGCGTTGTCAAAGTCGGACCCTTCGGGGCAATTTGGAGTCGGTCCGGTGTCCGATTTGTCAAATCAAGACAGGTTTTGGGGCAATCTGCTGGTCTTTGGCGCGGTCGTGTGCGAAGCTGCTTATGCCGTGATTGGCAAGAAGCTCACTGGCGTGCTGGCGCCCAAGCGCATCACGGCGTTGATCAACCTATGGGGCTTCGCATTGATGACGCCCATGGGCCTCTACGTGGCTCTTAAATTCGATTTCAACAGCGTGCCAACAGGTAGTTGGCTGTTACTGGTCTTCTATGCGCTGGCGGCCAGTGTCTGGACCGTCTGGCTATGGATGACCGGCCTGAAGACTGTGCCAGCCGCCAAGGCCGGCGTCTTCACGGTGATGCTGCCAGTCTCAAGCGCTCTGGTCGGTGTCTTTGCGCTGGGCGAAACACTGGGTGGCCTGCAACTGCTGGCGTTTGGCGTGGCGTTGTTGGGTGTCGTACTGGCCACCTTGCCGACCCGCGCCAGCCGCGCTCAACGCACGAGTGAGTCTTCCAGCACTAAATCAAGGGTCGGGCGCTGAGCACTATGCCATCTTCGTCGGCATAAAGCCAATCGCCGGGGCGCACCCAGACACCCTGGATCTGCACGGCAACTTCCACTTGCCCCTGATTGCGTTTCTCGGTTGGCATCGGCACGCTCGCCAGGGCGCGAATGCCTAGCGCCAGCGTGGCAAGCTCGGTCACATCGCGTACACATCCGTCAATCACTACGCCTGCCCAGCCATTGCGAACCGCTGCGGCTCCCAGGTTGCCGCCCAGCAGTGCCCGACGCACTGAACCGCCGCCATCGACCACCAGCACCTTGCCAACCCGACCCAACGCGGACTCCTCAAAACCCGGGCGGTCAAGCGCGGTTTTTACAAGAGAGTTGTCCTCAAAACATTGGACGGTGACGACCGGACCACAGAATTTACGCAATGCGCCAAAGTCACGAAACACCGGAGCCAACGCCCGGAAATCACCCGATGAATCGTTTTTGTGAGCATCGCAGAGGTCACAAGTGAAAAAAACATCTGGCATGGTCGGGCTCCTTCGGTTGGCAAAATTGTAGGGTGTCAGGCGGTGACCGCAGCTGCGAAGTGCTTCGAAAATAGTGTGTTGTGACGCGGGGTTGATAGCGGCACCTAGTGCCTTGCGTTAACAGTTTGCAGTGAAGTGAAGCGCTGATATTCTGGTTTCAGAGGTGAGAAACCTGAAATACTCTGTAAAAAAAACAACGCTTCCCAATGAAATAAACGTTTTTTCGCTTGGAAACGGACAAATTCTCCAGTAGCATCCGCCTTGCCAGTGGAGAAGCAGTTCTTTGCTGGTGATTAATCAACTTCTAGAAGGACAATAAATCATGGCAACTGCAAAAAAAGCTCCGGCAAAGAAAGCCGCTCCCGCAAAAAAAGCAGCACCCGCTAAGAAAGTAGCGGCTAAAAAAGTAGCTGCGAAAAAGGCAGCACCGGCTAAAAAAGCTGCACCCGCAAAAAAAGCGGCGGCGGCAAAAAAGGTAGTCGCAAAGAAGGCGCCGGCTAAAAAGCGCACTCCCAATGCGGCGTTCATGAAAGCCCTGACGCCTAGCGCGGCTCTGGCTGCTGTGGTGGGCGCAAGCCCGTTGCCACGCACCGAAGTCGTTAGCAAGCTGTGGACTTACATCAAAAAGAACAAGCTGCAAGACGCCGTCAACAAACGCATGATCAACGCCGACGCCAAACTGAAAGAAGTCTTCAGCAAAGCCCAAGTGTCCATGTTCGAGATGGCAGGCCTGATTGGCAAGCACCTGAAATAATCGGCCTGAGTCGATCTCCTCAAAGGCCGACGCAAGTCGGCCTTTTTCGTTCTGGCATGATTGACGCTGCGTTTTGATAATCAACCCCGTGCCATGCTGCGCTTTCTATTAACCCGTTTCAGCCTGATCATCCCAACTTTCATCGGCATGACGCTGGTTGCGTTTTTCCTGATTCGTCTGGTGCCCGGTGACCCGATTGAAACCCTAGCTGGCGAACGCGGAATCGATGCCGTGCGGCACGCGATCCTGCTCAAGGAATACGGGCTGGACCGACCCGTGCTGGTGCAATACGGCATCTATATTGGCCGTGTCCTGCAAGGCGATCTGGGTAAATCGATCATCACGCACGAACCGGTTTTGAATGAGTTCCTGGCGCTGTTCCCGGCCACCATTGAACTGGCGGTGTGCGCGATTTTGTTCGCGCTGCTGCTGGGCATACCGGCAGGTATTCTGGCGGCGGTGAAGCGCAACTCGGTGCTGGACCACGGTGTCATGGGTGTATCGTTGACCGGTTACTCGATGCCGATCTTCTGGTGGGGCCTGCTGTTGATCCTGCTGTTTTCAGTGCAACTGGATCTGACGCCGGTGTCAGGTCGAATTGCGGTCAAATATTTCATTGAACCGATTACCGGCTTTTTGCTGATCGACTCCTGGTTGGTGAGCGACAAGGGTGCTTTCTGGTCAGCCGCCACGCACCTGATCCTGCCCACCATCGTGCTGGGCACCAATCCGCTGGCGGTTATCGCCCGCATGACGCGTTCTGCCATGCTGGAAGTGCTGGGCGAAGACTACATTCGAACGGCGCGTGCCAAGGGTCTGTCGACCCTGCGGGTGGTTGGACTGCACGCCTTGCGCAATGCGCTCATTCCGGTGGTAACCGTCATCGGTCTGCAGGTCGGTGTGTTATTTACCGGCGCCATCCTGACCGAAACCATTTTCTCCTGGCCTGGCGTTGGCAAGTGGATGATCGAAGCCATTGGTCGGCGCGACTATCCCGTGTTGCAAGGTGGCATGCTGTTGCTGGGGGTCATCGTGATGCTGGTCAACCTGCTGGTTGACGTCACCTATGGCATCATCAACCCGCGGATCAGGCACTAACGCTGGATTGCCACGCTGCACTCGCCATGACGAATCCCAAGCTCGCAATGACCAACAACGCCGTTTTGCAAACGCATGAATTGGCTTTGGAGCCACCGCACCCGATACGCGAGTTCTGGGGCTATTTCAGCGCCAACAAAGGGGCACTGGCCGGGCTGTTCATTGTGCTTTCGGTGCTGCTGATGGCGGCCTTGGCGCCATTCATCGCGCCGTATGCACCCGACCTGACCGACCCCGCTGTGTTCCTGACGCCGCCGGCCTGGCAATCAAATGGCTCCAGCGCGCACTGGCTGGGCACCGATGCCATCGGGCGCGACATTCTGTCGCGCCTGATTCATGGCGCGCGCCTGTCCCTGGCGATTGGCCTGGCGGTGGTGGCACTGTCGGTGGTAGTGGGCACCGTTCTGGGATTGACTGCGGGCTATTTTCGCGGCATCTTCGAGATTGCGGTGATGCGTTTGATGGACATCATCCTGACCTTGCCCAGCCTGTTGCTGGCCATTGTGATCGTGGCCATTCTCGGTCCAGGCCTGATGAACGCCATGCTGGCGGTGGCGGTGGTGGTATTGCCGCATTACGTGCGCATCACACGGGCCGCGGTTATCTCGGAAACATCGAAGGACTACGTCACTGCAGCCCGCATGAATGGCGCTAGCCATCTGCGCCTGATGTTCAATGAAGTCTTGCCCAACTGCACGGCGCCACTTATTGTGCAAGCATCGCTGGGAATCTCCACCGCCATTCTGGACGCCGCCGCTTTGGGCTTTCTGGGCCTCGGCGCGCAACCACCCTCGCCCGAATGGGGCACCATGCTGGCCGACGCCCGCGAATTTGTGCTGCGGGCCTGGTGGGTGGTGACGTTTCCGGGTTTGGCAATTCTGATCACAGTCCTGGCTTTCAACTTGCTCGGTGATGGTCTGCGCGACGCCTTCGACCCCAAGTTAAAACGCTGATTGCGTTGTTGATGTTGTGTTGGTTCGTAAACCGCGCACGCTCAAAAGCCCGAAATCACCGCGCCCAGGGCGGCACTGATTTCGCTCGCTCGGTGCCGCAGGGATAGGACCGGCTTTCTCAGCAGGCGCGCTGCAATCGGTGCCGCCAGATGCGGCTGCAAGCTCAGGGTCTCACCGGTAATTTCAACCACAGGGCACAGGTTGACCGGTAGCTTGCCGACATTCACGCCGACCCGGGTCAGGGGCATCACAAGCCGCGTTGCCAGTTTGTCGATCAGCGCGCTTTGCACGTCCAGAACATAGGGCACAAATTCGCGCGACGCCGGCTGTGGATTGACGTAGACATCGAACTGCGCCACTTATGCGCTCTCCATCCACGGCACCAGTCCATCGCACCACAGACCCTGCTTTTCAAAGTGCGCGTTCTGCGCGTCAATCCATGCACCGTAGGTCTCGTTGAACACGCGCTTGCGCTGTGCCATGGTTTGAGTGGCACGCGCAGAATGAAGTGCACTGAATTCCTCATACGACAAAATCACGGAGTCAGGCTTGCCACCTTTTTCCACGATCACAGGTGTCGTCTTCGCCCGAACGCAGAGCGATCCGAAACGGTTTTTGGCTTCAGTGGCAGTAACGCGCATGGTCTGACCTTTCATATTGCTTGGCCATTTTAGCCATTTGATCGGGCAACCGTCATGCTCAGCTTCAAGCCGAAGCTGTGGCACACGGCTGGAGCGATTTCAAAAAGCGAAGCGTATGAGCGCCAGGCGTGTGCCTCAGCTTCGGCTGGTGCAGACCTTGGGCATACCCGGCGCATACAAATAGCGGGAATGGTGGCGGGTCGGACCAAAAAAATGCGGCATGATAGGAGAGAATATAGAAAAGTCGATTCCCATGCCTTTGCTTGAAATTGAAAACCTGTCGGTCGAGTTCCCATCAAAGAACAGCGTAATGCACGCCGTCGACGGCGTTAGTTTGTCGCTTGATGTGGGCGACGTGCTGGGCATAGTGGGCGAGTCTGGCTCTGGCAAAAGCGTCACCATGATGGCGCTGATGGGTCTGGTGTCCTACCCCGGGCGCGTCACGGCAGACAAACTGCGCTTTGACGGCCACGATCTGCTGGCACTCTCTGGCAGCGAGCGCAGCAAGCTCACCGGCAAAGACGTGGCCATGATTTTTCAGGACCCCACCACCAGCCTGAACCCCTGTTTTACCGTCGGCTTTCAGCTCGCCGAGACACTCAAGCTGCATCTGGGACTGGACGCCAGGGCAGCCAAACGCCGCTCCATTGAGCTGTTGGAGCAGGTGGGTATTCCGGCGCCAGAGAGTCGTCTCAAGATTTACCCGCATCAGATGTCGGGCGGCATGAACCAGCGCGTCATGATTGCCATGGCCATTGCCTGCAACCCCAAGCTGCTGATCGCCGATGAACCAACCACAGCCCTTGATGTGACGATACAGGCACAGATTCTGGATTTGCTGCGCAGTCTGCAAAAAGAGCGCGGTATGGCGCTGGTGCTGATCACCCACAACATGGGCGTTGTCTCCGAGATGGCACAGCGCGTGGCAGTGATGTACGCCGGCCAGATCATGGAGGAGCAAAAGGCCGACGCCCTGTTTGCAACGCCGCAGCACCCCTATACAGAAGCACTCATGGCCGCGTTGCCAGAACGCAGCGATGGCGCGTCACGCCTGGCCACCATTCCCGGCATGGTTCCCGGGCTGTATGACCGTCCCACCGGCTGCCTGTTTGCACCGCGCTGCAATTATGCGGTTGACAGTTGCCGGGCGCAACGCCCGCCTCTTCAAGCCAGCCAGACCAGCCTGGTACGTTGCCAATTCCCCTTGGGGGTAAGACCATGAGCAATTCAGCCACACCGGTCGTCGTTGCCAAAGACCTGCGTCAGGTCTACGCCATCCGCCGCGGCGTTTTTCGCCAACCCGACCACCTGCAGGCGGTCGGTGGCGTCACGTTCACAGTCCTGCCCGGCAAAACCCTGGCGGTAGTGGGCGAATCGGGTTGTGGCAAGTCCACGCTGGCGCGCATGATTTCCCTGATCGAGACACCAACGGCCGGCGAACTGCACCTGAACGGTGTTGACGTGGTCCGCGCGCCCAAAGCCGAGCGCCACGCATTGCGCCGTGCCGTGCAACTTGTCTTTCAGAATCCCTACGGTTCACTCAACCCGCGCAAGAAAATTGGCGCCATACTGGAAGCGCCGCTGGTGATCAACACGGAGCAGTCCGCGCCAGAGTGCGCCGAGAAGGCGCGCGCGATGCTGGCACTGGTTGGCTTGCGTCCAGAGCATTACGACCGCTACCCGCACATGTTCTCGGGTGGCCAGCGGCAGCGCATCGCCATTGCGCGGGCACTAATGCTCAAGCCTTCCTTGATCGTGGCCGACGAACCGGTATCCGCGCTGGACGTCTCGATTCAAGCGCAAGTGCTCAACCTGCTGTCCGATCTGCAGCAGGAACTGGGCCTGGCCTATCTGTTTATCTCGCATGATCTGGGTGTGGTGCGCCACATCGCGCACGAAGTGCTGGTGATGTACCTCGGCCATGCTGTGGAACAGGGCGAGAAAAAAACCATCTTCTCGCATCCGCTGCATCCCTACACGCGAGCGCTGCTGGCCTCCACGCCCGGCATTGTGGGCAGTGGCTCCAGCCTGCCACGCACGGTTTTGACGGGTGAATTACCATCGCCCCTGAACCCGCCCAGTGGCTGCGTATTTTCCACCCGTTGCCCGAATGCCACTGAGCGCTGTAAAGTTGAGCGCCCGCTGTTGCGTGACCTGGCCGGACGGCAGGTGGCGTGCCACGAGGCCGAACAATTTACCCAAACCGCTGCGTTGCAGCATTAACCCAAGAGGAGTCCAAAAGATGATTCAATCCAAATCAGGCAGTGGTCGAAAGCTATCTGCCAAACGAGCCTTGTTGTGCAGCCTGGCCTTACCGGCGCTGCTGGCGCTGGCGCCGGCCTCGGCCAAGACCCTGGTGTTTTGCTCCGAAGGCAGCCCCGAAAATTTCTATCCCGGTATCAATACCACCGGCACTTCTTTTGATGCCAACAGCCAGATCTATAGCCGCCTGGTCGACTTTGAACGTGGCGGCACTGCCGTGGTACCCGGCCTGGCCGAGCGCTGGACGGTATCGCCCGATGGCAAGGAATACACCTTCTTCCTGCGCAAGGGTGTCAAGTGGCACAGCAACAAGAATTTCAAGCCGACGCGTGACATGAACGCCGACGACATTATTTTTGCCATCGAACGCCAGTGGAAAGAAAGCAACCCCTACTTCAAAGTCACCAGCGCCAACCACTCTTACTTTGGTGACATGGGCATGGACAAGTTGCTCAAGTCGGTCGACAAGGTCAACGACATGACCATTAAGATCACGCTGAATAAACCCGAAGCGCCGTTCTTGTCCGGTTGGGCCATGGAATACGCCGGCGTCCAGTCAAAAGAATACGCCGACGCCATGCTGAAAGCCGGTACCCCCGAGAAAATTGACCAGGAGCCGATTGGCACTGGCCCCTTCATGCTGGTGCAGTATCAGAAAGATGCCATCATCCGCTACAAGGCTTTTCCCGAATACTACGCCGGCAAAGCCAAGATTGATGACCTGGTGTTTTCCATCACGCCAGACGCCTCGGTGCGCTGGGCCAAGCTGCAAAAAGGCGAGTGCCATGTCATGCCCTACCCCACCCCGGCGGACCTGGACGCCATGCGCAAAGACCCGAAGGTGCAGGTGCTCGAGCAGGCTGGCCTGAACGTTGGCTACCTGGCCTACAACACCACCAAGAAACCGTTTGACGATGTGCGCGTGCGTAAGGCCGTCAACATGGCCATCAACAAGCAGGCGATTGTGGATGCGGTTTACCTGAGCACCGGTGTCGCCGCCAAAAACCCGATCCCGCCAACCCAGTGGTCTTACAACAACGCCATCAAGGACGATCCGTTTGACCCGGCCGCCGCCAAAAAGCTGCTGGCCGCAGCCGGTCTGCCCGATGGGTTCACGACCGACCTGTGGGCCATGCCTGTGCAACGCCCGTACAACCCCAACGCCAAGCGCATTGCTGAGCTGATGCAGGCCGATCTGGCCAAGATCGGTATCAAGGCCGAGATCAAGAGTTTTGAATGGGGTGAGTACCGCAAGCGCATGCAGGCCGGCGAGCACCAGATGGGCATGCTGGGCTGGACCGGCGACAACGGCGACCCGGACAACTTCCTGCACACCCTGTTGGGCTGCGATGCTGCCAAATCCAACGGCAGCAATGTGGCGAAATTCTGCTACGCGCCATTTGAAGATTTGGTGCAGAAAGCCAAAGTCGTCAGTGACCCGGCGGAGCGCTCCAAGCTGTACATGCAAGCGCAAGTCATCTTCAAGGAGCAGGCCCCCTGGTTCACCATTGCGCATGCGGTTCAATTGAAACCGGTGCGCAAGGAAGTGATTGACTTCAAGCTCAGCCCGTTTGGGCGGCATAGCTTCTACGGCGTGGACATCAAGGAGTAAGCGAAAAGAGTTTTTGACTCGCCCGAGCAAAGGCCGTCGCAAGACGGCCTTTTTATTTTCGAAGCGCCTGCGCGGTGATGGCCGACAGGGTGCCGCGGGTGCTGATCACTTCAGGGTCCAGCATCACCTCAATCAGCGTGCCTTCAGGGCGCGCCAGGGCTGCCAGCAAGGCAGGCTCGAACTCAGCAGTTTGGGTAATCCGCAGGCCCGCGTAGCCGTAGGCACGCGCGAGCGCCGCAAAGTCGGGATTCTTGAGCTGGCTACCGCTCACATGCTGCGGAAACTCACGCTCCTGGTGCATGCGAATGGTGCCGAACATGCTGTTGTTCAGCAGCACGATAATGGTCTTGGCGCCGTATTGCACAGCCGTTGCAAGCTCTTGCCCGTTCATCAAGAAATCGCCATCGCCAGCGATGGTGAAAACCGGGCGGCCAGTGGTAATTGCCGCCGCAATGCCCGCCGGCACACCGTACCCCATGGCGCCATTGGTCGGCGCCAGTTGCGTCTTGAAGCCCTTGGCCAGACCGTGGTGACGGTAAAACCGGTGCACCCAGCTGGCAAAATTTCCCGCCCCGTTGGTCAATACCGCATCAGCCGGCAAATGCCTTTGCAGCGTCGCCACAATGGCCGGCATGTCAATGTCGCCGGGCAAGGGTTGCGGCTCCAGGTTGGCCAGGTAGTCGGCGTGACAGGCCTGTGTCCACGCCTGCCAGGCCAGCGCTGGCGGCGCTGACAGCACTTCCAGCGAACGCGCGGCCGCGTTCATGGTGGCGTTGAGGGCCAGATCAGCCTGGTAAACGCGGTTGAGTTCCTCGGCACTGGCATGGATGTGG
>JBAXBQ010000010.1:0-69633 GCA_037141865.1 Comamonadaceae bacterium | reverse complement strand
GACCTCGTCCCTGGCATGGTTTACCAGTACCACTTGCGACTCGATGGCAGCTCCTGGTTCCCCTATGCCAGCGAGGCGATCCGCGACATCTACCGCATCAGCCCGCAGCAGGCTTTCCAGAATGCCACCAATCTATTTGCCGTCATTCATCCAGACGATCACGACGCCGTTGTCATCGCGATCCAGCAGTCGGCTGCCGACCAGACGCCCTGGCAGCAGGAGTACCGAGTCAAGTTTGACGACGGTACGGTGCATTGGCTCCTCGGTAGTGCGCTGCCGCAGCGTCAGCCCGATGGCGGCACACTGTGGCACGGCTTCATTAGCGACATCACCGCGCGCAAGAATATCGAGGCGCAACTGACCGCTGCCCACCAGGCGCTGGCCGTTCAAGGCGAGAAGCGCGCAGCCGAACTGGTCATCGCCAACGATGAGCTGACATTCCAGAACGAAGAAAAAGGAAAGCGTGCGGTGGAACTGACGACCGCCAGGGACAATGCCGAATCCGCGAATCTGGCCAAGAGCCGCTTCCTGGCCACCATGAGTCACGAAATCCGCACACCCATGAACGCGGTGCTGGGCATGGCGCAGATATTGATGCAGCCCAACATCCCGGAGCCGAACCGGCTCGACTATGCGCGCACCATCTTCAACTCCGGCCAGAGCCTGCTGGCGCTGCTCAACGACATTTTGGACCTGTCCAAGATCGAGGCCGGCAAAGTCGATCTGGAAGCCATTGAGCTGGCGCCTGAGCAACTCATGGGCGAAGCCATGTCCCTGTTTACCCAGACCGCGCAGGCCAAGGGATTGACCATCGAGGCCCGGTGGAGCGGCCCTGCGCGGCACTACCTGGGCGACCCGAGCCGCCTGCGCCAGATGCTCGCCAACCTGGTGGGCAACGCCATCAAGTTCACCCAGCACGGCAGCATCCGCATCGAAGCATCCGAGGTTGCCTGCAGCGGGCCAAGCGCCACCCTTGAATTTGCAGTGGTTGACACTGGCATCGGCATCGCCAAAGACAAACAGGATCTCTTGTTTCGGACCTTCTCGCAGGCAGACAGCTCCACCACGCGCAACTACGGCGGCACCGGTCTGGGCTTGTCGATCGTGCGCACGCTGGCGCAGGCGATGGGCGGTGAGGCCGGCGTTGAGAGCCAGGTCGGCGTCGGTTCAGAATTCTGGTTTCGCATCCAGGCTGGCCTGATGGCAGCCGATGTGCCGAGCGTGCCGTCGCCAGCGGAGCTCAATGCAGCGTCGCTGGCCACGCAGACGCCGCAACTGATCGGTCGCGTGTTGGTCGTTGAGGACAATCCGATCAACCAGCAGGTGATGCAGATCATGCTGGGGCAAATGGGGCTTGCGGTGGCAGTGGCCGACGACGGGCAACAGGCGCTCGATGCCCTGATGGCGGGCGAGAGCGCGCATTTGATATTGACCGACCTGCAAATGCCGGTGATGGACGGCTACAGCGCCGCCCAGCACATACGCCAGTGGGAGGCGCAGACGCAGCAGAAACGCCGCCCCATCATCGCTTTCAGCGCCGACGCTTTTGCCGGTGTGCGGGCGCGCTGCCTGGCCGCCGGCATGGATGAGGTACTGAGCAAGCCGGTGCTGCAAGCCGACCTGTGGGCAGCGCTGGCCCAATGGCTGCCGGCGGCACCCGTGGCCCGACAGAGCGCACCGATACCGGTTGTCCTGAGGCCGGTTGACCGCGAGACCATCAGCACCCTGCTCAATGAAATCCTGCCGCTGCTGGCGCAAGGCAAGGCCGATGCCCTTGGCCGTTTCAAGGTTCTGCAGGAACTTGTCGCCGGTAGCGAACTTGAACCCGAATTAGCCGAGGCCGGCTTGCCGCTAAAAGAATTTGGCTTCGATCTGACACGCCAGCGCTTGCTCCAGTTGGCATCCAAATACGAATGGAGAACCGCACCATGAGCACGCCAAGACCGAAAATTCTGGCCATCGACGACACGCCCGTCAATCTTCAACTGCTGATGGCGGCATTGGCGCTTGATTTCGATCTTCAAATTGCCACCTCTGGCGCGCAGGGGCTTGAGTATGCCAGCCAGGAAGCCCCCGACCTGATCCTGCTCGACGTGATGATGCCCGATATGGACGGCTTTGAGGTCTGCCGGTGCTTCAAGGCTGAAGCCACACTGCGCGACATCCCCATCATCTTCCTGACTGCGCTGGGAGATGTGCAGGCCGAGAGCACCGGGCTGGCGCTGGGCGCTGCCGACTACATCACCAAGCCGATCAACGTCTCCATCGCCCAACTCAGGATTCGCAATCTGCTCGAGCGTGAAGCGCTGCGCCGGGAAATCCAGACCCAGTTCAACGAACTCAAGCAGGCCACCGATTTGCTGCAGGCCGCGCGCCAGCGTGAGCTTGAGTTTGGCAACGCCATCCAGCACACCTTGCTGCGGGGCGCGATCCCCAAGGGCATCGAGGGCGCCAGCGTCAGCAGTTTCAGTGAGCCCTCGCAAGTGGTGGACGGTGACTTCTCCGACATCCGCCGCCTGCACACCAACAGCTTTGACGTGCTGGTGGGCGATGTGATGGGCAAGGGTGTGGGTGCAGCACTGATTGGCGCTGGCGTGCGCTCGGCCTACCACCAGGTGCTGGCCGACTTGCAGGTGGTCAAGGCCTTTGGCACGGTGCTGCCAACGCCGCAGCAGATCGTCAATCAACTGCACAAGGTGCTGACGCCGCGCCTGGCCGAACTGTCGTCCCTTGTCACGCTTGCCTTGTACCGCTTTGACCTGGAGGCCGGCACGCTGACCTATGTCAACGCCGGCCACCCGCCCGGGCTGCTGCTCTCGGCCAAGCAGGGCCAGGTGCTGACGGTCGCTGGTGAGCACCTGCCGATCGGCGTCCTGCCCGACGAGGTCTATGCCGAGGTCTGCGTCCCGATTGGCCCGGGCGACAGCCTGCTGGTCTATTCCGACGGCGTCACCGAGGCCCGCAACGCCGATGGCGAGCAGTTCGGGCGGGAGCGCTTGATTGCCGTCTTTGCGGCTGCAAGGTCGGCGGCGCTGGCGCCGTTTGGCCTGCTCGACAGTCTGCAGCAGAAGCTGCGGGGGTTTACCGGCGATGCGCCTGTGCTGGACGATCAAACCGCCATTGTGGTCGAGTGGCCGACCCATGTCATGCCATTGACACCAGCATCGGGCAAGCCGCAAACCAGGACCCAAATCCTGCACCGGCGTGCTGAAGCAGTGGCACGCAACTACCTCACGGAGGCCTCGCGCGGCGACCGCGACCTCTCGCGTGAAGAGGCGCAAAAGGTCTTGCATGAACTGCGCGTGCAAAAGGTCGAGCTGGAATTGCAGGCTGAAGAACTGCAGCGTACGCAACGCGAACTTGAAGCTGATATTGTCGATCGCAAACGCATGGAGGAACAGGTGCGCGAGTTGGCGTTCTATGACACGCTGACCCATCTGGCCAATCGACGGCTGCTCAATGATCGACTGAGCCAGACCCTGCTGGCGAGCAAGCGCAGTGCGTTCTATGGCGCGCTGATGTTTCTGGACCTGGACAATTTCAAATCACTCAACGACCAGCACGGCCACTCGACGGGGGATCTCTTGCTGGTGGAGGTGGCAAGCCGACTCAGGGGCTGTGTGCGTGAGATCGACACCGTGGCGCGCTTTGGTGGCGACGAGTTTGTGGTGGTGCTTGACGAACTTGCGCCGTACCTTGAGGAGTCGAAGTCGCGGGCCGGCGTCATTGCCGAGAAGATTCGGCTGGCTTTGGCTGCGCCCTATGTCCTTACTGTGGAGCGCGACGGTGCCGACTCGCTCGCACTGGAGCACCGCTGTACGGCCAGCATTGGCGTAACACTGTTCAACGGCAAAGGCAGCCAGGACGATATTTTGATGCGCGCCGACACGGCCATGTACAAGGCCAAGGAGCAGGGGCGTGACCGGGTGCGGTTCTATGCGAGCAAAGCCGATGCCGGTGTTTGCACTGGAGGGCATTCCCCACCTCATCCCGACAAGTAGAGAGAGCGCGTTACGGCGCAATCGAGTCGGCGTAGTCGTAGAGCGCACCCAGTAGCGCTTCGCCGTGTTGGTCGGCGTTTTCCGCCAATTGGTCCAGCTCATCGGACAGCCCTTGCAGGGTACGGGCGCCCGCTTCGCCCTGCAGCAAGCGCGCGGCGCGGTGCTGCTGCCAGACCAGCTGTTCCTGCTCTGACAAACTGTGCGGAAAATTGCGCGCCCGATACCGGAACAGCAACTCGCTCAGGCGCAGATCGTCAAACGCCGGTCGCGACGCAGCCAGCTTGTCAGCAGGTAACTGCCGCAACTGGTTGAGGCGCCGCCGGTCCGTGTTGCCGATGAAGCCACCATAGAGGTCCTCATCGACATCGAGTGGTGCCTCTTGCGGGCGCTTGAATACTTCAGGCCAGATGCCACTCATATCCGGCAGGTCGCGCGCCATCTCGGCATTCTTGAGCTGCGCATCCAGGTCCAACCCCCAACGCTGTGCCATCAGCGGCGAGAGGATCTTCCAATTGTTCATCACCATCGGCGACTTGTTCAGATGAACACTCTTGATGGGCAAGCGTGTCATGCCGTCGGGCAACGCATCATTCTTGGTGAATAGCCGCAGACGGATCTCGTCGACATTGATCGACGCCAGCTCGCGCGGATCATGGGCCAAATCCCAGGCGATCAACTCATTTTTGTTACTCGGATGCATGGCCAGTGGCCACATCAGGGCCAGGCAACCACGCGTGGCCGGGAACATGCCCGAGACATGCAGGAACGGCCGGGCCGTGAGCACTGTCGTTGGCAGGCCAAGTTCAGTGGCGACGCGGTCCTTTTTGTGCAAGCTGAAACAAAAATCAAACAGGCGCGGTTGCGCAGTTTTGATCAGCCGCGCCAATGCGATGGTGGCACGCACATCGCTCAGTGCATCGTGCGCGGACTGGTGCGCCAGGCCGTTGGCGGCGGTCAGATCGGTCAGTTTGAAACTGGCGGCGCCGTCGGCGTTGACGGGCCAGACAATGCCCTCAGGTCGCAGCGCATAGGCGGTGCGCACGACGTCCAGCAAATCCCAACGCCCGCAGTCGTTTTGCCACTCGCGCGCATACGGGTCCATCAGATTGCGCCACAACATGAAGCGCGTGATCTCGTCATCAAAACGAATGGTGTTGTAACCGACGCCAACAGTGCCAGGCTGGGCCAGCAGTTGCTCGATCTGCGCGGCAAACTGGTATTCGGGCACACCTTTCTCCAGACATAGCTGCGGCGTGATACCGGTAATCAGGCAGGACTGCGGGTCCGGCAAAAAGTCGTTGGCCGGCTGGCAATACAGCATCACCGGCGAGCCGATTTCATTCAACTCGGCATCGGTTCGAATGGCTGCAAACTGCGCCGGCCGGTCGCGCCGCACCTGGGTGCCGAAGGTTTCGTAATCGTGCCAAAGAAAGGTGTGGTGGACAGTGGGTACAGTCATTTTTAGCGCCAAGTTTGGCAAACGGATTTGTTCACCGGCTGATTATCAGTGCGATGCGGCCGCGTTTTGGTGGATTCAATTTGACATCAGACGACACAAAACCTGCACAGCTCGAACAAGTTCGCGCCATTTTTGTTGGTGCACACCGCGACCGCATCTTCAACTTCAAGACCCCAGACCGCACCGTCCGCGAAGACGTCGCCGAAACGCGTGAGGCCCCGGCGTCCGCCCGGCCCACGGCCCGGGTTTGCTTTGGCATCCCTCAGGACGCGCCGCAAACCGTCCTCAATCAGAGCGCGCAAGGTGGTTTGCCTCTGCTGCGCAAGAGTTTTTGATGACGCAAAAAGCGCATCAGAGATATCGATCGTGGTTTTCATATGGGCACCCATACTTATTGATATGGGCATTTTGTTACACAGAAAATATTGGATGCAAATCAACTCACCGGCGTCGCGCCGAACGCACTCCGTTAAGCTCTGAGACAACTCCCAACACTCTGCTCAGGCGCCCCGAGTCAGACACCTCCACCGTGAAGGTCATCCAGGCGGTGCCCTTGACTGACTGGGTCTGCACTGCGATCACATTCATTTTTTCCTTGGTAAAAACTTCTGAAATATCGCGCAGCAGACCTTGCCGGTCAGCTGCTTCGACCGCTACATCCACTGGATAGACGGCGCCCACAGCGGCTTGCGGCAGACCCCATTGAACCTCAATCACGCGTTCGCCATTTTTGCTTACCATCTCGCGCAAATTGGAGCAATCGGCACGATGCACGCTGACCCCTTTGCCGCGCGTGACAAAGCCGCAAATGGCGTCCGGTGGCGCTGGTTTGCAGCACTTGGCCAACTGCGTCATGAGTGAATCAACACCGACCACCAGCACACCACCTTTGGCCGGGTTGGCGGCACTGCGCGGCTTTTTCAGCAACGGCTCGGCGTCGGGCAGCTCCGGCTCAGGAGGGCGCAACAAAATCTCGATATTGCGCAGCGAGAACTCGTCTTTGCCGACCACTTCAAACAAATCATCGGCCGAATTGAAGCCAAGCTTTGACGCCAGATCTTCCAGTTTGAGTGCCGTCTTGCCCTCGCGCTGCAACAGCTTTTCAACCGCTTCGCGTCCCTTGGCCACGGTCTCATGGACCGCCAGGGCGTTGAACCAGGCCCGCACTTTGGCTTTGGCCCGGTGGCTGACCAGAAAACCCAGTTCGG
The DNA here is from genome assembly GCA_037141865.1 of Comamonadaceae bacterium. GTDB lineage: Bacteria > Pseudomonadota > Gammaproteobacteria > Burkholderiales > Burkholderiaceae_C > Rhodoferax. The sequence continues at coordinate 62,965 of JBAXBQ010000010.1, read as the reverse complement.
CGTTGAGCCAATCGCGCGACGGCCCGCCTTCCTTGGCCACCGTCACCTCCACCGTTTGACCGTTTTTTAGCGGTGTGTTCAGCGGCACCATGACGCCATCGAGACGCGCGCCCCGACAGCGGTGCCCCAGGTTGGTATGCACGCTGTAGGCAAAATCGACGGCGGTGGCGCCTTGCGGCAGTTCGACAATCGCAGCCTCTGGCGTCAAGACATAAATGCGGTCATCAAAAACACCTTGCTGCTGCGCGCCCGAGAGATCGCGCTCCCACGCCAGCAACTGGCGCAGCACGGCAATCTTGGCATCGTAGGCGCCGCTGGCCGAGACGCCGGCATAGCCTTTGGCACCAGCCTCTTTGTAGGCCCAATGCGCCGCCACACCGTGTTCGGCATGGTCATGCATGGCCTGGGTTCGGATTTGAATCTCGATCGGCTGGCCAGCCTGATCACGCACCACGGTGTGCAGAGACTGGTAGCCGTTGGCCTTGGGTTTGGCAATGTAGTCATCAAACTCCTCAGAGACCGATGCGAACTGGCTATGCACCCAGCTCAAAGCAGCATAGCAATCGGGAATGCCGGCCACCACAATACGCAACGCTCGAATGTCATAAACCTGGTCGTAGTTGAGGGACTTGCCGCGCATTTTTTTGACAATGCTGTAGATGTGCTTCGGTCGGCCCTGCACGGTAGCCACCAAGTCCTGCGCCTTCAACTCTGCCTCCAGCCGGGCGCGCAACTGCTCTACATAATCTTCACGCTCAGAGCGCGTTTCGTCCAGCAGCACCGCCACCTGGCGGTAAGTGTCGGGTTCCAGAAAACGGAAAGACAAGTCTTCCATCTCCCACTTGATTTCCCAAATACCCAGGCGATTCGCCAGCGGCGCAAACACCTGCAAAGCTTCACTGGCCAACCCGGCCGGCAGCGGTAATTTGGTGGCTGCAAAATGACGCAGCGTTTGCAGACGCGAGGCCAGTCGCAACATGACGACCCGCAAATCGCGCGAGAAGGCCAGCAGCATCTTGCGCACGTTCTCGGTTTGGGCGGCGGCGGTCTGCGCCATCGGTATCGCGGTCGACGCCCGCGCGCTGGCAACCTGGGTCTGACGCGCCTGACGCTGCACCTGCACCAGTTTGGTGGTTTCCAGCGCCAAGGCGGCAAAGTTATCACCAAAGGCTTTGGCAATCACCTCCTGCGGCTTGTTCAGGTGATCGCAGGCATACACCAGGTAGCTGGCCGCCTGCATTGCCTCGGAGCCGCCGATGGTTTTCAGAATGGCAGCCACGGCATCGGCGTGGGCAAAAGTGTTTTCACCGGTATCCAGCGTTTCACCCGCTAGTAGCGGCTCGGCAAAGGCACGGGCGCGCGCCAGCGCACTATCTTGTTCTGGCAGACTGGGCGCCGTCGCGGCCATCAGAGGCGTCAACGCACCGGGCTCGGCCAAAAGTCGTTTCATTCGAATTGCGTCCGATGGCTAATCAAACAGAAAAGACAGCACGGCTTGGACCTGGTCGTCTGCAATCAAGGTCGGTGCATGGCCGACCCCAGCAACTTCGACCAGTCGCGCCTTGGGGCCACGCTGCGTCATGGCCTGGGCCGTCGCTATCGAAAGCAGATCAGACAAGGCGCCGCGCAGCAATAAAGTCTGTGCTGTGATGTTGTCGTACAACTGCCACAGCATGGCTTCACCCTGTGCCACTGATTGCTCCGTCACAGCATCCAGGGGCAGCGCGATGGCAGGGTCGTAGTGCAGCGTGAGCAAGCCCGGCGCATCGACCACCGGCTTGACCATCGGACGCGAGAACGCCAGCCACTGCGCCGGTGTATGCGGTCCAAAAGTGGTGGAACTGGCCCACAGGGCGTCGGCCGCCTGCTGTAGCGACGAAAACTGCAGCGGCTTACCCAGGTATTCGCCAATGCGCTGCAAAGCCTGCCACTGCATTGCCGGACCCACATCATTGAGCACTAGTCTTCGAACTGGCACTGCCGCGGCGATCTCAGGCTGGCCGCACAGCACCATGCCAATCAAGCCACCCATGCTGGTGCCGACCCAGTCCAGCGTCGTGGGTTTAAGCTCGCGCAGCAGAACCAGCATGTCAGCCGCGTAGGCCGGTATCTGGTAGCCCATCGGGTCTTTCAGCCAATCGCTTTGTCCCCGACCGACCACATCCGGACAGACCACACGAAGGCGGTTGTCAGACTTCAGACACAAGGCCCGCGCCAGCACATCAAAGTCACGCCCCTGGCGCGACAGGCCGTGCACACACAGCACCAGGTGGCTGCTTTGCGGGTCACCCCACTGCCAATAGGCCATGCGATGCCCAGCGCCGGCGTCAGGACACAATAGGTAATTGAGCGTAGGTTCAGTCATGGTGAAATCAATAACAATCACCCCATCCTAATTCAATCGCAACGCCCCTTCCGAAGGAAACACCATGTTAAAAGGTAAAACAGCGCTCGTCACCGGTTCCACCAGCGGCATCGGCCTTGGCATTGCCAAAGCCCTGGCGCAACAAGGCGCCAACGTCGTGCTCAACGGTTTTGGCGACGTTGCCGGACCCAAAGCCGAGATCGCCGCATGGGGCGTGCAAGTGGCCTACCACGGCGCTGACATGAGCAAGCCCGGAGACATCGAAGACATGATGAAATTTGCTGCCGACCAGTTCGGGCGGGTTGACATTCTGGTGAACAACGCCGGCATCCAGCACGTGGCCCGGATCGAGAACTTTCCCGTGGAACGCTGGGACAGCATCATCGCCATCAACATGAGCAGCGCCTTTCACGCCACCCGGCTGGCTCTGCCGGCCATGCTGGCCGCCGACAACGGCAAAGGCTGGGGCCGCATCATTAACGTCGCGTCAGTCCATGGACTAGTGGCCTCCGCCGAAAAGTCAGCCTACGTGACCGCCAAACATGGCGTAGTCGGCCTGACCAAGGTCACAGCGCTGGAAAACGCCACCACTGGTGTCACCTGCAATGCCATTTGCCCGGGCTGGGTGCTGACACCGCTGGTGCAAAAACAGGTTGATGCAAAAGCCGTCGCTAAAGGCATCTCGAATGCTGAAGCGACCAAACTGCTGTTGGGTGAAAAAGAACCATCCATGCAGTTCACCACACCGGAAGAATTGGGCGCCCTGGCCGTTTTCTTCTGTTCCCCTTCGGCCAACAATGTGCGTGGCGTGGCGTGGAATATGGACGGCGGCTGGACCGCCCAATAGCCCCACCAATTGGCGCTCTATTTCATTTGCACAGAGCCGGAGGCCGTCACCAGCACCACCGCTTTGCCAGCCTCGACCGGAACGGCGGCGTCAGCGACAGCGCCGCGCGCTTCCATCGCCATCAGCCGCGGCCTGGCGGCAAAACCCGGCTCGCCGGCATTGATATTGACTTCGCGCAGCGTATAGCCGGTAAAGCCAAAACTGCGGGCAATGTCCATGGCGCGCGCTTTGAAACGCTCGATAGCAATACCTTGTGCCTCGTTTTCAACTTTGTTGCGCTGCTCTCGACTGAGGCCAAAACTCACGCTGCCAACGGTCAGCGTCTGTATCTTTCCGGCCGTGCTGCTGAGTCGCGCGAAATCGCGCCCTTCCAGAATCAACTCGACTGATCCTTGCCAACCGATTGATTTGCCATCTCGGCCGTAGCGCGGGTAAAGACCGAAGTTGCCAGTTCGTACCTCAAGCTGGCCTGGCTGGGCCGCTTCCTTGGCTTTTGCCAGCGCCGCGTCAAGCGCTGCCTTGAGCTGACTCTGAACGCCAACGGCATCCGGTCCGTCGCGCGTCGTGGTCATGGAAATCGACAATAAATCCTGCACAACCTCGACCGAGCCGGTGGCGGAGAGCAGCACCACATCGTGCAACGGCAAGCGCGTCTCGTCCGCGGCAAAAGGAGCGCCCGCTACCGTCAGCAGAGCGCAAACAGCAACAACTTGGGTGGAAATTTTCAATCTCGAGCCCAGAGTGCAGATCCGGGTGCCAGCCAACGTCCGACCCGCGAGCCAGCGTTCGTCACGGAAGTTCCACTTTGGCTTCGCGGCGCTGCTGCTTCAATTGCAGCCTGAGATCGGCTCGTTCCTGAGCGGAAAGGTGCCGAACATCAGACCCAATTTTGACCGGCTGCGCCGACGCCTGCGCTGGCGCGACTTGCGGCGTGCTCAACGCCAAGCGCAATTCGGCCCGCCGCTGTTCCGGCACGCTCTCCGCAACTAGCGCCGACCGGTTAACCACAGACTGTTGCCAGGCATCACCCGACGCAAAGAGGGCGAGTAAAAAGAATACAAAACGCTGCATGGCACTAAGATAACGAAAATACTTGCCCATGCACACATTTTTTGTCGAAAACCCTTGCCACTCAGGGCAACATCTGTAACAGTGTGTCAACATTTGCAGTCAAGTCCAGAATCCGTATCATCAAACCTGCAAAATCAGCGCTGTTACAAATTTAGCGATACCCTCATGAACCAAACCCCTGCTCGAAATGACAAGATAATGATCGTCGACGACGATGTCCGCATCCGCGACTTGTTGCGACGCTACCTGACGCAAGAGGGCTTTGAAGTCTTGCAGGCGGAAGATGGCAAGTCGCTGACCCGGTTGCTGTTGCGAGAAACCGTCGACCTCATTGTTCTCGATCTGATGATGCCCGGCGAAGACGGATTGTCGATTTGTCGACGCCTGCGAGCCGCCAACGATCACACACCCATCATCATGCTGACCGCCAAAGGTGAAGATGTGGACCGTATTGTCGGGCTGGAGGTAGGCGCCGACGACTACCTTGGCAAACCCTTCAATCCGCGCGAGTTGCTGGCGCGTGTTCATGCCGTGCTGCGTCGGCGCCCGGTGCAGGAAGCGCCCGGTTCACCCTCTAGCGACAATCAGGTCGTGACATTCGGGCCGTTTGTTTTTGATCTGGGCGCGCGAACCCTGCGTCGGGACAGCGAAGACCTGCCTCTGACGACCGGCGAATTCGCCATGCTCAAGGCGCTGGTGCGTCATCCCCGGCAGCCTCTGTCGCGTGAAAAATTGGCTCAATTGGCACGTGGCCGAGAATTCGAGCCGTTTGACAGAAGTCTCGACGTTCAGGTGTCACGCTTGCGCAAGTTGGTCGAAATTGATGCGACGGCCCCGCGCTACATTCAAACGGTCTGGGGCATAGGCTACGTTTTTGTACCAGACGGGACAAGTTGAGCAAACTCATTTCGCAGGCCGGCACGCTCGAATACACGAACCCGGTTCCGCTGGGTGGCAAACGAGCGGAACGGCGGCTGACTGCGCGACTCGGATTAAGTCTTTTCTGGAGGACTTTCTTTCTCTTGGTTCTACTGCTAATCGGCAGCATCCTGGCCTGGCTTCAGACCTTGCGGTCACTGGAGTTCGAACCCCGTGCCATCCAGACAGCGCAGCAAATCGCCTCGCTGGTCAATTTGAGCCGTGCCGCACTGATTCATTCCGACGCCATCAATCGGGTGTCGCTGATTAAAACCATGACCGAGCAAGAAGGCGTTCGGATCGTGCCACGCGAACCGGGCGACAGCTACGAGCCGTTTGACGACGACACGCTGGGCCAACGCATCTCGCAGGAACTGAACACCCGACTCGGACCGGGAACGGTGGTAGCCAACAGCGTCAACAAGAAAGAAGGTCTGTGGGTCGGCTTCACCATCGACGGCGACAGCTACTGGATGCTGACCGATCGCACCCGCTTCAACCGCACCGCCGGCAGTACCTGGATGATCTGGCTGATCACTGCACTGGCGCTTTCAGTGGCAGGAGCGGCGGCAATTGCCCGCCTGATCAATCGCCCCTTGCAGCGACTGTCGTTTGCTGCCAGTCGTGTACGCGACGGCGATTTTGAAGCCAGTACGCTGGACGAAACGGTGTCGACCAGTGAAATCCGGGCGGTGAATATCGGCTTCAACCGCATGACCCAGAAACTGGCCAAGATTGAACAGGAACGGGCCATCATGCTGGCCGGAATTTCGCACGACCTGCGAACACCTTTGGCCCGGTTGCGGCTGGACGCCGAACTCAGTGTCGCCGACAGTGAGGCGCGCGCCAATATGGCCTCCGATATTGCACAGCTTGATGCCATCATCGGCAAGTTTCTGGATTACGCACGGCCCGGCAGTATCAAGCTGAGCCCGGTGTCACTGAAAGAAGTCGTCGATGGCTGCATTACCAGTGCCCGAAATTACCCCGATATGCGCATCAACCTGGACCTGCCGGACGGCTTGCTGGTGCTCGTCGATTCAGTGGAACTGGGCCGCGTCATCAACAACCTGCTGGAAAATTCGAACCGCTATGGCAAGTCCATACACACCGGGATCGCGGTGGTGGATATTGCTGCCAAGGCGCGCGACAAATGGGTACTGCTGCGCATACGCGACCATGGCATTGGCGTCTCCACTGAACAATTGGAAGAACTGACCAAGCCTTTTTACCGCGGCGAAACGGCGCGCACCGCCGCCAATGGCGCTGGCTTGGGGCTGGCTATCGTAGAAAAAACAGTGTTGCGCATGGGCGGTACTTTTGTCCTGAGCAACACTTCATCCGGTGGATTGGCCGCCCACATCAAACTCCAACGCGCGCCCTCCGACTAAAGCGGGTCACATTGCGCGCCTGAGGCTCGCCTCAGCGGCGCTTGCTTTTCACCTGGGCCTTGTCAGGTGTGTCCCCGGTTTCTCGCGGTGGCAAACCCGTGTGTTGCGTCAGCAGCCGGCCCGGCATCGAAGTTTTTGTGGACGTCATTGTCGAATTTTTGCGCCGTGCGCTGGTGTACTTGCCATCCAGCAGCGGCTGAAAAGTCGGAATCAGATGCTGCTTGCCGTTGCCAATCAGGTCAGCCCGACCCATGCTCTTGAGCGCCTCACGCAGCATGGGCCAGTTGTTGGCATCGTGGTAGCGCAAAAACGCTTTATGCAAACGGCGACGCTTTTCGCCACGCACGACGTCCACCGTCTCGCTGTCACGCGCGATTTTTCGCAGCGGATTTTTGCCGCTGTGGTACATCGCTGTTGCGGTCGCCATGGGCGAAGGGTAAAAGGTCTGCACCTGGTCAGCGCGAAAGCCGTTTTTCTTTAGCCAGACCGCCAGATTCATCATGTCCTCATCGCTGGTGCCCGGATGCGCGGCGATAAAGTACGGAATCAGGTATTGCTTTTTACCCACTTCTGAAGAGAACCTGTCGAACAAGGTTTTGAACTTGTCATAGGAGCCAATACCCGGCTTCATCATCTTGGTCAGCGGCCCTTGTTCGGTATGTTCGGGAGCGATCTTCAGGTAACCGCCAACATGGTGTTGTACCAGTTCCTTGACATACTCCGGGCTTTGCACTGCCAGGTCGTAACGCAAACCAGAGCCAATCAGGATTTTTTTGATGCCTTTGAGTGCACGTCCCCGACGGTACATCTGGATCAGCGGGCCGTGGTCAGTCGTCAGGTTCTGGCAAATACCAGGGTAGACGCAACTGGGCTTGCGACACGCCGCCTCAATCTCGGGGCTGCGGCAGCCCAGCCGGTACATGTTGGCGGTCGGGCCACCCAGATCGGAAATGGTGCCGGTGAAGCCTTTGACCTTGTCGCGAATCTCTTCAATCTCGCGCATCACGGAGTCTTCAGAGCGGCTCTGGATGATGCGGCCTTCGTGCTCGGTGATCGAGCAAAAAGTGCAACCACCAAAGCAGCCACGCATGATGTTGACACTGAAGCGGATCATTTCCCAGGCCGGGATCTTGGTAACGCCGTCATGGCCGCCCATCTCGTCGGCGTAGATGGGGTGCGGACTGCGCGCGTAAGGCAGATCAAACACAAAGTCCATCTCGGCAGTGGTAAGCGGAATCGGTGGCGGGGTGATCCAGACGTCGCGCGCGGTGACACCCTCGCCATGCGCCTGCACCAGGGCACGCGCGTTGCCAGGGTTGGTCTCCAGATGCAGCACCCGACTGGCGTGGGCGTACAGCACCGGGTCGCTTTTGACCTGCTCGTAGCTGGGCAGGCGAATCACCGAGCGCTCACGCGGCGGCACCTTGACGCTGCCCTTGCCGTACAGGGCCGGGTTGGCGACAAAAGTCAGGGGCGCAATGCTGCCATCTTGCTTGGCGCAAACGCTGCCCTGCCCGGCTGCCTGCTCACTGGTGGTCATATAGGGGTTGATGTGATCTTCCACCCTGCCTGGCTCATCGACGCTGCTGGAGTTGATCTCAAACCATCCTGCTCCTGACGCATCATCCGGTCGACGCACAAAGGCGGTGCCACGCACGTCAGTAATTTTTTCGATCGGCTGACGCGCTCCCAGGCGGTGGGCAATTTCGACAATGGCGCGTTCGGCATTGCCATACAACAGCAAATCACATTTGGCATCAACCACGATCGAGCGCCGCACTTTGTCAGACCAGTAGTCGTAGTGGGCAATGCGGCGCAGTGAGCCTTCGATACCGCCCAGCACAATCGGCACCTCTTTGAAGGCTTCGCGGCAGCGCTGGCTGTAGACAATGGCGGCGCGGTCGGGGCGTCTGCCACCCACATCACCCGGCGTGTAGGCGTCGTCGCTGCGAATCTTGCGGTCGGCGGTGTAGCGGTTGATCATGGAATCCATGTTGCCCGCCGTCACGCCCCAGAATAAATTGGGCTTGCCCAACACCCTGAAGGGCTCGGCGCTGTGCCAGTCAGGCTGGGCGATGATGCCGACCCGAAAGCCCTGCGCTTCCAGCATTCGGCCAATCACCGCCATACCAAAGCTGGGGTGATCCACATAGGCGTCACCCGTCACCAGAATGATGTCGCAACTGTCCCAACCCAACTGGTCCATCTCGGAGCGGCTCATCGGCAGGTACTTGGCCGTGCCGAATCTGGCCGCCCAGTATTTTCGGTAACTGGTCAGCGGCTTGGCAGCGCGCGTAAAAAAGGAGACGTCGACAGGGGCATTCATGGGGCACCGATGGGAAACTGTCGCCAATTTTACGGTTTTACGCCTGCCAGCGACCTTTGAATGGGTACTGGAGCGCGACGCGCCAGGCTGCATTTGTTTAGAGTGGATCAAAATGCGCTATCGTTACCGAATGCAACAAATCAACCGGGCACCGACCCATGCTTAATTTTTTTCCTGCGCCGCTGGTGGGGCTGATAGCCGCCGCGCTGCTGTTCCTTAACGTGCTGTTTTGGGTTCCAACACTGCTCTTTTTTTCTCTTTTGAAATTGATTGTTCCGGTCAAAAAAGTGCGCTTGTTGGTCGACCCGATCCTGCTGCGCATTGCCGAGGCCTGGATCGCCGGCAACAGTGGCTGGATGCGTCTGACACAGCGCACTATTTGGGATGTGCAAGGCATTGAAGGGCTCGACTACCGCAATTGGTACCTGGTGAACTGCAATCATCAGTCGTGGGTTGACATTCTGGTGCTGCAGCACCTGTTCAACCGGCGCATTCCACTGCTCAAATTTTTTCTCAAGCAACAGCTGATCTGGGTGCCGATCATGGGTTTGGCCTGGTGGGCGCTGGAATTTCCATTCATGCGCCGCCACGGCGAAGAGTTTTTGAAAAAGCACCCCGAAATGCGTGGCAAAGACCAGGCCACGACGCGCAAAGCGTGTGAGAAGTTTGCCTTGATTCCGACCAGCGTGATGAATTTCCTGGAAGGCACGCGCTTCACACCGGCCAAACATTTGCGGCAAAAATCACCTTATAAACATTTGCTCAAACCCAAGGCAGGCGGCTTGGCGCTGGCTCTGAATGCCATGGGCGACAAGTTTCAGGCCATTTTGGATGTGACCATCGTGTACCCGGACGGCGCGCTGGATTTTTGGCAATTTTTGAGCGGCAAACTCAAACGCATCAGCGTGCGGGTGCGGTCATTGCCAGTGCCGCAGCATCTGGTGCAAGGTGACTATGCCGGCGACCCCGCGGTGCGTGAGGCCTATCAACAATGGGTGCATCAAATTTGGCTGGAGAAAGATGCGCAAATCGAGGCGCTTGCAATGCAAAATGCCAGCTTGCGATGATGCACTCAAAGAATTTACCCTGAACGCAATCCCGAACTGGAACCCCCATGACCGAAGCATTTGTTTATGACGCCATTCGCACGCCACGCGGCAAAGGCAAAAAGGACGGCAGCTTGTATGAAGTCAAGCCGATCAATCTGCTGGCCGGCGTGCTGACCGAGTTGCAGCGTCGCAATGACTTTGACACTTCCAAAGTGGACGACGTAGTGATGGGGGTTGTGTCACCAGTGGGCGAACAGGGTTCCGTCATTGCCAAGGTGGCAGCGCTCAAGGCCGGTTGGGATTTCACCTGCTCGGGGGTGCAGATCAACCGTTTTTGCGCCTCGGGTCTGGAAGCGGTCAACCTGGCGGCGCAAAAAGTGCGCTCCGGCTGGGAAGACCTGGTAGTGGCCGGCGGTGTGGAAAGCATGAGCCGGGTGCCTCTTGGCTCGGATGGCGGTGCCTGGGCCATGGACCCGCAAACCAACTCGCAAACCGGCTTTGTACCGCAGGGCATTGGCGCTGATTTGATCGCCACACTGGAAGGCTTTTCACGTCAGGATGTGGACGCCTTCGCCATGACCTCGCAACAACGTGCGACCCAGGCCCGGGTCAACGGCTACTTCGACCGCTCGGTGGTTGCCGTGACAGACTTCCTGGGTCAGATCATTCTGGCGCAGGATGAGTTCATCAAACCGCAAACGACGCTGGAGGGATTGGCGTCTCTCAAACCGGCGTTCGAGCAGATGGGCGGCATGGGCTTCGACCAGGTGGCCCTGACCCGCTACCCGCAGGTGGAACGCATCCATCATGTGCACCACGCCGGCAACTCCAGCGGCATTGTCGACGGCGCCGCCGCCGTGTTAATTGGCTCCGAGGTGGCTGGCAAGACGCATGGCTTCACGCCGCGGGCGCGCATTGTGGCAGCGGCACTCAGCGGTGCCGACCCCACCATCATGCTGACCGGGCCAATGCCGGCCGCGCGCAAGGCACTGGCCAAAGCAGGCCTGACAATTAACCAGATTGACCTGTTTGAAGTCAATGAGGCTTTTGCCGCAGTGGTGATGCGCTTCATGAAGGAGATGGGTGTGCCGCATGACAAGGTCAACGTCAATGGTGGCGCGATTGCCATGGGCCATCCGCTCGGCGCCACAGGTGCCATGATTCTTGGCACCCTGATTGACGAGTTGCATCGGCGCAAACTGCGCTACGGCCTGGCCACGCTGTGCGTTGGCGGCGGCATGGGCATTGCCACGATTGTTGAACGTTGTTAACAGCTGTGCTGGACAGACCGCAGCTAAGTAAAACAAGCCAGTTCTGTCCTCAACTGACTATGAATTTTTCCCGAAATGATGACAGGCCGATGCCTGACTCGGCTCAACTTGTCGGGTGGATCAGGCTGCCAGGGCACTCAGCTCCGCGGCTGCCCCCCCGCCTTCGGCGTCCTCCTTTATGCCGCTGCGCTGAGCGCCCCAGCAGCCTGATCTTGCATGCAGTGTTGGTATTCGAAGTATGCGAACACCGATGCTTGTTGCCGAGCGTGATGCAGTGGGTGGCGCAGCGTGGAATTGGGGTTTTGCCAAATCAAGGAGGAGGCCGCAGGCCGGGGAACATTCGTGGAGTCACCTACTGCGGCGCCCTCGGCTCCCGCAGGCCTGGGATATGGACCTGGACTCGCGAAAGCAATCTGCATCGGGCAGCATCCATCACGTCTTTCACCTACCGGATTGCGAATCAAGCCCGCAATAACACTACACCATGAAAACCATCCGCTACGAACTGCAAGACGGCATTGCGACCGTCACCTTTGACGAACCCAATTCACCGGTCAACACCATGTGCCTGCAGTGGCAGCAAGACATGTCCGAACTGGCGGCACAGGTCTTGAAGGACCAGGACGCCATCAAAGGCATCATTCTGGCGTCCGCCAAATCGACTTTTTTTGCCGGCGCTGATCTGAAGGGCGCCATGCGCCTGCAAATCTCTGACGCCAGCGCCATATTCACTGAAATCGAGCTGGTCAAAGAGAACTTTCGCGCGATCGAGACGCTGGGCAAGCCGGTGGTCAGCTGCCTCAACGGAGCGGCCCTGGGCGGTGGCTGGGAAGTGGCATTGATCGGTCACTACCGCATCGCCATTGACGACCGCAAGATTCAGTTTGGTCTGCCCGAAGTGACGTTGGGTTTGCTGCCCGGCGCCAGCGGTGTGACCAAGATGACGCGTCACCTTGGACTGATGGGCGCACAGCCCTACCTGGTTGAGGGCAAGACCTTTGCCCCTGCTGAAGCCAAGGGCCTGGGACTGGTGCATGAACTTGTCTCAGCAAGCGACAGCGCCGCGGCCAAGATGCGCGTCCGGGCTCTCGCCTGGATAGCCGCCAACCCCAGCGCCCAGCATCCCTGGGAAGCGAAAGGCTACAAGGTACCGGGCGGCCTGCCCTCCAATCCGGCGGTGGCCACCATGCTGGTGGTGGCACCGGCCATGATCAGACAGCAGACGCGCGGCCTGTACCCGGCCCCGGAGGCCATCATGGCCTGCATGGTGGAAGGTCTGCAGGTCGACTTGCCTACCGCACTGCGCATCGAGAGCCGCTACCTCGCCAAGCTCATGACCGGCTCTAACGCTCGCGCCATGATCAACACCTTCTTTTTCAATCTGAACGCCATCAAGAGCGGTCAGTCCCGACCTGCCGGTGTCGGCCGCTTTAAACCGGCCAAGGTCGGTTTACTGGGTGCCGGCATGATGGGTGCCGGCATTGCCTTCGCGCAGGCCAGCAAGGGCATTGCCACCGTGCTCAAGGACGTCAGCCAGGAGAAGGCTGACGCCGGCAAAGCCTACAGCGCCAAACTGACCCAGGCACGGGTCGACAAAGGTCGCATGAACGCCGACGAGCAGCACGCAATTCTGGACCGCATTCATGCCACCGGAAACGCGTCCGACCTGAAAGACTGTGACCTGATCATCGAGGCGGTGTTTGAAAACCGGGAACTCAAGGCCAAGGTCACCCAGGAAGCCGAGCCGATGCTGACTGCGGGTGGCTTCTTTGCCTCGAACACTTCCACTCTGCCCATCGGTGGTCTGGCCAAGGCCAGTGCCGCGCCCGAAAAGTTCATCGGCATCCACTTCTTCAGCCCGGTCGACAAGATGAAGCTGGTGGAGATTATTCGCGGCAAGCAGACCAGCGATGAAACGGTGGCCCGCGCCTTTGATTACGTGCAGGCCATCGGCAAGATGCCGATTGTGGTGAACGATTCGCGCGGCTTTTTTACCAGCCGGGTCTTTGGCACTTTTGTGATGGAAGGCGTCGCCATGCTGGGCGAAGGCATCCCGGCGCCGGCGATTGAAAACGCCGGCATCCAGTGCGGCATGCCGGTCGGGCCGCTGGCCGTGCTGGACGAAACCGCCTTGAGTCTGAGCCTGCATGTGATGGAGCAAACGCGCTCTGACTTTGAGCTTGAGGGCAAGACCTACACAGCCACCGCTGGCGAACTGCTGGTGGCCAACATGGTGAAAATGCACCAGCGTCCCGGGCGTGCCGGTGGCGCCGGTTTCTACGAATACCCGGCCGATAAAAGTGTGAAGAAGTTTCTCTGGCCGCAACTCAAGCCGCTGTTTGAAAAGCCCGATGCCCAGTGGAACATCACCGACCTGAAAGACCGCCTGCTGTACCGTCAGGCCATCGAGACCGCGCGCTGCCTGTGTGAGGGCGTGCTCACCAGTGTGCACGACGCCAACATCGGCTCCATCTTCGGCATTGGTTTCCCGGCCTGGACCGGCGGCGCCATGCAGTTCATTTACGGCATAGGCATTGATGCCTTTGTCAAACGCGCTGATGAACTGGCCGTCAAATTCGGTGCCGGCTTTGCACTGACCGACGAGGTCAAGGCAAACATTGTGGGTTACCAACCGGTCTATTGACGTGTTGTCGCGACTGCTGCGCCGCCTGTTGCTGGGCCAGGTTCTGGTCGGTGCACTGCTGGGCTGGCTGATCGTCAGACAGACAGCAACCTCGGCCTGGCTGGTGGTCGTGACGACTCTGGGCTCGCCACTGCTGACACTATGGCTGGTGAGCCTGGCAACGGCTGTCAAGTCGCGTGCACCGGATGCCAGTGCCTTGTGGTGGCGTTCACTGTTCACGGAGTTTGTCGCTAGCAGCCGGGTTTTCTTGCTGCAGCAACCGTGGGCTTACGCACCACCTGCGATCGAGCAAGCCAGCGCTTCGCCAGCACGCATACCGGTTGTCCTGGTACACGGTTATTTGTGCAACCACCGGGTCTGGAATGTCATGTCGCGTCGACTGCGCGACGCCGGGCACCCGGTACTGGCAGTTGACCTGGAACCCCTGTTCATATCGATCGACCTGTATGCGCCACTCATCGAGCAAGCGGTGCTGGCGTTGTGCCGCCAGACCGGCGCCGAAAAAGTGGCACTGATCGGCCACAGCATGGGTGGGCTGGCTATTCGGGCCTGGATGCGCAGCCACGGCGCCAGCCGTGTGGCACGCGTCATTACCCTCGGTACACCCCATGCCGGCACCCAGATTGATCCACGCCCAAGGTCCACCAACGGCCGGCAGATGCTGTTGCGCAGTGCCTGGCTGCAGGAATTGTCGACCAGCGAAACCGCGTCAACGCGTGAACTGTTCCGCATCGCCCTAACACCGCATGACAACATCGTTTACCCCCAGCGCGAACAGGTGCTTAAAGGCGTGCCGGTGACCGAGTTCGAAGGTCTGGGCCATGTAGAACTGTGTTTGCATGGTGGCGTTGTCGCGTGGGTGTTGCAGCAGTTGCCTCCGTGATAATCGACTGATGACGAATCCTGCCACGCCAGCGCTACGCCAGCGCCCCGAATCCTTGCACGATCTGTTCTGGTCATTCACCAAGCTGGCACTGCAAGGTTTTGGTGGCGTGTTGGCCATCGTGCAACGCGAGCTGGTGGAGAAAAAGCAGTGGCTGACGCGCGAGGAGTTTGTCGACGATTGGGCCGTCGCCCAAATTTTGCCCGGTCCCAACGTGGTCAACCTGTCCTTGATGATTGGTGACCGCTACTTTGGCCTGCGTGGCGCGCTGGCGGCGCTGGCCGGCATGCTCACTTTCCCGCTGCTGATCGTGCTGATGCTGGCGGCTGTTTTTGCCGGCGTCTCCGACTCGCCTGATGTTCAGGGCGCGCTGCGCGGCATGGGTGCCGTCGCGGCGGGTTTGATCAGCGCCACCGGTATCAAGCTGATTGGCGCCCTTAAAACCAATGTCATGGGCACCCTGGTTTGCTGGTCACTTGCAGCCTTGACCTTCGTGGCCATTGCCCTGCTGCGCGTGCCATTGGCGTGGGTGCTGTTAAGTGTTGGTGGACTGTCCTGCGCCTGGGCCTACCGGCAACTGGGCCGCATGCCTGCGTCTGGGGTCAAGCCATGACGGTGACCATGACCGCCACCGACTGGCTGGCACTGTTGACCCATTTCCTGTCGCTGTCGCTGCTGGCAGTGGGCGGCGCCATCACCACCGCACCCGACATGCATCGCTATCTGGTGAGGGAGCAGCATTGGCTGAGCGACAGCCAGTTCAGCTCGTCCATTGCCCTGGCGCAGGCCGCGCCAGGGCCCAATGTGCTGTTCATCGCGCTGCTGGGCTGGAACGTTGGCCTGAACGCGGGCGGCGGCATCGGCGGCGGTGCTCTGGCCTGGTGTTACGCCGCACTGGGTGTGCTGCTGGCCATGATCGGCATCATGTTGCCCAGTACCACCCTGACCTTCACCGTTGCACGCTGGGGCCATCGAAACCGTGAGCTGCGGGCGGTGCGCGCCTTCAAGCAGGGCATGGCACCGATCGTGATTGCACTGCTCGTTGCCACCGGCTGGATTCTGGCCGCCAGCCACGGCAGCGCGGTCAAAAACTGGCCCTTATGGCTGCTCACCGCACTGACTGCCCTGCTGGTGTGGCGCACCCGGCTGCATATGCTGTGGCTGCTGGCCGCCGGTGGGTTGCTGGGATGGTTTGGCTGGGTTTAGCGTGGTAGCGACTGATTTGGGTTGGAGTCGGCGGGAGTGGGGCGGACGCTGGGGGCTCATACGCTTCGCTTTTTGAAATCGCCCCCAACCACCCGCCCCACTCCCGCCTTGCGTTGCTGCGTGATCTGATCTGTGTGCCATTGAGGCGCGGCGCCAACTACCGGTTGATTCCGCTCTTCGATCCGGCATTTCCGCTCTAAAACGTCGCCGTTCAGGGCAACCGGTCGAGGCCGTAAAAAGCCCGGATCACTTCCCACGCCGCCTGCGGTTCGTCCACGTAGGTAAACAGTTTCAGGTCCTGTGCCGATATGACGCCTTCTTCGATCATCACATCGGTGTTAAGCAAGCGCTTCCAGTATTCGGTGCCGAACAAGACGATGGGCACCGGCTTGGCTTTGCCGGTTTGCACCAGGGTGATGACTTCAAACAATTCGTCCAGCGTGCCAAAGCCGCCGGGAAAGGCCACCAGCGCTTTGGCGCGCATCATGAAGTGCATCTTGCGCAGCGCAAAGTAGTGAAACTTGAAACTCAGGCGGGGTGTGACGTAGGGGTTGGCGCTTTGCTCATGCGGCAGGGCAATATTCAACCCAACGCTCAGGGCCCCCATTTCGTGCGCACCACGGTTCGCGGCCTCCATGATGCCGGGGCCACCACCGGTGACGATGAACAGGCGTTCCTCACACTGCTGCTGCTCGCTATAGCCTGCCACCAAGCGGGCAAACAGGCGCGCCTGATCGTAATAGTGGGCGTTTCGCAGTTGCCGTTGTGCCAGCGCCAGCGCGTTTGCGTCAGCGCTGAGCTGTGCTTGCTGCAGACAGGTTTGCGCTTCCTCAGGCGATGGGAAGCGTGCACTGCCAAAGACAACCACGGTGCTCTCAATACCTTGCTCGGCCTGATCCAGATCGGGCTTGAGCATTTCCAGTTGAAACCGGATGCCGCGTGTTTCACGGCGCAACAAAAACTCGGGGTCGGCAAATGCCAGCCGATAGGCATCCGCCTCCAGCGGATTGCCCTGGTCGGCATAGTTTTGCAGTTCTGCCCAGGCATCCGCCAGGCGGCGCACATTAAGTTGTTCAGTTTGGTTCATGGGCATTTATTGTTCAGCGTGCCACCGGCAACTGACCTTGTGCGGCGCTGGGTGCCAGCGGGGCCGCCGGAGCTTGGGATGCAGGGGTGTCGACCACTTCTCTGACGCCCTCAATGAAATATTCGGTTTCACCGAAGCACGACAACGGAATGAATCGGTGCTGCTGGTAATCCAGCACCACACGCTTGCCGGCCAGCAGGTTGATCTTTTGAGCCACTCCTTCATTGCGCACCGTGAAGCTGAATTTATCAGGAATCGCACCGGGCATGGTCACCATGGCGATCTCACCTTCCCAGGTTTTGCACAGCCAGCCTTTCTTGGACAGTTTTTGCACGTAGCCAGCCCGTTCGCCCTGTGAATAGCTCCAGGTCAAGGTCAACCACAGCCAGCCACCGGCAAGCAGTAACAAAGCAAGAAGGACGATCAGGGCGAAACGCAGGATATTGGATTTCATGGTGAGTTTGATTCCATGTCGGGTTCGGTTGATAAGACGGGGTCAACTGCGCTGGCGCACTGCTTCATACAGACAAACGCCGCTGGCCACTGACACGTTGAGACTCTCCACTGCGCCGCGCATTGGAATGCCGACCAGCTCGTCGCAGGTCTTGGCCGTGAGCTGGCGCATGCCGTCACCCTCGGCACCCAGCACCAACGCCACCGGCCCTTTGAGGTCGGCCTGGTAAATCGTTTTGCCGGCCACGTCGCTGGTGCCGATGATCCAGATATTGCGCTCCTTGAGCTCATTCAAGGTGCGTGCCAGATTGGTCACCATGAAATACGGCACCGTCTCGGCCGCACCGCTGGCAACCTTGGCAACCGTGGCATTGATGCCGGCGGCATGGTCTTTGGGCGCAATCACGGCGTGCACACCGGCACCGTCAGCCACCCGCAGGCAGGCCCCCAGGTTGTGCGGATCGGTGACACCGTCGAGTACCAAAATCAATGGCGCTTCACGCTCGGCCAGAGGCTTGTCGGCCTGCGACGCTTCGAGTTGCTCCAGCAATTCGTCCAGCGACGTCACCTGGGCCAGCTCCTGCACCCGCGCCGCCACGCCCTGGTGTCCGTGCCCTCCGCACAGCTTGGCCAGTCGGATGCCATCGGCCTCAATCAGACGCGCACCGACTTCGTTGGCTCTTTCAAGAAACTGGCGCATGCGCGCATCGCGCCGGGTCGACTCAAAATAAATTTCGATGATCGATTGGGGTGCTGTTTTGAGGCGCACGCCGACAGCGTGAAACCCGAATAAAACTTTGGGAGAAGACATGGCGTGATTATCGCGGGTTGGCTGACGCCTGTTGGCAAGCAGGTGGGCCCGGCATCCGTTCTCTGGCTCGCGAGGTGCCGCAACAGGATGATCCTGCCAAGACAGCGACAACGGCAATTTCGCTTTTCGCGCATAGCGGCGTTACGATACCGTTGGATGAATACCGAGCTTACCAGCGTCATGAACCCACTTTCTTCCTCGCATGACCAACCAACTGCACAAGCGCCTGTCGAGTTGCTGGCCTACGACATCTCCTGGCCGTCGAAATTTGAGCTTGAACGGGCGCATCTTCAAAACGTACTTGCGCCATGGCTCGCGGGTGGCATCGAACACATTGGAAGCACAGCAGTTCCCATGCTCGCGGCTAAGCCCATCATCGACATAATGGCTCCAGTTCACACACTAAAAGCGTCGCTTCCGGCAATTGACGCTTTAGCGCAGGCGGAGTACGTGTACTACCCCTACAAAACTGAAGTCATGCATTGGTTTTGCAAGCCCACAACAAGCAGAAGAACGCACCACCTGCACCTTGTTCCGGCAGGCAGTCAGCTATGGCGTGAACGGCTGGCTTTTCGTGACGCATTGCGCGGCAGCCCAAAGCTCGCCGCTGATTACGCCGAACTGAAGGCCAGCCTCGCCCTGGAGTTTCGGTTTGATCGCGAGGCATACACCGAGGCCAAAACACCCTTCGTCAATTTCGTCCTCGGAAAAAATCCTGTTCACCAGCTTTCAAGGTGACTCGATCGTTGACTGGCAGCTATCGTGCCAAAAAAATTGGCGACTCCGTCCTCAGTGATCTCAATCCCACCCCGGCATAAGAGGCGTCCGCGCACCAAAACCAAAATAGTTTAAGGAACTTCCGCCGCAACAACCACCTGCCCTGCCTCGATGGTGATACGCCGGTCACAGCGGGAGGCAATGGCAGTGTCATGCGTCACCAGTACCAGCGTCGTGCCTTGTTCGCGGTTGAGGTCAAACATCAGCTTCATCACTTTTTCGCCGGTGGCAAAGTCCAGGCTGCCGGTGGGCTCATCGGCCAGCAGCACCGCGGGCTTGACGACAAAGGCGCGCGCCAGTGCTACCCGCTGCTGCTCACCGCCGCTCAGCACCTTGGGGTAGTGGCCCAGGCGCTCCGACAGGCCGACGCGTGCCAGCATTTCGGTGGCGCTTTTGCGGGCGTCACGCCGGTCGGCCAATTCCAGCGGCAGCATCACGTTTTCGAGGGCGGTCAGATTGCCCAGTAACTGAAAACTCTGGAACACAAACCCGACATTTTTCGCCCGCAGCGCGGCGCGCTCGTCTTCGTTGATGGCAAACAGATCTTGCCCGCTCAAGCGCACGGTGCCGCGAGTCGGGGTATCGAGTCCGGCAATGATGGACAGCAGCGTGCTCTTGCCGGAACCCGAGGCACCGACAATGGCCACGGTCTCCCGCGCATTCAGCACAAAATCAATATCGCGCAAAATGTCGAGAGTGCCGGTGGAATCTGTCACCGACTTGAAAACATGCTCGACGGAAATAATTGAATCAGACATGAGACTTTCTTTGAATGGCCAACATGGGTATCGGCGTCACTTTATCGCGGCCGCATTAATGGCTGCTGCTGCGGGGGTATCGGCCAGTGACGCGGTCAATGCTAGCAAGGCCAACGTGCCAGCCAAATCCAAGACCATCCTGGTGCTAGGCGATTCCCTGAGTGCCGAGTATGGCCTCAAACGCGGCAGCGGTTGGGTCGCCCTGCTAGAGAACAAGTTGAAGACCGAAAAACTTTCCTTCGGCGTGGTCAATGCCAGCATCAGCGGCGACACAACGTCGGGCGGGCGTTCGCGCCTGGTTGCCTTGCTGACGCAACACCAGCCAAGCCACGTGATCATTGAGCTGGGGGGCAACGACGCCTTGCGTGGCCTGGCGCTGCAACTCAGCCAGGACAACCTGAACCAGATGACAATAATCGCCCAAAAAAGTGGCGCCAAGGTGCTGTTGATCGGCATGCAGGTACCACCCAACTACGGCAAAGACTACAACGCGCGATTCGCGGCGATGTTTGCCGACGTTGCCAAAGCGCACAAGGTGGCGCTGGTACCGTTTTTGCTCAAGGGTGTGGCGGATGTGCCTGATAGCACACGCTTGTTTCAGGCCGATCGCATTCATCCCAAAGAAGAGGCGCACCCGGTCATGCTGGGCAATGTCTGGCCCGAACTACGCAAGCTGCTGAAATGAGCCTGACCACCCTGAGCGCCACCGAAGTCATTGCCCGACTGCATGAATTCGACAGCGTCATTGACGCCCGTAGCGAAGGCGAGTTTGAAGAAGACCACCTGCCCGGCGCCGTCAACTGGCCAACGCTCAATAACGACGAGCGGCGCGACATTGGCACGCTGTACAAACAGGTCAACGCGTTCGAGGCCAAAAAACGCGGCGCTGCGATTGCGGCGCGCAATATTGCCAGCCACATCGAGCGTGAGGTCATCAACAAGCCGAGAGACTGGAAGCCACTCGCCTACTGCTGGCGCGGCGGCCAGCGCAGCGGCGCGCTGTCGCTGATTCTGTCCCAGATCGGATTTCGCGTCACCTTGCTTGAAGGTGGTTACAAGGCTTTTCGGGCGGCTGTGGTGCACGACATCCCGCGACTGGTCGGCACACTGGAGTGGCGCGTCGTCTGTGGCACGACCGGCTCGGGCAAAACCCGGCTGCTGCAAGCTCTGGCAGCACAGGGCGCGCAGGTGCTGGACCTGGAAGCCCTGGCGAACCACCGCAGCTCGGTGCTGGGTGCCATTCCGGGGCTGGCGCAACCGACACAAAAGCGCTTTGACACGCTGGTGTGGAACGCCCTCAGGCCACTGGACGTCACGCGCCCGGTGTTCATCGAGAGCGAAAGCAAGAAGGTCGGCAACGTCAGCGTGCCACCTTCACTGATTGAAGCCATGCGCCAGAGTCCCTGCCTGAACCTGGTACTGCCGGATGCCGAACGGGTGGCGTTGCTGCTGGAGGACTACGCTTTTTTTGTGCAGGATATCGAGCACTTTTGCGAACGTCTGCAGGTGCTGGCCGAATTCCGTGGCAAAGTGGTGGTGGCGGGCTGGCTGGCATCGGTTCGGGCCGGCAACATTGCGCCAGTGGTGCAACAGCTATTGACGCAACATTACGATCCGGTTTACCTGCAGTCGATGCAACGCAATTTCTTGCGCTTTGAGAACGCAAAAGTCATCAGCCCCAGCGATCATTCGGTGGCAGCCATGAATTCCCTGGCGCAACAACTGCTGCAAAACCTGGCAACCTGACGGCTCAGGCGCTCAACCATTCCTGGGCCCATTGCAAGGCCGCTTCCAGATGGGCCATGGCGCTGGCACTGGGAGGCTCACCCAACTCAAAGCGCTCGCCTCGAATCGCCAGCAGGGTGCAAGGCGGTGGCGCTTCACCCCGCAAATCGCAATACACCTGAAGCAAGGCTTGCGGTGACAGCGCGTGAGAAGTGACACTGGCGTCTTGCCTGGCAAGTAGTTGCGTCACCTCAAAGGGCGCGCGGCAACTCAAGGAGGCGTCGACAAACAGAATGCGCTGGCGACCTACAAGGTCAAGCGCATGTTCGATTTGCAACTGATAGTCGTCAAGAAATTCCACGCGCGCTGACCGCCCCAGCGCAATGCGCAGTCGCTCAACACACAAGGGCCCCAGCGCGTCGTCACCGCGACTCAGATTGCCCCAGCCGAACACCAGCAACGGCGCTACGGGTTCAGGTATTGCGTTCATCCAGGCTGGCTTACCGGCAGACCCAGGTTATGCATGAATTCTCCCTGCTGCGATCTGACAACACGGTCCATCAGTTCGCCTTGCGGACCGATCAGTGTCACCTCCAGTGGCATCTGGCCCAGCGCATGCGTGGCGCAGGAAAGGCACGGATCATAGGCGCGAATAGCGACCTCAATATGGTTGAGCAAGCCTTCGGTCAGTTCACGCCCGTCCACGTATTGGCGCGCTACGGACCGCACCGACTCGTTCATGGCCTGGTTGTTGTGGGTGGTGGAGACAATCAGGTTACACATCTTCACCAGGTCATCATCGCCAACCTCGTAGTGATGGATCAGCGTGCCGCGCGGCGCCTCGATCACGCCAACGCCCCATCGACGCCCAGCACCTGCTTTCGAGGACTGCTGACGTGGACCCGTGGCCATCAACTCACCGCACAGAATGTCGGGGTCATCGAGCAGCTGCTGGATCACCTCGACGCAATGCAGCAGTTCAACCATGCGTGCCCAGTGGTAGGCCAGCGTTGCGTGGATGGTCTCGCCGCTACCCGCGGCGATGAATTCACGGCGCTGCACTTCGGCCAGCGGACTGGGAATGAAGTCGCAGTTTTGCAGCCGCGCCAGTGGCCCGACCCGGTACCAGCCCAACTCGGCCCCCAGATTCCTGAGAAACGGGAACTTCATGTAGGTCCAGGGTTTGACCTGTTCCTCGATCAGGTCAAGGTAGTGCTGGTCGCTGGCTCCGTCAAAGATGATCGTGCCCAACGTATCGCGCGCGCGAAGCGCACCGTCATACAGGTCCAGCGCGCCATCTGCACGCACCAAAGAGAGCATGTTGGAGCGGACGTTGCCAAAGCTGTCGTACAGCGCCGGATTTTGCGCATGCAATTGCCTGGCAATACTCACGGCCTCTTGCGCCCAGGCCAGCATCTGCGTCACGTCCTGCTGCAACAGCGCACGGTCCGCAAGGCTGACATGTTTGTTGACGCCGCCCGGCACCGAACCGGTGCCATGCACCCGCTTGCCGGCCGTGGCGCGAATCACCTCCTGACCAAACTTGCGCAGCAGCACACCTTTTCGTGCAATGTCGGGGTGCGCCTGCGCCACGCCGACGATGTTGCGTCGGTTAGCTTCGGAGTCGAAACCAAACAGCAAGTCGGGCGACGCCAGGTAGAAAAAGTGCAAGGCGTGTGACTGCATCACCTGCCCGTAGTGCATCAGTCGACGTATTTTTTCAGCCGACGGTGTGATCGGTAAAGCACCCACCACGCGGTCAAACGCTTTCGATGCCGCCAGCTGATGCGACACCGGGCAAATGCCGCACAGGCGTTGCACCATCACCGGCACTTCCCAGTAAGGTCGGCCTTCGATGAATTTCTCAAAGCCACGGAACTCGACGATGTGCAGGCGCACCTGCTGCACATGGTTTTGTGCGTCCAACAATATCGTCACCTTGCCATGGCCTTCAACGCGGGAAACCGGGTCAATGGCGACCCGGCGCAGACCTTGTGCGACAGCTTGGGCACTGGCGGTTTCGAGCGAAGCTGTCATGGTCAATCGTAGTGCAACGAGTCGTGGTCGAGGTGCAGAGTGCGTCCGGCCATCCATTCGCACAGAAAGCGCCAGAACGTGTCGGCCGAAGGTGGGCAACCGGGCAGAAAATAGTCCACGTGCACTACCTCGTGAATTGGGCGCACTTTGTTCAGCGGTAGCGGCAACTCGGGGTCATTCGGGATGGCACTGTCTTCAATCATGCCGGGTCGGCTGCGGTAGACGTCGGTCAGCAGCGTGGCCAGATCAAGGTGGTTACGTTGCGCCGGTAAGCCACCGTTGATGGCGCAGGCGCCCACCGCCACCAGTGTCTTGCAGTGGGCGCGAAAGTCACGCAGCACCTGCACATTCTCGGCGTTGCAAAGTCCGCCTTCGATCAGGCCAATATCGCACTGCGCCAACTGCTTGATGTCAGTCAGCGGTGAACGGTCGAACTCAATATGCTCAATCAGCTCAAAAAGGCGTTCGTCAATATCCAGCAACGACATGTGACAGCCGAAGCAGCCGGCCAGAGAGACGGTCGCGACCCTGAACTTGCGTGGCGCCTGCGACACACAGACGCCGCTCATGAGGCTTCACCCTGCGCTTGCTGTGCCACCGATTTATCGTCAAAGCGCCGCTGCCCGATCGGTATCGCAAAACCGCGCCGCTTGGGCAAAATCACACCCACCGGGCAGATATGGGCCGCGCGGTCGTCAAGCGCCATGACGGTGTCAGCTAGTTTGCCGGATTCACTGTTGATCAAAAGGTGGCTGGCGATGCCGCGCCCGCCGATGGAGAACACGTTCTTGCCGTCAACATCGCGGCTGGCCTTGACGCACAACTCGCACAGGATGCATCGGTTGAAGTCGAGCAGAATGTCGGGGTGGCTGGCGTCGACCGGACGATCCGGATAAAACTCCTCAAAGTGCGGGCCCAGCATGCCCATCTGGTAGGCCGTCGCCTGCAGCAGGCAGTTGCCGCTCTTTTCGCAGCTCGGGCAGAAGTGGTTGCCTTCGATAAACAACATTTGCAACAAGCGCTTGCGCTGGCCATTGAGTTCTTCGGTGTCGCTCTCAATCACCTGGTTGGGCGCGGCGCGCACCGTGCAGGCGGCAGCAGTCTGACCATTGACTTTCACACTGCACAAGCGGCACGAACCATGGGCCGGGAAGTCAGGGTGCCAGCACAGGTGCGGGATGTAGTAGTGAGCCCGGGTTGCGGCCTGCAAAATAGTTTCATCGGCCTGAAACAAGACCTTTTTTCCATCCAGCAGGAAACTCTGCACAGGTGCAACTTTGTCCGTCATGACTCATTCTCGAAGTGGGCATCGGCGTCATCACGGCCGGTCATGCGCCGGGCAATTGAAAGCTCGGCATCGAGATCGAATGCGGGCTCAAAATGCGGCGACTTGATGCGCTGCTGGTAGGCGGGACGGAACTTCAAAATGGTGTCGCGCAGCGGGTTGCAGGCACTTGCGCCCAGACCGCAATGGCTGGCGCTGTGCAACAAGCGGTCGAGCTCGATCAGCACCACCAGGTCGTCGCCTGAACCGTGGCCGGCAGCGAGCTTGTCCAGGCGCCGTGCCACCAGCTCGGTGCCGACCCGGCAAGGCGTACAAAAACCGCAACTCTCGTGGGCGAAAAAATGGGCAAAGCTGCGCGCCACTTCGAACATGTCGCGACTGCTGTCAAACACCATGAAAGCACCGGCCGTCGGTACGTCTTCAAAGGCGATGCGTCGATCAAACTCGGAGTCCGACAAACACATACCCGATGGGCCACCAACCTGCACCGCCTGTGTGTCGCGCGCACCGCAGTCCTGCAGGATGGCGTCGATGCGGGTGCCATACGGGTACTCGTACAGGCCAGGGCGCTCACAGTCACCCGACACCGAGTGGATCTTGGTACCCGTCGATTCAGTTGTGCCGATTGCGGCCCACCAGGCGCCACCGTAGAACGCGATAGCGCCCACTGCGCAGAAGGTCTCGACATTGTTGACGATGGTCGGATTCCCCAGGTAACCCTGCTGCACCGGGAACGGCGGTCGGATGCGCGGCGTGCCACGCTTGCCTTCCAGCGACTCGATCAGCGCCGACTCTTCGCCGCACACGTAGGCGCCGGCACCGACATGGATGGCTATGTCGAAATCGAAACCCGCATGGCCGAGGATGCTTTCGCCCAACAGATGATCATCGCGCCGACGTTGCAGCACGGCCAGCAGAGACTCCAGCAGATACCGGTACTCACCGCGCAGATAGAGCAGACCGCGGCGGGCCCCAATAACTTGGGCGGCGATCGTCATACCCTCCAATACGGCGTCGGCGTGGCGGCTCAGCAGCACGCGGTCCTTGAAGGTGCCGGGCTCGCCTTCGTCTGCATTGCACACCACCACATGTTCGACGCCCGGCGCCTGCCGGCACAGCTCCCATTTAAGGCCGGTGGCAAAGCCGGCACCACCGCGACCGCGCAGCCTGGAGCGCTTGATATCGGCCAGCATCGCAGTCGGCCCGCGCGCCAGCGCTGCTGCCAGAGCCACCCCTGGCGTTGCCGGCGCAGCCAACAGCACATCGGCGCGCCGGACGCTGTCTTGAACTTCGAACCACTGCGCCGGCCATTGCGCCACCGGGACTCGCGCTCGAATCAGCTCGGCCAGGCGCGCCACCCGTTCGGCATCGAGCCGGGTTACAACCCATCGGTAGTTGATCAACAAGGCCGGTCCCTGGTCACACAGACCGGTGCAGGAGGTTTTGTCCACGCTCACCAGACCGTCATCGCCAAGCTGGCCAGGCGCCACACCCAGGCGCCGGCACAGGTCTTTCATCAGCGCCTCGCTGCCCAACATGCGGTCGGTGATGTTATCGCTGAAC
This sequence comes from Comamonadaceae bacterium, assembly GCA_037141865.1. Classification (GTDB taxonomy): domain Bacteria; phylum Pseudomonadota; class Gammaproteobacteria; order Burkholderiales; family Burkholderiaceae_C; genus Rhodoferax. The sequence goes on along the minus strand of JBAXBQ010000010.1, from coordinate 36,498 downwards.
AGCAAGCGGTAGGCGCCGACCGGGTGCGTGTGAAAGAAGCGGTAGAAACCAGCCACACCCTCCACCTGCGCCAGTGTCAAACCCAATGCGGCGGCTAGCTGGCACAGGTTGTCGCGCGGCAGCCAACCCTGCAACTGCTGTAACTCCCGAAATATCTGCACCAGCGAATGAGGATCGGCGCCATAGCGCGCCAGCACGGCCTGCACAAGCGGATTCATGGCGGTCGACAACGGTTGGTTCGATTGCATGGGTTGGAGCAGAATCAGCCGGATTCTGTTGTCAGTGTAGCAACGCACGGTCGAGCCAGTTCAATTAATGAATACGACATTGAGAGTAGCATCCGTCGTCGGCTTTGCCGCGCCCTTCGGGTTGACCGGATAAATAGTGATGGGAACAAGCATGAAAAGAACAGGATGGCTGCTCGCAATAGCTGTGTTGGCACTGGCGGCCTATTTGGGCTTGTGGCCGGTGCCCATCGAGCCCGTCAGCTGGAACGCCCCCAGCGCGCCAGGTTATCCCGACAACCTGATGCGCGGCCTGGACGGCAAAATATGGCTCGGTTTTGCCAAACCCAGAAATCCGACCATCGACAAACTGTCGACATTACCTTTTCTGCGCAAGCTCACGCTGAGATTGCCACGTGCCATGTGGCCCATCCCCAAGTCGTATGGCCATGTCATGGCATTCACAGAAGACGGAAAAGTGCTGGCGGATCTGCAAGACCCAAGCGGAGCCTACCCGGAGACGACAGCCATCACAGAAACGAAGGACCGGCTCTATGTCCAGAGCCTGCACGCTAACGGTTTGGGCTGGCTGCCGAGGTAAAAATCAAGGTTGCGTGGGAGCATCCAGGCCGGGTGCCGACGGCTCAGCCAAAGGACCGTCGTCAGGCGCGCCATCTTCAGCACCTTCGCCAACCTTGCGCTCGGCCTTGTGCTTGAGTTTTTCTTCTTTCTTCTTCTTCTTCGCCAGCTCTTTTTGACGCTTTTCGTATCCGTAATTGGGTGTAGCCAAGGTATGCTTTCAAGTTGTAGCAGTCACTTTACCATTTCAGATACCCTTGAGGGCCATGCCAGACAAAATTTTTCACTCTCAGGAGAGCACCTTTGCAGGGTCGCCAGCACTGTCAGGCCAACGTACCGAGCCGCGATAAGCGTGCCAGCTAGCGTGGCCTAACCAGGGGCCGATGATCAGCAAACCCAAACCCGAGGGAATCAGCGCCACAACAACCAGCGTGGTTACTAAAGCGCCCCACAACAGCATGGCCGCCGGGTTGCCAAAGACCACCTGCAAGCTGGTGATGGCAGCGGAAATTGCGTCGGTGTCGCGATCGAGGATCATCGGGATCGAGACCACCGACACAGCATAAACCAGGCCCGCAAACGCACCGCCAACCAGCAGGTAAACGGCCAGAAATTCCCAGTTTTCCGGATTGAAGATGGCCTGCATCACGCCCGTCGTGGACGGCATGCCGGTATTGAAAAATACGGCAAATACCACCAGCGAAGCGCGCCCCCAAAGCAACTCCAGAACAATGAGTACCAGCAACAGCATGCCCATACTGCCGACATGCGTGTCCCAACAAGTCAATGAGGCTCCCAATTCGACCGGCAGTCCTCGCTCACGGCGCCGACTAACCTCGTACAGTCCCATTGCCAGAAATGGGCCGACCAGCAGGCATCCTGAGGCAAAGGTCATCACAAACTCGGGCTTATTGCGGAACACTATACCCAGCACCGCGGCCATCAGCCAGAAGCAGACACCATAAAAAAAGCCGATTGCCCTGGCGGCCATCAAGTCGCGCCAGCCTGACCCGAGCCAGTGAAACGGGTCACTCAGCCTGATCGCAACGATTTCCTTCGGTGGCGCGTCATCCGGTGCATTCATTCAGCCAGCCTAGCGAAAGCAGAGCGCTGCGGCTATTCAGGTAAACCCCGATTTCATGCCAGGGCGCTTTGCAGCGCCTGGGCCAGATCGGCCTGCAAATCGGCCACGGATTCTAGACCCACCGCGAAGCGCACCAGTGTGCCCGGCCGCAGGTGTGCCGGCCAGCCAGTGCGAACCGATTTCAACTCATAAGGCACCACCAGACTCATGGGTCCGCCCCAGCTGTAGCCTAATTTGAAAAGCTTGAGCGCATCACAAAAGGCATCGATCTGCGGCTGGCTGTAATGCGGATGAAAGATCACGCTGAAAAGCCCTGCTGCACCACCAACGCCCGACCGACACACTTCTAGCCACTGCGCATGGCCTGGAGAGTCAGGCAGTGCGGGATGCAACACCTGGGCAAATTCAGCGCGAGTCTGGCACCAACGCGCCAATTCGCGCGTCGCTTCGTCATGCGCGCGGTAACGCAGCGCCATGCTGGGCAGCGAGCGCAACACCGTTTCCGCGTCGTTAACACCGACGCCCAACCCCAAGCGCATGTGGGTCAGTTTGAGTTTCATGTGCAAGGCGGCGTCACACGTGATGACGCTGCCCATCAGCACATCGCCACCACCGCTGGGGTACTTGGTCAACGCGTGCACCGAGATATCCACACTCAAGGCGGGATCGACACCCGGCACCAGATCAAATGGCGCAAAGGCGAGTCCTGCACCCCAGGTGTTGTCCAGCGCCGTCCAGACACCGCGTGCCTTGCAAATACGCACCATCTCGCACAGGTCCGGAAACTCAAGCGTCACCGAGCCCGCCGCTTCCAGCCAGACCAGGCGGGTTTGCAGGCCGATCTTGGCAGCCAGGTCCTGTGCATTCATGGGGTCGTAGTAGCGGTGCGAGATGCCCCAACTTTCTAGTTCGCCTTCGGCCAACACCTTGTTGGGACCGTAAGCGTTGTCCGGGATGAGTACTTCGTCACCGCTGCGCAAGAGGGACAGCGCCACCGTGGCAATCGCCGCCAAGCCGCTAGGGAGCAGCAGGCATTGCCGACCGCCTTCGAGGGTACACAAACGCTCTTCCAGCGTGTAGGTGGTCGGCGTGCCGTGCAAACCGTAGGTGTAGGCGGTTTTGTCTTTCCACTGAAAGCTGCGCATGGCAGCAACATTGGGAAAGATGACGGTGGAGGCCTTGAAGACACCTGGCTGCGGCGCGACAAATCCGGCGGGAGGCGTGTACGGGTGATGAATCAGCGCAGTGGTTGGATTGGCCATAATCAACTCAACGTTCAAACGCTCCACTTTTGAATCAACTGTTCGGGGCGCGTTGCGTCGTAGCCCTCAAACGGCTGGTGAATCCAGGGATTGGTGGGCAAAAACTCCACTGAATAATCGGGGGTAAACGTCGACAGCGCCTTAGTCCAGATGACAGCGCTGCGCAACTCGGTAATTGGCGGGTAGTTGTTCTTGAGTTGGTGCATCACGGCCTTCAGCGTGTGACCGGAATCGGCCAGGTCGTCCACCAACAAAACCTTACCCGCAATCTCTCCTTTGGGCGTGGTGATAAACCGCGCTATGTCCAATATGCCCTGCACGGTGCCGGCGTCGGAACGATAAGAACTGGTGGACATGATGGCTAACGGTTTGTCAAAGACGCGAGACAGGATGTCGCCAGGGCGCATACCGCCGCGCGCCAGACACAGAATGGTGTCGAAGTGCCAGTCTGATTGATGAATCTTGATAGCAAGTTTTTCGATCAGGTTATGGTATTCGTCATAACTGACATACAGGTGTTTGCCGTCTTCTGTCAACATGGTTTTACTCCCGAATCAATCAATCAAATAGGGATGGCGCAACAGGATGGTTTGCCTGCGGTCCGGTCCGGTCGACACCATGTGAATTGGAACACCGGTAACTTGCTCGATGCGCTGCAAATACAGCCGCGCATGGGTCGGTAGCTTTTCAAACTGGGTCACACCCACCGTGCTATCGCTCCAGCCTTCCATTCTTTCATAGACCGGTTTGCAGCGTTCAATGTCATCGGCGCCCATCGGCAGGATGTCTATCAACTCCCCATCGAGCTGGTAGCCGGTGCATAGCAGCAGTTCTTTCAGGCCATCCAGCACATCCAGTTTGGTAATGCACAAACCGGTCAAACCGTTGACCTGGGCCGAGCGTTTGAGCAGCGCCGCGTCGAACCAACCGCAGCGACGGCTGCGCCCGGTGGTGACGCCTGTCTCGGCACCCACAGTACTCATGTGGTAGCCCGGCGTACCCGGTACCTCCCACTGCAGTTCGGTCGGGAACGGACCGCCGCCAACGCGGGTGCAATAGGCTTTGGTAATGCCCAGAATGTAGTGCAACAATCCGGGGCCGACGCCAGCCCCGGCAGCAGCGTTGCCGGCCACACAATTGCTCGACGTCACGTAAGGGTAGGTGCCATGATCGACATCCAGCAGTGTCCCTTGCGCCCCTTCAAACAGCAAATTGGCACCTTTGAGGTGTGCTTCATTGAGTTCACGCGAGACATCGGCCATCATCGGCTTGAGAAGTTCAGCGTGGCGCATGGCCTCGTCAAAGACCGCGTCAAACTGCACCTGTCCATCGACCATATAGGGCGCCAGCGTCGGACCAAAATCAAATGATGCGGAGCCCAGATAACTGGTCAGAATGTGATTGTGCAAATCCAGCAACACGCGCAATTTACCGGCAAAGCGTTCCGGGTATTTGAGGTCTTGCACGCGCAATGCCCGACGCGCAATCTTGTCTTCGTAGGCCGGGCCAATGCCGCGCCCAGTGGTGCCGATTTTGGCGTCCCCCCCTTGCTCCCGCGCGGCTTCACGCGCAACATCCAGCGCCGCATGGAAAGGCAAGATCAGCGGGCAGGCCTCACTCACGCGCAAGCGCCCGCGAACTTCAACACCGGCTCTTTCAAGACCGGCCATTTCCTCGAACAGCTTGGCCACCGACAGCACCACACCGTTGCCGATGTAGCACTTGACGCCCGGGCGCATGATGCCGCTGGGAATCAGGTGCAGTGCCGTTTTGACACCGTTGATAACCAGCGTATGACCGGCATTGTGGCCACCCTGAAAGCGCACCACACCCTGCGCACTCTCGGTCAGCCAGTCGACCAGCTTGCCCTTGCCCTCGTCACCCCACTGGGTTCCGACCACAACTACATTACGACCTTTGGTTGCATTCATTTTCTTGTACTCATTTCAATGGTTCTCAGATAGATTTCACGACCCATTGCCCGGCGAGCCGAATCAGTTCGCGGTCGCAATGGAATTCATCAACTTCACTTTCATGACCGGGCATGGCACAGACAACCGTCTCACCTTGGCCGCGCAATGAGGCTATTGCCGCACGCAAATCAGCGGCTTCGTGCCAAGGTGCACGGATCGCGGCGCGCAAGCTCCGGGTGGCCTGTACACCGACCAGTGCTTTGACGTCAAGGCTGAACCCTGCCGCCGGGCGATTTCGCCCAAACACGGAACCGACCGCGTCGTAGCGTCCCCCGCGCACCAGAGCGTCACTGGCGCCGTGCGCATAGATGGAGAAATGCGCGCCGGTGTAGTAGGCATAGCCACGCAGATCAGACAAGTCGAAAGTCACTTTGCAACCTTCCAGATGACCTGCCAACCAACCCAAGTTTGCCAGCGCCTCGCGCACAACCGGCAACGGTGGCAGAACTTTCTGAGCCTCGACCAGCACATTTTCATCGCCATAAAGCTGTACCAGCGCCAGCAAATCCTGGCGCGATGATTGCGGGAATTTCTTAGTCAGCGCCAACAGCTCACTGCTGTCTTTTGCCGCCAGGGCTTTGTGAATCTGCGCCAGCATGTCACGGTCCAGCGTCATGCCTTGCAGCAAAGCATTGACGATGCGGGCATCCGCCAAGTCCACACTAGGTAACTGAAGCTTCGCCGCCCGCAGGCAATCGAGTGCCAGCAGCAGCGCTTCCAGATCGGCCTCCAACCCCGCATGGCCGTAGATTTCTGCACCGAACTGCAAAGGTTCGCGCGTTGCATGAGGTGCGCCGGGTCGTGTGTGCAAGACCGGACCGCAATAGCACAGGCGTGTGACCCCCAGTCGGTTCAATAGATGCGCGTCAATGCGGGCCACCTGCGGCGTGCTGTCAGCCCGCAACCCCATCATGCGACCGGAAAGTTGATCCACGAGTTTGAAAGTTTGCAGGTCAAGCGCCTCACCAGCGCCGGTCAGCAAGGACTCCAGATGCTCCAACAGGGGTGGCATGACCAGCTCATAACCATAGCAGCGCGCCATGTCCAGCAAGTCTCGACGAAGTTCTTCGATGTTTCTCGCTTCAGAGGGCAAGACATCGGCAATGTGATCCGGCAGGACCCAAGCAGACATTTAAATTGAGGGAGCTGTTAAAACCCTGATTTTACCGGGCTTAACTGCAAAATTTCCTCACAACAGATAGCAAATCAGCAGTACCCCGGCAACCATGCTGCACAATCCGAAGAATCTGAGCTGGCCGTCGCTCAGCTGAAGAATTTGCGCAAACATGCGGCGCCAGCCAGCGGGTGACAAAAAAGGGAAGAAGCCCTCGATCACCAGAACGAGGGCCAGCGCCAACCAGAAGGTGTCGCCGTCCAAGTCTTATTTCTTGCCAGGAGTCGAGTTGGCTGCCGGAGCCACGCTACCGCGGAACACCTTGAAGAACTCGGAAGACGCGGGGTCCAGCACCATGACATCGCTCTTTTTGGCGAAACTGGCTTTGTAGGCATCCAGGCTGCGATAAAACTGGGCAAATTGCGGGTCGCGACCAAATGCTTCCGAATAAATGCGGGCTGCTTCCGCATCTCCTTCACCCTTGATCTTTTGCGCGTCCCGATAAGCGTTGGCAACCGTCACTTCACGCTGGCGATCAGCATCAGCCCGGATTTTTTCACCTTCGGCTGCGCCAGTTGACCGCAACTCGTTGGCGACCCGCTTGCGTTCAGCCTCCATGCGCCGATAGACCGATTCTGTGATCGCATCCACATAGTCGGCACGCGTAATGCGCACGTCCACCACATCGACGCCCCATGGCTTGTCGCCTTTGACTTTACTCAACACCTCGGCCTTGACGTCCGCCGTAATGGCTTCGCGCTTGGTTGACAAAAGTTCTTTCACGGTGCGCTTGTTGACTTCCTCCTGGAATGCATTGCGCACCACCCGGTTGAGCTGGTTGGCGCCTTCGGTCTCGGTCAGACCGACGTTGCGGATGTACTGCGAAGGCTCTGAAATGCGCCAGCGCACATACCAGTCAATCACAACGCGCTGCTTTTCAGCGGTAAGCATGGGTTCTGTGTCGCTGGTCTCCAGCGTCAACAAACGCTTGTCTATGTAGGACACGTTCTGAAACGGCGGGGGCAGTTTGAAGTTCAATCCCGGCTCGGTGATCACCTCCTTGATTTGCCCCAGCGCGTAGACCACGCCAAATTGCCTTTGATCGACTACAAAAAGCATGGAACTGGCAAGCGCCAGCAGCACCAGCAAAGAAGAAAAAATAAAACCAATTCTGTTCATTCTGGGCTCCTAGCGTGAATCACGTTCACGGGTACGGGCGGCATCCCGCGCCCGCGCATCAGGTGTCAGGGCGCCCGGTGGGGTCGCCGGTACCGCAGTGGGCGCCATCGGTGTTGCCGTATCGGCGGGCTGTCCAGTCATCTGAATGATCTTGTCCAGCGGCAGATAGAGCAGATTGGAGCCCTGCCTCGAATCAATCAACACTTTGGTGACATTGCTGTAAATCTGTTGCATCGAATCAAGGTACATGCGGTCACGTGTGACCTGTGGTGCCTTCTGGTACTCTGCCAGCACCGACTTGAAACGTTGCGCGTCGCCTTGTGCTTGCGCCACAATTCTTGCCTTATAAGCATCGGATTCTTCTTTCAACCGCGACGCAGAACCCACTGCACGCGGCACCACGTCGTTGGCATAAGCCTGCGCCTCGTTCTTGGCACGTTCGCGCTCCTGCCCGGCCTTCAGCACATCATCGAAAGCCGCCTGCACTTGCTCCGGGGGCCGTACACCCCCCTGCTGCAAATTGATGCCGACCACTTCAATACCCACTTTGTACCGGTCCAGAATTTTCTGCATCAAGGCGCGCACACGCGGCGCGATCTGGTCGCGCTCTTCAGACAGGGCGCTGTCCATGCGCATCTTGCCCACCACTTCACGCACGGCGGTCTCTGCCGCTTGCACCACGGCTTCACCGGGATTCTTGCTCTCGAACAAAAAGGCCCGAGCATCGCTGAGGCGGTATTGAACGGCAAACTTGATTTCAACAATGTTTTCGTCCTCGGTCAGCATGGCCGACTCGCGCAGGCCAGTGGCTTTGACAACCGAGTCACGACCGACATCGACCGAGCGAATCTGGGTCACAAAGATCAACTCATGGCGCTGAATGGGATAGGGGAAGCGCCAGTTAAAACCGGCGCCCACCGAGGATTTGTATTTCCCGAACTGGGTAATCACCGCCTGCTGGCCTTCCTGAACGATGAAAAACCCTGTCCCCATCCAGATCAATAGCACCACACCGACAATCAGACCGATGCCAATGCCGGCACTTTTCATGTCAGGTTGAAAACCGCCCCCGGCGCCATTGCCACCGTTACCGCCACCGCCTGAGCCACCGGAGATGCCGCGGCCAGCATTCTTCAAGCCACCCATCAAGCCACCCAGTTTGCGGTTGAAATCCCGCCACAGTTCATCCAGATCCGGTGGACCCTGGTTGGGTCCGCGCTTGGGACCCCGTTCGTTACCACTTGAAGGTGGTGTTTGCGGTGACTCACCGTTGGGCGGCGTAGGCTCTGCCTTGCCGCCATCTTTTTCGTCACTGCGACCCCACTTGGGATCGTTCAGGTTGAACATTCCCCGGAGCCGCGCTGGCACTAGAGCCCAGCGAAAGGTGCGTAAATGAAGTTTCATCTCTTCTTCTCTGGTAGATCGTTAGCAGATTGTGCCCAATGAGGGGTAGCCTCGCCAGTTTCAGTGAAATCTGACCCGGGCCCGGCAGGCAAGACGCTCCGACTCACTATTTGCCCCAACTGTTGGCGCAAAGCCGACACGCCATCGCCATTGAGTGCACTCAAAAATATTCTCGATGTCTGAACCCCCGCCAGGTCGAAAGTATCTGCCAGTTGCAGGGGATAGCGCTCTTTTTCAAGGGCGTCCAGCTTGTTAAACACCAGCACCTGAGGAATATCGGCAGCACCAATCTCAAGCAACACACGTTGAACCTCGGCTATTTGCTCAGCGAAGTTGGGACTGGCCGCGTCCACCACATGCAGCAAAAGATCAGCCTCTACCGCTTCTTGCAGAGTCGCCTGGAAAGCATCAATCAAACCATGCGGTAAATCACGAATAAAACCCACCGTGTCTGACAGCGAAACAGAACGCCCGGCCTCGCCCAGGTACAACTGGCGAGTAGTGGTGTCCAGCGTTGCAAACAACTGGTCTGCGGCATAGGCCTTGGCTTTGACCAACGCATTGAAGAGCGTCGATTTTCCCGCGTTGGTATAACCGACCAGAGAAATATTGAAGGCGTCGCGGCGTTCGCGTTGCCGACGTTGTGTCTGACGCTGGCGCTTGACCTTGTGCAACCGTTCCTTGATCTTTTTGATATTTTCGCCAATCATCCGGCGATCCAGCTCGATCTGGGTTTCGCCCGGCCCACCCCTCATGCCAATGCCGCCACTTTGACGCTCCAGATGCGACCAGCGTCGCACAAGACGGGTACTCAGGTACTGCATTCGTGCCAGCTCGACCTGTAGTTTTCCCTCATGGCTGCGCGCCCTTTGAGCGAAGATTTGCAGAATCAAAAGTGTGCGATCGTTGACCGGCAATTCAAGCCGACGCTCGAGATTGCGTTGCTGGGCCGGGCTCAGACTTTGATCAAACAACACCTCCTCGGCACCCAATTGCGTGGCCAGCAATTTGATCTCGTCGGCTTTTCCGCTGCCCACAAACAAGGCCGCATCGGGCGCTTTGCGTTTGCAGGTTAGCCGGGCAACCGGGTTTAACCCGGCCGCCTTTGCCAGCAAACCCAACTCTTCAAGTTCACCATCAAAATTAGCTAATCCCAAGTCAACCCCCACCAGTATGGTTGGGGCCAGCTGTCGATCAGGCGGCTGCAGGTTCGTCACCCTCGCCGCTGGCAAAATTTACCGCACGCCCCGGTACGATGGTGGAGATGGCGTGCTTGTATACCATTTGAGTCACCGTATTGCGAAGCAACACGACGTACTGGTCGAAGGACTCGATCTGACCTTGCAGTTTGATCCCGTTGACCAGATAAATGGAGACCGGTACATGTTCCCGACGCAAAGCATTGAGAAATGGGTCTTGAAGTAACTGACCTTTATTGCTCACGATATTCTCCGTGTTCAAAAAATTAATAAGGGGGTCACGATACCACAGCAATGTGCACTCTGATCTTGCCTTTCGGTAAACGCACAATAAAGTTGTCAGTACTTGTGCGAATCAATGGGGGGCCTGGTTCTGCTGCGTTGAACCGCGGTCTCCCCGGCGAGCCAGAAATCCCATATTCCGCTCCCATTTGGGGTTGGGTCGACCCATTGCGCGCGGCCACGGCCTGCGCCACATGTACTCAAGACGCCGCTTTGTCAGCGTAGGGGTTGCTCGATGTCTTTAGTTCAATGCGCATGGGCGTGCCGACCAGATCAAATTCCTTGCGAAAACGTCCTTCCAGAAAGCGCTTATAAGCATCGGTCACGTGTTCCAGCGAATTGCCATGAATCACAATCACCGGCGGGTTCATGCCGCCCTGGTGGGCATAACGCAATTTAGGACGGAACATTCCGGAGCGCTTGGGGCTCTGAAACTGGACGGCTTCCAGCAATAACCGTGTCAGTACAGGGGTCGACATCTTGCAGTTGGCTGCCTTGTAGGCTTGCGCAATGGACACCCAAAGCGGTCCCAGACCCTGCCGCTTCGTCGCCGAAATCAGATGCATCGCAGCGAACTTCAAAAATGGCAAGCGGGTCTCAATGGAGCGTTTGACAAGCTCGCGTTGATACTCGTCAACAGCGTCCCATTTGTTGATCGCCAGCACCACGGCACGGCCATTCTCAAGAATATAGCCCGCAATGTGGGCGTCCTGGTCAGTCACCCCTTGTGTCGCATCGATCAACAGCAGGACCACGTTCGACGATTCAATCGCCTGCAGTGTTTTGACGACCGAGAACTTTTCGATCGCCTCGAATATTTTGCCGCGGCGACGCAGGCCTGCGGTGTCAACCAGCTCAAATTTTTGCCCGTTGCGCTCAAACGGCACCGATATGGCGTCGCGTGTGGTGCCCGGCAAGTCGAAGGCAACCAGACGTTCTTCACCCAACCAGGTGTTAATCAGCGTTGACTTGCCCACATTGGGGCGCCCGGCCACGGCCAGCTTGATGACACCCGGATCGCGTTGCTCCTGCGCATCATCCGGCTCCTCAAGCTGAAGTGGCGCCAGCGCCAGTTCCACCAATGATTGAATCCCTTGGCCATGCGCCGCAGAAACCGCATGAACCTCGCCCAGGCCCAACTCAAAAAATTCGACCAACTGGGCGCTCGCCAGCATACCCTCGGCCTTGTTGGCCGCCAATATACAGGGCTTGCCAAGGCGACGAAGGTATTTTGCAATCTCGTGATCCTGCGCCGAAATGCCCTCGCGCGCATCGACCACGAAGATAACGACATCCGCTTCCGCCACGGCCTGCGTCGTCTGCTTGGCCATTTCCTTGAAAATGCCACTGGCAGCGTCCGGCTCGAAGCCGCCGGTGTCGATGACAATAAATTCGTATTGCCCCTGTTTTCCGTTTCCGTAATGACGGTCGCGCGTCAGCCCGGCGAAATCTGCAACGATGGCATCGCGCGATTTGGTGAGTCGATTAAAGAGCGTTGACTTCCCGACATTGGGGCGCCCGACCAGAGCCAAAACGGGTTTCATAACTTGGCGTCGAACCCTTAGTCCGGTTTGAATCCAAAAATGCCACCATTGCGGGTAACAACCAGCAGTGTTCCGGCCACCAGCACCGGTGCCGTAACAACAGCAGAACCGTCGGTTGCCACGCGCGTCAGTGCCGACCCGTCCTCGCGCGACAGCCAATGAACCAGACCGTTCTCATCGCCCACCACAACCGACCGTCCGACCGCCAGGGGTGTACTCAGGCCACGGTAGCGCAGTCGTTCCGAGACCCAGGCGCGCTCGCCATCGGCGCGGCGCCAGGCAACAATCTTTCCGTCACCCTCAACCCCAAACACATATTTATCATCACCGTGCAAGCCGACCGAGCCGATGGCAGGTTTGTTCCAAAGCGGCGCGCCGCGAACCGCATCGACACAGCCCACTGCGGCCTGAAATGCGCGCGCACAAACCACACTGCCTTCACGACTGACACGCCCGACCAGATCAACCAGTCGTTCAACATCATTGGTGCCGCGCGGTGATGCAATGGGAGCCTCCCAGCGGATGGCACCGTTTGAAGGGTTAATTCCGACCAGCCGCCCGCCCATACCCGTCACCACGGTATCGCCGACCGCCAGTAAAACACCGGCCTGTCGCAGCACCAACGACTCGCCAGGACGTTGCTGGTTCCAGAGTTTTTGCCCCGACTGGGCGTCAAAAGCCGTGACCGATCGATCAGCAGCGAGCAAAAAAACCCGCCCGCCAGCGACCAGAGGTGCAGTAAACACTTGCGCTGGCATTCTCTGACGCCATATTTCGCGCCCGGCATCGAGTACAACCATTTCATTGTTGCGCGTCACCACCGCCGCATACCTGCCATCACTGCCAACCCCGGCGGCAATCTGAGCGCCCACATTGGCGCGCCATAGCTCGGTGCCGGTGCGCGCATCCATTGACGCGAGCACCCCATCCGAGCTGGCCACAGCTACCGCGTTGCCATTTACTTTGACATCAAGCGGAAAGTCGACCGCTCCAATTTTGCTTTGCCACGCCAAACGCACGCCCAGCAAACTCGAGTTGGGTGCCAACTCGGCGGGTTTGGGCTTTTCCGGTCCACTGGAACATCCGCCCAGCAAACCCAGGGTAAGCAGGGCAACTGCTGTGCCGATGGTCGCTGTCAAACGAAAATTGAGTTTCACTTTTTCCCCTTCGGTGCCGAACCATCAGTGACACCATCCCTGGCTGCAGCGGCACCTTGTGGGTCCACTCCCAGCGAGTTCAATTTGACTTCCACCAAACGCCGATACTCAGTGCGATCGTCGAAACTTTTGTAGGCTTTTTCATACTCGGCAAGGGCTTGCGCCCGGTTGCCTTGCAACCTATAAACGTCACCTTTTCGATCCGCCACCAGCGCCTCAAAATTCGCTGGAAATGATCCATTCAACTGCTTCAGTGCTTCATCAAACGCCTTGGCTTCCATCAAGACACCGGCCAACCGCAACTTTGCGATGGCCTGGTAGCCCGCATCCGATGACTTGTCGGCCACCCAAGCCAGGGCGGCCTTGGACGCTTCAATATTGCCGGCGCCGTAGTACTGCTTTGCAACCAGAAGCCCCGCTTGCTGCGCATAGGTGGTTGATCCAAACCGGTCCTTGATATCGGCAAAGACGCGGTCAATCTTTGCCGCATCGGCCGACTTCACGACACGCTCCACCTCGTCATACATGGCGGCGGCCTGAGTGGCCTGCGAGCGCTGCCAATATTGATAGAAATTCCAGCTGGCGAAGGCGCCCAACACCAAAATCAAGGCCCAGGTGATGGCATTGCCGTACTGTTGCCAAAAATGCTTGAGCTGGTCGAGTTGCTCTTGTTCTTCGAGATCGAGTTGATTTGCCATGAAAACTTTCTGGTCAGTTGGAGACAGCGCAAAAGGTCGGTCCCACAAACATTCAAGTACGCGATTGTAGGGTGGGCGCCCAGCCGGCAATGTCGGCAAGCGACCGACTTGATTGCGCACCTGTGCCATCCCGCAGTGCTTTGACCGTGACGGCGTTTTGTGCCAATTCATCTTTGCCAAAAATAAGCGCATAGTGCGCACCGCTACCGTCAGCCTTTTTGAATTGCGATTTCATGCTGCCCAGACTGTCTGCCGAACCAGCATGCATTTGCACCTTGACCCCGGCCGCGCGCAAGGTTTGCAGCGTTTGTAGGGTGATCGGCAAAGCAGACGCATCGGGAACCACGGCGTAAACATCTGGCGTCGGCGCGACTTCTGTGTGACCCTGCTCCTTGATGAGTTCAAGCACTCGCTCCAGTCCCATGCCCCAGCCCACCGCCGGGGTCGGCCTGCCACCCAGCAGCTCGAACAAACCGTCATAACGCCCACCGCCACACAGCGCGCCCTGGGCGCCAAGTTCGTCGGTTATAAATTCGAACACGGTGTGGCTGTAATAGTCCAAACCTCGTACCAGTCGAGGATTGACAGTCCAGTTAACGCCACACGCCGTCAGCAGTGTTTTGACCGTGTCAAAGTGCTTGAGCGATGCGTCGCCCAGATAATTCAGAAGCTGCGGCGCAGCTTGCACCAGCGCCTGCATCGCCGGATTCTTGCTGTCCAAAATGCGTAGCGGGTTGCTGTGCAGGCGGCGTTGCGCCTCAGCATCCAACTGCTCCAGATGCTGCGAAAAGTGAGTAATCAAGGCCGCCCGATGCGCCTGGCGCTCGGTCGACACACCCAGACTGTTAAGTTCGACCCGCACGTTGCGCAAGCCCAAATTGGCAAACAGATGGTGCACCAGCAGCATCAGTTCCACATCTACCTCAGGCCCGGCAAAACCAAGCGCTTCCGCGCCCAATTGGTAGAACTGCCGATAGCGTCCACGCTGCGGGCGCTCATGGCGAAACATCGGCCCCATGTAGTACAGGCGCTTGCCGCCGTCGTAGGTCAGGTTATGCTCAATTGCTGCACGCACCACGCCCGGTGTATTCTCCGGGCGCAAGGTGAGCGGCTCACCATTGAGTTTGTCTTCAAAGGAGTACATCTCCTTCTCGACGATGTCGGTGGTCTCGCCGGTGCCGCGCACGAACAGCGCCGTCGGCTCAACGATGGGCGTGCGGATATTGCGGTAGGCATAAAGCCCCATCAAGCACCGCACCTTGTCTTCAAGCCACTCCCAACGCGCGGAATCCGGCGGAAGAATGTCGTTCATGCCTTTGACGGCGGTCAGCTTCTCGGCCTTTGCGGCAACTGGTATTTCACTCATGAATCAACTTAACATGCCTCGACGGTCGACCGGCTACCGAAGCGCCTTTCAATATAGTTTTCTACAATTTTCTGAAACTCCTGCGCAATCGTCTCGCCGCGCAGAGTCAGGTGTTTCTCGCCGTCGATGTAGACCGGTGCCGCTGGCGCCTCGCCGGTGCCCGGCAGGCTGATGCCGATGTCGGCATGTTTGCTTTCACCAGGCCCGTTCACAATGCACCCCATCACCGCGACTTTTAGTTTTTCGACGCCGGGGTATTTCTCGCGCCAGACTGGCATTTGCATCCTGAGGAAATCCTCAATCTGCTTGGTCAGTTCCTGAAAAGTGGTGCTGGTCGTGCGGCCACAGCCAGGGCAGGCGGTGACGCTGGGGACAAACGACCTGAGTTCCAGCGCCTGCAGTAACTCACAGGCGATCAAAACCTCCTGCGTTCTGGCTTCACCTGGTTGCGGTGTCAGTGAAACACGGATCGTGTCACCTATGCCCTCCTGCAACAAGATGGAAAGCGCCGTCGCCGAGGCAACAGCCCCTTTGGTTCCCATGCCGGCCTCGGTCAAACCCAGATGCAGCGCGTAGTCGCAGCGCTTTGCCAGTTCACGGTAGACCGACACCAGATCCTGAACACCGCTGACTTTGCAGGAAAGGATGATCTGGTTCTCATCCATGCCCATCCCAGCCGCCAGCCGTGCCGACTCGATGGCCGAGGTAATCAGGGCTTCGTACATGACCGGTTTCGCATCCCAGGGCGTGGCACGACGACTGTTTTCATCCATCAAACTTGCCAGCAACTCCTGGTCCAGGCTGCCCCAGTTGACGCCGATACGAATCGGCTTGTCCCATCGCATCGCTGCCTCGATCATCAGGCCGAACTGCTTGTCGTGCTTGTCGCCCTTGCCAACGTTGCCCGGATTGATCCGGTATTTGGACAAGGCCTGCGCGCAGGCCGGAAAATCCGTCAGCAGGCGGTGCCCGTTATAGTGAAAATCGCCAATCAGCGGAACATCAATCCCCATTCGATCAAGCTGCTCCCGAACGTACGGAATAGCGCCCGCTGCCTCTGGCGTATTGACCGTCAGGCGCACCATCTCCGACCCGGCCAAGGCCAGTTCCTTGACCTGGATTGCGGTGCCAATGGCATCCACGGTGTCGGTGTTGGTCATGGACTGAATGCGCACTGGCGCGTCACCCCCGACCGTGACAATTCGCTGACCCCAGACCACACGAGCCTGACGCGAGCGCCGCGCTTTCGCTGCCGCAGCTTCTATTGGCAATAAAGATCCCATTACTTCACCTCAAAACGAGCAACGTTGTCTTTTGCAATATGCACCGCATCAAATGCCTGGCCGCGCACTCGAACATCGATCAAATCGGCGCGTCCGACCACCACAGAAAGTGGCGTCACCCCAGACGCGCCCATGACAGCGCCCTGCGTCAGGGTCGTGCGCAACTGGACCACACCATTGGCATCAAGCACCTCTACCCAGGATGCACCGCGCGCTTTGAACACCACAATGCCGGTTGCTGCAGCCGATGCGGGCAGCGTCGCCGGCGGCGTGGCAGCGCCTACAACATCGGACGAGGACGGCGTCGGTGCAATCGCGGTAAGCGGATTTTCAACTTCGATCGCCGCCGGTGCGGTGACCGGAAGCGGCGCAATCACCACATCCGCAGCAGCATTGCTGGAACCCGCAAGTTCGACTCGCTGTGCAAATGGAAAAATTACCAGTATCAGAGCTCCCACCAGCAAAGCCAGCACAACCCACACAAAGGGCTTTGAGAATTGCTCCCGCGACAACAGGCGTGAACTGCTGCCACTGGAGCGAAATGCCACGTTAATGCCCGACTCATCGGTTTTCAGGTGGGGTGTGCTGGTTTGCGGTAGTCGCTCCAGTATTGGCTTTGGATCTATTTTCAAAGTTCGACAAATACTGGCTGCCAGCGCGCGAGTAAAAACGGCGCCCGGCAAAGATTCAAATCGATCTGCCTCCAGCGCTTCGAGCTTGTTGACCGGGACCTTGAGGGCGACGGCCATAGCCGCTATGTGCAGCCCTTGCGCTTCGCGCGCCTGTCGCAACATGGCACCAGCCGTCATCTGTGCAACCGAATTCTTGACTGCTTGCCCGTCACCCGATTGCGGAGCTACCTCACTCATCGAATGCACCTCGCTGGAAAGCGGCGGCTTCACGCGACTGCGGAAAACGCTTGACCAACTGTGCCGCCAACTGCTGCATGGCGTCGCGATTTTCCATGCGTCGCTCTACCTTGACTCCCAGCCAGAGCGATTCGGCATTGGCCAGTTCAGTGTTGTTCAAGCGTCGCACGTAGAACTGTGCCCGAACAAAATCGCCGCGCTGGAACAACAGGGTAGCCAGGTTGTAAGCCGTCACCGGATTGCCCGCATCAAACTCATAGGATTTCAACAGACTGAGCTCTGCTTCCGCAATCAGCCCGGCCCGGACTTGACACAAACCCTGTGTCCGCAGCGTCTTGGCGCGCTCGCCGTATTGTGGATTTGCCAGCGCCTGGGAGAAAAGCTGCTGCGCCTCCGGGTATTTGGCCTGCTGACACAGCAGCCAACCCAGGTTTTGCATGACGTTTGCGTCCTGCGGACTCATGCTGATCGCCTTCCTGAAACTCTCCTCGGCAAATCGGAAATCGTTGAGACGCATGTAAATGAGTCCGCGCAGGCTGTAGGCTTCGGCGTAGTTTGGGTCGACCGCAATAGACTGCTTCAGTTCATCCAGTGCATCCTTGGTCTGACCCAGCTCAAAATACCCGATCGCCAGTTCGAGCCGAATACGGGCACGCCGGCGCAGCTCAGGCTCATCAGAATCAGTGACCATCTCGGTGCCGCGCGCACCAGCTCCGGAGCCACCCGACTTTGATGCACACCCGGTAATGTCAATCAAACCAACAAGCAGCAGACAGACACAAAACAACTGCCGCCTGAAAAGCGTCCATCCTGTAGCGTTCCTATTCATGCCTCAAGTCTCCTTGACTAATTCGCTAATTGTCGCCACCGGCTTTAGCATCACTGTGCGTTGGCGCGCAATTCGCTGGCCGACACGGGTCCGATCGATCACGTCACCTGCCAGTTGACCGCAGGCGGCATCAATGTCATCGCCTCGGGTCTTGCGTATTGTCGTGACAATGCCCGCATCGCTCAGAATCCGGGCGAAAGCCAGAATTTGATCTGCTGAAGATCGTTTCAAACCCGACTGGGGAAACGGGTTGAACGGGATCAGGTTGAACTTGCACCACGCGCCATTGCTGGAATACTGGCGAACCAGATTCACCAATTCGTGCGCCTGCTCTGGCTGGTCGTTGACACCATCCAGCATGCAGTATTCAAAAGTAATGAAGTCGCGCGGCGCGTAGGCCAGGTACCGAATGCAAGCGTCCAGCAATTCGGCCAGCGGATATTTTTTGTTCAGCGGCACCAGGTTGTCCCGCAAGGCATCGTTGGGCGCGTGCAGGGATACCGCCAGCGCCACCGGACATTGCTCGGCCAGAAGATCCATCTTGGGTACGATGCCGGAAGTGGACACCGTGACGCGTCGCCTGGACAAACCATAGCCATGATCGTCCAGCATGGCGCGCAGTGCCGGCACCAGTTCGGAATAATTCTGTAGTGGCTCGCCCATACCCATCATCACTACATTCGAGATGACGCGCTCATCGCGGCGCAAGTGCTTTCTCAGAAAATGCTCTGCAAACCACAATTGCGCGATGATTTCGCCGGTTTTTAGATTTCGGCTAAAGCCCTGGTGCCCGGTGGAACAAAATCGACAACCCACTGCACAACCAGCCTGCGAGGAAATGCACAGCGTTCCCCTGTCCTCTTCGGGAATAAAAACAGCCTCTACCGCGTCACCAGCGCCAACGTCAAACAACCATTTGATGGTGCCGTCCGACGAGATATGCTGCGACATCAAGGGCAGTGGCGTCACATGGGCGACCCCTTTGAGCTTTTCGCGCAAGGACTTTGCAAGATCACTCATGTCATCAAAACTGGATGCGCCCTTTTGATGAATCCATCGAAACAGCTGAACCGCGCGATAGCGCTTTTCACCCAGTTGTTCACAAAAACCGGCTAGACCATCGAGGTCAAAATCGAGCAGATTGGTTGTCATGGCGCGACACCAGGTTGCCCCAAGCGCGTTATAACCCCTTGACAAGGCAGCAAAACGTGATGGAGCACCAACACCATATCTAACGGGCGTAAACGTTCATACCGGGGAAAAAGAAGCTGACTTCGACTGCGGCAGTTGCAACCGCGTCAGAGCCATGTACCGCGTTGGCATCAATGCTGTCAGCAAAGTCGGCGCGAATAGTGCCAGGTGCCGCTTTCTTCGGATCGGTTGCACCCATCAGGTCACGATTCTTTAAAACGGCGTTTTCACCTTCAAGCGCCTGAATCATGACCGGACCCGAAATCATGAATTCAACCAGGTCCTTGAAAAAGGGGCGTTCTTTGTGGACGGCGTAGAAAGCTTCTGCCTCGCCGCGCGACAACCGAACCAGCTTGGCAGCCACTATTTTCAGCCCTGCCGCCTCGAAACGTGCATAAATCTGGCCGATTACGTTTTTAGCAACCGCATCGGGCTTGATGATAGAGAGAGTACGTTCGATCGTCATGAGTTTTCCTGAGCTTGAAGTTTGAGTATCTGCCCAACGGGCAAAGTGTTCGATTTTATCTTGAAAGTCAGCGACCGCGACCGCCCCGGCGCTGCCCGCCACCGGAGCCACCGCCGCCGCCGCGTTGCCCCTGGTCCTGCCGCTGGCGGGTGAAGCTATCGGCACCAATATAACCAAAAGCAGTCTTCATCGGGTCCGGTTGAGCAGCATTGCCTGGCCGATCACCCGGCTCACTGCGACTGTTTCGACCCGGACCGGCCAAAAACCCTGCTCCATTGCCTTTGGCACCGCCGGTTGGCCCGCCACGTTGACCACTGCCCGCGCTGCGCGGCCCGCTGCCGCGGCCACCCCGACGACGGTTTCGCGAACCGGGCTGCTGCTCGCCTGCATCGCGTCTGGGCATATCCCCTGGCCCCGCACTGGCGTCATTACCGGCCCCCCTGGAACCTGCTGCACCGGCAACCTGCATCAATGACCTGATGTCAACTTCGTCCAGTTCCATCCAGGCACCACGCTTAAGCCCGCGCGGTAACACCATGGCGCCATAACGGATTCGGATCAATCGACTCACCGCGTGGCCCACCGCTTCCAACATGCGACGGACTTCGCGGTTGCGACCCTCGGATATGGTGACGCGGTACCAGCAGTTTGAGCCTTCCCCGCCACCCTCTTCAATCATGCCAAATTGAGCCACCCCGTCGTCCAGCTTGACGCCGTCAAGCAGCCGCTGTTTCTCGTCCTTGCTAAGTGCCCCCAGCACGCGCACGGCATACTCCCGCTCAAGGCCGAAGCGAGGGTGCATCAGATTGTTTGCCAGCTCCCCGGAGCTGGTAAAAAGGAGTAAACCTTCGGTGTTCAAATCAAGTCGTCCAACCGATTGCCACTTACCCTGAAACAGCTTGGGCAACCGGCGAAACACGGTTGGGCGATTCTGCGGGTCATCGTGCGTAACAACTTCTCCCACCGGCTTGTGATAGGCAATCACCCGTGCCGGCGGCGCATCAATGCGAAACCGGATCGGTTTGCCGTTGACTTTGACGTGATCGCCAAACTGGATCCGTTGGCCGATGTGCGCAGGCTCATTGTTGACCGTGATCCGGCCCTCCATGATCAATTGCTCCATCTCCAGGCGTGACCCCATCCCGGCCTGCGCCAGCACCTTGTGCAGCTTGGGTGTTTCGGCCATCGGTGCCAATACACGTTTGGCGGGAACCAGCTCGCCGCTCTGCTCGTCAGCGTCGAATTGTCCGGATACCACGTCCTCAAAACGATTTCCTGAGAACGCCATCGTCAATGGTATTTGCTCGGTGGTCGCAGGCGCGGCAGTCAACTGCGGCGCTGACTCTTGGACCGGGTTCGGTTCCCGATCCAATGCAGTTGTGTCATCTGCGATGGGCTCATACCCCGGTTCAACAGGGTGCGCATTCAACTGGGTCGAAATGTCGTCAGTGGGTACGGTCATGGCTGAGTTCCCGTCAAGAAAAATAATTCACCACCAGAATCAGCCGCGCCTGTGGCTTCGGCATCCTTCGCAAACCCGCCGCCATTCAAGCTCGGCGACCGGTCCAGCTGCATTGGCAATTCCGATTGAGTGAGCGACCGGTTGGTGCCAAGTTCCTGCAAGGCATCGGCCTGCTGTGCCGGTGTGTCCATCAGAGGTAGTTGATCGAGCGACTGCAGTCCCAAATCATCCAGAAACTGTTTGGTCGTGGCAAAGAGCGCCGGTCGCCCGATGGTATCGCGGTGGCCGATCGCCTCAATCCAGCCCCTGTCTTCCAATTGCTTGAGCAGCAGGGAATTGACGGTCACCCCTCTAATATCTTCTATATCACCGCGCGTGACCGGTTGTCGATACGCAATGATGGCCAACGTTTCCAGTGTGGCGCGGGTGTAGCGGGGCGGCTTTTCCGGATGCAGTCGATCCAGATAGGGTTTCATTTCAGGTCGGCTTTGAAAGCGCCATCCGGTGGCGACACAGACCAACTCAATGCCGCGCTGTGCCCAATCCTGCTGCAGCTCATGCAACAGTGTTTTCAGGGTGTCAAATTCCAGCCCGTCGTCAAACATGACGCGCATGTCACGTACCTGCAAGGGTTGCTGCGAGCAAATCAAGGCGGTTTCTAGAACGCGCTTGGCATCCGCCGTATTCATGGTCTTGCAATTTCCGGGAAGAGCACCTTCAAGGTGCGAAATCAGTATGATTCATTGGGGCGCGGCTGGCAGATTGTCAAATCCGCAGCGCCTACCCCGGCGGCCGGCCGGGTAATGACTTTTACGTCATTGCGCCAAATTATAACTTAGACCCCACTGGCGCAATGCCACATTCAAATCTTCCGCCAGGCTGGATTCAAACAGCATCGACCTTCCCGTTACGGGATGGCAAAAAGCCAGACGACAGGCATGCAAAGCCTGACGACGCAGGCCCGCTGCCAGCGCGCCGCCGTACAGTTCATCGGCCAGCAGCGGATGTCCGATGGATGCCATATGAACGCGAATTTGATGAGTGCGCCCAGTATGCAGGGTACACCGAACCAGACAGCCCTGATCGCAGTTTTCAAGCAGTTCGATATCTGTTCGGGCCGACTTGCCCGGAGTTTTATCCAGATCGACGACGGCCATTCGCAAGCGGTTGTGCGGATCACGGCCAATCGGCGCACTGACTTCGCGCCGACGTGGGCCGACCCAGGGCCCGTGAGCCAGCGCCACGTATTGCCGGCTAACTTCGCGCGCGGCGATCAATCGAATCAGGGCATCCATCGCCAGGCGCGTCCGTGCCACCACCATCAAGCCGCTGGTATCTTTGTCCAGTCGATGAACAATGCCGGCACGCGGCAAATTCATGGCTTTCTCGTCATACGCCAGCAAGCCATTCAACAGCGTGCCACTCCAGTTGCCGGGCGCCGGGTGCACCACCCGACCCGCCGGCTTGTTGATCACCAACAAATGTTCATCCTCATAGACGATATTCAGCGCCATGACTTCCGGCTTGAACGCTTGACTTTGCGGCGTTGGCCGCAATTCAATCGTCGCCCTATCCGCAGCCTTCACCCGCATCGCCGCTTTGCGCGTCACCGTGCCATTGATCACGACCCCTTCCAGATCTATCAATTGCTGCAAGTAGCTGCGTGAAAATTCCGGCACCAGTTCGACCAGCGCACGGTCCAGACGCTGCCCATGCTGGGCCGCGCCAAATATCAGGTGGCGCAACTCGACATCCGGCCCCGCGTCGGCCCGGTCTTCGGCATCATCGCCAGCCGGCTCAGTCGATATAATCAATTCGGAATTCTTCAAGAAAGTTGCCCTACATGCTTCGAGCCAAATTATCGGTTGTCTGCGCCCTCGCACTGACGGGGGCGGCATTGTTGCCGGGATGTTCGTCCACCCCGGAGGACAAGACAGCTGCAATGAGTCCGAACAAAATATACGCCGAAGCCAAAGACGAACTGAGTTCAGGCAGCTACGAAAAGGCAGTCACCCTGCTTGAAAAGGTTGAAGGCCGTGCTGCCGGAACACCTTTGGCGCAACAGGCCCAACTTGACAAGGCATACGCGCAGTACAAATCCGGCGAATCGGCGCAGGCCATCGCGACGCTCGATCGCTTCATGAAATTGCATCCGGCAAGTCCGGCGCTTGATTACGCCTTGTACCTCAAGGGCCTCGTCAACTTCAATGACGACCTGGGCATGTTCTCAGCCCTTACCCGCCAGGATCTGGCGGAACGCGATCAAAAGGCGGCTAAAGAATCTTTTGAGTCCTTCAAAGAACTGTTTACCCGGTTCCCGACATCGCGCTATGCACCGGATGCCAGCCAGCGCATGACTTTCATCGTCAATTCGCTGGCCCGCTACGAGGTGCATGTTGCCCGATATTACTTTAGCCGCGGCGCCTATGTGGCCGCCATCAACCGGGCGCAGCTTGCCATTTCCGACTTCCAGGAAGTGCCCGCCGTTGAGGAGGCCGTGTACATTCTTTTCAAATCGTATGACGCACTGGGCATGACACAACTTCGCGACGATGCGAAACGGGTGCTCGAAAAGAGTTACCCACATTCAGAATACTTGAGCCGCGGATTCAAAACCAGTTCCGATCCGTGGTGGAAATTCTGGTAAGCGAATTGAGGGTCTCACTCAGTTCGGCTTGCGAGCTGATTTTTCTCATGCTTGGCAAGGCATTCATCAATCTCTTGCCGTAGCCCATCTGCACCAATCGGGTGTCGCAAACCACCAGCACACCGCGATCCGATTCATGCCGAATCAATCGACCGGCACCCTGCTTGAGGGCGATCGCCGCCTCGGGCAAAAAGTAATCCTTGAATACACTGCGTCCGCTGGCTGCAAGGCGTTTGGCACGCGCCTCCACCAGCGGATCGCTTGGCGGCGGAAACGGCAATTTGTCAATCACCACCATTTGCAGCGCATCACCAGGTATGTCCACCCCTTGCCAAAATGAGGCCGAGGCGACCAGAATACAACCGGCCGCGTCGCCCTGGTTGCCGCGGCGAAATCGTTCCATCAGCTCGCGCTTTGTTTGCTGCCCCTGGACCAGGATTTCGAGAACTTTTGACTCAGCAAAATGCCGTTGCAACACCTCACTCACCGTTTGCAAGGCGCGCAAAGTGGTTGTCAGAACAAGCGTGCGCCCGGCAATCACGGTCGCCGCCGCAGCCACAAATTCAGCCACCTGCAAGCTGTGGCCTGGATCACTGGGCCGCACCAAATAGGGTGGTACGTAGCACGCCGCTTGAAGCGAATAGTCAAAAGGGCTATGTACTCTCAGAATTTCCGCCGCATCCAGTCCACAGGGCTCGGTGAACCAGCGCAAACCTGAATCATCTCCCAAAGTTGCGGAAGTAAAGATCCAGGATCGCCTGGAGCCAGCCGGTTCCGTTGAATTTATAAGACGCGTGCGTACCGTGTCCGCAATGTCAAGCGGTGACTCGACCAGCCTGAGTTGCGCTCCGACCTCAACCCACCGCACCGAGTCAGGCGCGCAAGGCTCGGAAAAAAATTCAATCCTTTCCATAAACGCCTTGCCTCGCTCGCTCAAACGAAGCAGGTCGGGCGCAATTTCGCTAACTGCATCAAGTGCCAGCACGTCCTGGGCGCACGCTACGTGAAGAGCGCTCATCGCTGCGCTCCAGACCTGCGCGCTCAGTTGCTGTGGCGCCACATCGGTCCAGCTCAGCTTGGTACCTGGATAGGCATGGCCCACTAGCAGACGCAGATCGCGCGCAACACGTTCTGTTACAGATGCCAGCTTTTGCCAGTCTTGCAAACCACGGGCGTGTTGCAGACCACTGGCCAACAAGTCGCGCGCAAAATCGAGCAATTGGCCGGTTGTCAATTGCTTGCCCAAAAATTGCACGCCGGTCTCGTTAAGTTGATGCGCTTCATCAAAGATGACCGTCTGCACTGTC
Organism: Comamonadaceae bacterium; assembly: GCA_037141865.1. Classification (GTDB taxonomy): domain Bacteria; phylum Pseudomonadota; class Gammaproteobacteria; order Burkholderiales; family Burkholderiaceae_C; genus Rhodoferax. The sequence goes on along the minus strand of JBAXBQ010000010.1, from coordinate 11,379 downwards.
GGAAGCAACTCGGCCATACCGGATTCGCGAACCGCCAGATCAGCAAAAAACAAATGATGATTGATGACGACAACGTCGGCCGCCAGTGCCTCTCGCCTGGCCTGGTTGACATGGCATGCGCGAAATTGTTGACACTGCGACCCCAGGCAATTGTCCCGCGACGAGGTGACCAGCGGTATCACCGGTGAGCGCTCATCGAGACCCGGCAACTCTGCCATGTCACCGCTAGCGGTGCCTTGCGCCCACACTTCAATGCGGGCCAGGGTCCGCAATGTCAAACGATCATGAAAAGTTGAACTCTGCCGCGCCGCCTCCAGACGGTGCAGGCACAAATAGCTGGCGCGGCCTTTGAGCAGGGCGGTTCGCACCGGCAGACCCAACGCGTTAATCAAGCGTGGCAGGTCACGCCCAAACAATTGGTCCTGCAAGGTTTTGGTTGCTGTTGATAGAAGTACCCGCGCGCCACTAAGCAGGGCCGGCACCAAATACGAATAGGTCTTGCCAATGCCGGTACCGGCCTCAACGACGAGCACCCCACCGTCTTCGATGGTGCGTGCAATTGCGGTTGCCATCTGGGTTTGCCCGTCTCGCGGCTGGAACTCTTCGACTGCGCGCGACAGCACGCCGCCGGGCGCGAAGGTCTCGCGAACTTGGGTCTGCAAACTCATCCGTCAAGCTGGCTGGTCAGGATCCAGGATTTTTTCAATTCGCGCAATCTCATCGCGCAAACTCAGCCGACGCTTCTTCAACCGCCGCATCAACAGTTCGTCAAGCGGATTCTGAGCGCTGGCTCGGTCTATCATGGCATCAAGATCGCCGTGCTCAATGCGCAGTTCAATCAGACGACGTTCGGGAGAATGCAGGTTGGAGTCCACAGCTTCAGTAAGTGAAAGTAACCGAATCAACCTACCCAGGCTGATTCATAAGTTGGCTTGATAATACGACTAATAAATGCATTTTTGGGGGTCTTCTCTTTTTAGCTTTTCAGCATGTCCAAAGGCTACCGACTCACCGCATCGACCGGCATCCACAAGGGTGACCGTGAATACCAGCAAGATCAGGTTATTTTGTTGAGTCATGCGCGCGTCAGCGGATGTTTGCTGGCTGTGCTGGCCGACGGCATGGGCGGACGCAGTGGCGGACGCAAGGCATCCGACCAGGTCATGATGACCGCCAAACAATTGTTTGAACGTTACGCCCCCGAGACCGATGACGCGGCGGCGGTACTGAAGCAATTGGTCCACGACGCGCATACCGTCATCAAATTGACCGCGATTTCAGCAGAAGAAGAACCGCACAGCACCGTCGCAGCGTTTTTGATCAATGCCGGGGGGGACTGCCACTGGGCGCATGCCGGTGACTCTCGGATTTATCACTATCGCGGCGACAAGTTGGTCAAGCGAACCATCGATCACTCCTATGTTCAGACTTTGGTTGACCGGGGGGAGATTACCGAGCAGCAAGCCAATGATCACCCGAAGTCCAACATTCTCATGGGTTGCCTGGGTACTGAAGATGATCCTCCTGTAGCCAATCACTTCATTTCCCAACTGCACGCCGGCGACATTCTGATGGCCTGTAGCGACGGCGTCTGGCACTACTTCGATCCTGCAGAGATGGGGTCCATTCTCTCGACCCTTCCAGCGCGGGAAGCGAGTCAGTTCCTAATAGAAACAGCCAGATCCCGGAGCGGGGGGGGTGGCGACAATCTTTCCCTGGTCGTGGTCAAACTGGAAGCCCTCGGTTCCTGAGCCTTTACGCCGCACACGCGAACTTTAGTCAAGCGTCAATCGGGTGTCCACGACACGTCGCTGTTGTGCCAAAAAAGCTCGCGACTGCATTTCATTCAAGCGCGATACGGTCCGGGCAAACTCATGAACCAGCGCACCTTCGGTATACAACTCCTGCGCCGGCACCGCCGCTGAAATGATCAGTTTGACACGCCTGTCGTAAAGCACATCGACCAGCCAGGTAAAGCGACGCGCTTCGGACGCCATGCGCAGCGGCATGTGGGGCACATCGCTCAATAAAACCGTATGAAATTGTGCGGCGATTTCGAGGTAATCGTTTTGTGATCGTGGCCCACCGCACAGGGTCTTGAAATCAAACCATGCCAGTCCGCCGGCGCGACGCAATGCTTTGAATTTTCGCGCCTCAATATGCAACACCGGATCTTCATCATGCGATTCAGCCAGGCGCTCAAACGCATCGCGCATCGCCGCATCAGCTTGTTCACCCAGCGGCAGGTGGTAAAGCTTGAGTTGCTCAATGGTTCGACGGCGGTAGTCGATCCCATTGTCGACATTGATGACATCGAGGTTTTGCTTCAAGAGAGCAATCGCCGGAAGGATGCGGTCACGGTGCAGTCCATTGGGATAGAGCTCATCCGGCTTGAAGTTCGAGGTGGTGACAAAACCAACACCCTGATTGAACAGCGAGCGCAACAGTCGATGCAAGATCATGGCGTCGGTGACGTCAGCCACATGAAACTCATCAAAACAAATCAGTCGGTACTTTTTTGCAATGCGCCCAGCCAGTACGTCAAGCGGGTTAACCGTACCCTGCAACTTCACCAGTTCCCGATGCACTTCACGCATGAACTCGTGAAAGTGGAGTCTTGTTTTGCGCCTTAGCGGTACTGCCTCAAAGAAGCAGTCGATCAAAAAGCTCTTGCCGCGGCCAACTCCGCCATACAGATAAACACCCCTTGGAACGTCAGGGCGATTGAGTAACTTCTTTAGCGCATTGGAGCGCTTTTCCTTGAACGCCGCCCACTCATGCGCGCAACGCTCCAGGGCATCCAGCGCGAGCAACTGAGCCGGGTCACTGGTGTAACCCCGCAGTTTGAGTTCGGCTTGGTAGGCTTTTTTGACGGACACAAAAAATCAGAAATTAAGCGCGCGTTTGTCTACCGCCAGCGCCGCTTCCTTGGTCGCTTCAGAGAGTGATGGATGTGCATGGCAAATGCGGGCGATGTCTTCACTGCTGGCCCGGAACTCCATCGCCACCACACACTCGGCAATCAACTCGCTGGCCATCGGGCCGACGATATGAACCCCCAAAATTTCATCGGTCGCAGAATCGGCCAGCATCTTGACCATGCCGGTGGTATCCCCCAGTGCTCGGGCCCGGCCATTTGCCAGGAACGGGAAAGTGCCCACCCTGTAGGCACGACCCGCGTCCGTGAGTTGCGCTTCAGTTTGCCCGACCCAGGCAATCTCGGGGTTGGTGTAAATCACCCACGGGATGGTGTTGAAATTGACATGGCCATGCTGACCCGCCATGCGCTCGGCCACCGCAACACCTTCTTCTTCAGCCTTGTGCGCCAGCATCGGACCGCGCACCACATCGCCGACCGCCCAGACACCGGCCAAGTTGGTGCGGCACTGCTCGTCCACCACAATCGCGCCACGTTCGTCAAGCTGCAGTCCCACCGCCTCGGCGTTCAGACCCACGGTGTTGGGAACCCGACCGATCGAAACGATTAACTTGTCCACATCCAGCGCTTGTGTTTCCCCCTTGGCATTGGTCCAGGCAACGTTGACGCCCTTCTTGCTCTTCTTGATGTCACCAACGCTGACGCCTAATTCAATCTTGAGACCCTGTTTAACGAAGGCTTTGTGCGCCTCTTTGGCGATCTGTTCGTCCACCGCGCCCAAAAATACCGGCAAAGCTTCCAGCACGGTGACTTCAGCACCCAGACGACGCCAGACTGAACCCATCTCCAGCCCGATGACACCCGAGCCGATCAGGCCCAGTTTTTTCGGTACAGCAGTAATCCGCAGCGCGCCGTCATTGGAGAGAATCATTTCTTCATCGAATGGTGTGCCAGGCAAAGCGCGTGCGCTGGAGCCGGTGGCCACGATGACTTGCTTAGCCAACAGGGTTTCTTCGGCCGCACCGCTGACCTTGATCTCGTAGCCGCCATCGATGGCTTTCACAAATGAGCCCCGACCATGGAAGAAGCTGACCTTGTTCTTCTTGAACAGGTAGGCAATACCGTCGTTGTTTTGCTTGACCACGGTGTCCTTGCGGGCCACCATCTTGGTCACATCCAGACTCAAGCCGGAAACCGAGATGCCGTGCTCTGCAAAATGCTGGCCGGCCTGATCAAAGTGCTCGGACGACTGCAACAGCGCCTTGCTTGGGATGCAGCCCACATTGGTGCAGGTGCCTCCCAGGGCCGGGCCGCCCTTGCTGTTTTTCCATTCATCAACGCAGGCCACCTGCATACCGAGTTGCGCTGCACGAATGGCAGCAATATAGCCACCGGGACCACCACCGATGACGATTACGTCGAATTGTTTGCTCATGATGGCTTTCAAATATCAAACAGCAGGCGCGCCGGATCTTCCAGCGCTTCCTTCATCGCCACCAAACCGAGCACCGCTTCGCGGCCATCGATGATGCGGTGGTCATAGCTCATGGCGAGGTAGTTGATGGGGCGCACCACTACTTGACCGTTCTCCACCACGGCGCGGTCTTTGGTGGCGTGCACGCCCAGAATGGCCGACTGCGGCGGGTTGATGATGGGTGTCGACAGCATCGAGCCAAAGGTACCGCCATTGCTGATGGAGAAGGTGCCGCCGGTCATTTCTTCAATGCCCAGCTTGCCGTCGCGCGCCTTGGCGCCGTACTCGGCGATCTTCTTCTCGATCTCGGCAAAACTCATTTGATCTGCGTTGCGCAGAATCGGCACCACCAGACCGCGCGGTGAACCGACTGCAATACCGATGTCAAAGAAGCCGTGATAAACGATGTCATTGCCGTCCACCGAGGCATTGAGCATCGGGAATTTTTTCAGGGCGTGCACCGCTGCCTTGACAAAGAAGCTCATGAAGCCAATCTTCACGCCATGTTCTTTTTCGAACTTGTCCTGGAAGCGTTTGCGCATCTCCATCACCGGCGCCATGTTGACTTCGTTGAAAGTGGTCAATATCGCATTGGTGGATTGCGACTGCAACAGTCGCTCGGCCACCCGGGCGCGCAAACGGCTCATCGGCACGCGCTGCTCCGGGCGTTCACCCAGAGACACCGCCGGCGCCGCCACTTGTGGCAAATAAGTGGCAACAGCCTTGGCCGACATGACAGCCACCGCGACCGCTTTAGAGGCAGAACCGATTGCAACGGCCCCCAACACATCGCCCTTGGTGACCCGGCCATCTTTGCCGGTGCCGGAGACTGAACCGGGCGCCAGCTGGTTATCTGCCATCAGTTTGGCAGCAGCAGGCATTGCCACACCGGCCATGGATTTGCTCGCGGTGGGGGCAGCCGTTGCAGTCGCGACGGCAGGTGCAGCAACCGCACCGGCAGCCACCACACCGGCCTTGCCTTCGGTATCAATGCGGGCAATCAACTGTTCAGCCGCCACCGTGGCACCGTCCGCCACCACCAGTTCAACCAGCACACCGGCCGCCGGTGCTGGCACTTCCAGGACCACCTTGTCGGTTTCAATTTCGATCAGAATTTCATCGATGACGACAGCCTCGCCCACTTTCCTCTTCCATTGCAGCATGGTGGCCTCAGCCACAGACTCCGACAACTGCGGAACTTTTACTTCTACGATAGCCATGTTTATTCCTTAGGTAGCTCTTTTTATTTAGACAGGATGGCGCCTTTGAGCTTGCCAAAGGCACCTTCAACCAGTGCTTTTTGCTGCTCTTGATGCAAGTGTGAGTAGCCCACTGCCGGTGACGCCGCGGCGGCACGACCTGAGTAGCCCAGCTTTTGCCCATCCAACATATTCTCAAGAATGTAGTGCTGCACGAAGAACCAGGCGCCCTGGTTTTGTGGCTCGTCCTGACACCAGATCAGGTCGACCACATTGGGATATTTCCTGAGCTCCGCGGCAAACGCCTTGTGGGGAAACGGATAGAGCTGTTCAACCCTCAGGATGGCCACGTCATCGACCCCTTTTTCATCGCGCTTCTTGACCAGGTCGTAGTAGACCTTGCCAGAGCAGGCCACCACACGCTTGACCTTCTCCATCTTCTTGATGATCTCTTCCTTGTTCTCGGGAATGACAGTTTGAAAGCTGCCCTTGGTGAACTCGGATAGTGGAGAGGCTGCATCTTTGGCACGCAACAGCGACTTGGGCGTCATGATGACGAGCGGCTTGCGCAAATTGCGCACCATCTGCCGCCGCAAAATATGAAATATCTGACTCGCCGTGGTGGGCTGTACCACCTGCATATTGGTATCGGCGCTGAGCTGCATGAATCGTTCCAGACGGGCCGAACTGTGCTCCGGACCCTGGCCCTCGTAGCCATGTGGCAGCATCAGCGTGATGCCATTGACGCGACCCCATTTCACCTCGCCGGAGGCGATGAACTGGTCGATCACCACCTGCGCACCGTTGGCGAAATCGCCAAACTGGGCCTCCCAGATGACCAGGGTGTTCGGGTCGTTTGACGAATAGCCGTACTCAAAAGCCAGTACCGCCTCTTCCGACAAAATGGAGTCAATCACCAGAAACGGTGCCTGCCCATCGGCCACGTTGTGCAGCGGCGTGTAGGTTCCCTCGTCAAACTTCTCGCGGTTCTGGTCGTGAATCACCGCATGGCGGTGGGTGAACGTGCCGCGGCCACAATCTTCACCGCTCAAGCGTACCGGATAGCCGCTGGCCACCAGCGAAGCAAAGGCCATGTGCTCGCCCATGCCCCAATCGACTGCAATCTCCCCACGGCCCATGGCGGCACGGTCGCCATACACCTTCTTCACCAGCGGGTGCGCTGAAACGGTGTCAGGCAAGGTCGTGAGGCGCTGCGCCAGACGCTTCCATTCGGCCAGCGGAATCGCCGTATCGCCAGCATCAGTCCATTTTTTGCCAATATAAGGTGTCCAGTCGACCGCGTACTTGCTCTTGAAATTGGTCAGCACCGGGTCGAAGGTGTTCTTGCCGGCGTCCAGCGCAGCGCGTGTCGCCTTGACCATATCGTCACCCAGCGTGGCCGCAAAGCCTTGCGCCGCAAGCTTGTCGGCGTACAGCTTGCGCGTGCCGGGATGCTGGGCGATTTTTTTGTACATCAAGGGCTGCGTCAGCGCCGGCGTGTCCTGTTCGTTGTGCCCAAGTTTGCGAAAGCAGACAATGTCAACCACCACATCCTTCTGGAATTCCATGCGGTATTGCAGCGCAATCTGGGTCGCCAGCACAACGGCTTCGGGGTCGTCGCCATTCACGTGCAAAACGGGCGCCTTGATCATCTTGACAATGTCGGAACAATAAAGCGACGAGCGGCTGTCGCGCGGGTCGCTGGTGGTGAAACCAATCTGGTTGTTGATCACGATGTGCACCGTACCTCCGGTGCTGTAACCACGAGTCTCGGCCAGTGCCAGTGTTTCCATCACAACACCCTGGCCAGCGAATGCTGCATCACCGTGCACCAGAATCGGCAGCACCTGCTTGCCTTTGGGGTCAACCCGACGGTCCATGCGCGCGCGCACCGAGCCTTCGACCACCGGGTTGACGATTTCCAGATGCGACGGATTGAATGCCAATGACAAATGCACCGGGCCACCGGGAGTCGACACATCGGAGCTAAAGCCCTGGTGGTATTTGACGTCGCCACTGGACAGATCTTCCGGCGCCGTATGGTCAAATTCGGCAAACAGGTCGGCCGGCATTTTGCCCAGCGAGTTGACCAGCACGTTCAAGCGGCCACGGTGCGCCATGCCAATCACGATCTCCTGCAGGCCAACAGCGCCACCGCCCTGAATCAACTCGTCCATCGAGGCAATGAAGCTCTCGCCGCCTTCCAACGAGAAGCGCTTTTGCCCGACGTACTTGGTGTGCAAAAAGCGCTCCAGGCCTTCGGCTGCGGTCAGCCGTTCCAGGATGTGTTTTTTCTTTTCGGCATTGAAATCCGGTTTGGAGCGGATACTCTCGAGCTTTTGCTGCCACCAGCGCTTCTGCTCCTGATCGGTGATGTACATGTACTCGGCGCCGATCGTGCCGCAGTAAGTCTGGCGCAGCGCGTTCATCAACTCGCGCAAACTCATCGTGTCCTTGCCAAAGAAGGTATTGCTGGTGTTAAACACGGCCTCCTGATCGGCGTCACTGAAGCCATAAAACGATGGTTCAAGATCGGGGATGTGGTCGCGCTCGGTGCGCTTCAAGGGGTCCAGATCGGCCCAGCGCGCACCAACGTTGCGGTAGGCGGCAATGAGCTGCTGCGCTGCAGTCCTCTTGCGCCCCATCTCTGCATCTGCGCTGGCCACCACAACGCGGGTGCCGCCCTGCTTGGCTCGCTCGGCAAAAGCATTGATGACCGGCAGATGGGGCACGTCTTTGGCGTTGCTGCCATCGACCGCCGGCACATGTTGCAAGGCATCGAAATAATCGCGCCAGCTGTCGGGCACACTGCCGGGATTGGCCAGATAGTTTTCGTACATCTCCTCGACATACGGGGCATTGCCGCCAAAAAGATAGGTGTTGGCCTGATAGGCCTGATAGACAGACGAAGCCGACGACGTCGGACCCGCCACTTGGGAACTGATTGCACTCATTTTTCGCTGACCTTCGTTTCCCTGCAGGAAACATTAGCTGGTTAAAGCCGATTGTTGATTAACCTCCCGCGTCCCGGCTGAACCGATTGGCGGATGCGACTGTGGCGTTGGAAGGGCCTAGTAACGGGCGCCATTGTGCCACCAAAAGAAAAAACAGGTCGGATGCCTCACCCTTTGGGTCGGTTTGATTGATGCTGGCGCGGCTTCTGCCGGTTTGGCGGATTTCCGTTCAAGACAATAGCTGACGGTCCGAACATCCGGTTGACGGTCAGTTGAGTGCCCATTCCAGCCAGTCGTCGAAGTCAGGACCGGACGATCGCGGCCACAGTCCGAGATACCGAAGCGGTCGGTCAGATTACGGGGTCGTGTTCGTTAACTTGGCGGGCTCTTCTGTAGCGTTTGCGGGTATTCGTCGGTGGCCGCTAACTGGCGGCCCCATCAATGTCATCGAGTCGTGTAAAAATGGCACGGCATGGCACAACATGGCATGCAAGAACAGTAACGTGCGCTTGTGTTCCGCGGCCATTCTGTGGATGAAGCGCCCATTCGCCGTGATCCCCATTTTTTGGGATTCACGTGAGTACCAAGACGATCGCTGAAAGGAGAGCAGCACATGGCTGAAGGGATGATTGATGCAACTCTAGGTGGAGGGGGCCACGGGGCGGAGGGTGAGGAGCAGGCAATACAGTCCGGTGCGGATGCGTTTGCTGCCGCAATCGTCGCTATTGCTTCGCGGCAAGATCCTGGTGTCGCACGCAGGACCGAGGAGTTTCTGAGCAAGCAGTCACGGCTTGTCGATATCCAGGCGAAGCATCTCGAAGACGAACATGCGCTCAAGCTCAGTCAATTAAGGGGGAATTCCCGTGAAGGCAAACTGCGGCGCGCAGGGCTCAGTCTGCGGCTCGGTTTCCAAGTCTTTTTAGGGCTGTTGGCGACAGCCCTTGGGGTCGGGCTGTCTATGATGGTGCATGAGGCCGTCAATTCCAACAGCATTGTCATCGACCCTTTCGATGCGCCAACATCGCTGGAGGCCAGCGGCCTGAGTGGCCAAGTGGTTGCCGCGGGCGTGCTCGATGTCTTGACCAGGATTCAGGCTGCTCTGCATAAGAATGCCCGGAGCCGCGAACTTTCAAATGCCTGGAGCGGAGAATTGAAGGTAGAGATTCCCGAGACAGGCCTTTCGATCAGCCAGATTATGCACACGCTGAAATCGAGCTTTGGTCACGATCAGCATATCAGTGGGGATCTGCTGGTCAACGAAAAAGGCGGATTGAGTTTGACGGTGCGTGGCAAGGGAATCCTTCCAAAGACATTTACCGACGAGGGGCGTCATCTGGAGAAGATCCAGACCGAGGCCGCAGAGTATGTTTATGGTCAAGCGCAGCCTGCACTCTGGGCCAGTTATCTGAATAACCACGGTCGGGCTGACGAGGCGCTCGCTTTTGCCAAGGCAGCCTACACGAGCGCCGATGCGAGCGAAAAGCCGTATCTTCTCACCCAATGGGCAAACGCCCTCCCTGAAAAGGATAAGGATGGTGCGGATAATGGGCCGCAAGCACTGGCGCTGGTGCGGGAATCGGTCCGCCTGAAGCCTGACTTTTGGACCGGGTACAACAACCTCATGGCCTACCTCGCGGGCTATGGAGACGAAGAAGGAGCGGTCCGAACGGGCGAGCAGATGACTCAGATCCGCGGCGCAAGCCCCGGGGCGGCCCCCGACAAGGCGATCCACTTTTACAGTTTGCTGCGCGGGGATTACTCTGCTGCGCGAGCCATCCGCATTGCAGACATGGAAGCCCATGATGGTGTTGGATCGTTCGTCGCGTCGTCGGGCACTTCCAATCTCACGATTGCAAGCATAGAAGTGGCTATGCACGACCCGGAATCAGCGGCGTTGCGGCTGAACGTGACACGGATCGATGAACAGAACCATGGGGATGTCATCAACGCGGGAGAGGCGCGCGCGACGCTGGCTGAGGAAGTTGGGGATCTCAAACTTGCTGCCAAGGAGTGGGATGTAGTTGCGAAGGCATTGGCAGTCCCTGCTGTGGCGGCCGAGTATCCCAACGAATCTTGCTGGGCTGCCGTGAGCTACGAGAAGACCGGTCAGCCAGCGAAAGCAGATGCTGCCCTCAAGCCCTACGCAGGCCGCACCTTCGTCAATTGCTACGTCGCCCGGGGCGACGTGCTCGACTTGCGCGGCGACTGGTCAGGTGCGCAAGAGTGGTACGCCAAGGCAGTGAAACTGAGTCCAAGCAGTCCCTGGGGTTACCACGCATGGGGCACGGCACTGGAAAAGCACGGGGATCTCAGCGCTGCAACAGCGAAGTTCCAACTCGCCAATCAAAAGGGGCCGCACTTTGCCGATCCGCTCAAAGCTTGGGGCGATGTGCTGGTGAAGCAAGGCAACACAAAGGACGCGCTCATGAAGTACGAAGAGGCGCTGAAGTACGCGCCAAACTGGAAGCAACTCAAGCAGGCGCGCGACGCACTCGCCAAGCAGTCAGGCTGAGGCGCTTTCTGCACCGTAAATGGAATCTTTCAATTGGCTGCAGAATCTAGGCCGTTCAATAATTGATTTCGGCATTTAGGCGAACTGAAAGTCCTTTTTACGGGCATTCATCAACACCCGCTCTTGTTGCGGCGCTGCCAACCCCATCCCCACCCCCGGTGCCAGCAGTGTGGATTGGCCGACACCCACTGCGCAACAGCTTTGTCGAAAGCTAGCGCGCCGACTGAATCGTCGCTCCAAGAACCTCGAATGGGGTGTTCAATGTCGGGTATCGGGCAGGCAGTTCGGTAATCTCAACTTCCGCAACGTGTCTCTTGTTGACGGTGGCGGCTACGTCAATCAGTTTTCAATGTCTACGCCAG
>JBAXBQ010000009.1:0-74339 GCA_037141865.1 Comamonadaceae bacterium | reverse complement strand
TCGTCAATGAAATTAGCGAATATGGTTGGGAATATGTCTGGCATTGCCACATTCTGGGACATGAAGAAAACGACTTTATGCGTCCGGTCAAGTTCAATGCCAATGAAGCCATCCCCGCCGCTCCCACCGGTTTGACTTACGTTCAAACCGGCAACAGTCTGGCAATGACCTGGACTGATGCCTCGACGACTGAGTACCAGTACCAGGTACAGCGTGTGACGGTCACCAATGGCGTTGATGGCGCGGTGGTTCCTGTGGCCACCTTGTTGGCGAACACCAGCGGCTATACCGACGCTGCTGCGCCCACTCCGACCGCAAGCAACTCATATCGCTACGAGGTAATTGCTGTGGGTGCCAGCGGCACAAGCAAGGCGACATTTACTCTGGTAGCTCCGCTACCGGCGGCCCCGACGCTGAATACCGTGACGGTGCCGACGGCTCGCAATGTGTCACTTAGCTGGACCAACAACTCAGCCGCTGGCGTTGTAGTGACAAGCTACCTGATTGAGTTCAGTACCAACAATGGAACCAGCTGGAACACATTGGCGCAGACGCTGACCAATGCAACAACCTGGACAACAACCAATCGCCCATTGAATGCAGGCAGTACTTACCTGTTCCGGGTAACCGCGATCCAGGGTACCGGTGGCAGCGCAGTCTCGTCGACCCCTTCGCTAACGGTGAAACTTGTTTACACCGTACCTGCTAGTCCGACTTTGCTAGCGGTAGGTGGCATCGCGAGAGTTGGAACCACAAACCAGGATGCCGTCACACTGAACTGGACAGCTCCGGTGGTACCCGCCAACGGCCTGCCATTGACCAGCTATACGGTTCAGTACTCATCCAACAACGGCGGTAGCTGGACTTCCGTCATGGGGATTAGTGCCGCAACGTCGACTGCAGTGGTAAATGTGTCACGCGGCATAGTTGGTACGACAAGATATTCCTTCCGTATCCTTGCGGTGAATATTGCTGGCAACAGTGGCAACAGCAATACAACGGCAACCGTTGCCACCCTGTAATCTGGTCCAAAACCATTGGTCTGAAACCGGTGCCAGCCCTGGAGGTCGGCACCGGTTTTTTCCTTAAAATCTGCATTGATAATTGGCGCAGGCTGATTTGAAAGTATTGAAGATGAAAGTTGTATTTTTGCCCCACTCCAGGTGTGCTTGCTGCCTGGTCTTTGGATTGCTTGGTGCCAGTGGCGTCTGGGCGCAACCTGCAGTGCCGCAGACGCCTGCGACCTCCGCTTCTGCCATGGCCGCACCGGTGAAAGACGCCTCGCCGTTTAGTTCGCGCAAAGAAGCCATCAGCTACGCGGTTGGTGTCACGACCGCACGAAATCTGGCCAAAGACGGCGTCGATATCGATCCCGCCATAGTGCTCAGAGGAATGCAGGACGCCGTCAGCGGCAAGCGCATTTTGATGGATGAAAAGGAAATCCGTTCGGTCATGGGTGGGCTGGTCGGTGAAATGCGACAAAAAATGGCTGCCAACCGCAAGGATGCGGAGGAAATCAACAAGAAGAAAGGCGACGAGTTCCGCGCCAACTTTGCCAAGCTGCCCACTGTAGTCAGCCTGCCAAACGGCATTCTCTACAAAGTGGAAAAAACAGGGAACGGTCCCAAGCCAACGATCGACGACAGCATTGTGGTCAACTACCGTGGAACCTTGACAAACGGTTTCGAATTCGATGGGACATCAGAAGGCAAGCCGGCGACCATGAAGATGGCGCAGTTGATCATGGGTTGGAAAGAGGCTGCCAAACTGATGCCTACGGGCTCACGCTGGACCATTGTGATACCACCGCAACTGGCTTACGGTGTGCGTGGGGTGGGTGCGGATATTGGGCCAAGCGAAACACTTTTGTTTGACATGGAACTACTCGCCGTTAAAAAAGCGGGTAAATAATATTTACCTGTGAAGACCTATCCTCGTTCCTCTATCTTGCGATTGCTGGTTCTACTGCTTACCAGCGTGTTGATTGCGCTGTCTTTCGCGCAGTCAGTATTTGCTGCGGACGAGGCCGCTGCACTCGATGCCGGAAGGCGGCTGTTTGATGATGGGGTCCTGCCAAACGGTGCCCAACTGATAGGTAAGCGCACGGACGGGACGGTGGTATCGGGAGCCACCGCAGCGTGTGCCACTTGTCATCGACCAAGTGGTATGGGTTCCGTCGAGAGCGATATTCAAGTACCACCCATTACTGGGCGGTTTTTGTTTCCTGACGATGGTGAAAAGCCGTTAGCCACCATGGATCCACGCATTGGCAAGCGCATGAACCTCAAGCGCTTTGCGCATACCGATGCCTCGTTGGTACTGGCGATGCGCGAGGGTGTTGGCAGCAACGGCCATGATCTCAGTGTTCTGATGCCTCGCTATGAAATTAGCGATGCCGATATGAGTTTTCTCACTGCCTATTTGCGACAACTCTCCGTGCAACCGTCGCCAGGCGTGGAAGATAGAACTATTCGTTTTGCTACCGTGATCGCCCCCGGCGTGGATGCCGGTCGCAAGAAGATCATGTTGGACATGCTTCGCATTGCTGTGAATCAAAAAAATGGTAGTACAGTCGTTGGCAATGCGTCACGGCGGCACATGGTGACGGCAGCCGAACTGGTTCTTGGCACTGAAAACAAATGGGTCCTTGACGTGTGGGAACTCAAGGGCGCGCCTCAAACTTGGGGTGAACAATTGCGAGGTTATAACCGCCTGGCACCTCCCTTTGCATTGCTGTCCGGATTGTCTGACAGTACGTGGGCGCCAGTGGAAGAATTCTGTGAAAGTGAACATGTGCCTTGCTGGTTCCCGTCGGTAGCGGCCACACCTCAACATGTTGTTCAACCGAAGTACGCGTTTTATTTTTCTCGCGGTTTGCTTTTGGAAGCCGACGTGTTGGCACAGCATCTCACGACAGAGAAAGTTTCGGGTCGGCTTATCCAGATTCTGCGTGGCAACGATGCCGGTAAAGATGCAGCTGAAGCCTTGAATCGTCATTTATCGCCCGCAATTGAAGGCAATCGTATCAAGCCTGAGAGCATTGACTTGAACCAGTGGTCAGTTGAAGAAATGCCAGCAATGCTGGAGCAGCGTTTGAAGAATCTGTCAGCTAAGGACACCGTTGTAATGTGGCTGCGCCCGGTTGATCTGAAAGTGCTTGAGCCGGTACTGGCTCAATTGCGGACCCAACGTTTTGCCTCCGGCACCCTTCTTAGCGGCAATCCGCTGTTTATGCCTGAAGGAATGCGCAAGGGTCTTAATTTGGTCTATCCGTACGAACTGCCGCAAGTCAGGCAAGCGAACTTGGGTTATATGTACGTTTGGCTAAAAATGCGTCGCATACCGCTTGTGGATGAACCGATGCAATCTGAAGTCTATTTTGCGATCAACTTCTTGACCGACACGATGTCCGAACTCCTTGACAATCTTTTTCGCGACTACCTTGTCGAAAGGGCTGAGAGCATGATTGGCCAGCGCGAGAACCGAAAAGCGGAAGCCGAAGTACGCGACCAGATGTTGGTACGCCCTCGAGTGCGAACCATTCCAATGGATGCGAGCATTCCGCGCCCGACTTTTGCACCTGGTCACGCCGAACACACGGCGGGTCTGCGTGAAGGTACCACAATTTACCCGCGTCTTTCGCTCGGCGCTGGCCAGCGCTATGCTTCCAAAGGTGCTTACATTGTTCACTACGCAGGAGACGCGTCAGATCAAATAGTTGCGCAGTCCTCTTGGATCGTGCCGTAGGCACCCCAAATTTGAAAGGCTCATTATGAAAGTCACATTATGAAAGTCACATTGAAAGTTTCACTTTGCGTGATTGCACTATCAGGCGCGTACATTACGACCAGCGCCCAAGCTACAGACGCCGTATACCAGCGTGCCAACCAGGCTGGCGTCATTGAACTTAGCAACATTGACGAAGCGAATGCCGACCAAGTACCGGTGTCGGTCGACTTGGCACCCAAAGCAGCAACCTCGACAACTTCATCCGCTCAGATGGCGCCCGTGCCTACATCGCCGCGCAGCTCGGCTACTCGCACAACGAAGCAGACTCGCGCCGATGGCGAAGTCGATGAAACCTGCCTTGAGCGTGATGTAGCGGACCGAGCTCAGTGCGAGCTCGACGCCAAGACTGGTGAGCGCAGTGCTTCAATCGGATCTGCAACGACGGAACCCCGCAGCACCTCAATTCCCTCTGGTAGTGGTTGGAATGTTGGGACTTCCATCGGAAACCTGACTTACGGTACCGGCGCCAACGAAACTGCGACGGGGGGGACTTCAAATCCGACCAATTCTGCTGGCGGCAGTACGGCAACCAACCCTCCCGGCGCAAGCGGAGGCACAACTGCCGGTGCGGGAACCAGTGACACGTCCGGTGGTGCTGGTGGCACAGGCGCAGCTGCTGGCACCGTCATTGCTGGTGGTTCAGGCTCGTCTACAGGCATCACACCCGTGGTTCCAAAAACGCCTGTTACGCCCGTTACGCCGGGTGCAACGGTCGACTCTGGTCTCGCCAGCGTGCTACAACAGTACCGTCAACTGATGGTGCAAGAAGCGGCAACTTCAATCACAAATGGCAACCCGGCAACTTCGCGCCGCTATCTGATGATGGATCGCAATACTTACATTAACGGCACCGGGGTGGGGCCCTAAAACAGGGCTCCTAAAATTACCCCAAACGTCAGCGCAAAGCGGTTTAACGTTTAAGATGGGAGGTGTTCCCACAGTGAAGCGCCGATCCGAAGATCAAGGAGTGAAAGAATGAAAATTGAACGACCGACCCGGATAAATCGAATTCTTGCAGGAACGCTAATTGCGGCTGCGGTCGCTGTTGCAGGGAGCACAGCACTGGCTGCCGACGAACATCAGCATCACCATCCGGCGCCAGCCACGGCAGGCACGCCCAATGCGGATGTCAAACGCAGTGTGGTTGAGATCAAGTTACCCGCTACGCCGCTCGTGCGTCAAGATGGCGCAGCGACTAATTTGAGTAAGGAACTGGACGGTGGCAAGCCTGTGATTCTGGCGTTCATCTATACGTCCTGCACCACCGTGTGCCCGGTGACGAGTCAGATCATTGCCAGAACTCAGAATTTGTTGGGCAAAGATCTGGACAAGGCACGCCTGGTGTCGGTTTCGATTGACCCCGAATACGACACACCGGCACGGTTGTTGGCCTACAGCAAGTTATACGCTGCCAAACCTCAGTGGCAACACTACACGGGCACACTGAAAAACAGTGTGGCGGTGCAGAAAGCTTTTAGCGCTTACCGCGGCGACAAGATGAACCATGTGCCGCTGATTTTCATCAATGGTGGCAAGAACAATTCGTGGGTCAAGCTGGAAGGGTTTCCCAGTGCCGAGCAGGTGGTGAAAGAGTATCAAGAACAAATCGGTGGCTGACCCCATGCAATGCCGTCGCAAATCGTCAGGATTTACCCTGCTGGAACTGCTGGTGGTGATGGTCATCATCGGCTTGCTGGTGGGCTATGTGGCGCCGATGTATTTCAAACAGGTAGGCAAGTCAGAAGTCAAGGTTGCTCGCGCCCAAATCGAATCGTTTGGCAAGGCGCTTGATCAATACCGTCTGGATAGCGGCCATTACCCGACAACCGAGCAAGGCCTGCAAGCGTTGGTGGTGAAGCCGGCCGATGAACCCAAATGGGACGGCCCCTACCTTAAAAAAGGCATACCGCAAGACCCATGGGGCAATGCCTACACTTACAAACGCCCTGGGGTGAAGGGTGAATACGATATTGTTTCGTTCGGTAAAGACGGTGTGCCCGGCGGGGTTGGAGAGGATGCAGACATAGGGAGTTGGGAGTAGCCACCCAAATGGCCGCTGCAACGTCTGTCAACGACCATGCAATTTGAAATTCGTTCTATCGACAAGTCATCTGGCGTCAGCACGCTGATGATGGATGCATCGAACCTTGAGAGCGCCACGAAAATGGCGAGTGATCGCGGTTTGCGGATTTTGTCCATCGTACCGCGACAAAAGATCCCTGGGTTGTCGCAGAGCCGGGCATCCAAGGATTTTCCGCTGGGGCAGTTCAGCCAGGAGTTGCTGACACTGCTGGATGCTGGCTTGGCTTTGGTGGAGTCGATAGAAACACTGAGCGAAAAAGAACACAAGCCCGAGCGACGCGACCTACTCCACCGCCTGGTGGCCGACTTGTACCGTGGAGCCGCCCTTTCTCGCGCCTTGAGCCAGTTTCCGGATGTCTTTCCCCCTTTGTACATCGCCACGGTACGCGCCAGCGAGCGTACTGGTGGCTTGTCAGAGGCCCTGGGCAAATACGTGGCCTACCAGAGTCAGCTCGATACCGTCAAGAAAAAGATCATTAACGCCAGTATCTACCCGGTTGTGCTGGCCATTGCGGGCCTGTTGGTCATCGGCTTTTTGATGGGTTACGTGGTGCCCCGCTTCGCGCGGATTTTTGAAGATCTGGGTGGCGAGATACCCTGGATGTCGCGCTTGTTGATTCAGTGGGGACATCTGGCGCGCGATTACGGTGGCACCTTGCTGGCCGTCAGTCTGGCCTTGATCGCTGCCACCACTTTCTGGCTGACGCGACCCGGCACACCGGCGCAAGTTCTGCAATGGCTGCAACGCCTGCCCGCCATCGGCGAGCGTATCCGCATTTACCAACTAACCCGTTTTTATCGTTCGCTGGGCATGCTGTTGCGCGGAGGGATGCCCGCTGTGGCATCGCTGGAACTGGTAACCGGCCTGCTTCCGGGCGCCCTGAACCAACGACTTATCGCTGCCACGCAACTGATTCGCGCCGGCACCACCATGTCTGTCGCCATGGAAACTTCAGGTCTGACTTCGCCGGTATCGGCTCGCATGCTGCGCGTCGGCGAGCGTACCGGTCAGATGGGCGACATGATGGAGCGCATTGCGCTGTTCTATGACAGCGAGATAAGCCAGTGGATCGACTGGTTTGTGCGTCTGTTTGAACCTTTGTTGATGGCTTTTATCGGTTTGGTTATCGGTTTCATTGTGGTGATCATGTACTTCCCGATTTTTGAACTGGCAGGTAGCATCAAGTGAATCAAACCACCCCCACTACTGTGCTTTTTTCAGGCGAATTGCTGCGCCAGGCTCAAACGCAGGCCAGCGCATCGGGACGCCCGGCGATGCTGGCACTGCAAGAAATCCTGGGACTGACAGATCAGGAGTTTGTCAGTACGCTGGCAGGCACGCTGGGCTATCCAGTGCTAAGCATGAGCGAGTTGCATGGCATGAAAGCAGCACTCGACGTACTTCCATTTGCGGAAATGCTGCGCCGGGAATGCCTGTTGTTGAGTGATCCAGCGCGCGGCTTTAGCCTCGTTATCGCTGACCCGTTCGATCAAAAATTGCATCAGTGGGCAGACGCCCGTCTCAAGCAGGAATTCCAGATCTGCATCGCACACCAAAGCGATATAGCGGCCTGGCTGGCAAAGCAGGAAAGCGGCCTGCGTGCAATGGAATCGCTGGTCGCAACGCAGGACAACGCGCAGAGCAACGGCGAGACAGTCGAGGAGCTGAGCTATCGCGGCATCAGTGAAGACGCCAGTCCGGTGGTGAAATTTGTCAATTCCACCATCTTTGATGCCTTGCGCGCCGATGCCAGCGACATTCACCTTGAATCAACTTCCGGGGGCATGGTCATTAAGTACCGGGTTGACGGCGTGCTTAGTGCGGTTGGCACAGTCGCCACGGTGGAATTGGCCGAGCAGACCATCTCCCGCATCAAAGTGATGTCGGAGCTGGACATATCAGAGCGTCGCATTCCGCAGGACGGACGCTTTCGCGTCAGTCTGCAAGGTCGCATGATTGACCTGCGGGTCTCCATCATTCCCAGCATCCACGGTGAAGATGCGGTGCTGCGTATTCTGGACAAGCAGTCCCTGAGTGACCAGATGAAGGGCTTGCAACTCACCAGTCTGGGATTTGACGAAAGCATTGCCAAGCTGTTGCGACGCCTTGCGTCCGAGCCCTACGGCATGATGCTGGTCACTGGACCGACTGGCAGCGGCAAGACGACGACGCTGTATGCCGCGATTTCGGAGATCAACCATGGCACCGAAAAGATCGTGACCATTGAAGATCCGGTGGAATACCAGTTGCCGGGCGTGCTGCAGATTCCCGTCAATGAAAAAAAGGGCCTGACCTTTGCACGCGGACTGCGGTCCATTTTGCGGCACGATCCGGACAAGATCATGGTGGGGGAAATCCGGGACTCTGAAACCGCCCAAATTGCAATTCAGTCAGCCTTGACGGGCCACCTGGTGTTCACCACGGTGCACGCCAACAATGTTTTTGATGTCATTGGTCGCTTCATGCACATGGGCATCGATATGTACAGTCTGGTATCGGCTCTCAACGGCGTGCTGGCGCAGCGATTGTTGCGCGTCAATTGTCCGCACTGCTCTGAGACCATCCAACCCGAGCCCGAATTGCTTGCCGTTTCTGGCCTGCGACCGGAAGACGTCAAGGATTGGAACTTCAAGGCCGGAGCGGGTTGTGGGCATTGCCGGGGTAGCGGCTACAAGGGGCGCAAGGCTATCGCGGAAGTCCTGAACCTGAATGATGAAATCCGGGAACTCATCATTGCGCGAGCACCGATTCGCACCCTCAAAGTAGCAGCCCAGGCGAACGGTACGCGCTATCTGCGCGAGTCGGCGCTGGATCTGGTGCGCAAAGGCGAAACCACCCTTATCGAGATCAACCGTGTCACTTTTGTCGCCTGATTCCCTGCTGCTGTATCTGGCGCCTGACAAGGTACAGGCGGTGCAATTGCACGGCTGGCGCAACCGCATTGCCGGCTTGCACCAGTTACCCGTCAACGCCGAGTCACCGGACGACTGGTCAGCGCTGCTGGAGGCCACGCTGCGCCTGGTGAAAGCGCATGCGCCACAAAGTGTTCGAATTGTTTTGTCGGATCATCTGGTGCGTTACTTTTGTGTTCCCTGGCGCGGTGAATTGCGCAACGCGACCGAAGAATTGGCATTTGCCCGGCTGTCGTTTGAGGACACCTACGGCGTTGGCAGCGGCGCTGGCTGGCGCATGATCTTAAGCAACGAGACGCCGGGGTTGACACGCTTGACCGCAGCAGTGCCAGATGGCTTGATTGCCGGTTTACAGGAAGCATTCCATAAAGCAAAAGTGAAGCTCACTTCGGTGCGTCCGCAACTGGTGAGCGCGGTCCAGGCCTTTTCCAAATCACTGCCCAGTACTGGCTGGATCATGAGTCACGAAGCAACACGACTTTCGATTGCGGGGTGGGACTCGGGGGGTTGGCGCTGGGTCAGTTCCAGCCGCATCGCAAACCATGCGCCAAACCAACTGGTCGCCAGGTTGCAACAAGAACTCATGCTTGCCGGAGCCTGGCCCGCCGTCGGTATTGCGCCGATCCAAGGCTTTGTTTGCGCTCCCACATTGGCGGCACAAAATTGGCCGACTGTGGATGGCCTGCATTTGACTACCTGGAAGTCTCCGGCTGATATGCTGGCCCGAATCCAGCAAACGAGCGCCGGACTCGGCATGACCGAAGCGAAGCTGACCGAGTTTGGTCACGCCTTGGTGGGGGTACTTTCATGAAGCGCTTGCACCTCGATTTTGTGGCGCAAGCAGTGCGTGTGCGTGCGTTGCGCTGGACGGCGCTCGGAATCGGTATTGTGGCGCTGGCGAGTGTTGCTGCCTATTACCAGTTAACGGTAGTGCCGCACTCGCAACAGCTCAACCAGGAGTTTGCGCGCCAACAAGCCGCGTTGGCACCACCAACAGCGCGATCCACCATGAAGCCAGAGGAACTGACCGCCGCCTGGGTTCGCGCGCAGGCGATTTCGGATCAATTGAACTTGCCCTGGAGCCGTTTGTTTGCATCCATGGGGCAGACTGCTGCCAATGAGACTTTGGCTTTTTTATCCATAGAACCGGATGCCGTCAAGGGCAAAATAGTGGTGGTCGCAGAAGCGCGTGACTTTGACGCCATGCTGAAATTCTTTCAGGCAATGCAGGCCAGCGACGATTTTGCCGAGGTCACCCTGCAGTCCCATCTGATCAATCACACGGTAGCCGAAAATCCGGTGCGCTTCCGGCTGGCGGCACGATGGAAGCTCACAAAATGAATACCTTGCTGTGGCGTCGCCGTGTACAGTTCGGCATTTATCGGCTTGGCCCGATGGGCATCGCAGGGCTGGTTTTGTTGCTGGCCTCGGTCGCTGTGTGGCTGGCTCTGGTTGAACCGGCGCAACGTGAGTCGCTGCGGTTGTCCAACAGCGTGCAAGCCAGACAGGCTCAGTTGGCCAACTTGACTCTGTCTGTGCCGGTCGTAGAGCTGACCAAAGAAGAAAAAATCGACCGCTTTTATAAAAGCTTTCCAGCGGTGAATCGGGTCACGGAACAATTAGAAAATATCTATAAGGCTGCCGGGAAAAACAGCCTGACGCTGGAGACAGGTGAATACGCTTTGCTGCAAAGTGAAACCGACAAACTGGCGCGCTACCGTGTCGCCTTGCCGGTGAAGGGCAGCTTTCAGCAAGTGCTGGCCTTTATGGACGCAGTGCTGAAAGACATACCCAGCACCGCGCTGGAGAGTGCAAGTTTCAAACGTGACAAAGTTGACGACCCGCTGGTAGAAGCAAAACTGGTATTTATCATTTTTGTCGAGGTGCAGCCATGACCCCGAAGCAAACCCGGTTGCTGTTGGCATTGGGCGCGCTGGTCACCGTCGGACTGATCTGGTTCGCTCCAAAGGGTGATGAGGCTGCCATTTCCGCGCCGACCAAATCAGGCCCACTTCCGGCCGCCCAGGGTCGGCAAATAACCCCGGTTGCTGGCACAACTTTGCCAAACAAATATCTGACGCAAACTGCTCTGGCCTTGCAAAGTGAGCGACCTGAATTGAGCGACACGTCAACCGGGCAATTGTTCACCAAGCATTCGTGGTTCAAGCCACCACCACCGCCACCACCACCACCACCCCCGCCACCCCCGCCACCGCCGCCGCCGCCGAGCGCCCCAGCGTTGCCATTTACTTTTTTGGGTAAATACACTGAGGGGTCGATCCAGTTGCTGATTTTGTCGCGTGGTAACCGTGTCATCACTGCCGGACAAGGAGAAGTGTTGGACAACCAATATCGCATTGATCGCATCGACCCTAACAGCGCACAGCTGATGTACCTGCCTTTGGGCATTCCACAAACCCTATCCACCGGGAGTTCTCCGTGAAACCAGTGTTGCTCCTGACTCGTAAAATTTTACCCATCACCCTGGCGTTGTTACTGGCCGGTTGTGCCGCCGAGCGCTATCGCCAGGAGGGGCTGACGCTCATCAAGGACGGCCGTCTTGAAGAAGGCGTGGCCAAGCTGGCGCTGGCCCAGCAAACCGATGCCGGCGACGCTTCGATCCGCAAGGACTGGCTGACGCAGCGTGACGCCGTCACCCGGCGCCTGATGGCAGAAGCCAACCGGGAACGCAGCGCAGAGCACTGGGACGTGGCCTTGCAGCGCTACAACCGCGTTTTGAACATTGACCCTGGGCACATTGCTGCGCGCCAGGCTGTGACAGAGCTCACCCTGGAGCAAAAACAGGCCGCCCGTCTGGATGAGGCTGCGTTACTGATCAAAAAGGGGGACCTGGAAGCGGCTACCAACCTGGTCGGCAAGGTGCTGATCGAGTCGCCTAATCAGCCACGCGCTCTGCAGTTGCGCACCCAGTTGGCCGAAGCCAACCAAAACGACTCGCTCAACGGCGTGAGTCTGAACCTCAAGGGGCGCAAACCGGTGACGCTGCAATTTCGCGATGCCAACCTGCGCATGGTGATGGAGGCGATTTCCAAGACAACCAGTCTGAATGTCATGTTCGACAAGGACGTCAAGAGCGACCTGAAGGTCACCATCTTTGTTCGCGATACGCCGGTTGAAGAGGCGATCGATCTGATCCTGCTGCAGACCCAGACCACCAAGCGGATCATGAGCGAAAACTCGATCCTGATCTACCCCGATACCGAAACCAAAGGGCGTGAATATGCCGAACTCAAGATTCGACGATTTGCGCTGACCAATGCGGACCCCAAGCAGGTGATGGCGATGGTCAAAACCCTGGTCAAGACCAAGGACATGTTCATCGACGAAAAAACCAACGCGCTGATCGTGCGCGACACGCCACAAATTATCAGGCTGGTGGAAAAACTGGTGGCGACGATGGATCAGCCGGAACCCGAGGTCATGCTGGAAGTTGACGTGATGGAAATTTCCAGAGACCGGTTGCTGGCACTGGGTGTTGACTTGCCAACCAGTATCGGCGCCATTTCCAATGGTCTGACGCTGGGGCAATTTAAAGCCCTCACCGGATCGAATTTCACCGTGAATGGCGATATCTCGGCGCAGGCCAAGAGAACAGATTCGGATATCAACGATCTGGCGACACCCCGCATCCGGGTACGCAACAAGGAAAAAGCCAAATTCCTGGTGGGTGATCGCTTGCCTGTCATTTCAACCGCTGCGGTTCCGGGTACTGGTACCACTGGTGCTACCGGCTCTTCCGCGGTCTACAACACCAACGTTCAATACGTCGAAGTGGGTATCAAAATCGAGGTCGAACCGACCATTTATGCCGATGGCGAGGTAGCCATCAAGCTCTCTTTGGAGGTCAGTTCCAACGGTGGTCAGAATCCGGAAGCAGCGAAAACCGGCACCATCGCCTACACCATCAGCACGCGCAGCATAAACACCGTATTGCGCTTGAAGGATGGGCAAACCGAAATCATTGGCGGCCTGATACAGGACCAGGACCGCGCCGCTGCAACCCGAATCCCGGGCCTTGGTGACATTCCCCTGCTGGGTCGTCTGTTCGGGCTGCAGACCGATACCAAGAACAAAAAAGAAATCATTTTGTCGATCACACCCCGGATTGTGCGCAGCAACCGCCAAGCCGATGGCGACTTGCTGGAAATGTGGTCGGGTACCGAGAACAACCTGCGCTATGGCAGCAAGGTTGTTGGATCGGCTAAAAGCCAGGCTGTAAGCGGGCCCACTGTAGCCACGCAGCCGACGGCGGCAGCACCAGCGGCACCGGTCGCACGCCCGACTGGACCAACCGCCAGACCCGCCACTGCTTTGCCGGGACCCAAGCCGGCCTTGCGCCCAGCGGCACCGACACCTGTGGGGTTGGCAGGTCCCCAGTCGGCCAAACCGGGCGAGCAAATCTCCATGGCATTGTCACTGCCCACCATGCCGGGGGCCACCAGTATTCAAATGACGCTTGCCTATGATGCCAGTCGCTTGCGTTTGGTGTCAGTCCATGAGGCTGCCGCCGAGCGCAATGCAACGACTGCGGCGCGTTTTACCGGCGATGCCGATGGCCCGGGTTCTGTGCACATTGAGTTGACAGCCGGTCGGGGGGAGAGTCTGCCAACGGCCGGTGGCGCACTGGCCGAGGTGCAGTTTGAGGTGCTTGAAACACCAGGGCAAACGCAGGTCAGCGTGGCAAGTAGCAGCCTTGTCACAACAGACAGTGGCGAGCAGATTTTGCCCGCCCCGGCGCCGGTTAGCCTGGAGATCAAGGTCGCTCAATGAGCATGTTCAAATCACGGCGACGAACAGCGGGTTTCACGCTGATCGAAATGATCGTGACGGTGGCCATCGTCGGTCTGTTGGCGACGATTTCTTTTCCAATGCTCGAGCTAGCGGCCAGACGCAGCAACGAGCGTGAATTACACGATGCACTGCGGCAAATTCGCACTGCCATCGATCGTTACAAGCAAGCCGTCGAGGAAGGCCGCATTCTTGACGATGCCAAGGGATCGGGTTATCCACCAACTTTGACTGCTCTTGTATCGGGTGTGACAGACGCCAAAAGCCCCAACAAAGAGCAAAAACTTTTTTTCCTGCGTCGCATTCCACGGGACCCGATGGCCTCAGATGCTGCTACGCCGGCAGAGGCGACCTGGGGATTGCGCAGCTATGCCAGCCCGCCCGAAAATCCCCAGGCCGGGGCTGACATCTTTGACGTCTACTCCTTGTCGTTGGCTGTCGGTCTCAATGGCATCCCGTATCGGGACTGGTAAATTTATGGCTTCCCAACCCGTTTTTCGATCCTTGCGCAAAGGTTTCACGCTGATCGAGCTGATCATCGTGATGGCCATTGTGAGTCTGCTGCTGACGCTGGCGGCGCCGCGCTATTTCCGATCCATCGAGCGCAGCAAGGAAACTGTTCTAAAAGCCAATCTGGCATCGACGCGTGATGCGCTGGACAAGTTCTACAGTGACACCGGCAAATACCCGGACCAACTGACCGATCTGGTGGACCGCAGATATCTGCGCACCTTGCCGTGGGATCCGATTACAGAACGCTCGGACAGTTGGTCAGTGGTCGCACCTCCCGGTGGTCAAGCTGGCTCGGTTTACAACATTTTCAGCGGCGCGCAGGGTGCCGGGTCGAACAATGTACCGTATGCAGAATGGTAAATACAAAGGCTTTGTCTACATCGGACTGCTGATCGGCCTGACCGTGATCGGCATCGGGCTGAGCGCGGTCTCGGAGGTGTGGCATCAAAGCGCCCAGCGCGAACATGAAGAAGAGTTGCTTTTCATCGGTAACCAATTCCGGCAGGCCATAACGCGTTACTACATTGATTCTCCGCGCGGCAGTGTGCGTTTTCCAATGGCCATGCAGGAGTTGCTGCAAGACGACCGCTCACCCGATAAATCACGTCGCTACCTGCGCAAGCTCTATGTAGACCCGATGACCGGCAAGGCAGACTGGGGTGAAGTTCGCCTGCCCAGTGGACAATTGGTGGGGGTCTACAGCCAGTCCTCCGAAGCTCCGCTGAAAGTCGCTGAGTTCAAACTGCGCGACAAGGCTTTGGCCGACAAAACAAGTTATTCGGAGTGGGTGTTTCGCTCGGCCTTGCCGGCGGCAAATCCAATTCTTTTGCCCAATGGCAGCTACAGCACACCTGGCAACACCGGCCAAAGCCCAGTCGGCGCACCGCCGCAACGCCCGGCTACGCCGACTCCACCTGGATTTACGCAACCCGTGCCGCGACCACGACGCTAAAGAGCGCGCTTAGCGTCAGAGTTGTTGTAGCGCCCTTTTGTAGAGCGCCAGAACTTTAGGCACGTATTTTTCGGTTTCGGCAAATTTGGGGATGCGTCGGCCTGCCTGAATCACGGCTTTTTCACCAGCGTTGTAGGCCGCCACGGTTAATTCCAGGTCTTGCTCGAAGTAGTCCAACAACCAGCGCAAATACTTGCTGCCGGCCAGTATATTGACCCTGGGATCGAAACTATTGACGACGCCAAAACGCCTTGCTGTGGCAGGCATAAGTTGCATCAAACCCTGTGCGCCTTTGGGAGACAAGGCACGCGGGTTGTAATTGGATTCAACGGATATAACTGCGTGAATCAGTGCGGCGGGCAATTGGTAGGCAACACTGGCTTCATGGATGAATGGCGCGAAGCCTTCGGGTATTGCGCGCGCTGCGACAACCACGGCTTCCAGTTCATGCCGCTCCTCGGGAAGGCTTAAGGCTTCAACAATCACCTGTGCGGCATTGTCTTCCTGGCTGCTCGACAGAAAGATAGCGCCAGACGCCGTGGTGCCGGCATAAATCTGTGCCTGTGCAGCCACAGAGCAAAGTCCAAGGCAGATCAGGCAGGCGGTCGCACGGCAGGTTTTCATCGCGATTTGAACCTAAAAACGCGGTTTGGATCGTCGCTCAAAAACACGCAAACCACCCCCCTCCAGTTTTTGAATGAAAGAGCTTTCTTCAAAATCTTTCATGGCCCGGCTTACCATCTCCCGCGATGACCCCACCATTTTGGCGATATCCACATGAGAGATTTTGCCACTGATCAGCAGTTCGCCGTTCTCATTTTTAACAGCGGTTGAGAGCAAAATATTTGCCACTCTACCGTAGACACCTCTTAGTGCGAAAGAGGCAATCTGTTGGTTGGCGTGGCGAATGCGCTGCACCAGACCGCGCATGACAGATAAAGACATTGGTGGATTTTCCATCAGGCAGCGCAGAAAACCATCGCGACTGAGCACCAGTACATCCATCTGAGTTTCGGCAACGACAGTGGCAGAATGCGCCTCGTTGTCGATCAGACTCATCTCGCCAAAGTAGTCGCCGGCAACCAACTCGGCAAGTATGACCTGGCGCCCTTTGTCGTTGGCCAAAACAACACGTGCCCGGCCGGCCAGGATGATGTAGAGGGAATTCGATTTTTGCCCGTGCTCCACGACGCGGTCACCGCGCTTGTGCCGTTGCTTCATCAAATTGCTGGTCAACGACGCGGCCTGTACTGACGTCAGCAGCCCGAACAAGGGAACTCGCTTTAGCAGATCTTCATTGCTGAGTACCGACATCAAATTTTCCTGGCCAGTCGCATTACCAGCGTGATTAAACTTTTCGGCCAGTCTACACCACTGGTCAGCTCACTTAGTGCTTAACAGACCCTGCAATTTCAGGCCTGACGACCGAGACCTCCGCCGGAGGTGCCACCACAAGGTCTTCGTCAGACAGCGGCGTTGGCATTCTCTCCAGCGCGATTTCGAGCACCTTGTCGATCCATCGCACCGGCACGATTTCCAGTCCATTTTTTACATTTGCCGGAATATCCTGCAGGTCCTTGGCGTTCTCTTCCGGGATCAACACAGTCTTGATGCCACCGCGCAAGGCGGCCAGCAGTTTTTCCTTCAAACCGCCAATGGCAGTGACTTCGCCACGCAAGGTAATTTCGCCGGTCATGGCGACATCACCACGCACCGGGATACCCGTCATGGCAGAAACAAAGGCGGTTGTCATCGCCGCACCGGCACTCGGGCCGTCTTTCGGCGTGGCACCGTCAGGCACGTGAATATGAATATCTTTTTTCTCGAAAAACTCATCCTTGATGCCCAAACGACGCGAGCGACTGCGCACCACCGTGCGGGCGGCTTCGACAGATTCCTTCATCACGTCACCCAGTGATCCGGTGCGCGTGATGACGCCCTTGCCAGGCATCATGGCAGCCTCAATTGTCAACAGGTCACCACCCACCTCGGTCCAGGCCAGGCCCACCACCTGACCCACCTGATTGAGTTGCTCGGCGCGCCCATAGTTGTATTTGCGAACGCCCAGGAAATCATTCAGATTGTCGGCGTTGACTTTGACCTGTGCCACCATTTTCTTGAGTTGCAAACCTTTGACCACCTTGCGGCAAATCTTGGAAAGTTCTCTCTCCAGTGAACGCACCCCGGCTTCACGCGTGTAGTAGCGAACAATGTCACGCACGGCGTCATCGCTGATCAACAACTCTTCTACCTTGACGCCATTGTTCTTCAGTTGCTTGGGCAACAGGAAGTTGATGGCAATGCTGGTTTTTTCATCCTCGGTATAACCCGACAGACGAATCACTTCCATACGATCCAGCAGGGCTGGCGGGATGTTCATGGAGTTGGAAGTTGCGACAAACATGACGTCGCTCAAATCAAAGTCGACCTCAACGTAGTGATCTCCAAATTTGTGATTTTGCTCGGGGTCCAGCACCTCCAGCAGCGCACTTGAGGGGTCACCGCGGAAGTCGGTTCCCAACTTGTCAATCTCGTCGAGCAAAAACAGCGGGTTGCGCGTGCCAATCTTTGCCAGGCTTTGCAATACCTTGCCGGGCATGGCACCGATGTAGGTCCGGCGGTGGCCGCGAATCTCCGCTTCATCCCGCATGCCACCCAGTGCCATGCGCACATACTTGCGCCCTGTGGCCTTGGCGATGGACTGTCCGAGCGAGGTCTTGCCAACGCCCGGAGGCCCAACCAAACACAAAATAGGTGCCTTGACCTTTTCGACCCGCTGCTGCACCGCCAGATACTCAAGAATACGGTCTTTCACCTTGTCAAGACCATAATGGTCTTCATTGAGCACTTTCTCGGCGTTGCCGAGGTCGTGCTTGATCTTGGTTTTGTTGGACCACGGCAGGCCTGTCAGGACATCGATGTAATTGCGCACCACCGTCGCTTCGGCCGACATCGGCGACATGAGCTTGAGTTTCTTCAGTTCACCCTCAGCCTTTTTTAACGCTTCCTTGGGCATTTTGGCGGACTTGATCCTTTTTTCAACCTCGTCAATGTCAGCACCATCTTCGCCTTCACCCAGTTCCTTCTGAATCGCCTTGACCTGTTCGTTCAGGTAGAAATCACGCTGGTTTTTTTCCATCTGCCGCTTGACGCGGCCACGAATTTTCTTATCGACATTGAGGATGTCGACTTCGCGCTCGATCTGCTCAAACAGGTTTTCGAGTCGGTCCTTGACGCCTGAAAGATTGAGCACCGCCTGCTTGTTGTCGAGCTTCAGCGGCAAGTGCGCAGCGATGGTATCGGCCAACCGCCCGGCATCATCAATACTTGAAATCGAGGTCAAAATTTCCGGTGGAATTTTTTTGTTGAGCTTGACATACTGATCGAACTGCTGAACCACGGCACGGCGCAGGGCTTCAACTTCACTGGCCTTGCCGCGCGACTTGAGCTCCGCCTCAGCCAATGCATCGACCGGCGTGACGTTGGCAGAAAAATGCAATTCACCTTCTTCTATCTTGTTGACGCGTGCGCGCTGCTGGCCTTCGACCAATACTTTGACCGTACCATCGGGCAGCTTGAGCATTTGCAGAATGGTCGAGACGCAGCCAACGTCAAACATGTCGGTCACCAGCGGATCGTCTTTTGCCGCAGCTTTCTGGGCCACCAGCATGATGCGGCGCTCCGACTCCATGGCCGCTTCGAGCGCCTTGATGCTCTTCGGTCGACCGACGAAAAGCGGGATCACCATGTGCGGAAAGACAACCACGTCGCGCAGCGGCAGCAGTGGCAGGTCAATGGCGGTAGCAGGTAGCGGGGTATGACCGGACATGAGGGAAACCTTTTAGTTACCTGTTGAATATGGGTTAGATGCGCAGACTTTCAACCCGCAATGGGAAGTCAAATCAGGCCTTGCGGGCGGCCTCGCGATAAACCAGCAACGGTGGCTTGTTCTCTTCAATGGTGGACTCATCCACCACCACTTTGTCGACATTGCTGGCGTTCGGCAATTCGTACATGGTATCGATCAATGCCTGCTCCATGATGGAGCGCAAGCCACGCGCGCCAGTTTTGCGAGCCAGCGCTTTTTTGGCAATGGCCTTCAGGGCTGAGGGGCGAATTTCGAGATCAACCCCTTCCATTGCCAGCAGCTTGCTGTATTGCTTGACCAGTGCGTTTTTGGGCTCCGTCAAAATTTGTACCAAGGCGTCTTCGCTTAACTCGGCCAGCGTAGCCACCACCGGCATGCGGCCCACCAACTCTGGAATCAAACCAAACTTGATCAAGTCTTCCGGCTCAACCTCCTTGAAAACCGCTGTCAGGCTGCGCTGCTCCTTGCTTTTGACGGTGGCCCCGAACCCCATGCCGGACGATTGGGTTCGATTGTCAATCACTTTCTCCAGCCCGGAAAATGCACCGCCACAAATGAACAGAATATTGGTGGTGTCGATTTGGACGAAATCCTGGTTCGGGTGCTTGCGTCCGCCTTGCGGTGGCACGCTGGCCATGGTGCCTTCAATCAGTTTGAGCAACGCCTGTTGCACGCCCTCGCCCGACACGTCTCGCGTGATGGAGGGGTTTTCGGACTTGCGGGAAATTTTGTCGATCTCGTCAATATAGACAATGCCGCGTTGCGCCCTCTCAACCTCGTAGTTGCAGCTTTGCAGCAACTTGAGCACGATATTTTCGACGTCCTCACCGACGTAACCGGCTTCAGTCAAGGTGGTGGCGTCCGCCATCACAAAGGGAACGTCGAGCATGCGGGCCAGCGTCTGGGCCAACAGGGTCTTGCCAGAGCCAGTCGGTCCGATCAGCAAAATATTGCTTTTGGCCAGCTCAACGTCATCTTTTTTGGCCTTTTCCTTGTGTCGCAAACGCTTGTAGTGGTTGTACACCGCCACCGCCAGGGTTCTTTTGGCCGGCTCCTGGCCAATCACATAGTTGTCCAGATTGGCCTTGATTTCTGATGGCGTAGGCAATTCACTACCAGCCTTGCCAGGCTCCGCACTGGCTGGCAATTCGTCGCGAATGATCTCGTTGCAAAGCTCAATGCATTCGTCGCAGACAAACACGGACGGCCCTGCAATCAGCTTCTTTACCTCGTGCTGGCTCTTGCCGCAAAAGGAGCAATAAAGAGTTTTTTCGCCCGATGCGCTTTTCTTCTCAGCCATATGAACTACGCCCTTTTCGAGATGACCTGATCAATCAGGCCATATTCCTTCGATTCCTCAGCCGACATGTAGTAGTCGCGCTCGGTGTCACGCTCAATGCGCTCCAGCGGCTGGCCAGTTCGCTCAGCCAGTATTTTATTCAACTGCTCGCGGGTCTTCAGTATTTCGCGTGCCTGAATCTCGATCTCGGTCGCCTGGCCCTGGCTACCACCCGAAGGCTGGTGAATCATGACTTTGGAATTGGGCAGTGAAAAGCGTTTGCCTTTGGCCCCGGCAGCCAATAGAAAGGCACCCATGCTGGCCGCCATGCCGGTGCACAAAGTAGACACATCCGGCTTGATGAAGTTCATGGTGTCAAAAATTGCCATGCCGGCGCTGACCGAACCACCCGGCGAGTTGATGTAGAAGGAAACATCCTTGTCAGGATTGTCGCTCTCCAGAAACAACAATTGCGCTACCACCAGATTGGCGACATAGTCGTTCACCGTGCCCACCAAAAAAATCACGCGCTCCTTGAGCAGTCGTGAATAAATGTCATAAGACCGCTCGCCACGACCTGACTGCTCAATCACCATCGGCACCATGCCCAGGGCTTGAGTTTGCATTGCACCGAATCGCTCGTTCATTTTGACTCCAATAAGACTGCTACTGTACCGAAAATATACGGCACACAGGACATAGGGCTTGAATGCCAGACTGCAAGCCCGGCAAAAGCCCTGATGGCGCCGCGCAGAAACTTTGCGACAGCGTCAGTTTTGAGCCATCAACTCATCAAAGGACATGCTGATTTCACTGACCACGGCTTTGCCCAGCACAAACTCGGTCACGTTGTTTTCAATGACAATGGCTTCAACTTCAGCCAGACGGTTGTTGTCGCTGTAATACCAGCGCAGTATATCGGCCGGTTTTTCATAGCTGGCAGCCAATTCTTCAATGTGCGCCTTGATTTGTTCTGGCTTTGCCTGCAGATTGTTGGAGCGCACCAACTCAGCCACCACCAGCCCCAGTCGCACGCGACGTTCGGCCTGCGGTCGGAAGATTTCCTCCGGAATGGGCGCTTTTTCGGCGTCCTTGACACCGCGTTGCTTGAGGTCGGCGCGAGCACCTTCCGTCAGGCGCTTGACTTCCGCTTGCACACTGGTGTTGGGCAGATCCAGTTCGGCCTTGGATACCAAAGCGTCCATCACTGCCTGCTTGTTGCGCGCCAACAAGCGGAACTTGACTTCGCGCTGCAGGTTTTTCTTGACGTCAGCGCGCAAACCCTCCACGCTGGCGTCGGCAATGCCAAGCGACTTGGCCAGCGCCTCGTTGACTTCGGGCAGATGGGCAGACTCTACCTTATGAAGAGTGACCATGAAGTCGGCCGTTTTGCCAGCCACATCCTTGCCATGGTAGTCTGCCGGGAAAGCCAGCTGGAAAGTCTTGCTTTCGCCCGCCTTCATGCCGCGCGTTGCTTCTTCAAATTCCTTGAGCATCTGACCATCACCCAGGATGAATTGAAAATTATCCGCCTTGCCGCCGGAAAAGCTTTCACCGTCGATCTTGCCTTCAAAATCAACCGTCACACGGTCGCCGTCTTGCGCCGCAGCATCTTGTGGGCGCTGCGCAAAGGTGCGCCGCTGCTTGCGCAAGATGTCAAGCGTCTTGTCGATCGCGCCTTCCGTCACGTCGGCACTGATTTTTTGCACTTCAGCGCTCGTCAGGTCTCCAATTTTGACTTCCGGATAGACCTCAAAAACCGCATCAAAAGCCATTTCACCCTCCGGCGAAGCGTCCTTCTCGGTGATTTGCGGTTGTCCCGCAACACGCAGCTTGGCCTCATTCGCAGCAACGGCGAAAGCCTCACCCACTTTGTCGTTCATCACTTCGTAATGAACCGAGTAGCCATAACGCTGCGTCACCACGTTCATGGGGACCTTGCCGGGGCGAAAACCGTCCATCTTGACGGTACGAGCCAGCTTCTTCAAACGCGACTGAACTTCAGAATGAATGGTGCCGACGGGCAGCGTCAGCGTCATTTTTCGCTCCAGCTTTTGCAGGGTTTCAATGGTAACAGTCATCGTAATTCTCCAAGATACATGGTGCGCGGGGCGGGACTCGAACCCGCACAGTATTGCTACCGTCAGGACCTAAACCTGGTGCGTCTACCAATTTCGCCACCCGCGCAAAAACAAAAGGGGCGGTCTTAAAGACCACCCCGCTAAATCGGTCAGCCGACGATTTTAACCTGCTGGCGCTACCTCCCGCTTGACCCGGAACCACGCCGCATACATGGCCGGCAAGGCAAGCAGCGTCAGAACAGTAGCCACGATCAGACCGCCCATGATGGAAATCGCCATCGGCCCCCAAAAAACCGAGCGCGAAAGTGGAATCATTGCCAGCACAGCGGCAGCAGCAGTCAACACAATCGGGCGCAACCGCCGCACCGCCGACTCGACAATAGCATCCCAGGCAGCAACTCCATTGGCCCGGTCCTGCTCGATTTGATCAATCAAGATCACTGAATTGCGCTGGATCATTCCCATCAGGGCAATCACTCCCAGCAAAGCGACGAAGCCGAACGGCCGCCCCGACACCAGCAAGGCCATGGCAACGCCGGCGATGCCCAGCGGACCCGTCAGGAACACCAGCATGGCGCGGCTGAAACTATGCAACTGCAACATCAAGAGCGTGAATGTGATGAACAGCATGATCGGAATACCGGCTGCAATTGAGTCCGAGCCCTTGCTGCTTTCTTCCACCGCCCCGGCTACTTCGATACGGTAATCGAGCCAGCCATTGCGCTTCCATGACGCCTCCAGCGCGCGCAATGTCGGCAATAGCTCAGCCGTGACGGTGGCACCTTGCAAACCTTCGATGATGTCGCCCTGGACCGTAATGGCGTAATCACGGTTTTCGCGCCACAGCACACCCGGTTCCCAGTCAAGCACAGGCTTGGCAATCTGCAGCAGCGGAATTGACCTGCCGCTGGCCGTCGGCAGGTAAGCATTGGCAATATCGGAAATGGCGTTGCGTTCCTCATACGGCTGGCGCAATACGATATCAATCAGCTTGTCAGCGTCGCGGAATTGGCCGACGTTGCTGCCTGACAGCATGACTCTGGCGGCTTGCGCAATGGACTGACTGGAAACGCCCAGTTCTCGTGCCTTGCTCTGGTCCACCTCAAGGCGCATGACCTTGACCGATTCATTCCAGTTGTCGTTGACGCCGCGCATCTTATCGTTCGCGCGCATCACTGCCTTGACCTCGTCGGCCCGTTCGCGCAGCGCCCCTGGCATACCGCCCACAACCCGGAACTGCACCGGATAAGCCACCGGCGGACCATTCGGCAAGATCTTGACACGGGCCCGGATTTCAGGAAATTCCTGCGCCATCATGGCCGGCAACTTGACGCGGATCGACTCGCGCAACTTCAAACTCTGCGGCAGGATGATGAACTGCGAAACGTTGCTTTGCGGGAAGATGGTATCGAGCGGTAGATAAAAGCGCGGAACCCCGGAGCCGACCCAGGTAGTGACACTTTCCACGCCGGGTTCCTGCCGCAAGCGTTCCTCAATCCTTTGGGTCGTCAGTTCATTGGCGGCAAAGGCCGTGCCCTCCGGGTACCAGACGTCCAGCAGAATTTCGGGTCGCGACGAATCCGGAAAAAACTGCTGCTGCACTTGTCCCATGCCCACAATACCCAACGCAAAAGTCAGCAAAGTAATACCGATAGTCAGCCATCGGTATTGCACACACCAGTTCACCGTCCGGCGGAAAACACTGTAAAACGGTGAGTCAAACAGCTCGTGCGGATGGTCGCCTTCGGCGTGTGGCTTGACGCGCAGAAATAATGTTCCCAGATACGGTACAAAGTAGACGGACACAAACCAGCTGATAACGAGCGCCAGCACAGTCACTGCAAAAATGGCAAAGGTGTATTCGCCTGTGACCGATCTTGCGATCCCGATCGGCAGAAACCCGACCGCTGTAATCAGTGTTCCGGTCAGCATCGGCATGGCCGTGATTTCATAGGCAAAGGTGGCAGCCCGTATCTTGTCGTAGCCTTCTTCCATCTTGCGCACCATCATCTCAACCGAGATGATCGCATCGTCCACCAGCAAGCCAAGCGCGATGATGAGAGAGCCCAGTGAGATCTTGTGCAGACCGATGCCCCAATAATTCATTCCCAGAAATGTCACTGCCAGCACCAGGGGAATGGTTATCCCAACCACCAGTCCGGGGTGCACATCAACGTAGTAGCGCCGGTACCAAGGCTGCGCACCATCGCGCCTGTGCAAACCCAGACTGACGAAGCTCACCGCCAGCACGATGACAATGGCCTCCACCAGCGTTCGGACAAATTCATTGACCGACCTGGCGACGGCGGCAGGCTGATCCTGAACCTCCTCCAGATGCAGACCGGCGGGGAATGCAGCGTTGATTTTTTCGCTGGCACTCTTGAGCGCCTTGCCCAGCGCGATGATGTCGCCACCCTTGGACATCGACACGCCCAAGGCAAGCACCTGCTTGCCCTGAAAGCGCACTTTGACGCTCGCCGGATCAATATAAGCTCGCTTGATATTGGCAATATCACCCAACCGCAATTGGCGACCGGAGCTACCCCGGATCGGCAGCGCGCTCAGTTCCTCGACGGCAACAAACTGTCCCGCAACGCGCACCTGCACCACGTCCAGCGGCGTCTGCACGGCACCTGCACCCTCGACGGCATTTTGCTGGTTCAACTGCGCCAGCACCTGGTTCAGGTCGAGCCCCAGTTGAGCCAGACGCTTTTGCGATATCTCGATATATATTTTTTCGTCCTGCACCCCGAACTCATCGACCTTACTGACGTCCGGTATGCGCAGCAGCTTTTGCCGCACCTCATCGGCATAAGCCTTGACCTCGGCGTCAGAAAAACCGTCAGCCTGCAAGGCGTAAATGGTGCCAAACACATCGCCGAATTCGTCGTTGAAAAACGGACCCTGGACACCGCCGGGCAAGGTTTGACGCATGTCCCCCACTTTTTTGCGAACGTCGTACCAGATGTTGCTGACGTCAGTGGCCCGCGTCGAGTCCTTCACCTGGAACAGGATGGTGGTCTCGCCCGGCTTGGAAAAGCTGCGAATCTTGTCGGCACTGGGCACTTCTTGCAAAGTACTTTCAATCTTGTCGGCCACCTGTTCGGCCATCTGCTGCGCTGTCGCCCCCGGCCAGAAAGCCCGCACCACCATCAGTCGAAAAGTAAATGGCGGGTCTTCATCCTGCCCTAGCTGGAAGTAGGCTGCGGCGCCCAGCAGCAGCAGCACGAGCATCAGGTAGCGCGTCAGCGCCACATGGTCCAGTGCCCACTTGGAGAGGTTGAACACCTCTTTGGGTTGATCTTGCTTCATGGTCGCGTCATTTGGATGGGGCAACACCGGTCTTGCTGTCGCTTGCTGCTGAATTGGCGGTGCGCTGCGCAGCCAGACTGCTGGGTACCGGAGAATTCCCTTTGTAGATCGATACTTTTTGTCCGGCCGACAGCACGTGTACGCCGGCCGACACCACCAGCATACCGGGCTGCAAACCGCTGGCCACCACCAGGTCGTTGCCATCGGCGGTGGCGATTTGTACCGGCTGCAGTCTGATGGTCATGCTGGCCGGGTCCAGCAACCAGACGGCGGCCGACTTGCCGCTCTGGTACAGGGCACTGGTGGGCAGTTTGATGACATCGATGCCACTGCGATCAAATACTTTGGGCACCACCGTCACTGTGCTACCCAGCGGCAATACATCTTTGGCTGCCAGAGACACCTTGACGGCAAACGTTCGGGTAACCGGGTCGGCACTGGCAGCAAGTTCCCGCACGCGAGCCTGAACGCTGGCATTCGACGGCCAAACCCGAACCTCCACCCCCATACCCAGCGTGATCAAGCCAATCTTGTCCTCGGGCACAGCAAACACCACATCGCGTGGTCCGTCCTGTGCAATGCGCAATACCGGTGTGCCAGCCGCCAGCACTTGACCGGGTTCCGCCTCCACCGCAGTCACCACACCCGAGACATCGGCTTGCAGCGTGGTGTAGGCCGCCTGGTTGCCTTGCCCGGTCAACTGGGCCTGAGCTTGTTCCAGTTGCGCCTGGGTTGCTTTCAAGGTGGCCTCGCGGCGCTCCAATTCGGCGCCACTGATGAAATTCTGATCGCGGAGCTCCTTGAAGCGCCTGAAATCGGCGGCTGCCAGATCGCGACTGGTGACAGCAGCAGCAAGCTGCGCCCGCGCGGCGTCGGTTGCAAGTTGGTAGTCTTGCGCATCAAGCTGCGCCAGCAGTTGTCCGGCCTTGACGCGCTGACCGACATCGACAGCGCGCCGGATCAACTTGCCGGCCACCCGAAAACCCACCCGTGACTCAATCCGCGCCCGCACTTCGCCGGCAAACTCCGAACCAGACTGCATACTCTGCGCTGCCACCATCAGCACTTTGACAGCCTGAACCGGATCCGGCGGGGGCACCGTCCTGGAACAGGCTGACAGATAGGGAAGCGCCGCCAAAAGCAACAGTAAACTGCTGGACAACTTTAGATATTTGACAGATTTCATGACAGCATTCACCTTTGGGACACGAAAACCGGCTTTAATGACCGATTGGTTATTAATCTAAGATAGTTTTTTAAAATTGTCAAACGACTTGAATTTTGACCCCGCGAACAATGGATCACTACGAAAACTTTCCGGTTGCCTCCTGCCTTTGCCCGGCACGGCTACGACCGGCCATTGCAGCCATTTATGGTTTTGCCCGCACCGCTGACGACATTGCCGATGAAGGTGAAGCGCCAAGTCTGACCCGACTGGCGGATCTGTCCGCCTATCGCGTTGACCTGCAAGCCATCAGCGTCGGGCGAGGCCACAGCGGCAGATGGCCGCACGTATTCGAGCCACTGGGCAAAATCATTCAGGAGTTTCAGTTGTCGACCCTGCTGCTGGACCGGCTACTGCAGGCTTTTGAACAAGACATCCGCTTTACCGCCAGCGCTCGTCGCTACCAGACAGATGCCGAACTGCTGGACTATTGCACGCGCTCTGCCAACCCGGTGGGCCGACTGCTGCTGCATCTGTATGGTATCGAGGACGACCAGTCACTCGCCCAAAGCGACCAGATCTGCAGCGCATTGCAACTCATCAACTTCTGGCAGGACCTCAGCGTCGATGTCACGCGCGGGCGCTGGTACGTCAGTCTGCAGGCGATGCAGCGACACGGTGTGAGTGACGCCGACCTGCGGGCAGACAGCCGATCGCAAAACGCAGCAAAGTTGGTAGCAGACTACGCCACCTATGCAAGGTCGGTGATGCAAAAAGGCGCATCACTGGCGTGTCGAATACCAGGTCGCGCTGGCTGGGAATTGCGGCTGGTCATACAGGGCGGCTTGCGCATCCTTGACAAAATTGAAGCCTTGAAATTTGCCACCTGGCGCTCGCGGCCCAAGCTGGTTTGGACTGACTGGCCCTTGCTGCTTTGGCGGGCCTGGCGCATGGGGTAATGCACGCTGATTAAACTAGGCCCCGCAACCCGAACCCTTCATGACGCCACAAGACTACGTCCAGCAAAAAGCCGCCGCCTCGGGCAGCAGCTTTTATTACGCCTTTTTGTTTTTGCCTCAACCCCGGCGCGCTGCCATTACGGCGTTTTATGCGTTCTGCCGCGAGGTCGATGATGTGGTCGACGATATGGTCGACCCTAGTGTGGCCCAA
Source organism: Comamonadaceae bacterium (assembly GCA_037141865.1). Classification (GTDB taxonomy): domain Bacteria; phylum Pseudomonadota; class Gammaproteobacteria; order Burkholderiales; family Burkholderiaceae_C; genus Rhodoferax. Next base: position 46,406 of record JBAXBQ010000009.1, on the reverse strand, counting down.
ACCAAACTGGCCTGGTGGCAGGCGGAAGTGGCCAAGTCATTTGCCGGCAAACCCAGCCACCCAGTGATGCAATCCTTGATGCCACTGGCGGCGCAGTACAGCATCGAACAACGCCACCTGCAGTCGGTGGTCGAGGGCTGTCAGATGGACCTGACCCAAACCCGCTACCTCGACTACCCCACGCTACAGCGCTACTGCCATCTGGTGGCCGGTGTGGTGGGAGAAGTGGCTGCCAACATCTTCGGCCAGACACAAGAAGCAACCACCGCTTACGCGCACAAGCTGGGGCTCGCCTTGCAGCTCACCAACATCATTCGCGACGTCGGCGAAGACGCCTTGCGCGGGCGCATTTACCTGCCCATGAACGAGTTGCAGCGCTTTGATGTCAAAGCACATGAAATCCTGCAACGCAGTTACTCCGACCGCTTCACGGCGCTGATGCAATTCCAGGCCCGACGCGCCCTGGCCCTCTATGACGAGGCCCTGGCCCTGCTGCCGCCGTCTGATCGCCGCGCGCAAAAGCCGGGGCTGATGATGGCCAGTATCTACCGCACCTTGCTCAAGGAAATTGAGCGCGACAACTTCGCCGTGCTGCACCAGCGAATCAGCCTCACACCCCTGCGCAAAATGTGGCTGGCCTGGAAGGTGCAGGCCCTTGGCCGGTTCTGACCATGACCCCCAGGCTAGCCATCGCGTGTTCTGTGCCAGGCCTTGCAGGCGCCGACATGCCTGGGGTGGCGCGGCGCGGCGGCGACAAGTGAACAAATGAAAATTGCCATCATCGGCGCCGGCTGGGCCGGCTTGGCGGCGGCCGTCGAGTCGACGCGAGCTGGTCACACCACGGTGGTATTCGAGGCATCCCAGGTCTGTGGCGGGAGAGCCAGAGCCCTGCCGGGCGCTTTGACTGACGGCACGCCTGTGACGCTGGACAACGGCCAGCACATTCTGATTGGCGCCTACAGCGAGTCCTTACGGCTGTTGCGTCTGGTTGGCGTGGAACCCGAAGTGACCCTGCTGCGACTGCCCATGATGTTGATGTTTCCAGACGGACGGGGCCTGCGTTTTCCGCACTGGCCAGCACCGCTCGACGCACTGGCCGGCATCGTGTCAGCGCGCGGCTGGAGTCTGGCAGACAAGTGGTGCCTGCTGCGTGCAGCGGGTCACTGGCAGCTTGACGGCTTTCAATGTGACGCCGCCAGCACAGTGACACAACTTTGCCAGCGCCTGAGCCCGCGCGTCATGACCGAGCTGATTGAGCCGCTGTGCGTGTCGGCTCTCAATACGCCGGCTGATCAGGCCAGCGCCCAGGTATTCCTGCGCGTGCTGAAAGACGCCTTGTTCGGCGTGCAAGGAGGCTCCAATTTGCTGCTGCCACGGGTTGACCTTTCCACCCTGTTTCCGCTGGCCGCTGCGCGCTGGCTGAGCGACCGCGGTGGCCAGTTGCGCCTGGGCACACGGGTGCAATCAATGTTGCCACAAGGCTCGCGGTGGCAAGTTCAGGGCGAAGATTTTGATGTCGCAATTTTGGCAACGTCTGCCGCCGGATCGGTCAGAACGCTGGAGAACACTTTGCCGCTGGTCAATGACTCGCTGGCGGGCAAGATTCGAGAATGGACCGACGTCGCGAGCCTGCTACCGTTTCAGGCGATTACCACTGTTTATGCCTGGGGCAACCATGCCCGCCTGCCCTACCCCATGCTGGCGCTGCGCAACCATGTCGACACGACCGGGCAAAACTCCGGCTTGACGCCAGCGCAGTTTGTCTTCGACCGTGGCCAGTTAGGTGGGCCCCAAGGATTGCTGGCCTTTGTCGTCAGCGCCAGCAACGACAGCCGCGAGGCGCTGCAGGCACAGGTTATCCGGCAGGCCCAAGCGCAACTGGGCCTCGCGCTGCAAGCTGTTCAAACCGTCGTCGAGAAGCGCGCTACCTTTGCCTGCAGACCTGGGCTGCAACGCCCGTTGCAGCAAATTGCGCCCGGCTTGCTAGCCTGTGGCGACTATGTGGCCGGCCCCTACCCGGCCACCCTGGAAGGCGCCGTGCGCAGCGCCGTAGCGGCCATCAAGCCTGGCGTGCTGGACGTTTATGATGCGCTCTGACTGGTACTTCGGCTCCGACATTTCAAAACTCACTCCGATCACATGACCACTTTCAAGACCGGCCGTTACGCCGAGGAACCCCTGTTCAACCACGGCCAGGTGCCACGCACTGCCGTGCTGTATTGCAACCTTGGCACACCTGACACACCCAGCACCGCCGATGTACGACGTTTCCTGCGGGAGTTTTTGAGCGACCCACGTGTCGTCGAGATCCCGCGACTGCTTTGGCTGGTGATTTTGCACGGCATCATCCTGCGCTTTCGGCCTGCCAAATCAGCCGCCAAATACGCCAGCATCTGGAGTGCTGCAGGCTCACCGCTGAAAGTTTGGACCGAAAAGCAGGCCAAGCTGCTGCAAGGCTGGTTGGCGCAGCGCGGCCACGTGGTGCAGGTCCGCTATGCCATGCGCTACGGCAGCACTTCCATCGCCTCGCAACTCGATTTACTCAAATCCGAGGGAACAACTCGCGTACTTATCTTGCCGGCCTATCCTCAATATTCGGCTACCACCACAGCCAGTCTGTTTGATGCAGTTTATAAGTGGGCTGGCACGGTGCGAAATATTCCCGAGTTACGCTTTGTCAATCATTACCACGACGACCCGAACTATATTGTCGCGCTGGCGAGCAAGGTTCGGCGCTACTGGAAAATGCATGGCCGACCGGATCAGCTGGTCATGAGTTTTCATGGTGTCCCGGAGCGCACGCTGCTGCTGGGTGACCCGTACCACTGCGAATGCTTCAAAACAGCGCGTCTGCTGGCTGACCAACTGGGACTGTCTCAACAGCAGTTCAAAGTGACTTTTCAATCACGGCTGGGTCGCGCCAAGTGGCTACAACCCTATACTGAACCGACCTTGATCGCAATGGGGCAAGCCGGCGTCCATCGGGTTGACGTGGTCTGCCCAGCCTTCACCAGCGACTGCCTGGAGACACTGGAAGAAATCGATATGGAAGGGCGCGCTGCGTTCCTGACGGCAGGCGGCAAGGAGTTTCACTACATTTCCTGCCTGAATGATGATCCAGAGTGGATAACCGCTTTGTGCGAGTTGACCCAACTCCATCTCTGCGGATGGCCGACACAGGCTGCACCCCAGCAACAGGCGTTGGCGGAGTCACGTGCCGCTGCGCTTGCGCTGGGCGCCAAACAATAGGCTCGCGCCAAAATCCATACGCAATTTTTTCAATAGCTGCCGGCGCCTGTTGTTCGACTTCGACGCCGCCTGGCCAACCCTGCGCTCAAGACATCGGCCGGGTGAATCTTGAGGCTCCGTCACGCAGCGATCCATGGCCGGGCATAATCACCCCCTTCCAGCTTTCTTTTGAATCGGTCAGGACCTGACCAGACCAGGCACCTAAGCACGCATGACAGACCACTATGCGACCCTTGGAGTTGGCAGCTCTGCAACCCTTGCCGAAATCAAAAAGGCGTTTCGCCGGCAGGCGGCGTTGCATCACCCGGACCGAAATGCCGCCGTTGACGCGCCCAAGCGCTTTCAGACCGTGCAAGCGGCTTACGAAGTGCTTTCGGATGCCGCCAAACGCCAGGCTTATGACCAGAACCGACGCCGAAATCTGCTGGACAGTCCGATCGATACGGCGCACGAAATTTGGCTCAGCTACTTTAAACAGCTACTTTGAAACCCACCTATCATGAATATGAAAAACCTCGCGCCATGAGCATCTCTCCATTTTTCCGCGAGCTGCGCTCAGCCTATCAGTCGGAAATGGATGACTTGACTTTTGATTCGGAAGGCCGAAACGTGTTGCACCAGCGATTGACGCAGCGGCGCAATGAGTTTGACTTTTTGCTCAACATGATCGAGCTCAGCCCGGAGATGGTGGCGGTGACCTTTCACCAGGGCTTTCGCTTCAAGCTGCCAGCCGTGATGGATCACCTGCTGACGCATGAAGCCAACGAATTCCCCGATTGGCACAGCCTGGCTGATGCTGCCGAGTTGGCGCCGTGGGCACACGACCTGACGCAAGTGGTACTGAAAGAGCCGATGGGTGCCTGGTTCTTGACGGTGGCAGCCGGTCTCGAATATATGTACGGCAAGTCGGAGGCGCCCCGCATCCTCAAAATTAACATTGAAAGCGAGAGCGACGAAGCTACTGGCGACGATCACGACAACGCATGGGAAGCGCAAGAAGAACAAGACGCCCGCGCCCGTGAAGAAGCCGGCGCCGACTGGATGGTTGAACAAGGTTTTGACCGTAAAGACTGAGATGAACCAACTTGCCCTGATTGCCAGAACCCAAAGCCTGATCGCCGCTGGCGACATCGTCGGCGCCGAGTCCGCCCTGGTGGAATTGGCCGACTCCGAGGGCGACAGTGCGCTGGCGCTGGTACTGGAGCAATTGCCACCGAAAGATATTCTGGCGGTGATCCGCGAATACGACAACTCCAGGGAGTCAGTCATCAACCTGCTGGTGACGCCAAGTCAGTTTGCGCGCGCCGTGGTGATTGAAAAACAGTACAAGGACCTGACCCGCACGCATTTGCGCGGCATGGTCAACTCCATTGTTTTCCGGGACGATGCCAATCCGCTGGATTTTTTAGCTGCGATTGGCGACCTGGAGGGGGGCAGCGACGCGTTGGCTGACTACTTTTCAGAGAAATGGAGCCGCGTCGAGGCCTTTGCACGCACTGGCACGTTTGACGCGGCGCAAGACGACGGTGAAAGCTTGTCCGAAGCTGCCTTGCTGGCCTCGGCCTATGTGAAGCCACGGCTGGAACAAGAGGAGGTGGCTGACCACGACTGGATGGAACTGGCCTGGCTGTTGCGTCATCAATGCCCGGACCTGTTCATTGAAATGCTGCTGGTGTTGCGTGAGAAAGTGCGTGCCTTTGAGGCCGACTCCGCTGAGCCGGGGAACCCCGCAGGCGACGGCAGGATTGAGACCGGCGACACCGACCGTGGCAAAGCGACGCCAGCGGCACGTGAGTCGGATGAGGAATCGGCGATCTAGATGTCAGAGCAGCGCCCGGTCTCGCCCGCTACCGTCTCACTCTACGACGCGCGCCCATTTTTTGAGAAAGCATTGGCCTATGGCGTGCAAAACGCCGTCATCGATCAGCCAAAGCTGGACGCCATCTGCGTCGACGCACCGAAAGGCATGGTCCAAATTGCGCGCTATTTTGGTACTGAGTATTTGCGTCCGGAACTCGAAATGGCCAAGCGCCGAATGGTCAATCTGGTCAGCCTTTATCTTGAAGTAACCAGTGCCGGTGATTTGCGACAGGCCGCCGAATCGTTGCGCGATCACTCATTTTTATCCCACTCGAAAGGTGGCTCGGACTTGTTGCGGCGCTTGATTGTGATGCCACAAACCAGCCACTTTGGCATGCATGACAGCGGCGGTTTTGCCGACGAACAGATTCCACTGCTGGCCGAATGGTCGCTGAAAACCGTGGCTGCCTACCAGACCGAATTAGCCAGACGCGGTGCTGCAACGCAGATGATGGAGGTCGCCATCTGGCTGGCCGGGAAATTGGGCATGGATGTCGCCGAGCTGGAAGAGGCCGCACCAGACAGCGAGGCTGTCATACGCAGCGCGCTGTTGACTCTGGCCATCGGCGGTGGCGAGATGCCCGATTGGGTGGTGTTTGAAAAAATGGTGACCGCGCTGCGTAAAAAATACACTGGCAAAATGACCGGTGCCAGCGGTTTTGACACCTTCATTGTGATACCAAAAGACCTGCCCGCTCACTGCACAGCCACGCTGCAAACCATGCGACAGTCCGTCATCTCCGACTTGCCAAAGATTGTCGGTAGTACGGTGCCAGCCAGACAGCTGTTCAACCAGACTGCCGCCTTCATGGGTCGCTATTTCTGGCTTGAAAGTGGTCTAAACGAAGTCGATCAGCATGACCGAGTGGCGTCGAACACCTGGCACAAAGCCACCGGCGGGCACAGCGATGACGGTTCTTTGTTGACGCTGTTTTTGTGCATCGCAGCGGGTGCCACAGCCAAGACACTGCTGACCGAAAGAAGCGCAATCGCATTGATTCGCAAGATCCGAAGAACCGGTCTCAAGCCCGATTTGACCAGCCTCTACATAGCGCAACATGCCCCGGTGCAACACCACGATGACTATGCCCGGCTATGGCGCGAATTTGTCGAGGAAGCACAACCGACGCTGCAAAGCGACCTGGATTACGCGCTGACAGACGCACTGGCATTGCTGCGGCGCGAGTGCCATGTGACGTGAGTTTTGCTCAACCTGCCGCCTCAATGAAGTCTGCCACCTGCTCCAACTGATCGGGCACATTGAGCGCCGGGGCATGCCCGCAGCCCTTGATTTCCACGACCGTTAACCGACCCGCGGCACCCGGGCCACGGCGTCGCATCTCGTCGACCGTTTCAGGCATTACAAGATCCGAGTCGGCCCCGCGCAAACACAATACTGGCAGCTCCAACGCGTCGTAATGATCCCAGATCAAATAGTCGTCCGGATGACTGATGAACTGTTGCACCATGTCGGGGTCATAGTGCGGCGTGACACGGCCGTCGGGCAAACGGCGTGTCGATGTTTCTGTCAGCCGGCGCCACTGCGCAGCGCTCAGCCAACCGTAGGGCTGGTAGACCTGACGAAAGAAAGCTTCGAGCTCCCGCACCGTGGTAAAGGCCGGAGGGTTACCGGCATAGGCTCGAATGCGGCCGATGGCAGCCGACGCCAGTTGCGGCGCATTGTCGTTTAAGGTCAGACTCTGGATGCGCTTCTTCATGCCCGCATCAAGCAGACCTGACGCGCACACCGTGCCAATGGCGCCGCCCATGGAGGTGCCGACCCAATGCGCCTTTTCAATCCCGAGTTGATCAAACAGCTCGGTCGCGATACGGGCAAAAAATGACAGGCAGTACTCCTGCTGCGGCAGCGGGCTCCATTGACTCAGGCCGCGTCCGATCGTATCCGGGCAAATCACCCGATAGCCACGTGCACTCAAGTGCCCGGCCAACTCGTCCATGTCGCGTCCGGTGCGAGCCAGACCGTGCCAGGCGATCACCGTAGACGGGTGCTGGGCACCCCATTCGGTGTAATGAATCTCGCGCCCGGCGCAGCTCAGGTAGTGGGAAGACATCTGTACGTCGCGACTCATGACTTGCCCCTCCGCGAATTGGCACGCAAACGTCCCACCACCCCGGTAGGAAAGTAATACACCGACAGCACAAACAGCACCCCCAGCCAGAGCAACCAGCGATCCGGTGACAGCAAGGTGGCGAGCCAGGGCAAGGAGGCGACCGCCTCATGTCCGAGGCGCAACAAATCCTGCAGATAGCTTTGCGCCACCAGGAACAACGCCGCGCCAATGGCGGCGCCATAGATGGTGCCCATGCCACCGATCACCACAATCAGCAGCACGTCCATCATGATCTCGAATGACAGCGATGTGTCGGGTCCGTTGTAGCGCAGCCAGAGCGCCAGCATGGTGCCGGCCAGGCAGGCAAACAGCGCCGACAGGATGCTGGACGTGGTGCGAAAAACGACCACCCGGTAGCCAATCGCTTCGGCCCGAAATTCGTTCTCGCGGATCGCCTGGAGCACGCGGCCAAACGGTGAATTGACGATGCGCAGCATGGCCAGCAAAAGCACCAATGCCAGCGCGAACAGGAGGTAGTAGCACAGCAGGCGTCCATCCAGCACAACGCCGAGAAAAGGCGTATCACTGAATTCAAAGCCGGGTGACAAAACCTCGGGTACTTTGAAACTCAAACCATCTTCACCACCGGTGATGTCGGAGAGTTGTGACGCCAGCGTCAAAAAGGCCGAGGCCACGGCCAACGTGATCATGGCGAAAAAGATGGCCCGCACCCGCAACGAAAACAAACCTACCAACAAGGCCAGTAAAAACGAGAGCAACAGTGAACACAACACCCCCATCGCCAGCGCTTCCCAGGTTGGTCCCATCCGGGTCGTGGCAACTGCGACCCCGTAGGCACCAATGCCAAAGAACATGGTGTGCGCAAAACTGACGATGCCGGTGTAGCCCAGCAACAAATCAAAGCTGGCCACCAGCACAATGAACACCAGCACCTTGGCTGCCACGTTGAGTGCCTTCACACCGGGAAATAAAAACGGTGCGCCTGCCAGTGCAATCAGCAATGCAATCAGCAACACGGCCAGCACACGACTGCGCGGCAAATCATCGGAAAGGAGTCTCTTCAGCATGCCTCATCTCCAAAAAGTCGTGAAGAAACCGTAGCGAGCGAGCCGAGGTTGCAATGAGGAGTGGAGCCGTACAAGCGTACGGTGAGCACCGCAGTTGCAAGATCGGTTTGCGCAGTAGGTTGATTCATGATTTTTAGCGGTTGGCCACCGGGTAGACACCCTGCGGCCGCCACAGCAGAATCGCCACCATCAGCGCTATGTTGGAAAATAGGGCTACCTTGGGTAACAAGAACCCGGTGTAGTTGGCCATCAAACCGACCAGCAAGGCGCCAATCAGGGCACCACCGGTGGAGCCCAGGCCACCGATGATGATGACGATAAAGATCAGCACATTGACCTGCGCGCCCATCTGCGGCATGACGCTTTGCTGGTACAAGCCCCACATGACACCGCCCAGACCGGCCAGCGCACTGCCCACCACAAAGACGCCGACAAACAGGCGTTTGATGCGGTAACCGAGCACTTCCACCATCTCGCGGTCTTGCACACCTGCGCGAATCAGCAGGCCGATCTTGGTGCGACTTAAAGTCCAGGACAGCAGCGCAAAAACCAGCAGACCTACCACCATTGCCAGCAGCCGGTATTTTTCAATCGCCGAATCGCCCAGCAGTAAGGCACCGCGCAGCCCTTCAGGCAAGGGCAGCGCAATTTGCGCGGGACCCCAAATCACCTTGATCAACTCTTCACCTATGATCATGCCGCCCATGGTGATCAAAATCTGTTTGAGATGCTGGCCATAGACCGGCCGCACAATGAAGCGCTCAAAGGCCAAGCCCAACGCGCCCGACGCCAGCATGGCCACCAGCATCGCCGGGAAGATGGCCACCAGGTTGCGCCACAGCTCGGGGGAGCCGGTCCAGTCGCCCATCAGGCCCAGCACCGTGGTGGCGACAAAGGCGCCCAACGCAATGAACACGCCATGGCCGAAATTGAGCACATCCATCAGACCAAACACCAGCGTCAAGCCGGAGGCAATGATGAAGATGATCATGCCCATGGCCAGGCCCGCGGCCGTCAGCGTCAGCCAGGTTGAAATCGAGCCAATGAACGGTATGACCAGCAACACCAGCAATGGCACCAGCGTCAGCGGTTTCCAGTCGAAATCGATCTTGTTCATATCGCCAACCCCAGCAAAGAATGCTGCAGTTCTTCATCCTCAGCCAACGCTTTCATGGCGCCACTGTGCACAACCATCCCGTTGTCCATGACAGCGACACTGTCACCCAACCGCTTGGCAAAGTTGATGTTTTGTTCGACCAGCAAAATGGTGGTGCCACTGGCTTTTAGCTGGGCAAAGGCGTCAATCATGTTGTTGATGATGGCGGGCGCCAGACCTTTGCTGGGCTCGTCGACGATCAACAGTTCGCGTGGTTCGACGATGGCACGGGCCACCGCCAGCATTTGTTTTTGTCCGCCCGAAAGTTTGCCGGCGGGATGGTTCCAGAATTTCTCGACCGCCGGGAACAATGAAAAAATCCACTGCAGACGCGCCTCGTCCATCTGGTTGGCGCGCTTGGCCGTTCGCGCCGCCAGCAGCATGTTTTCCTTCACCGACAGGTCGGCAAAAATCCCCATGTTCTCGGGCACGTAAGCAATATTCAACGCAGCGATCTCTGGCGTGTTCAAGGCAGTAATGTCCCGCGAGCCAAAGCGCACACTTCCTTGGCTGGCATGCCACAAACCCATGATGGTGCGCAGCGTGGTGGTCTTGCCGGCACCATTGCGACCCAGCAGCATGGTCAGCTGCCCACTGGGTACAACCAGGTCGACGCCATGGAGGATGTGGTAGGCGCCGATGTGGGTGTGGACACCCGACAGGGTCAGGAGATTGCTGCTCATGCACGCACTTCCGAAACCACCGGAGCAATCCCAAGGTAAGCCTCCTGAACGATTGGTGATGCAATGACTTCGGCCGGATCACCATCGGCAACCAGGGCGCCGTTGTGCAGCACGATGATGCGGTCCGCCAGTTCACGCACCACGTCCATCTTGTGCTCCACCAGCAAAATTGTTTTGCGTTTGTCGTCCTTGAGTTTGCGAATCAGGTTCAAAATGACCGGCGCTTCATCGGCACTCATGCCTGCTGTCGGCTCGTCGAACATGAATACATCGGGCTCCAGCGCCATCAGCAGGGCCACCTCCAGCTTGCGCTGGTCGCCGTGCGGCAAACTGGCCACCGGCGTGTGTTGTTTGTCGCTCATGGAAACGGCTTCCAGAACCTCTTCAGCCAACGATGTCAAGGTTTTGTGATCGCTCCAGACGGACCAGAGATTTAGTCCGCGCAAATGGGCACCGGCGCGTGCTGCCTGCACCGCCAGGCGCACGTTTTCCAGCACCGACAAATTGGGGAACAGGTTGGTCAACTGAAAGGCTCGCCCGAGTCCGGCGCGAGTGCGGGCCGACGGACTCATGCCAGCCAAACTGTTGCCGTTCAGAAAGACCTCGCCCGAGCTGGCCTTGAGCTGCCCCGAAATCAGATTGAAATAGGTGGTCTTGCCAGCACCATTGGGGCCGACGATGGCGGTCAGCGTGCCAGGCCGAAAAGCACAGCTGACAGCGCTTACCGCCACGTGTCCGCCGAAGCGCACTGTCAAGTTTCTGGTTTCAAGCATGAGATTCGAAGTCCCTTGATGGGGAGAGCGGCGTAGCGAGCGAGTCGAAAGCAAGGCGCGCGGAGCACAGCAACCGGAACGTACTCAGGTACGTGAGGATTGCGAGCACCGCGCAACGCCGCTATCGGCCCGCGCAGTAGCCGAGCGCCCCATCAATCAGCGTTTGTTGCGGATCGGGATATCCATCTCTTCCGCCTTGATCTCGCGCACCAGTTCAGGCACTCCCCAGGCAAACGCCGGGTCAACCTTGATCTTGAAATGGAACATGCTCTGCATGGCCTGGTGATCTTCCTTACGGAAGGTCATCTTACCTTTGGGTGTATCAAAACTCATGCCCTCCATGGTCTTGATCAAGGTGTTGGCGCTGGCGTCGCCCTTGCTGTTCTTGAGCGCCGTAACCACCGCCATGGCAGCCGAGAAACCACCGGCCGTGAAGAAGTCAGGTGGCGCCTTGAACTGGCTATAGTGGCGCGCCACCATGGCCTCGTTGACGGCGTTTTTCGGAATGCCAAAGTAGTAATACGCTGCGCCTTCCATGCCTGGGAATTGCTTGTAGGCTGTCATGGCCGGCAGGATGTTGCCGCCGGTGGCAATCTCGATGCCGTAGCGCTTCAAGTCCATATCGGCAATCTTGAACGGGTTACCACCGGCCCAGATGATGAAGATCACTTTGCGGCCTGGTTGGTCCTTGAGCTTGTCGATCAGACGCTGAGCGCCGGCCGTGAAGTCGGTGGTCGCCGGTGGCAAAAATTCTTCATGCACCACCTTGGCTTTTTTGATCGCCTCTTTGAAGGCTCTCACGCCGTCACGGCCAAAGGCTGAATCTTGTGCCATGGTGGCAATCGTGATACCGGCCTTGTCCAAAGCTACCGCGTTGGAAATTGCATCCTGCGAACTGTTGCGCCCGGTACGGAATATGTATTTATTCCATTTCTCACCGGTGATCGAGTCAGCTACGGCGGGCTCCACCAGCAGAATCTTTTTGTATTCCTCGGCCACCGGCAACATCGCCAGCGCTACCGGCGAGGCAGTTGGACCCACGGCTAAATCAACCTTGTCGTCGCCATAGGCGCTGGCCAGCAAGCTCTTGCCCAGATCAGGCTTGCCCTGATCGTCCTTTTCAATGACGACCAGCTTCTTGTCCCCTACCATCATGGTGCCACCGGTGGCGTAATCCAGACCCATCATGAAACCGGTGGCGGTCTGCTTGCCATAGGCTTCCAGCGGGCCGGTCTTGCTGTAGATGTGGGCGATTTTGATTTCTTTGGCCTGGCTGAGCGCCAAAGGAGAGGCCATGGCGCAAGCCGCGGCTACAGCGCCAAGCGCGGCGCGCGCGACCCAAGTTCGACGATCCATGTTTTCTGTCTCCTGTTATGGTAGTTGGTGTGGAACGGCTATGCAGCAAGCGTGCCAAATCGTAAACCTTTGATTTGTTTAAAGTTATTCCCTAAACATTAAACTTTGTATTCAAATGATACATATTGATATGTCTTATTAAAATACATATGTCTATATATAATACATATTATCCGAGTCGGGCATACAGCTTGGCGCGAGAAATACCGAGCATTTTTGCGGCGACTACCTTGTTGCCGCGAGCCGCTTTCATGGCGGATGCGATGGCTTGCCGCTCCAATTCAGCCACTTGCAGAGCCAGTGGTTCAATCGCTACCGCAGCCGCCACTTCGGCCAAGACCGATAGCTTGGTCGGCACTACCGGGGCCAGTTGTTCAACGCCGGATTCGCTCAGCACCGCCTGCAAATGCGAAGGCAAAATGCGGTGTGAATCGCTGCGCATGGTGGCTTGCTCCAGCACATTGCGCAACTCCCGGATGTTGCCACGCCACAGCTGCGCCGACAGCAGCGCAAGCGCCTCGGCGCTGAGCTCGGGCGGCTGTTCGCCGCTGCGCAAGGACATATCTTCGCCCAGCACCTCGACCAGGGCGGCAATATCTTCACGCCGCTCACGCAGCGGCGGCACCCGAATCGGCAGCACGTTGAGGCGATAAAACAAGTCTTCACGAAAGTTGCCCTCGCGCACCAGCTTGTTCAAATCGCGCGATGTTGCGGCAATCACCCGGGCATCAAAAGGAACGAGCTTGTTGGAGCCCAGCGGCTCGATTTCACCCTCTTGCAAAGCGCGCAGCAGTTTGGCCTGCAAGCCCAGCGGCATATCGCCGATCTCATCGAGAAACAGCGTGCCGCCATGGGCCAGTCGAAACTTGCCATCGCGCCCCTTGCGATCGGCCCCGGTATAGGCGCCAGGGGCGACACCAAAAAACTCGGCCTCCAGCAGCGTGTCGGGCACGGCGGCAATGTTCAGGCTGATGAATGGACTATCAGCGCGCGCTGACGAAGCGTGAATCGCATGGGCCAACAACTCCTTGCCGGTCCCGGTTTCGCCCAGCAACAATACCGGGCTGGAAGTCTGGGCCGCCCGGCGCGCCTGCCGCTTGACTTCCACGGCAGGTGCACTGGCACCAACAAAACTGGCAAAGGTGTAACGCGACTGACGTTGACCCATACGCTGGTTATTTTTCTGACTGCTGCGCTGGCTGGCCAACTCACGCCGGGCATCGTCCAGATCGCGCTGCAGCAAGGCAAACTTGCCCACCAGGGGCTGCAGGCTGGTTTCGGCGTGGTCGAACAACACAATCCCCAAAGCCCCTATCACCTCGCCACCACTGTCGCGCAACGGAATGCGGCTGACGACAAACGTGCCGGCTCGATTTGTCAGCAGATCAATCAGGATCGGCTTGCCGGTTTCGATCACGTGATGCATCTGCGTGTTTTGCACCACGCTGGCCACCGGATGGCCGACAAAATCTTCCACCCGCTCAAAACCCAGCGCCGGTAGAAAGCGCTTGTACTGGTCGTTGATCCAGACCACACGAGCCTGCCGGTCCACCAGCATCATGCCTTCGCTGGCGTTGGCAAACAGGTCAAACATGGAGCGCGCGGCCAGTTCCAGAATACTCTGGGCATCACGCGGCAATGAGTCTGTGGAGTCCATCCGCAGATGTTACCGCGCAGCGTCATGACCAAGTTCACTGCTGCCGAAGTATGGCTTTAACAAATTGGCAATGCCATAATGAAACCATCAAAACTGATCGGAGACTGGCGTGGAGTCATTCCGCTGGGACAGGCATTTTGAGACCGGGCTTGAAACTGTTGACCAGCAGCATCACGCCTTGGTCGATCTGATTAACCAGTTTGGCGAATTGCTGACACAGGCTGACAGCGGCGCTGCCGGTGAGGTTGAGACAGTGCTCGCCAAGTTGGCCTCCTACGCGCAATATCACTTTCTGGACGAAGAAAACCTGATGCTGCGCACGGGTCTGGACCCTCGCCATATCAAGGAACACAAGCAATTTCACACCGAATTTTTGCAGGAAGTAATGCAGATGCAAAAAGGTGTTGCCGAGCGGGCTGAAGCGGCGCACGGGTTGCTGAAGTTTCTCACCTATTGGCTGGCCTTCCATATTCTCGGAGTCGATCAGTCGATGGCCAGGCAGGTTGCGGCGATTCATGCGGGACAACAATCAGACGCGGTGTTTCTGGGGGAACAGGACCTGCAGGAAGGTGCAACGGAACCTCTGTTGCAAGCGCTCAATGGCTTGTTCCAGCAAGTCTCGCAACGCAATCGAGAGTTGCAGGAGTTGAACGCCACACTCGAGGCCAAAGTAGCACAACGTACTCAGTCGCTGGCCGAAGCGAATCATCTTCTTGAACAACTGGCGCAAACCGACGTGCTGACAGGGTTGCCCAATCGCCGTCACGCCATGGCCTCGCTGGCGCAAGCCTGGCTAACGTCAGTGCAAGACGGCACACCGCTGGCCTGCATGATGATTGATGCTGATGGTTTCAAGCAGGTCAACGACAAACACGGTCACGATGCCGGCGATGATGTGCTGCGCCAGCTGTCCAGGCAGCTGCGCCATGCAGTGCGTACGGACGACATCGTCTGCCGTCTTGGTGGTGACGAATTTTTGATCATCTGCCCGGCCACCTCTCTCGACGGCGCCCTGCAGGTCGCACAGTCAATGCGCCAGGAAATTGCCAAACTGCGGGTGCCAGTGAAGGGCGGCGAATGGCTGGCGCGCATCAGTGTTGGCGTGGCAGCAAAAACCGCCGCCATGCCAGGCTTTGAAGCGCTGATCAAGGCGGCTGATGAGGGCTTGTACCAGGCCAAGCGCAATGGCCGCAACTGCGTGGCAAGCAGTCCGGACCGATCAGATTGAAGTGACGGTTCGCCGCTTCAAGACCCGCGGCACCACCAGAATGGCCAGCACAATGCCCAGCAGCGTCAAGGACATGGGGCGCTGCAGGAACACCATTGCACTGCCCTCGCCGATGGAAATGGCGTTGCGCAACTGCGCTTCTGCCAGTGGTCCCAAAATCATACCCACTACCACCGGGGCCGTTGGAAAATTGAAGCGCCGCATCACCAGGCCCAGCACGCCAATCGCATACAGCAAAAACAAGTCAAACGCGCTTTGGCGCATGCCATAAGCACCGACCGTGGCAAAAATCAGGATGCCGGCATAAAGCTGCGGCTTGGGCACTTTGAGCAGCTTGACCCACAGACCCACCAGCGGCAAATTGAGCACCAAGAGCATGACGTTGCCGATGTACAGGGAAGCAATCAAGGCCCAGACCAGATTGGCCGAGCTGGTAAACAGTTGCGGTCCGGGCTGGATGCCGTAGTTCTGGAACGCACCCAGCAGAATGGCGGTGGTGTTGGAGACCGGAATGCCCAGCGTCAGCAGCGGAATCAGGGCGGCGGTCACGGTGGCATTGTTGGCGGCCTCGGGACCAGCGACGCCCTCGATAGCGCCCTTGGTACCAAACTCGGCCAGATTGCTGCCCTTGGCGAGTTTTTTCTCCGCCGCGTAGCTTAAGAATGTGGGTATCTCGGTGCCACCAGCCGGGATGCAACCAAACGGCGCACCAATGGCAGTACCCCGTAGCCAGGCCGGAATCGAGCGACGCCAGTCGTCTTTGTTCATGCTGACCCGGCTCATCTTGTTCTCGGATTCGACGACCTTGCCCTCAAACAGCACAGCGTGCAGGGCTTCGGCGACGGCAAACAGACCGACCGCCACCAACACGATTTCAATACCGTCAAGCAGCTCTGGCACACCCCCGGTATAGCGGGCCTGGCCGGTGATCTGGTCCATCCCAACCAGGCCAGCGGCCAGACCAACAAACAAAGCGGTCAACCCGCGCACCGCGCTTTGACCGAGCACAGCGCTGACCGTGGTAAAGGCCAGCAGCATCAACATAAAGTATTCAGGTGGGCCCAGTTTGACAGCGAAGTCAGCCACAACAGGCGCAAACAGTGTCACCAGCACGGTGGCAATGGTGCCTGCTACAAACGAACCAATGGCCGAGGTGGCCAATGCCGCACCGGCACGCCCGCTCTTGGCCATCTTGTTGCCCTCCATCGCCGTCACCATGCTGGCCGTCTCGCCTGGCGTGTTGAGCAAAATGGAGGTGGTCGAGCCACCGTACATGGCACCGTAGTAGATGCCGGCAAAGAAGATCATGGACGCTGTGGCGTCGACCTTGGCGGTGATCGGCAGCAGCATGGCCACCGCCGTGGCCGGGCCGATGCCGGGCAGCACGCCCACCGCAGTACCGAGCGCACATCCGACAAAAGCCCACAACAAATTAACCGGTGTGCCGGCCGTGACAAAGCCTTGAATAAGCTGGTTCCAGATATCCATCAAAGCCACCCACTTTCAGTCAAGCCGGGCAGGTTGATGGCCAGAAATTGGGTAAACATCCAGTACACGGGGGAGGCAATCAGCAATCCAGTAATTGCGTCAGTTACCCAGGGTTTCAGGCCGCTGGCCGATTGACCTTCGGCATTGCGCAAGCCGCGCGCCGCCAGCACAAAACACATGGTGCAGCTGAAAATAAAGCCAATCGTGGTGATCAATGCGGCGTTGAGCAGCAAGCCAGCCGACATCCAGACGAAGCCGGGCCAATACGGCTGACCGTCGCTGGTGGGTTCGTCCATGTCGCGAAAACCACCGGTGCGAGCCTCGTAGATCATGAAGCCGCCACACAGCAGCAAGGCGGTGGCAACCAGCCACGGCAAAAAGTTGGGCCCGACACCAGCGTAGCCCGCATTCGAAGGAATGCTGACAGCGCCAGCGGCCAGGCCCAGCGCCACCAGGACCACGCCTGCGCCAACCAGGGTTTGAAGAAATAGTGGATTACGCAGGGTGTGCCTCATCGCTGTGCTACACCATCCCGGCCTTGACCATGGTGGCGCGCAGCGATGCAAAATCGTCGTCCACAAATTTCTCGAACGCCGGACCTGACAGCACAGAGGGTGTCCAGCTGTTCTTTTCCATAGCCTGCGCCCACGACTTGGACGCTGCCGCCTTGAGCAACATATCGGTCAACGCCTTGCGCTGCACCGGTGTGATGCCCGGCGCACCATAGACACCGCGCCAGTTGCCGATTTCAACGTTGATGCCCAGCTCTTTGAGAGTTGGAATATCGACGCCTTTCAGACGGGTGCCCGACGTGACGGCCAGTCCCTTCATCTTGCCAACAGTGATGTATTCAGACAACTCACTGTAGCCGCCACCACCGACTGTGACGTTGCCACCCAGAATGGCGGCTGTGGCTTCACCGCCGCCGCGGAACGCCACATAGTTAATCTTGGCCGCGTCGACGCCGACCTCGCGCGCAATCATGGCCGCCGCAATATGCTCGGTGGAGCCGCGTGAACCACCGCCCCATTTGATGCTGCCAGGGTCTTTCTTGAATTGTTCAATCACTTCCTTGAGGCTCTTGAACGGTGAGTTGGCGGGCAGCACAAAAACGTTGTACTCGCTGGTCAGGCGCGCCAGCGGCGTGGCCGAACTGAGCGAAACCGGCGGCTTGCCGGTAATGAGACCGCCCAGCATCACCGCGCCCATCACCATGATGGCGTTCGGGTCGCCTTTGCTGCCGCTGACGAACTGCGCCAGCCCCAGGGCGCCAGCCGCGCCACCCTTGTTGTCATAGGTCACCGTGTCGGCCACTTTGGCGTCGAGCATGGCTTTGCCCAACGCCCGACCGGTGGTGTCCCAGCCGCCACCCGGGTTGGCCGGAATCATCATCTTGATGTTGTTGGCAGCCAGTGCCGAAAGGGGCAAACCCCCTGCTGCGGCCAGGGCCGCCATGGATTTCAAAAAGGTATCACGACGCATGAGTATCTCCTGGAGTTGGGATTGGAGCCGCCATGGTGCGCCACCGAGCTGTCAAATGGCTGTCCATACAGACTAGGGAAACTACTGATACCGCGAGTCAAGCAGGGCTTGTCGCCATGCTATGGTGTCATCCATGAAACTGCTGCTGGTGGAAGATGACCCCGCGTTGAACACGACCCTGCTGCGCGCCCTGACCCGACTGGATTGGGAAGTAGAGGTGTGCGCCGATGGCCGCGCGGCACTGGGACGTTGGCGCGCCAGTCAGCCCGAAGTGGTGCTGCTGGACCTGACGCTGCCGGGCCGGGATGGCCTGCAAATTTTGGAGCAGGCCCGTCTGGAGGGCTTGACGACGCCTGTGCTGATCCTGACCGCCCGCGGTACAGTGGGTGATCGGGTACTAGGCCTCAATGGCGGTGCCGACGACTACCTGCCCAAACCCTTCGACCTCGACGAGTTGGAGGCGCGGTTGCGTGCGCTGCACCGCCGACTCCTTGAAGCTGGCACTGATTCAGCTGCCAAAGCGCCAGGGCATGGCGGTCTGAGTTACGACAAAGACAGCGGTGCCGTCTACCACGGGGAGCAGGTTCTTGAGCTGCCACCGCGTGAGCTGGCGCTGCTCAAAGCCCTGCTGGCGCGTCCCGGTCACGCCGTCAGCAAGGAGCGACTGTTTGAACTTGTATTCCCCGGCGACGTGGGCGTGCAATTTGAGGCGGTGGAAGTTGTGGCCTACCGGCTGCGCAAGAAGTTGCTGCCCACCGGCGCCAAGTTGATGACACTGCGCGGCTTGGGTTATCTGCTGAAGGTGGCGATGTGAGGGCAGCGGGTGCAACGGTATCCCTGCGCAAATACCTGTTTCTGGGTATTTTGCTGCCTATTGGCTTGTTCATCCTGGTGGACACCTTCAGCCTTTACCGCCAGGCACTGGCCGCTGTCAATACCGCCTACGACCGCACCCTGCTGGCGTCTGCAAAAACCATTGGTGAACACATCACGGCGCAGGGTGAAGGCGCTGACGCGCAGTTGCGGGCCGACGTGCCGTACGCGGTTCTGGAGTCTTTTGAGGCCGACAATCGCAGCCGCATGGCGTACCGGATATCCACCATTCAGGGCGAATTGATTGACGGTTTCAACGAGTTGCCAGCCTGGCGCGGCCACTTGCCAGACCGTGGTCCCTACGCCGCGCTGGTTGATTTTTACGACGACACGTTTCGAGGTGATCCGGTGCGCGTCGCGGTGCTGTTACAGCCCATCTCCATGAAACGTGCGCGCGCCATGGCCATGGTGCAGGTGGCCGAAACACTTGAATTGCGGCGCACTCTGGCACGCCAGATACTCATTGACACTCTCTGGCGACAGGCCGCCTTGGTGACCATCATTGCCCTGGTGGTGATTGTGGTGGTACAGCGCGCTACCCGGCCGGTACGCAGTTTGAGTGCCCAGTTGCAAGCCCGACCTGAGGGGGACTTGACTCCTTTGCAAGCGCCCGACGCGCCGCACGAACTAATTCCGCTGATAGACGCCACCAACAGCTTCATGCGCCGTTTGCAGCATCTGCTGGAACACCAGAAGCGTTTTGTTCGCGACGCCTCGCATCAGCTGCGCACGCCTCTGGCGGTACTGAAAGTTCAGGTGCAGTCGGCACTGCGCGGTGACGTCGATCCGCGTCAGGGGTTGATCGAGATCCGCGACACGGTCGAACGCGCCACACTGCTGGCCAACCAGATGTTGGCGCTGGCCAAAGTGGCGCAACTGGTTCAGCAACCGGTAGCCAGCACCATCGACTGGTCCCAGGTTATGCGGGAGGTGACGATCGACCTGTCGCCACTGATCGCCGCCAAGGACATCGATTTTGAGATTGACGCGGCACCGGCATGGTTGCGTACCCATGACTGGATGCTGCGTGAACTTGGGCGTAACCTCCTGCACAACGCCATCCGCTACACGCCGGTCAGTGGCAGCTTGAGTGTGCGCATGGCTTGTGGTGACAACTTTGCCACCATGGTGATCAGCGACACCGGGCCTGGCATTTCAGCCGAAACACGCGCACGGCTGTTTCAGCCCTTTTCTGCCGGCGAGGCGCAATCAGGATCGGGCTTGGGGTTGGCTATCTGCCAAGAAATTGTGCTGGCTTTGGCGGGAACCATCAGTCTGGACAACCGCGAGTCAGACGGACGCATCACCGGTCTGGACAGTACCGTACACCTGCCGTTGGGACAAAATGCGACCTGATGGAACAAACACGAATTGACAAGTGGCTTTGGGCGGCACGCTTTTGCAAGACCCGGTCGCTGGCCAGCGAGGAGATTGTCAAAGGGCGTATCCAGGTCAATGCACAGGTTGTCAAACCATCGCGCGAAATCAAGGTCGGTGATACGGTGGCGGTGCGCCACGGTCCGTTGATCCAGACAGTCATCGTGCTGGGCATCAGTTCGTTGCGCGGCCCGGCCAGTGTCGCGCAACAACTGTATGCGGAAACCGTGGAAAGCGTCCGCCAGCGCGAACAACTCACCCAGCAACTTCGCACGGCAAGTGAACCGGCCATGACGATAGAGCATGGACGCCCCACCAAACGCGATCGACGCGACATGGAAAAAGTGCGGCGAACCCGGTAAGCTGACAGTTTGTGCCTGCCGACACGGTGACAATCGAAAAAAAATGCGCAATTGAATGACATTTGTCGCATATCCAGTTTGCATTTGGCTGGCGAGCCCGCCATACTGCGCTTGCGCAGCCACCAACTCTGTCATGTCCAACAAACCATCGGTCGTCTTCCCAAACTTCAGTCGCGGCGGTGACTATGAGCCGACCCAGCCCCTGTCCCTGGAAGAACTCCCGAGGCAGGTTCGCATTGACCGCTCCATGGCGGTCATTACTGCCCATCATGAGCGCATTGCCAAAGCAATCAAGCTTTTCTGGGGGCACAGGGAATGCGTTGACTTGTTGCGTCAATTGATTCTCGATGGCGGCGACGGTTTCGGCAAAGCGCGGGTTGGTTTCAAACTTGAGGTGCTGTCGGCGCTGATCACCCTCGCTGCGGTGCACGAGCTCGAGTGAAGCAACACCGCTACCTGCTCACCGGTGCATCACGTGGCACGGGTGCCGCAAAGGTCGGTAAGATATGAATAAGCGTTCGGTCGCAAATTGCAAGCTTTTCCCCCACCTTTTCAAATTTAGGAGATTCTCATGAGCCGTGAAGTTGTAGTTGTCAGCGCTGTGCGCACCGCCATTGGTACCTATGGCGGCAGTCTGAAAGACATCGCGCCTACCGAGCTGGCCGCGCAAGTGGTGCGTGAGTCCCTGGCCCGAGCCAAGGTGGCAGGTGCCGACGTTGGCCATGTGGTGTTTGGACATGTCGTCAATACCGAGCCCAAAGATATGTATTTGTCGCGCGTGGCGGCCATCAACGGTGGCTGTGCCGAAGGCACACCGGCATTCAACGTCAACCGTCTGTGCGGCTCGGGCCTGCAGGCCATCGTGTCAGCCAGCCAGAGCATTTTGCTGGGCGACGCCGACATCGCCATTGGCGGTGGCGCCGAGAACATGAGCCGCGGCCCCTATGCCAGCCTGACGGCGCGCTGGGGCGCCCGCATGGGTGACACTAAGTTGGTTGACATGGTGGTCGGCGCGCTGCACGACCCGTTCCAGACCATTCACATGGGCGTGACGGCTGAAAATATCGCCGCCAAGTGGGGCATTACGCGTGAACAGCAGGACGCACTGGCGGTCGAGAGCCATAACCGCGCCCAGCGCGCCACTGAAGCCGGCTACTTCACATCCCAGATCATGCCGGTCATCCTCAAGAGCAAGAAGGGCGACGTCGCCTACGCCACCGACGAGCACTTCCGCCCCAATTGTTCGATGGCCGACATGGCCAAGCTGAAGCCCGCGTTTTTGAAGGAGAACGGCACCGTCACAGCCGGCAATGCCTCCGGCATCAACGACGCGGCCGCCGCTGTGGTACTGATGGAAGCTGGCACTGCCAAGACGCGCGGCCTCAAACCACTGGCGCGCCTGGTGGCCTACGCGCACGCTGGCGTCGATCCCAAGTACATGGGTATTGGTCCGGTGCCGGCAACGCAACTGGCGCTGAAGAAAGCCGGTCTGACTGTGAACGACCTGGACGTGATTGAGGCCAACGAGGCATTTGCCGCACAGGCCTGCGCCGTCAGCCGCGACCTGGGTCTGGACCCGGCCAAGGTCAACCCGAATGGCTCGGGTATTTCGCTCGGGCACCCCATCGGCGCCACCGGTGCGCTGATCACCGTCAAGGCTCTGTATGAATTGGAGCGCATTGGCGGCCGCTACGCGCTGGTCACCATGTGCATCGGCGGTGGCCAGGGAATTGCTGCCATTTTTGAGCGCGTTTCCTGAGGGGCGTGACAAGCGCCACCCGCTGCGCTTGCCAACGCCTTCTCGGCGTCTGGTGAGTCAATTGCCAGCCTGTCGCCACGCGAGCTCGACATTTTGCGTGGCATCGCGGGCGGCGCCGACATTAAATGGGCATCAGTTTTGTCATACTGAGCTCGGTGCGGCAATCCATGTAGCCATGTCAGCGACCATGACATCTTGCGCTTCTGGAAGGCAAGCCCCATCTGTGCAGAATCTTTTGTCACG
The DNA here is from genome assembly GCA_037141865.1 of Comamonadaceae bacterium. Taxonomy (GTDB): domain Bacteria; phylum Pseudomonadota; class Gammaproteobacteria; order Burkholderiales; family Burkholderiaceae_C; genus Rhodoferax. Next base: position 23,700 of record JBAXBQ010000009.1, on the reverse strand, counting down.
TCCTTATGCCAGATTAAGGACACAGTCGTCCTGGATGCCGAACATTGGTCTGCTCGCGCAAATGCGATGCGATCGGCTGTGGGGTGTCTGTTGTCTAAGACAGGAACTATTCAAGTTCCTGCGTATTTTGGAGTCAAAGTTATGAAGAATTTACGGTTGGCCAGTGTTGCAGCATTACTGCTGACGACCCTGGTCTTTGGCGCCCAGGCGCAGGAAAAGCCATTGGCGCCCACTGAAAAGGCGTATCAGGTCGGCGATGCCTCCCCGGTTGGCAGCGTGTCCATGGTGCACAGCCTCAACCCGAAGGCGCCACCGATGACAACTGCCGAGTTTGCTGCCGGTCAAAAAATTTACTTTGAGCGTTGCGCCGGTTGCCACGGCGTGCTGCGCAAGGGTGCCACGGGTAAGGCACTGACCACAGACAAGACCATTCCCAACGGTACTGAGTACCTTAAGATTTTCATCAAGTACGGCTCACCGGGTGGCATGCCGAACTGGGGTACCTCGGGCGAACTGACCGACGACCAGGTTGACCTGATGGCGCGCTACATCCAGCACGAGCCGCCAACACCCCCCGAGTGGGGCATGAAGGAAATGATGGCTTCGCTGAAGATTGCCGTGCCACCCGAGAAGCGCCCAACCAAGAAGATGAACAAGCTCGACCTGGGCAACCTGTTCTCGGTCACGCTGCGTGACGCGGGCGAGGTCGCGCTGATCGACGGCAAATCGAAGAATATCGTCAAGATCATCAAGACCGGTTATGCGGTGCACATATCGCGCATGTCCTCGTCGGGTCGCTACCTGTACGTGATTGGTCGCGATGCCCGCATCAACCTGATCGACCTGTGGATGGAAGAGCCGACCAACGTCGCCGAGATCAAGATCGGTCTGGAGGCGCGTTCGGTTGAAACCTCCAAGTTCAAGGGCTTTGAGGACAAACTGGCAATTGCCGGCAGCTACTGGCCTCCCCAGTACGTGATCATGGATGGCGACACGCTGAAACCGATTCGCATCGAATCGACCCGTGGCACCACCGTCGGCACGCAGGAATACCATCCTGAGCCACGGGTGGCAGCCATCGTGGCATCGCATTACAACCCGGAGTTCATCGTCAACGCCAAGGAAACCGGCAAGATCCTGATCGTCAACTACAAGGACATGAAGAACCTGAAGGTCACGACCATCAATGCCGCGCAGTTCCTGCACGACGGTGGTATGGACTCAACCGGCCGCTACTTCCTGACTGCCGCCAACGCATCGAACAAGATCGCTGTCGTGGATACCAAGGAAGACACACTGACCGCGCTGATTGAAGTCGGCAAGGTGCCACACCCTGGTCGCGGCGCCAACTTCATCCATCCGAAGTTCGGTCCGGTCTGGGCTACCAGCCACCTCGGTGACGAAACCATCAGCTTGATTGGAACCGATCCGATCAAACATAAGGCTCAGGCCTGGAAAGTGGTGGAAACCGTCAAGGCGCAGGGCGGCGGCTCGCTGTTCATCAAGACCCATCCTAAGTCGACCAACCTGTGGGTTGACACGCCTTTGAACCCGGATCCCAAACTGTCGCAATCGGTGGCGGTTTTCAACATCAAGAGCCTCGACAAGGGCTTTGAAGTGTTGCCCATCGGTGACTGGTCGGGCATCAAGGATGATGGCGCACGACGCATCGTTCAGCCCGAGTACAACATGGCGGGCGATGAAGTCTGGTTCTCGGTATGGAGCGCCAAAGACAAGACTTCTGCACTGGTGATTGTTGACGACAAGACGCGCAAGCTGAAGGCCGTGATCAAAGACCCGCGCCTGATCACACCGACTGGCAAGTTCAACGTCAACAACACGCAACACGACGTCTACTGAGAACTTGTGGGACAGGCCAAGAGTTACGCGAAGCTAACTTTGCTCTGTCCCCAACCATCTTAGACTCATTATTCGGAGCCCGACACTGCTCCCTTAAACCAAAGGAAACTGAAATGAAAACATTGAGCCTCTTGCTGGTCACCAGCGCTGCCCTGCTGAGCTTTGGCGCACAGGCGGCCACTGGCGAAGAAATCATGACCAAGTCTGGCTGCATGGCCTGTCACACCAAAGACAAGAAGTTGGTGGGTCCGGCACTGAAGGATATCGGGGCCAAATACAAAGGACAGGATGTGCTTGCCAAGCTGTTGGCGAAGGTTCGCGCCGGTGGTCCAGGCGTCTGGGGTCCGATTCCGATGTCACCAAATCCGGTGGACAAGATCAGCGACGCAGATCTGAAAACTGCGGTCGAGTGGGTTCTGAAGCTTTAAGGCAACCCTTGCATTGGGTTTACCGAAGCCTGCGCAATAGCGCAGGCTTTTTTTTTACCCTCTGGACGGCTGGTGTAGCTGTTGCCGCCTCCGATCCAGAACCAGGGGCCGCTCTGTTTGCCCGGCATTGCGCCAGCTGCCACGGGGCGCGGCGGTTGGGTGGCATGGGGCCGGCGTTATTACCGCAAAGTCTGGAGCGTTTGCGACCGGCTGAGGCGCAATCGATCATCAGCAAGGGGCGGCCTGCAACCCAGATGGCAGGCTTTGGTGCACTGCTCAGCGCTGACGAGATCGCCCACCTGGTGCAGTGGATTTACCGCCCGGTGCAGCCGTCCCCCGAATGGACGCAGGCTGACATCCGCGCTTCGAGAATCGAGTCACCGGGCGCTGGCGCCTTGCCAACCCAACCGGGGTGGAATGCCGACCCAATGAATTTGTTTGTCGTCATCGAGGCCGGGGACCACCACGTTTCGCTGGTCGATGGAGATCGTTTTGAAGTTATTCATCGGTTTGAGTCGCGGTTTGCCCTGCATGGCGGCCCGAAGTTCACGCCAGACGGGCGTTTCGTCTTTTTTGGCTCGCGTGACGGCTGGATCACCAAATACGATTTATGGAATCTGACGGTGGTGGCCGAAGTGCGCGCCGGCATCAACATGCGCAATGTGGCGGTATCGGGCGATGGGCGTTGGGTCATGGCGGCCAACTACTTGCCGAACACTCTGGTGTTGTTCGATGCAGATTTGAAGCTCGTGCGCAGCTACGCCGTGACTACGCTGGACGGCAAGACAAGCTCACGGGTGTCAGCGGTTTACGACGCCGCGCCACGCCACAGTTTTGTGGTGGCGCTCAAGGACATTGCGGAGCTGTGGGAGATCTCTTACGACCCCAAGGCCGAGCCGATCTACGACGGACTGGTGCACGACTACAAAATGGGTGAAGGTATTGCCAAGCCAGGCTTTCTGGGAGTGCGCCGCACATCGCTGGAAGAGCCCCTGGACGACTTTTTCTTTGACCAGAGCTACCGGCACGCGATCGGGACGACACGGCCGCGGGATAACATTCAACCGCAGGCTCAGGTGGTGAATCTGGATGTGCGCCGTCGCATTGCGACCTTTGCGCTGTCGGGCATGCCGCATCTAGGCTCCGGCATCACTTTTGCCTGGAACGGTACTGTGGTACTGGCCTCGCCCAACCTGAAAGACGGCGCGGTCACGGTGGTGGACATGAAGACCTGGGCGGTCGTCAAGACCATCCCCACGCCTGGGCCTGGGTTTTTCATGCGCAGCCATGAAAACTCGCCCTACGCCTGGGTCGATTCGATGATGAGCCGGACCGGGCATGACACTCTCACCATCATCGACAAGATCACGCTGGAGCCGATAGCGCAGGTGCGTGAACCGGGGCGCACCCTGTCGCACATCGAATTCACGCGGGACGGACGCTATGCCCTCGCCAGCCTGGGCGAGATGGACGGGGCATTGATCGTGTATGACGCGGTCACGCTTAAGGAAGTCAAACGCCTGCCGATGCGCAAACCGATTGGCAAGTACAACGTCTGGAACAAGCTATCGCGCAGCGAAGGCACGTCTCACTGACGGTGCGGCGCCGCGGACCATCAGTGCGCGCCGTAACAGGCCAGGCGTGTCACGTCGATGATGCGGATGTCGCGCTTGTCGATCTGGATCAGTTTTTCAGTTTCAAGTTCGTGCAAGACCTTGGAAAAGTACTCCGGTGTCAGTGACAAGCGTGAAGCGACTGTGGCTTTGCTCACCGGCAACGAGACAGTGAACGTCGCTGCGCTGGCCCCATCCTCGACCTGGCGTTCACGCAGCAAATATCCGATCACTCGTTGCATGCCACTGTGCAGCGCACCGGATTCGATATCGTGCACCAGACCGTGCAGACGCCGGGAAATGCCGGCCAGCATGCGCAGCGAAAATCGCGGATCACGTTCGATCTCATCCAGCACGGATTGTTTGCTTACCGTCAGCAGCAGTGTATTAGTCAGTGCTTCAGCGTTCACAATGTAGGGTCTGCCGGTGAACATCAGGGCCTCGGCAAAACTGTGGCCCGGCGCCACCAACTCAATAACTTTTTCCTGACCCGCCGGAGAAATGGCAAACAGTTTGGCCTGTCCGGATATCACGACATGAAATTCTTCGCACGGTTCTCCGAATCGGAAGATGGTGTCGCCACGCGCCAATCGACGCACCTGACAGCCTTGTGCCACGCGGCTCAATTCCGCCGGGGAAAGATCGCTGAACAGGGGCAGTACCGCCAGAAAGCGCGGTATGTTGAAGTCTTCGACATCCATGGGAACCTCTCACTTCGCCGACCGGGTGGCAATGGCCGGGATTGTAAAGGGGATTGCGGTCAGTCAGGACTTAGCTCTTGACCCGGGTCGACGCAGCCAGGACCACTGACAGCAAAGCCAACCCCAACGCTGGGGCGAGCATGGCATGGAAAAAAGACAGCCACATTGGGCGAACCTCCTGCCACATCAACAGGTAGCCCAGGAGAAGCTGGAAAACCAGCAGACATACCAGTACCCCGAACCAGCGGTCGAGCGGACGCTGGCGATAGACTTCCCGCAAAAGCGCGCCGATCAGAATGATGCAAAGCAGCAGCGAGCCCAGGTGCACAAAGGCCGGCCAGTGCAAGCCATGCATGGCGTAGGCACTTGCCGCCGCGCCGGTTGCGACATGCACAAGAAAGCCGATGACGGTGGCCCAGGCAAAGGCATCGACCGATTGGCGCAGGGTTGCGGCTTTCACGACTGATTCCCGCAACCACCAAAACGCCATCAATAGCAGCATGCCCACTGTGACATTCACGACCGTGACAGCCTCAACCCGGTAGCCTGGAGTGAGCGGGCCGATCAGCGCCAAGGCAATGGTCGCGGCCATAATCCACGCCGTCGGCCGTGCCAGGTGTGCGATTGAGCTGCGACGGGACCAGCATAAAACAACGGCGCCCAGCGCCAATAGGGCGACGCTGGAGGCGGCCAGTCGATGCAGCAGGCGCACGGCATACTCGATGGACACCGGTAAAGTGGAGACGGCATGCCCGTCCGGCGCGAATACAGTGGTGAGGCGCAGCAACATGCTGGCGCCCAGAATCGCCAACGCCAACACGGTGCCACCGGCGCCTATTCCTTGCATCCATTTATTCGACGTAGTAGCCACGCGCACCGTCGCATTGGAAAGTTCGGTCATCATTTACTCCGTATGCTGGCGGCGCAGGGCGCGCAGCACGATCACCAGGAACATGATGCCACCCACGATGGCCACCAAACCGCCAAGGCCCATCAGTCCCATGCCCCAGACTTCGCCTGCCGAACGCAGCACCTGGTCGGCGCCCGCCACTTTGCGCTGCACCCCATAGCCGCCGGACCAGACCAGCCCCACAATGTGCAACAGCTGACCGACGCCGTAGATCACCGGTTGCCAGCTGGCATAGCGTGATGCGGGAGCCGCAAAACCGAGCTTGGGCAGCAGGCGGTAAACCATGCCCATCATGGCCAGGGTGACGCCGACGATGCAGCCGTGGTAGTGCGCTGGGATGCGCACATTGCTGCCGCTGATCATGAAGCCGATCACGCCACCGGCACAAAACAGAGCCAGCGAGGCGATCAGGCTCGTTCGCAACGGGCGTGCTGCTGGCTCCAGAGGGGGCATCGGCCAGATCGACCACAGCACGGCCAGCGCAATCGGACCGATCACCAGACCGCCGCCGTAACGCATCAGCAGCGTTTGCAGCCGGTGGTGCTCGATGCTGGTGACATCGTAGGCGAGGTAGATGATGGGCGTCAGAAAAACCGCCAGCAGGGCGATAGCGAACAGCAGCGTCACCACGCGTGGCGACAGGCGTAGTGGCTTGCCGAGCGACGAAGCGAGCCAGATCCAGCCGATCAACATCAGCAGCGTGTAGGCAAATTGGAGCGCATGACCGCCACCCCAGAACAGCAACTCGTAGTAGGCGCGGGCGTCGAGGCTGCGTGGCAGTGTCAGCCAGGACCAGGCGAAGGCCAGCACCGCGATGGCCGTGGCGACCATGGCCGCGTTGAGGCCAAAGCGCAGCGCGCCCTGGCCGCTGATGTGCATACCTACCGGCGCTGCCGCCAGCATCGAGCGCAGACACAGCAGCGCGACCCCCAGACCGAACAGCAGCAAGCCGCTCAAAAACACGCTGCCGTCGAGCACCGGAACGTAATTCGCCATCACCGGTGTGGCAGCGCCAACAAAGGGGGCGGCACACATCAGCAGGGTGCCCAGCGAGGACAGCACGAAGGCGATCCAGGCCAGAGGCTGCCAGCGTGCGGTGCCACTCAAGGTCCAGAGCGCGCCGCCAAAAGCCAGGAACCAGACCAACACCGACAGATCAACATGCACCACCAGCGCCACGCGAAAAAAGTCCGCCACCGGGAACAGTGTTTGCAACTGCGGCGTGCGCGACAGCACCAGCAAGATGGAGAACAAACCTGAAGCCAGCAGGGCAGCCAGCCCGAGTGCCAGCCAGGCCATGGCGAGCGACTTGCGCGCGTCCTCTGGCACATCGAGGTCGAACTGAAAGCTGGTCGCGGCGCCTGTGGGTGCGGCCGTGAGTCTGTGATTTGATTCGAGCGCGCTGCTCGGCACACCGGGTGGAGAGTCAATCATGTTGCATTGATTTTTTCGGGTTGAGGGTGACACGCAGCGCTCGAAGTTGCCGCGCGTCTGCGCAAGCTGGCGACCGCAGCGCTAGCGGCAAGCATATCGCGACCCGACCATACCACTTCAATCTGGTCGCGCCGGACCGAGGCGCGCAGACGCGGTTCGCGCAGACCAAGCACGCGCTCCTGCACCCAACGGTCGCCCAAGCGGTATTCACAGTCAGCCTCGCGGCAACCGGCGACGGCGACACCACAAGCACCCTGGCGCAGGGCGTACTCAATGAAGGTCGGCGGCAGCATGGCGGCACATTGCAGCATGACAACCGCGGTGGAGGGGTTTGACAGCGCGCTCAAATCAGCCGCTTGGCGACAGCCGAAGAGCACCACTTTGTCGGCACCGCTGAGCGCTGCGACCTTTTGCTGGAGTTCGTCGCGCAACATCGCCAGTGGAGCATCGGGCAGTTCGATACCGGAGACCAGGGTCCGGCCGGGCCGCAGAGGTGTTGAGGATGGGCAGGAGCCGACGCAAATGCCGCAGGCCGCACAGAGGTCGGCGTTAACCGCGACTTGCAACCGGTAGCGACTGGCGTCGTTGCGCGCGACCATGGTCAGGGCGCCAAACGGGCAATCGGCGACGCAGCGGGTGCAGCCGTTGCAGTGCGGCAGATCAACCTTGGCCGGGGCGGCAACGGCGCGCTCACGCAGCAGCGGCAACAGCGCGAGTGCCAGCGTCAGCAGGACCGCCAACAGCCATACGTGGCTGGCAGACCAGGCGTCCACCAGCGGATGAAGGAACTGGAAGAACCAGTCGAGCGACAGTTCCTGTGGTGTGTGGCCGGTGTCGGCCGGGCCCATGCTCAGCACCGGAACCAACAAGGCGAGCACGGCAAGCATGAACAGGCTGGCCAACAGCAGTGATCGAGGTGGCCAGATGCGAACCTGGCTGAGCCGCTGCACATGAACCCACATGGCGGCCAGCAACAGCAAGGGCAGACCGATATGAACGAACATGATGAGCGAGAAAAAACGGTCGTTCAGGGTCTCGGCGGTCAGGAAGTTGCGTGCCAGTAATTCGCCTCCGATGGGCAAGGCCTGCAACCACTCGGCGGTCGCGGTGACGCTGAAGATGGCGCGCTGATCCCACAGCAGCCACAGGCCGGTGAGGCCGGCGATCCACAGCATCCACAGCAGGGGAAGCCCAGTCAACCAGGAGAACCAGCGCACACCGCGAAAGTGACCGCGCAAGCCTTCGCGCATCAGATGCGCCAGCGTCAGCAACATGCAAGCGTCAGCCCCGTAGCGGTGCAGGCCGCGCAGCAGGCGACCCAGTCCGGACGCATCATTTTGCAGGCGCAACCCGGATTGGTAGGCACCGCTGACACTGGTGTCGTACAGGGCGTAGGCCACGATGCCGCTCGCCACCGCCAGCGCCAGACTGAGAAAGGCCAGCGCGCCCAGGTGGCGCCAGGGATTGTTGGCCGGACTGAAGGCGCGATCAAAGCTGCTGGTCAATCGCTCATCGGCCGCACGCAGTGAGCGGGTGATAGCGCCCATGTCAACCGCTGGTGAAGACGAAACCACCGGCACTGGAGAGAAAATCAACGATCAACACCTGGCCTGGCACCAACGTCACACTGTGGTTCTTGGCATAGTTGATAACTCCATCCGGACCGTCGGCCAAACGGGCACTGAATTGATGCGTTCCGGCCGGGATGGTCAGGCGTCGGTACACGGTGGCCGCGCCGTCCTTGCGCAGACCCAGCGGCTGCGTGCTGACGCGATACAAAGTCTTGCCGTCCATGTCAAGCTCGACCAAAACCAGCGCGCGTTCGCGTGGGCAATCCATCTTGTTGCGCATATTGCGTTCGACCTTGGCAAGTTCTTCAGCGCTGCGCTCGCGGCAAGCGAACTTGAGTTGACCGGAATGGCTGAAGGAGAGCTTCAGTACCGCTTCCTGATCGCCCAACTGGCGATACAGCGGGGCGTTGGAAAAGTAACCGACAACGGCGGCGAAAGCGGCATAAGCCAGGCCTTGAAGCCCATAGCGCACCGGCGTGGGCAAGGGACTAGACATGAGAACCTCCGAGTTTGACCAGCTCTGCACCTTGGCCCTGCACCGGCTGTTGCGGCGCCAAGTGGAAGGCGTCCGAAAAACAATCGTCGCTTGAGAGGCCGCGGTTGGCGAAAGCGGGTTGCGCGGCTTGCACCATCTGTACCGAGCCGCAGGCATAGACCTGGTGCGCCGAGAGGTCCGGGTAATCCGCCAGAATGATCTCATGGACCAGTCCAGTGCGCCCGCTCCAGGCGTCCTGCGCGAGCTGTGCCGAGAGCACTGGAACAAATCGAAAGTTGGCGTGTTCGCGCGCCCATTGCTCGGCCAGTTCACCGAGGTACAGGTCGGCGCGGCTGCGCACCCCCCAGTAGAGCACGATCTGGCGCGTCAATCCGGTGTGGAAGGCGTGCTCCAGCATGCTCTTGACCGGTGCAAAGCCGGTTGACCCGGCGACAAAAAGAATGGGTTTGCTGCTGTCTTCGCGCAGTGTGAAGGCGCCCAACGGGCCTTCAATGCGCAGACTGTCACCAACACTCAGAGTCGTGAAGACACCCGGCGTGAAGCGCCCGCCCTCGACGCGGCGCACATGCAGTTCAATCGCGCTGCCGGCATGCGGTGCGCTGGCGAAGGAAAAGCTGCGCCGCGCGCCGTCGCTGAGGATCACGTTGATGTATTGCCCAGCGTGAAAGGCCAGCGGCGTACCGTCATCGAGCTGCAAGTCCAGACGCATGACATCGCTGCTCAGCAACTCCAGGTGCGTGACGCGTGCCACGTGCTGTTTAACCGGCGCAGCGCGCGCACCGACCGGCGCCACATAGGAAATTTCAACATCGCTCAGGGGTTCAGCGCAGCACAACAGGGTTTGACCGCTGCTCTGCTCGGCAGCGCTCAGGGCTGACTCCAGATGGGCCAGCAACTTCACCGTGCCATGCTTGATAGTGCACCTGCAGACGCCGCAGGCTCCGTTGCGGCATTCGAAGGGCATCGGTAAACCTTCCCGCAAACCGGCATCGAGCAGGGTTTCACCGGTGCGCAGCGTGACGATGCGGTCATCCGGATGAACTGCCATGCTCCAGGTGAGCGCTCCACTGCCACGCCGGGGCGGCAACCAGGGCAGGACCAGCAACAGCGCGGTAGCGCCCAGCACCAGCAACCAGGTGTTGTTGGGGCCCCAATGTTGGATGAGCGCGTAGGTCGGCAGGAGGAACCAGTCGAATTCGAGCAGCGGCACCACCGTTCCCATGTCGGCTGTGGTCTGGCTGAGTGCCGGCTTGAGCAGGGACAGCAGCGTCAACGAGGCCATCAGGCCGATCATCAAAGCGCGCGGCGGACTGGTCTTGGCGCCGGGAACGCGCTGCGTGTGCACCCATAGCAGCGCCAGTACGCTCAGCGGCAGGCCAATGTGCACAAAAGAGAGCAGTGAGAACAGGCGATCGCTGACGTTGGCGTTGCTGATGAAATTGCGCGTCATCGAGCCGCCTATGACCGGCAATGCGTCGAACCATTCGGTCGTGGCGGTGACAACAAATTGCGCCAGGCGGTCCCAGGGCAACATGTAGCCGTTGATGCCCGAGGCGTAGGTCAACCAAAGGATCACGACACCGGAAATCCAGGAAAACCAGCGATAGCCGCGGTGACGGTCGAAGACGAAATGGCGTACAAGATGCAGCACGATCACCAGCACCAGCGCGTCGGAGGCGTAGCGGTGCAGGCTGCGCAGCAGGCCGCCAGCATAGGCTTGCCCGTGTGTCAGGGCCTGCACCGAGGCGTAGGCGTGAACGACGCTGGTTTCAAAGAACGCATACAGGTACAGACCGGTACCGACGACGACCCAAAACAGAAAGTAGGCGATGGCGCCGAGGTAGTAGAACGGGTTCAGGCGTTCACCAAAGATCAGGTTGAAGAGGCTTTCGACGGCAAGAAATGCGCGCTGCCCGAGGTTGGAAGAGGTGGTGATCATGAATCGCTGTATTGTCCGGCCCAAGCTTTGATGGTGGGCCAGGGTCGCTTGAAAAAGATTGCGAGGTGATTGCTACCGCTCAGGCGACTGCCTTGTTCTGAGGTTTCAATTGCCGACGCCGCGTACGCCTCAGCGTGCGCCACTCGGCCAGAAAGAACCAGATCATGGCGAGCGCAAAAGTGACGCCGCCAGCGACCTCAATCAAGAGCCCATACTGAACTCGGTAGGTTCCCGTCTTGGGGTCATAAACGGTGCACAGAATGCGGATGCGGTCGATCACATCGTCAAGTTGAAGCCGCTGCACCACCGGGGCGTTGTTGAGTAATTGCTTTATCGGCTCGCCGAGCGAGTCGGCGTTCAGTTCGGCGCCATAGATCTGGCGATAGATGCGCCCCTGCGCATCCAGCAGCGTGACCTGCAGGACGTGATCGAAGCCGGCCGGTGTGGCGGCATAGCTGAAGCCAAATTCACGCGTCAAGGCTTCAACGATTGAGGCATGCGGGCTCAGGAAGTCCCAGTTGGGTTGGTCAATGCGATGCTGCAAGGCAAACGCCTTGAGCGACTGGGGCGAATCAGCCGGCTGGTTGAACCCGATGCTCAGCACATTGAACTGGCGTGTTCCGAAGACTGCGCGGCCCGCTTCGATGGCGCTCTGCAGTGAACGCGTCGTCAGGGGGCAGACCTCAAAGCAGCCGGTATAGATAAAGCTCACCAGCAGTGGCTTGCCACGGTACTGCGAGAGGCGCACCGCTTGCCCATTGCGGTCAAGCAGGGTGAAGTCGCTGACCTGATTGCCGACCACGGCCTGACTGAACTGCAACGCCACGCTCTGGTCCAGTCCAGGCGTGACGGGCGAGGCTGTGGTCTCAGTGGGTATTGTTGCGCTGCTTGCCAAGCTGAACCAGGCCGCCAGCACAAAGCAAAACGAAAACTTCCAGAACGGCAATGAGCACGTTCTCCGGGGAGACGCGTTCCAACGGCTATGCATGACCTTCAGGTTGACCGGGCACGCGTCACAACAGTCTGTCCAGCGTGGTGGCGACCAGTAGTAAACACAATTGAATGAGAGAAGCAAAGAAGGAACCCATGGCAGTCGCGCGCGAGGGCGAGCGCGCCAACAACCAGGCCTTGTAGACAAAGTAGCCACTGCCGCTTGCGGCGCCGACAAAGTAGATGGCACCGGCGCCAAAGAAAACCGGCAGCAGTGCGGTGAGCGCCAGCGCCAGTGTGCTGGCCAACACGATGCGGGAGGCGCGCGGAACGCCCACCACTACCGGCAACATGGGCACGCCCGCAGCCTGGTATTCAGCCTGGTTGGCAATTGCCAGGCTCCAGAAATGGGGCGGTGTCCAGAGGAAGAGTACAGCGGCCAGCAGGCAGGGCAGAGGGCCGAGCACCGGGTCCACTGCGGCGGCACCGGCCAGCACGGCAAAGCTGCCGGCCAGACCACCAATGACGATGTTGAGCCAGCTACGGCGTTTCAGCCAGACGGTGTAGACCACGGCGTAAAAGAAGGCTCCCAGGAAGACGAACATCGCTGCACTCGGGTTGAGCCAGTGTGCGGCGGCCCAGACCGCCAGCGTCAGCAGCACCGCAATCAGCACCAGCCAGGCCGGTGTATGAGGCAAAGCGCCAGTAACAAAGGCACGACCCCGCGTGCGCGCCATCAGGTGGTCCTGGTCATACTCATAGTATTGATTGAAGGCTCCTGCGCTGGCCGACGCGACCAGAATCGCCAGTGCCAGTACCACAATTTTGCTCAGCCCGAGGGTCGGTCCAGGGGTGGTTACCATGCCCACCAGGGCGGTGATCATGATCATGAAACCAATGCGCAACTTGAACACGCCAAGCACATCACGGGCCACGCGGGAGAACGGTCTTGAGGTGCTGTTCATGGTGTTCAATACAGGGCTCAAAAAAATAAAACTCTCGGTTGAAGGGGCCTATCGGTGAGGGCACCCGCAGGTGCCCTCATCACTGAATTAGCTCAATCCCCAAACCTGAGACAGGTATTTCCAGTTAATGAAGTAGTACAGGATAAACGAAACCAGGAAGACCATGGCCAGCGCAAAGGTACCGGGTGCCGCGAAGCCGGCCGAGCCGTAGCTCTGCGCGGCGGCGGTGGGCGCCGTCGGTGGAATCGGTGTGAACTTGTCGCTCACGTTGCCACCGGCAAGCTTCTTGCCCCACAGCAGTGAACCAACCGTGATGTAGATGTAGATCGCACCACCGGCAATCGCGGCCACGCCGGCGATACCGACCAGACCCATCATCAGGTAGGCCGCACCCGGCCATTCGTAAGCCAGGGCAGCACCACCGAAGCTCATGTCCCAGTGACGGCGCGAGACGCCCAGGGTGCCGGCACCCATCATCACCAGACAGAAGAAGTACATCGACAGGCCGAACAGATAAGGTTGCCACTTGGCCAGACCGGGGTTGATCATTTCACGCTTGAACAGCACCGGCAGCAGGAAGTAGGTCAGCGCCATGAAGGTCAGCGTGGTGCCAACCACCACGGTGGCGTGGAAGTGACCTGGCACGTAGACGGTGTTGTGGATGATCATGTTGAGCTGCTCGGTGCCCATCATCACGCCCGAGATGCCACCCAGGAAGCCAAAGCCGATAATCGAGAGGAAGATGCCCGACCACACCGGGTTGCCCCAGGGTGTCTTGCGCAGCCACTCAAACAGGCCGTTGTTGTAGCCTTTGGCGCGCTGCGCCACTTCAATCGCGCCCGGAATCGTCAGGCCGTGGATCATGGACGCCAGCACGGCGAAATACATGAAGTAGCTGGTGTTGACGACCTTCCACGCCGTGCTCACGCCCGGGTCGGCCAGCAAGTGGTGCGCGCTGGCGAGTTGCAGGAACAGGATGTAGAGCAGGAACGCACCGCGGCTGACGCGCTCGCTCATGGGCTTGGCACCGAATGCAATGGCGGCCACCGCGTACCAGATCGAGATGTGAGCCGCGACGTTGATCTGCTGCGACGAGTGGCCAAAAGCCCACCAAATGGTGCGGTACATCAGCGGGTCCACTCGATCGATGATGCCCACGGACAGCAAGAAGGTCGGGATCAGGATGATGGCGCCGGAGGCAATCGTGAACACGGCAATGATGGCGGCGGTGATGGCACCGAAGGTCACCAGCGGCACCGAGCCCTGGTAGGTCTTGTCGCGTTTGGCCACGACCAGCGTACCGAAGAAAACAAAGCAGGCAACAAGGGCGCCGACGGCAAACAGGATCAACCCGACATAGAACCAGGGCGAGGCCATCATCGGAACGTAGGATGTCATCATGACACTGGAGCCACCCTGGAACACGGCGATGTTGTTGGTCACCGCGCCAATCAGCATCAACACAAACGCTGCCCAGGCCACCTTAGGCGTTGCCAATCGACAGCGCAATAGCGTTGACGAAGCAAAGTACAGCACAGCAATTTCAAAGAAGATGATCCAGAAAATCAGCATGTCGATGCCGTGGGCTGTGAGCACCATGTAGAAGGTGTCAGCCGCCAGCCAGTGCACGGCCGGCCAGCGCGTCAGCACCACGCCGATGGCCAGGATGCCGCCGACCAGCAGGGCCACCACCGCCACAAAGGCGTTGACGATCATCAGCTTTTCTGCCTGAGATTCGAATTGCAGCCCTGAACGCGGGCAGGTCCGGTAAGTTGTTGTTGTCATCTGGTCCACCTTATTTCACGTAAATGCGACTCACCATGGTGTGGTGGTTGATACCGCAGTATTCATTGCAGACAACGGAGTAGGTTCCGGCCTGATTGGGCGTCACCTTGACCACGTGCTCGTAGCCAGGAACGATCTGGATATTGATGTTCGCTGGTTGCAGCGAAAAGCCGTGGTTGTAATCCATCGACGTGATGTGCAGGCGGTAGGTCTTGTCCTTCTCGAGTTCGATGATGGGCCAAAAATTCCACAACCGCGCCACCAAATAGACGTCGCTGCCCGCAGGCGGCGCGACCACCGGAATCTTCTCTTCCTGGCCGGTCATGTTCTTGTAGGTTTCCGTGCGAACAGTGTACTTATCCACCACCGCCTGAGCCTTCTTGGTGAACAGTTCAGGGGTCGTCCTGTAGGTCTCGGTCGAGAGGTTTTGTTTACCCCAGATGTGCCAGCCAACCATCATGGCAAACATGGTCAGACACCAGACTAGTGCAATCACGATCCAGGTGCCTTCAACGCGGTCCAGTGGATGTTTCCACCACAGTCGTTCAGCAGGGGGCAATATAGCGCTCATTGTCAAATTCTCCTTTTATGCGCGTGAATGTCGATAGCGGCCAGTGAGGAACTACTTGGCAAGGGGTACCGTCAGGATGTCAATCACGCCCCATAGCGTGTAAACAACCATCGGAACCATCACACCGAGAAAAAGCAGGATAAAGGGGTTGTCCAGCAGTTGCTGCATGAACGGCACTGGCTCATTGGGGTCTTCGGGCACAACATGAGCTGCAGCGGGGGAATTGTTTTGCGACATGAGCATCTCCTAGAAAAAGGTGGCCGCCCTGGACCGGACGGCTCGAATAGCTTCGACTGTGTCCCAAAGCGTACCGACTTTCCTTCATTTGGCTTAAGAAAACCACAGCTTGATCCGAGAAATGGGCAGGTTTAACCGCGCCGTCATCCGAACCATGGACTGCGATGCGATAGCATCTTGCCTGCTATGGACCTTGAACTTGATCCGCTACCACCAAATGAATAAGAACTCTTGTTGGAATCACTGTGCCTCCCATCGCGTGTCGCCCCGTGTGCTCACCCTGCTGTTTGCAGGGGTTTGCGCGACCCTGGTCGATGCGCAACCTTCCCCCAGCGTAGCCGCAATGGCGCTGCAAAGTGTGGTCGTCAGCGGTTCTCGCAACGAACAACAGCGTGATGACTTGCCGTTGTCGATGGACGTTCTGACCCGCGCCGATCTCGAAGACGGCCAGATCGCAGACATTCGCGATGTCGCCAAAGGTTTACCCAACGTTTCCGTCAAGCGGGCACCGGCACGCTTCACGGTGACAGGCGTCGGCAATTCCACCGGTCGAGACGGCAACGCCGGCTTCAATGTGCGCGGGCAAGATGGCAATCGTGTGCTGATGCTGGTCGACGGCATCCGCTTGCCGCGCAGCTACATCAACGGCAATAACGCATTTGGTCGCGATGCTTTGGCGTTGGACTTGGTGAAACGGGTTGAACTGATTCGCGGACCCAGTTCTGTGCTGTATGGCTCAGACGGCCTGGCCGGTCTGGTCAACTTTATCACCTACGAGCCAGCCGACTTCTTGACCAACACTGACGGCAGCAGCAAGACGCTGGGCGGCAAGCTGGCCCTGAACTACGGCGGTGACGATCACGGCGTCTCGCTGGCCGCCACCGTCGCCATGCGGCCCAACGACACGCTGCAGTGGCTGCTGACCAGCAGCACTTATCATGCACGCGGATTGAACAACATGGGTAGCAACGATGCCGCCAACGTGGACCGCAGCACGCCGAATCCGCAAGCTGATACGGGTGCTTCCTTGCTGGGCAAACTGGTGCTTCAGCCAAGCGCCACACAAAAGCATGTGTTGACGCTGGAATCAGTGAAAAAGAGTTCGGATGTCGAGTTGCTGTCGAGTCGCGCCAAGGCACCGATCACAGCGGCGTCAGTCGTCGCAGAGAGCGCCAGCAAAGTCATGCGTCGCGAGCGCCTCACGTGGGACGCCCATTACACATTGGCGCAAGCCTGGGCCGATCACCTTCAAACGGTGCTGAGCCGGCAAAGCAGCGCCACCCAGGACAATGGCAACACTGTGCGCAAGGACAATGGGGTGCGTGTGCGCGATACCTCATATGACGAGCGGGCCTGGCAGGTGAATGTGCAGGCCGACAAGACATGGCTTGTCTCGACTCAGTGGTCGCAAAAAGTAACTTATGGCGTGGACTATGCCAGCACCGACATCAGCAGTTGGTTTGATGGTTCCGACCCGGCACCGCTGCCGCACTACGTGCCAAAGAAGTATTTTCCCGATACGCGCGACCGCAGCACAGCCTTGTACGCACAAAGCGAACTCATCAATGCGCATTGGCGCATAACGCCGGGCCTGCGGCTGGAACAGTTTGATTTGCACGTGCTGACCCAAACCGGCTTCGCTCCCCCCTCACCGCTACCAGGGAAATCGCTGACGGGCTCCAACGTATCTCCCAAGCTCGGGGCGCTGTACCGGTTGACACCGCAATGGAGTGTGTTTGGCAACTATGCCAGCGGGTTTCGCGCTCCCAATGCGGCGCAAGTCAACGGCTTCACCGAGAACCCGACACCCAGCACTTTTGTGACACTGTTGCCCAACCCCGATCTGAAGCCCGAGACCAGCCAGAACCTGGAGTTTGGCTTACGAGCGCGACTGGACCAGCTTAACCTGGATATGGCCGTGTTTAGCGGCAACTTTCATCATTTGATTGTCGACAAGAAGCCGCTTGGCGGCACCGGTACGGTCGGTGATCCGCTGTTGTTTCAGACCATCAACATCGACAACGCCAGGATCCAGGGCTTCGAAATAAAGGGCACGGTCGATTGGGGCGCACTGCGTGGTGCCACCGTGAGCACGCCGTTCTCTTACGGGCGCACGCGCGGCGTCGACCTGGCAACAGATCGCCCGCTAAACGCGATCAATCCCGCCAAGTTGACAATGGGCATCATGTTCGACACCGCGCAGTGGAACGCGCGACTGGATGCGACCCACCACGCGGCCAAGAATGCCGCTGACCTGGACAGTCCCTATCTGCCCAAACCGGCCAACCCACCCCGCATCGAGCAGCTCACCCTGCCCGCCGCAACCACCCTTGACTTGCACCTGCAATGGCGCGCTCGCAAGGACCTGCGCGCCACCTTGGGTCTGGTCAACCTGGGCAACCGCAAATACTGGCTTTGGTCCGACGTCCAGGGACTGGCCGCGACCTCCAGCGTGATTGACGCCTACAGCCAACCCGGACGGCATCTGAATCTGTCACTGGTCGCGGATTTTTGATCCTCCAAAGCATCAACCTTTGGAGCCATCGCTAACGCTGATTACTCGATGACAAGATGACGGCAAACAGTTCTTGCATCACATCGGAAAATGTCCGCGTCGCCTGCCGGGTTTTGTCGACGCACATAATGAGAACGAGCGAACCCACGCGACACCCATGGCGGTTCGGTTTACTGCTATTTTTTGGTTTGAATTGACACAAAATTGGAACCCAATCGTTTTTGCACTTCGAAGCGCTTTTCTTTGGCATAATGCGCTAGATGTAGTGTTTAAGACGGTCACGCCACACTACCTGTAGCGCTCTGATGCTTACCCTCATAGATCAAATATTCAACACCCTGTTTGTCGTGAATCAATGAAGTGCAGGATGCGCGACTCCAATTTTTCATAAATAATTATTCAGGAGGCAAAACATGTCGCAAAAAAGTCCCGAACGAACCAAACCAGCCGTCGCACTGGCACCTCAGCAAATCAGCGAAGAGGTGCTACTTGAGAAATACGGCAAAGGAGGCGAAAAAACTATTTTCGATGTCAACCAGCGGGTGGCGCGGGCGTTGGCCGCGGTCGAAGCGCCAGAGCTGCGAAAGCAGTGGGAAACCAAATTCTTGCAGACCCTGCAAGACGGGTTTCTGCCAGCCGGGCGCATTCAATCTGCCGCCGGTACAGACTTGGCCGCCACGCTGATCAATTGCTTTGTGCAACCGGTCGGCGATTCCATTGCCCACGTGGAAGAGGGACATCCAGGCATTTACACCGCGCTGACCGAAGCCGCCGAAACAATGCGGCGTGGCGGTGGCGTGGGTTATGACTTCTCTCGCATTCGACCGCACGGCGCCTGGGTTGGCAGCACCCAAAGCAGCGCATCGGGGCCGGTCAGTTACATGCGCGTGTTTGATCGCTCCTGCGAGACGGTCGAATCTGCCGGCGCCCGTCGTGGTGCCCAAATGGGTGTTTTGCGCTGTGACCATCCTGATATTGAAGAATTCATCCACGCCAAGGACAAAGGCGACCTGAAGAATTTCAACATCTCGGTCGGTGTCAGTGATGCCTTCATGGATGCGGTGCAGCAAAACGGTGAATTCGCCCTGGTGCATCGCGCCGAGCCTGGCGTGGCCCAGAAAGCAGCGGGTGCCTACCAGTCGAAAGATAGCGGTTTGTGGGTCTATCGCAAACTGCAGGCACGCGAGTTGTGGGACCAAATCATGCGCTCCACCTACGATCACGCCGAGCCTGGCGTATTGTTTCTGGACCACATCAATCGCGACAACAACCTTTCTTATTGCGAAACCATAGCCACTACAAATCCTTGTGTCGTGGCCGACACATGGGTCATGACCAAGGACGGGGCCCGTCAAGTCAAGGCCTTGATCGGCCAGTCATTTGTTGCCCTGGTTGACGGCAAGCCTTACGCCACCGAGTCTCAAGGATTTTTCCCCACTGGTACCAAACCTGTTCTTCGCCTACGCACGCAGGAAGGGTTTGAGTTAAGACTGACCGGCGACCATCCGGTGCGCCGTGTTAGCAAGAAATCACGTTATGTCATCGAGAGCGCCTGGGTTGCAGCCAGTGAACTAAAACCGGCTGATGAGATTCTTCTCCATGACCACCGAGCCCTGGCCGGATGGGATGGCGTCTACACCGAAGCTGAAGGCTTCCTGATGGGGCTACTCATTGGCGACGGCACGCTTAAAAGCGACAAGGCCGTTATTTCCGTCTGGAACCCGGAGCTGAAAGTGGTCAATGGTGAAACCTATCCCACCTCCCACGGCGCCTCGGCCTTGATGCATGCGGCGCACGCGGCGGCTCTCACGCTGCCCCACCGCGCTGACTTCTGCGGCTTTCAACGCCCCATTGCATCGCGCGGAGAGGCCAGAATGGCCTCGACATCGCTGCATGATTTGGCGCTTGAACTGGGTGTAACCCCGGGCAAGAAGACGATCACCCCAATCATGGAAGCGGCTTCGTCAGATTTTTACCGCGGGATGCTACGCGGCCTGTTCGATGCAGATGGATCGGTGCAGGGTTCTCAGCAAAAGGGTGTCAGTGTCCGTTTGACCCAATCGGATGAAACGCTGTTGCTGTCTGCCCAACGTATGCTGCTGCGCCTGGGCATCGTTGCGACGTTGTACCGCGAGCGTCGGCCTGCCGGTTTGGCCTTGATGCCTGATGGTCATGGTGGCAAGCGCGAGTATGCGCGGCATGCAGCTCACGAGCTCGTTATTGCTGGCGACAACCTGTTGCGTTACCAGGAATTGATAGGCTTTGAGGACAGCGCCAAATCAGCCCGACTTACAGAACTGCTGGGTGAGTACAAGGGTATCCTCAACCGCGAGCGATTCACAGCAACGATTGACACCATCGTGGCTGACGGCGTAGAGCCGGTATTCGACGTGACAGTTGAGCATATCCACGCATTCGATGCCAACGGCTGGTACGTTCACAACTGCGCCGAGCAGCCTCTGCCCCCCTATGGCTGCTGCTGCCTGGGCTCCATCGACCTGACCCGTTTCATCGATCATCCGTTCGAAGAAAGCGCGCGCTTCGACCAGGCCGCTTTTGTCGAAGTGGCACGCGTGGCCACCCGCATGCTGGACAACGTGCTGGATGTGACTGTGTGGCCCTTGCCACAGCAGCAGGAGGAAGCCCGCAGCAAGCGCCGCGTCGGCCTGGGCTTTACCGGACTGGGTGATGCGCTGGTGATGCTCAACCTGCGTTACGACACGCAGGAAGCACGCGACATGGCGCGCCAAATTTCTGAACTGATGCGCGACACCGCTTACGACGCCTCGGTCGAACTGGCCCGCGAACGCGGTGCCTTTCCCTTGTTCAATGCCGACCTCTACCTCAGCGGTCAAACATTTGCGTCGCGCTTGCCGACCGCGCTCAAAGAACGCGTGCGTGCTCACGGGCTGCGTAACTCGCATTTGCTGTCGATTGCGCCTACCGGCACCATCAGCCTGGCATTTGCCGATAACGCCAGCAACGGGATTGAGCCTGCTTTCAGCTGGACCTACACGCGCAAGAAACGCATGATGGACGGCAGCTTCAAGGAGTATGCGGTAGAGGATCACGCCTGGCGCGTGTATCGCCATCTGCGTGGCGAGAGCGCGCCGCTAACGTCGGCCTTTGTCACTGCGCTGGAAATGAGCGCCCAGGCGCACGAATCGATGGTGGCCGCCGTGGCACCTTTCATTGACACGGCCATCTCCAAGACCGTCAACGTACCGGCTGACTATCCTTACGCCGACTTTCAACATCTGTACCTGCAAGCCTGGCAATCGGGTTTGAAGGGGCTCGCCACCTACCGACCCAATTCGGTACTGGGTTCGGTGTTGAGTGTCACACCCAGTTCGACTGCGGCCACCACCACGCTGCAGATCGAAGGCACCAATCACCGCTTGTCGCTGGAGCGGTTGCCGGTTCCGGTGCTGTCATCGCTGCGCTGGCCGAGCCGGCCCGAATTGCCTGGCGGCAACCCGGCCTGGACTTTCATGGTGCGTCACCCCTTCGGGCATTTCGCCTTGTTTGTCGGTGAACTGGCCGCTGAAGAAGGCGGCGCCCCCAAACCATTCGAGGTCTGGGTCAACGGCACCGAGCAACCTCGCGGCTTGGGCGCCTTGGCCAAGACACTGTCCATGGACTTGCGCGCCAATGACCCAGCCTGGCTGCAACTCAAGCTCGACGCCTTGGCCACGGTAGCCGAAGAGCACTCGTTTGAGATGCCTTTCCCGCCCCATGGCGAGCAGCGTTTGTTCCCCGGCGTGGTGGCCGCCACGGCCGCGGTCATTCGCTGGCGTTGCGAACAACTCAAGGCCTTGCCCAGCAAGGACTCCAAAGTGCCAACTCCTGTCATCGACGCCATGTTCAGCCGCGGTGAACCGCAAACCGGTCCGTCCGGCACGCTGGCCTGGTCGGTGGATGTAGACAATCCCGCCACCGGCGAGTCTTTGACCGTCACGCTGAAAGAAGTCAACCTGCCAGGCCAGGATGGTGTCATGGTTACCCGCCCTTGTGCCATTGGCTTTTCGGGCAACTACCCGCTGGCACTTGATGGCCTGGCCAGATTGTTGTCACTTGACATGCGGGTCATCGATCCGGCCTGGATCGGCATGAAATTGCGCAAGCTGCTCAACTACGCCGAGCCTCTTGGGCATTTCATGGCGTTCGTGCCGGGGTTGCCGAATGGCGAGCGTCGCCAGCAAACCTGGCCATCGACGGTCGCGTATATCGCACGCCTCATCATTCACCGCTATGCCATGTTGGGCGTGCTGGACGAAGCAGGTTTGCCACTGCGCGAAATGGGTGTGCTGGACACGCCCAAGAATCAGGAGGCTCACAGTACCATGGCCGGCAAGGTCTGCCCCGAGTGCGGCAATCCCACCGTCATTCACAAAGACGGCTGTGATTTTTGTACCGCGTGCGGCTATGTGGGGCAATGCGGTTGAGGCAGCACAACCTGTGAGTTACACCATAACGTGAGACTTTTACGCCATAAGGTGCATTTTTTTACAGCATAAGTTGTCGGCCCTGAAAAATTCAATCTCAACATAACTGTAACGCTGCAACTTTGAGTCCGCCCGCGCTTTGGGCAACGTCTGGACGCTGACTGAAATCTGGAAAGAGTTGGGCTTCTGTGATTTGCGTCGCGTCTTTCGACGCACCCGTCAGCTGGTCGAATCTTTCCGTGACGAAACCGGTCGTCCGCGCCAACGCACCGTCTCCACGCTGGGGCGTCTGGACGAAGCCGGTGGCCAGGTGGAGTCTTTGCTCAAGGGTCTCCTTCCTGCCAAAGGCATGCCGGCGTCGATGGCTGATACGCCGCAGATCGCTTTTGAATCGACATTGGCGCTGGGCGATGTGTGGGCGCTGGACCAGCTTTGGAAAGAACTTGGCTTTGACGCTTTGGCCACTTGTAAAAGCAAGTTGTGAAGTTTCAGTCGAACTCAGGAAAATGACGGACCTATTGGAAGACGAAATCAGAACTTCGTGGGAAATTCATGAATGGGTGAAACTCGATTGGGTTTTCTGGCAACTAGCAATTGCCAATTCATATGATCTGGGTAAAATTCGGTGTATAAACACCCAAACACCGGAGAAATCATGGATTCAGTTCGCTGGAACATCGCCGTGTCGCCAGACACGGATCAATCCGTACGCATGTTCATCGCAGCGCAGGGTGGTGGGCGAAAAGGCGACCTCTCGCGTTTCATAGAGGGTGCCGTGCGCTCCTACCTTTTTGAGAAGGCGGTAGAACAAGCCAAGACCGCTGCAACTGGCGTCGGCGAAGCTGAACTGACTAACCTTATAGACGAGGCGGTGCAGTGGGCGCGTGAACACTGATGCGTGTCATACTGGACACCAATGTATTGCTCGGTGCTCTAATTTCACCGTACGGTGCGCCTGACGTAATCTATCGTGCGTGGCGAGCGACCAAGTTCGATTTGGTGACCTCGACGGCTCAGCTTGAAGAATTACGGCGCGTGAGCCGCTACCCCAAGCTTAAAGCAATATTGCCAGCCCACCGCATAGGAACGATGGTGAACAACATGCAACGCGCCCTTGTGCTGGGTTCCTTGCCCCCTTTGCCGGATGGTATGGATTTGAACGATCCGAATGATGTATTCCTCCTTTCAATGGCCTTGGCAAGCGAGGCCGACTATTTGGTTACAGGAGATCATCGCGCCGGCCTGTTGCAGCGAGGTAGCGCTGGTCGCACGCGTATAGTTACCCCAGCAACATTCTGCA
>JBAXBQ010000008.1:0-87059 GCA_037141865.1 Comamonadaceae bacterium | reverse complement strand
AACGTGGGGGCCCGTTTCACCGCCGGGCCGCCCCAAGGTGAAATAACCCCCTCGGGGGGCAGAGAGGACACGCAGTGCCGAACGTGGGGGCACTATTCCGTTCGGGCAATCACGAGGCCGGTGATGTGGGCCGCTCCGGCTGCGCGCAATACCCGCGCGGCTGCATACAGCGATGCGCCACTGGTCATGACGTCGTCCACCAGCACCAGCCGGGCACCCTTGATTCTCGCCACCCGCAGGGGATCGACCGCAAACGCGTCTTTCAGGCTGTCCAGCCGCTGTTCGCGTTGCAGGGAAGTCTGAGGTGGTGTGTCCTTGATGCGCAGCAGCAGGCGTGCATCGGTCTTGTCGGGTGCGAGCTGCTTGGCGAGGAGGAGCGCCTGGTTGAAGCCCCGAGTCTGCAACCGCGCCCTTGCCAGCGGCATCGGCACCACAGCGTGGGCCGCATCCAGTGCTGGCTCGACCCACGGCGTGCTGCGTAGCAACAACGCAAAAGCGTGGCAAAGACCGGTATGGTGGTGGAATTTGTAGCCCACAATCAAATCAGACCAGGGGAAAGCATAAGTCACGGCCGCCAGGCAGGCATCCAGCGGCGGCGCGGCTTTGATGCAGGCACCACATTGCCCGACGCCGGTCGGCACCGGCATTGCGCAGGTACGGCAACGCGACAGTGGTTGCGCGAAGCGATTGACACAGGCTTCGCAAATGCTTTGCGCCGGCCATGCGTGGCAGACCATACACTGGCTGGGCAACGCCTGCATGAGGGTCTTGACAGGGCTGACAAACATCGAGTCAATATACTCTGCCGACTTCACCACTGCCAATCACATGTTCACTCAGCGTCCTCCCACCATCGACCCGCAAGCCGCCAGGCGCTGGCAGCAAATGCCCCCCAGCTTGTCGCCGTGGCTGCATGAGGAGGTGGCAAGGCGGATGCAGGAGCGTCTTGCATGGATCAAGCTGCAACCCCAAAGCTGGGCCCACTGGGAGCCGGTACTGGGTGGCCTGCAGGCCCATGCCATGCTGACTCAGCGTTACCCGCAAGCAAGCTGTGTTGTGACCGAGTCTGACGCGCGCCGAGCCGCCTACGCAGCAAGGGCATTGGCGAAACCCTGGTGGCGTCCGTCCCGCTGGTGGGCCACTGCGCCCCGTTTTGAGACGCCCGCTGACGGCGCGGTTCAAATGCTTTGGGCGAATATGGGTTTGCACATGTCGGCTGATCCGCAAAGCCTGATGGCGCACTGGCAGCGGGCGCTGTCGGTCGACGGATTTCTGATGTTTTCCTGTCTCGGACCCGATACCTTGCAAGAGTTGCGCGCACTTTACCAAACGCTGGGCTGGCCGTCGCCGTCGCATCAGTTCACCGATATGCATGACTGGGGCGACATGCTGGTGGCAGCCGGCTTTGCTGAACCAGTGATGGATATGGAACGCATCACCTTGACCTTTGAGACACCCCAGCGCTTGCTGCAGGAGTTGCGCGGTCTGGGGAGAAATTTGCAGCCGCGGCGCTTCCAGGGCTTGCGAGGAAGGCAATGGCACAGGAAGTTGCACCAGGCATTGGCAAGCGCACCGCTTCAGTTGACCTTCGAGGTCATCTACGGCCATGCCTTCAAGCCAGCACCCCGCCACGACGTGCGAGCCGAAACCATACTTTCGTTGGCGCAAATGCGCCAGACTTTGAACCAGCGCAAAAGTTATTCCGGCAATCCTTGAGAAAAGGACTTGACAACGCAGTAGTTGGCAAAAAAAGCTGAACTACAATCGCCGATGGTTTTGAGTCCGGTCAGGCTCCGGGGAACGCAACTTTAAAGTGCTGTCCGAGGCAAATCTGGCTAATTTGAGGCAATTAAAAAGAGAACATGATGAAGAGCATTTTCAATCGATTGGCGGGCATGATGTTGGCGGCAAGTGCCTGGGCCGCAACCGCAGCTTTCACAGCAGCTCATGCCGTCAACGACTTGCCCGGTGGACCGGCCGTCAACCAGCTGAACTTGCAGGTGCCGGTCACCAAAGTTGCCGAAGACCAGGCCTGGCTTCACTGGTTCATGCTGATACTTTGCACGGTGATTTTTGTTGCCGTGTTCGCAGTGATGTTTTATTCCATCTGGAAGCATCGCAAGTCGGTCGGACACAAGGCGGCCAATTTTCACGAATCGGTGACGGTGGAAATCGTCTGGACGGTGATACCTTTCATCATCGTGATTCTGATGGCATTGCCGGCGACCAAAGTGGTGGTGGCGATGAAGGACACCACCAATGCCGATCTCACCATCAAAGTCACCGGTATGCAATGGAAGTGGGGCTATGACTACCTCAAAGGCGAAGGCGAGGGCATTGGTTTCCTGTCGGCGCTGGACATCGCCCAGCGCGAAATGTCCAACAATGGCGGTCCCAAAAAGGGAGAGGTCGTTGACGATTACCTGTTGAAGGTTGACAACCCGCTGGTAGTACCTGTCAACCAGAAAATCCGCATCATCACCACTGCCAACGACGTTATTCATGCCTGGTATGTGCCGGCACTGGGCATTCAGCAGGCGGCGATTCCGGGCTTTGTGCGCGACACCTGGTTCCTGGCCGAAAAAGTCGGCGACTACTACGGTCAATGCGCGCAACTCTGCGGCAAAGAGCACGCCTACATGCCGATTCACGTCAAAGTAGTTTCAGCTGCGGACTATTCATCCTGGGTCGGTAGCGAAAAGAAAAAAATGGCAGCTCTGGCTGATGATCCAACCAAGGTCTGGAGCGCAGAAGACATGTTCAAGCGTGGTGAAAAAGTTTATGCCACCAATTGCGTTGCCTGTCATCAGGTACACGGCAGGGGCGCCGGCCCGATCAAGCCGCTGGATGGTTCGGCCGTCGTGCTGGACGCCGACAAAGGCGTGCAAATCGCCGTGCTGCTGACTGGCCGCGTCAACCTGAGCATGCCGTCATGGAAGGCGCTCAGCGATACCGATATCGCGGCGGTGGTTACTTACACCAAGAACAACTGGTCCAATAAGACCGGGCAACTGGTGCAACCAGCTGACGTCGCTGCGGCACGCCACTGAGCTGCCGCAGCCCGAAGACAAAGAATGAAGAAGGAAATCAGATGAGTGCCGTTTTAGATCATCCCGCCCATCCTGCTCACGACGAGCACCATGATCACGCCCCGACCGGCTGGCGCCGCTGGGTGTTTGCCACCAATCACAAAGACATTGGTACTTTGTATCTGTTGTTCAGCTTCACCATGCTGATGCTGGGCGGTGTGCTGGCGCTGATTATTCGTGCTGAACTGTTTCAGCCGGGTCTGCAGTTTGTCAATCCCGAACTGTTCAACCAACTGACCACGATGCACGGTTTGATCATGGTGTTTGGCGCCATCATGCCGGCCTTTGTTGGTTTTGCGAACTGGATGATTCCGCTGCAAATCGGCGCCGCAGACATGGCTTTCGCGCGCATGAATAATTTTTCTTTCTGGCTGCTGATACCGGCCGGTGTGTTGTTGGCCAGTTCATTCTTCATGCCCGGTGGCGCGCCAGCGGCGGGCTGGACCTTGTACGCTCCGCTCACGCTGCAAATGGGCCCCAGCATGGACACCGGTATCTTTGCGCTGCATATTCTGGGTGCCTCCAGCATCATGGGTTCTATCAACATCATCGTCACCATTCTCAACATGCGCGCCCCCGGCATGACGCTGATGAAAATGCCCATGTTCTGCTGGACCTGGCTGATCACCGCCTATCTGTTGATCGCCGTCATGCCAGTGCTGGCCGGTGCCATCACCATGACGCTGACCGACCGGCATTTCGGCACCAGCTTCTTCAATCCGGCGGGTGGCGGCGACCCGGTGATGTACCAGCACATTTTCTGGTTTTTCGGTCACCCCGAGGTCTACATCATGATTTTGCCGGCCTTCGGCATCATCAGCCAGATCGTGCCGGCCTTCGCCCGCAAGAAACTGTTCGGTTATGCCTCCATGGTGTATGCGACCTCCAGCATTGCCATCCTGTCGTTCATCGTCTGGGCGCACCACATGTTCACCTCTGGCATGCCGGTGACGGGTCAGCTTTTCTTCATGTATGCCACGATGCTGATTGCCGTGCCCACCGCCGTCAAAATTTTCAACTGGATCGCCACCATGTGGCAGGGCTCCATGACGTTTGAGACACCCATGCTGTTTGCCGTGGGCTTTATCTTTGTCTTCACGCTGGGTGGTTTTACCGGCCTGATTCTGGCGATGGCGCCGATCGACATCCAGATCCACGACACCTACTACGTGGTGGCGCACTTTCACTACGTGCTGGTGGCGGGTTCCTTGTATGCCTTGTTTGCCGGTTATTACTACTGGAGCCCGAAGTGGACCGGCGTGATGTACAACGAGTCACGCGGCAAGATCCATTTCTGGTGGTCGCTGATTTCGTTCAACGTCACCTTCTTCCCGATG
Organism: Comamonadaceae bacterium; assembly: GCA_037141865.1. Classification (GTDB taxonomy): domain Bacteria; phylum Pseudomonadota; class Gammaproteobacteria; order Burkholderiales; family Burkholderiaceae_C; genus Rhodoferax. The sequence goes on along the minus strand of JBAXBQ010000008.1, from coordinate 82,633 downwards.
CACTTTCTGGGTCTGGCCGGTATGCCGCGCCGCTACGCCGACTACCCGATGCAGTTCGCTGATTTCAATGCAGTGTCCTCGGTCGGGGCTTTCTTCTTTGGCTTTGCACAGGTTTATTTCTTCTTCTTGATCGTGCTGCCGACGATGCGCGGCCAAGGTGAAAAAGCACCGCAGCAACCGTGGGATGGCGCCGAGGGACTGGAGTGGGAAATTCCCTCGCCGGCACCGTTTCACACGTTTACGACACCGCCCCGCCTGAACGCCAGCGCGACCAAGATCATGGGCTGAGGAAATGATGACCCCTGAGCAAAGAAAAGCCAACCTGAGAACCGGACTGATCCTGGCATCCGTGGCGTTGGTATTTTTTGTCGGCTTCATGTTCAAGATGTATATGGAGAGCCGATAGGTCATGAACTTGCGGCGTGAAAATATCAGGATGGTGGGCAAGCTGGCGGTGGTTGCGGCCGGCATGTTTGTCTTCGGCTATGCGCTGGTGCCGATTTACAGATCCATTTGTGAGATGACGGGCATCAACATCCTGGCGCTCGGTGACCGCAATATTCCCGGTGCCACGCCCACCTTGCCAGCCAATACCCAGGTTGACAGCAGTCGCACGATCACGGTTGAGTTTGATGCCAATTCACGCGGTCCGTGGGAGTTCAAGCCGGCGCAGCGTTCACTCCAGGTTCATCCGGGTGAACTGGCCACGGTGACCTACGAGTTTCAGAATGTGCAAAACCGCAGCATGTCAGCGCAGGCTATCCCCAGCTATGCGCCGCAGCAGGCCGGGGCCTACTTCAATAAACTAGAGTGTTTCTGTTTCAAACAGCACACTTTGGCGCCGGGTGAAAAAAGATCCTGGCCGGTCGTTTTTGTGATTGATCCCAAGTTGTCCAGGGACGTGAAGACCATCACACTGTCGTACACTTTTTTTGAAGTGGGTGGCAAGACACCAGCCCCGCCGCTGGCCGATGCCGGTCGCCGCCTGGTCGCTGGAGCGGGTTCATGAGTACATCCTTTTGGCGCAGCATCAGAGTCGTGGGCTGGTCGTTTTTCGGCATCCGAAAAGGCAGCGAATCGCAGCAAGACACGGCCAGTGTGAACCCCTTTCATATCATTGTGGTGGGCATTGCCGGCGCGGTTATTTTGGTCGTGACCTTGATCGTTTTGGTGAACTGGGTTGTCGCTAAATAGAGCGCTACCCACAACCTTACAGACAGAAGAAATTTGGAAAGAATGGAGCTGAAATGAGTTCAACAACAAACCACGCAAAGCCGTACTATTTTGTGCCCAGCCCGTCGCGCCATCCGGCGATGGCCGCGCTCGGGCTATTTTTCGTCATCCTGGGCGCCAGTCAGTGGGTCAATGGCTTCGAATGGGGCAAATGGTCGCTGGCGTTCGGCATGGTCTGGTTTTTGGGCGTACTGTTTCAGTGGTTCAGCCAGTCCATCGCCGAGAGCGAGAGTGGCCAATATGGACACAAGGTTGACTTGTCGTTCCGCTGGAGCATGAGTTGGTTCATCTTCTCGGAGGTGATGTTCTTCGGTGCATTTTTCACCGCCTTGTGGTGGGCCCGTGGCCATTCGATACCGGCCCTGGGCAATCTTGAAAACGCACTGCTGTGGCCTGATTTCAAGGCTGTCTGGCCCAGCCTGGCCGCCGGGGCAACCGGCTCGCCGGCTGGAACCGTCGAGCCATTCACCACCATGACACCGTTTTGGCTGCCTACCATCAACACCGCCTTGTTGCTGAGTTCTGGTGTCACGATCACCATTGCGCACCACGCCCTGATCGCCGGCCAGCGGGCCCGCACCGTTGCCTTTATGTGGCTCACGGTATTGCTGGGGATTACGTTCCTGCTGGTGCAGGGCTACGAGTATTACCACGCCTACCATGAGCTCAACCTGAAGCTGTCGTCGGGTGTCTATGGATCAACCTTTTTCATGCTGACCGGTTTTCACGGCTTTCACGTATTCATCGGCATGCTGATGCTGCTGTTTATCACCTTGCGTCTGCAAAAAGGTCACTTCACCGCCGAGCGACATTTTGGCTTTGAAGGTGCGGCCTGGTACTGGCACTTTGTCGACGTCGTGTGGCTCGGTTTGTACACACTGGTCTATTGGTTGTAACGCGCACCGCCGATCAAAAAAGGCACCGCTTGCGGTGCCTTTTGATTTACATAACCGCAGCACTGGTTACTGTCCCGGCGCAATTCCGGTGGGGTGGATATAGCCGAGCTTCCAGGCCAGCAGGATGCTGACAAATAGCAAAATTGAAATGCCGACCCGCAAGGCCAGTGCGAATGCCATTTTTTGTTCTCTCGACTTTCCACTGGCACTTTTCTTCATCATGAAAATGAGGGCAGCAGCCAGACTGCTGAGGATGGCAACAAATGCAAGAATGACCCCATATTTCATGAACTGGATTATCTCTTGAATGCGCGCTGGCGGTTCTGGCTCATCACATTGAGTGCTTTGTTGGCAGTGGTATTAACGCTGGCGTTGGGACGCTGGCAGCTGTCGCGTGCGGCCCAGAAATTGGCCTTGCAAGGCAGTGTCGACAGCCGGGTTGTGTTGCCTGCTTTGACGCAACAGAATTTGGTTTCTCTGGTCGATCCCACTAGCGTGCTGCACAGGACAGTGACTCTGCAGGGCCGCTGGATGCCGGAACACACGGTTTATCTTGACAATCGCCAGATGGATGACAAGCAAGGCCGGTATGTGGTGACCCCCCTCAGGTTGGAGGGGAGCAGCGTCGGTGTGTTGGTACAGCGTGGCTGGGTGGCGCGCAACTTTGTGGATCGAACGATCCTGCCCCAGCTTGAAACGCCAGTCGGCGTGGTTCAGGTAGTGGGTCGCATCGCCCCGCCGCCGGACAAGTTATACGAGCTCGGTGGTTCGGAGACCGGGCTTATCCGGCAAAATGTGGATAGGGTGAGTTTCGGCGCAGAGATCGGCGTGCCGCTGCTGCCGCTCTCGGTGCAGCAAACAGGTGATGCCGGTGACGGCTTGCTGCGTGACTGGCCGCGCATTGCCAGCGATGTGGAAAAGAACTACGGTTATGCTTTTCAATGGTTTGCGCTGACTGGCCTGATCGTTATTCTTTATGTCTGGTTTCAAATTGTTAGACGATTTATTCGCCCGCCACAGTGACCGGCCGCTGGGCTTGACGGTTCATTCCATCCCGTCACCTGAGCGCGCCATGGATATGCAAGCCCGCCGCACTGGCAGCGGACGCTGGAAAATGCTGGCGGTATTTTTAGTCTGTGCGGCACCGGTTTTGGCTTCGTATTTCACCTACTACGTGGTACGTCCCGAGGGACGGCGCAATTTCGGTGAACTGATTGAACCGCAACGGCCTTTGCCCGACTTGGCAAGTGTCAGTCTGACCGGGCAAAAGGGTAGTTTGCTGGCTCTCAGGGGGCAGTGGCTTTTGTTAAGCGTGGCGGGTGGCGCCTGCGACGAGGTTTGCAGCCGCCATTTGTACCTGCAGCGCCAGTTGCGCGAAAGTCTGGGCAAAGACAAGGATCGGCTGGACTGGGTCTGGCTGATAGCGGACGACCAGCCGGTAAGCGACAACTTGCTGCCGGCGCTGAAGGAAGCCACGGTGCTGCGCGTCTCGGCGGCAGGTCTTTTCGCCTGGTTGGCGCCAGCCAGCGGCCATCAGCTTGCACAACACCTGTATCTGGTGGACCCGATGGGCAACTGGATGATGCGTTTTCCTGTTGATCTTGAAATTTCCACGGCGGCCAACGCAAAACGGGATCTCGATCGCCTGTTGCGCGCATCGGCCTCTTGGGATCAGCCTGGCCGTGAGCCGGCTCACTAGGAAAATAATGACTGCAACTGCTTTGTACAACCTGTCGCCGTTGGCGCGCCTGATGCTGGTGGGCTTGTTGCTGGCGCTCATGCCGTTGGCCTGGGTATGGTATCAACACCGGCGCGCCACGCCGTTGCGACGCTTGCATGCGCTCACATTGCTGACCCTGTTCCTCACATTTGATCTGATCATGTTTGGCGCCTTCACCCGTTTGACCGACTCCGGCCTGGGCTGTCCCGACTGGCCGGGTTGTTATGGCAATGCCAGTCCGATCGGTGCCAACGCTGATATTTCGGCGGCCCAGAGCGCCATGCCCAGCGGTCCCGTGACGCACGGCAAAGCCTGGATCGAGATGATTCATCGCTACCTGGCGACCAGTGTCGGTGTGCTTATCGTGGTACTGGCGGTGGCCGGCTGGCTGGGTCGCAGGCGAAACGGAAATCAGCAGGGACTCAGTCCGTGGTGGCCGACGCTGACCCTGCTTTGGGTGTGCATTCAGGGCGCTTTTGGCGCGCTGACAGTCACCATGAAACTCTTTCCAGCCATTGTCACGCTGCACTTGCTGGGCGGGTTGGTGCTGCTGGCGCTGCTGTGTGTGCAGGTGGTGCGGTCAAGCCGACTTGACCGGGCGGTTCCCCTGATCGCTATCGCACCCGGTCTGCGCAAGCTGCTGTGGCTGTCCTTTGCCTTGCTGTTGCTGCAGGTCACACTGGGTGGTTGGGTCAGCACCAACTACGCTGTTCTGGCCTGCACCGACTTTCCGATGTGTCAGAACAGCTGGTGGCCCCTGATGGATTTCCGGCAGGGCTTTGAAGTCTGGCGCGAACTGGGCTTGACAGGCAGCGGCGAGCCCATCAATTTTTCCGCCTTGACTGCCATTCACTACATTCATCGTCTGCTGGCGCTGCTGGTTCTGCCGCTGCTCGGTGTGTTGGCCTGGCGCCTGCACCGTGTGCTGGCGATGCGCAAGCCGTCGCAATGGATCGCGGCGCTTACCGGTCTTCAATTGGCCACTGGTTTAAGCAACGTGATCCTGGATTGGCCTTTGATAGCTGCCGTTTTGCACACTGGTGGCGCTGGTGCGCTGGTGGTCGCCTTGACCTGGACCCTTGCTGTCAGCGCCCGCCAATGAGTACCCAGTTACCTTTCGTCTCAAGCTCGCGGCTCAGGCAGTTTTATGCCTTGACCAAGCCGCGCGTGATTCAACTGATCGTGTTTTGTGCTTTGATCGGCATGTTGCTGGCCGTGCCCGGTGTGCCGAACTGGGCCGAGGTCCGACTGGCGTTGCTGGCCGGCCTGGGTATCTGGCTGGTGGCAGGTGCGGCGGCGGTATTCAACTGCATTGTGGAAAAAGGCATTGACGCCAAGATGAAACGCACCGCCTGGCGCCCCACGGCGCAAGGTGAGTTGAATGACTGGCAAACCCTTATGTTCGCTGCCGTGCTGTGCGTTGCCGGTTCGACGCTACTGTTTGTCTGGGTCAATCCGTTAACCATGTGGCTGACCTTTGCCACGTTCGTCGGTTATGCAGTGATTTACACCATCATCCTGAAACCAATGACGCCGCAAAACATCGTGATTGGCGGCGCTTCCGGGGCCATGCCGCCGGTGCTGGGCTGGGCCGCCATGTCAGGGGACGTCGGACCGGAAGCGCTCATCTTGTTCCTGATCATTTTCTTGTGGACGCCACCGCATTTCTGGGCGCTGGCGCTGTACCGTGTCGAAGACTACCGCAAGTCGGGCTTGCCGATGTTGCCGGTTACGCACGGCAACGAGTTCACCCGGCTGATGGTTTTGCTCTACACCCTGATTTTGTTTGCCGCCTGCCTGATGCCTTATGTCTACGGCATGAGTTCCTGGATCTACCTAATTGCGGCGCTCGGTTTAAGTGTCTGGTTTTGTCTGTATGCTTTCTACCTGTGGCGCGACTATTCGGATGAACTGGCGCGCAAGACTTTTCGCTTTTCACTCATCCACCTCAGCGCGCTGTTCGCCGCCCTGCTGGTGGACCACTATGTTCTTTAGTTCAAGCTATTCCCATCGAATGACCATGAAAAAACGAAATGCTCTGAAATTAATTGCGGCCTTGGCATGTGTGACAGGGGCCGCAGGATTTATGTCTGCCTGCTCCGAGAAAAAGCCGAGCTTTGCGGCCATCGACATCACCGGTGCCGACTACGCCCGCGATTTTGCCTTGACCGACCACAACGGGAAACCCAGAAGCCTGAAAGACTTTGCCGGCAAGGTAGTGGTGCTGTTCTTTGGCTACACCCAATGCCCGGATGTGTGTCCTACTTCCATGGCTGAACTGGCCGAGGTCAAGAAGCTGCTGGGCCAGGACGGTGCGCGTCTGCAGGGCTTGTTTGTCACAGTCGACCCGCAGCGCGACACACCCGAAGTGCTGAAGGCTTACATGGAAAATTTTGACCCGACTTTTTTGGCGCTCTCAGGCACGCCGGAACAACTGGCAGTCGTTGCGAAAGAATTCAAGGTTTACTACAAAAGGGTTGAAGGCCAGACCCCCACCAGCTACACGATGGACCATTCAGCCGGCAGCTATGTCTTTGACACGCAAGGCAAGTTGCGCTTGTTCACCCGCTACGGTAGCGGCGCCCAGCTGTTGGCGACGGATATCAAGTTGTTGCTGCAGCAGGCGTCGTGACAAACTGCCAGCTTCATATTTTTTTCGATTCTGCAAGGAGAAAAAATGCCCATCACCAAAGGTTATCAACAACTCGTGGCCGAGGCCATGGCCGAAGTCAAGACTTACTCGGTGGCCGAGGTTCTAGCCCGCTTGCATGACCCGAGCGTTCGAATCGTTGACATCCGTGATGTTCGCGAACTGGTCGACGGTACTGTAGTCGGTGCCTTCCACGCGCCGCGTGGCATGCTGGAGTTCTGGGTTGACCCGGCTTCGCCGTACCACAAGCCACTGTTTGCTGATGAAACCAAAGAGTTCATCCTGTTTTGCGGCGCCGGCTGGCGTAGCGCCCTCGCAGCCAAGGCTTTGCAGGACATGGGCATGACCAATGTGGCGCACATCGATGGCGGTTATGCGGGGTGGGTCAAGGCCGGTGCCCCGACCGAGACGCTGGACCAACAAAAGGCGCGACGCCAGAAAAAGGGCTGAGCGCAGGTGGCAATTCACTCGTGAAATTCGAAGCGATTCTGTTCGACTGCGACGGCGTGCTGGTCGACAGCGAACCGATCACCAACGGTGTTTTGCGCGACATGCTGGCCGAGGCCGGTTGGTTCATGACGGCGCAGGAGTGCATGCAATTTTTTGTCGGCAAAACAGTGCGTGAGGAGCGCGCCACCATTGAGGCAAACACCGGGCAACCGCTCACCGACGACTGGATGCAACTGTTTTACCGGCGGCGCAATCAGGCGCTTGATGCGCGGCTGGAGATTGTGGCTGGCGCCCATACCGCGGTGGCGGCTGCACAGGCTCATACCTTGCAGCGCATTGCCTGCGCTTCGGGCGCTGATCGATTCAAGGTCGAAATGCAGCTAACCAAGGTCGGGCTGATCGGTTTCTTTGAGGGTCACATTTTTAGCGGGCATGAAATGGAGCGTTCCAAACCGGCACCCGACGTGTACCTGGCCGCCGCACAGCATCTGAAGGTGCCGGCCCAGCAGTGTTTGGTGATCGAAGATTCAGCGACTGGTGTGGCGGCCGGTGTCGCCGCCGGTGCCACCGTTTGGGCCTACTGCCCCTTGCCGGAACAGGGCCCGGCGTTGCGTCAAGCCGGTGCTAGCCGTCTGTTTGACCACATGGCCGAGTTGCCGCAACTGCTTGCAACGAGCAGCGCTGATTAAGAGTTCCGAAATTCACGACACCGTTCTCGCATGGACTGCTTGATGTAAATTGCTTTCACGAATCCAAGTCCAAGTCCCAACCTTGCGGGGGCCGAGGGCGCCGCAGTGGGTGGCTCCGCAAATGTCCTCCGCCCTGCGGGCTCCCCCTTTATTTTGCTGCGCCACCCACTGCATCGTCCTCGGCGGCGAACGTCGGTGTTTTGCGTAGGTCGCATACAACTCCGCTCGAAGGATCTGGCTGCTGGGGCGCTCAGCGCAGCGACGTGGATCGCTACACCAACGTTCAAATCGAGAGGCAGAAGACACGTTGTTGACATTCCGATTTCTCCAAAGAAGTCATCCAATTTTGCGCCGCACTGGGGTTTGCACACATGGCCGTGCATTTCGCAAGCATTGGTTGGTCAGTGTTCATTTCCGGCGTAAATCCACATTGACTGAGTTGTTCCGGCTACCTCGAAACCGCACTTGTTATAGAAGCCGATGGTTCGACTGTCAGACACCAAAATTTGCTGGTGAAACTGAGAATACTGCTCCTTGAGTTTCACGACAATCATTGTGCCAACGCCCCTGCCATGATGAGAAGGTAGAACGAGCAGATGCGGGAAATAGACAACAAGGTGTCCATCGGAAATCGCGTTTCCCAAACCGACAAGGGTCGTATCCTCCCAAGCGGAAATTACCGAATGTGAATTGCGAAGGGCAGCAAGTAGCAGCGTCGGTTTACTTGCGGAAGACCAAGCGTTGGCAGCATAGAGCGCCACAACCTGAGACTCGGGTAGCTCACGGGAATCAGACAGAGAAATTGCCATCGTGGTTTTCATCGCACCCCCAAAAAAGAACGCCCACTGGGAACTACCGCTGCGGCTGCCAAGCCGAAATAGTGGCAACCCTTCCCATTCATGCAGACCCCTAACCAATCCGCACTAAATGGTCGCCAGGCGCTGCACCATGTCTGGAAACTGTGCAACCATTCGAATCAACAGAGAAGCCTGTGCGTTGGGCTTTGCTCGGCCTTGTTCCCAGTTTTCAAGCGTTCGTGCGTTGGTGCGCAGGTAGTGCGCAAACACCGGGCGCGACAAGCGCAATTGTTCGCGCACTTGGAGCACCTCTTGCGGCAACAGCACCGGCGCGGGTTTGCTTTCGGCCTTGAATGTGCGCAACGTTAGCTTACCTTCACGCTCGGATTTCAAGGCATCAAATCCTTCTGTCAGTTCGGCAAAAATATCGCGCTTATTTGTCATCACGTTCTCCATCTTTTGGCTGGCGGTTTTCCAATTCGGTTTTCAAAAGCTGTTTGAGCACTTTGCGCTGTGCCGGAGTCAGGTCGTCGGCCTGGTCTTTGTCATAGACAGTAAAAAGCCAAAACTGATCACCACCTGACCACCAGTAATAAATTACCCGCAGACCGCCGCGCTTTCCTTTGCCGCGACGCGGATCAGCTTGACGCAGCTTGCGCAAACCGCCCGTTCCTTCTATCACAGCACCTGCCGTCGGGTTCTCCATCAAATCGAGTTGCAACAGCCTGTAGGTCTCGTCATCCATGTAGTCGTTGCGAGTTCGCTCGAAAGGTGGCAGTTCAACGAAGGTGGCTTGCATCGTCAAAGTATACGTTACTTGCGTATCTCACGCAAATGCCGAGATCAAGGAGTGCTTCAACTAGACCGGCGGCGGGAATGTCGGCTTACGCTGCGTTGCTGACAACGAAATGTCAAGAGTCGTTCATTGAGGCGTGTCGTAAAAGGTCCTATAAAGTCTGGGTCAACAGCGTACCAATACCACTGCGCTTGGACTGACGCCGCGCCCTAGGTAACCAGCTCCGTAGTTTGCGCCGGTCGCACACCAACACTACGCGCAAGATCAGTCCGCTGGGGCGCTCAGCGCAGCGGCATAAAGGCGGAGGCCGCAGGCCGGGGGACAGCCGCGGAGCTGAGTGCCCCAGCGGACTGATCCTCACCGCGTACTCAGCGCAGCGGCATAAAGAAGGAGGCCGAAGGCCGGGTGACAGCCGCGGAGCTTAGCGCCCCAGTAGCCAGATCCACCAGACAAGCTGAGCCGAGTTTGGCGATTGACCTGTCATCATTTTGGGAAAGATCCATAGTCCCAAGATTGTGTTCAGGCTTGCCCCAGGCGTCTGAATTCCGCCGGTGACTGGCCGACCCAGACTCGAAATGCGCGGATAAAGCTCTTTTCATTTTGAAAGCCCACGGCTTCGGCCACCTGCTTGATCGGGCGCGACGTGCGCAGCAGCAAATCGCGGGCGCGACCCTCGCGCACTTCATCTTTCAAGGTCTGCAGCGAGGTGCCTTTTTCCTTCAACTGGCGATGCAGGGTGCGCGTCGAGACGTGAAGCTGTGTCGCAAGGTCCTCGGCGCTACGGCTTTGCGCAGGCTGACTGGTCAATGCCTGGCGCACGCGCTGCACCAGCAGGCGGTCGCGCCGATATTGCCGCACGGTCAGGGGCAGCGCGCGTTGCAGCATTTGCTGCAGCGCCTGTTCATCGCGTCGCAGCGGTAGCGCCAGATAGCGTGCATCGAAACGGATACCAGCAGGTGCGGTGTCGAATGCGGTGGGCCCGGAGAACAGGATGCCATAAACATCCTGGTGCGCTGGCGCAGCAAATGGAAACTGCGCGCCATGCAGTGGAATTTGCGAGTCGATCAGCCAACAGGCCAGACCGTGGATGTTGCGCAGCACCGAGACCAGACAAAACTCGCGCAGTGCGCCGAGGTCGCGCTGCTCGGTGATGCGCAGCGTTGCGGTGTCAGCCGCTACTGTCAGGGTGAGCACAATGTCGTCGGCCAGCAGGGCGTGGTGGCGACACCAGCGCTTGAGCGCCACGCCCAGGTCACAGGCACTGATGGAAGCACGTGCCAGCATGCCGTAGCTACCCCAGGGCAGGCGACGGTTGAACCAGCCCAGCGCCTCGTCGTCGAGTTCCTGCATGGCGGCGCCGGAGATGCATTCCATCTGCGCGGCGCTGATGCGTGCGGCAGGATTCATCAAATCATCTGGCGTAATTTGTGCCAACGCCAGGGCGCCAATGGGGTCTTTGCCAAGGCGCGCGTAAGCTTCCACAATGGCGTTGACGAACGCTATAGGAGTGACTGCCGTACCAGCGGTCAAATTGGCCGCAGCGGGCGAACGGGGTGGGTTGGAGGGCACGCCGGGAAGTATGCATTCATGTGGCACGATTTGCAACCTTGGTGGCACCCAGGAATGAGCTGACACTTCTATGCTTGCAGGGTAGACAATGTCGCACACGCCAGCCGACGCTTTTGAACTTAGGAGAGAACCTTATGCCCGTTCTGGAGACCAAACTAAAACCCCGCTCGGCCGACTTCCAGGCCAATGCCGCTGCTATGCGCGTGCTGGTCGATGACCTCAATGCCCAGATCGCCAAAGCGGCCCTGGGCGGCGGCGAGGCAGCCCGGGTCAAACACACGGCGCGCGGCAAGTTGCTGCCGCGTGACCGCATCCAGATGCTGATCGATCCCGGTACCCCGTTTCTGGAGCTCTCGCCGCTGGCGGCGATGAGCCTGTACCGGGACCGGGATGGCAGCGACAGCGCACCCTGCGCCGGCGTGGTCTGCGGCATCGGTCGGGTCGAAGGCGTCGACTGCATGATTGTCTGCAATGACGCCACCGTCAAGGGTGGCAGCTACTTTCCGATGACGGTCAAGAAGCATTTGCGGGCGCAGGAGATCGCGCAGCAAAACCGCCTGCCCTGTATTTACTTGGTTGATTCCGGCGGAGCCAACCTGCCCACGCAGGACGAGGTGTTTCCCGATCGCGAGCACTTCGGTCGCATCTTTTTCAACCAGGCCAACATGAGTGCGCTGGGCATCGCCCAGATCGCTGTTGTCATGGGCAGTTGCACGGCCGGCGGTGCCTACGTGCCGGCCATGAGCGACGAGGCGATCATCGTCAAGAACCAGGGGACGATTTTTCTGGGTGGCCCACCGCTAGTGAAAGCCGCTACCGGCGAGGTGGTCAGCGCCGAAGACCTGGGTGGTGGTGATGTTCACACGCGTCTGTCCGGAGTGGCGGATCATCTGGCGCAGAACGATCTGCATGCGCTGGCGCTGGCGCGCCAGGCGGTCGCGCACCTGAATCACAAGAAAACCGTAGACACTTCGGTGCGAGCGCCGCTGGCACCCAGATTTGCCGCCGAAGAGTTGTACGGTGTGATCCCCACCGACACGCGCAAGCCCTATGACGTGCGCGAAATCATCGCCCGCATCGTCGATGGCTCGGAGTTTCATGAGTTCAAGCCTCGCTTCGGTACGACACTTGTCACCGGCTTTGCGCATGTTGAAGGCATGCCGGTGGGCGTCATCGCCAACAACGGCATTTTGTTCAGCGAATCGGCTTTGAAGGGCTCGCACTTTATCGAGCTCTGCTGCCAGCGCAAGATTGCGCTGGTGTTTCTGCAGAACATCACTGGCTTCATGGTCGGGCGCAAGTACGAGAACGAAGGCATCGCTCGCAACGGCGCCAAGATGGTGACGGCGGTGGCGACGGCGGCGGTGCCTAAATTCACCATCATCATCGGTGGCAGTTTCGGTGCCGGCAACTACGGCATGTGCGGGCGCGCCTACAGTCCGCGCTTTTTGTGGATGTGGCCGAATGCCCGAATCAGCGTGATGGGTGGCGAACAAGCAGCCAGCGTGCTGGCCACCGTCAAGCGCGACGGCATGGAAGCCAGAGGCGGGCAATGGAGCGTGGAAGAAGAAGAAGCTTTCAAGGCACCGATTCGCAACCAATATGAAGAACAGGGCCACCCCTACTTTGCTACCGCACGTCTGTGGGACGACGGCATCATCGACCCGGCCGACACGCGCCGGGTGCTGGCCCTGGGACTCAGCGCGTCGCTCAACGCGCCGATGCCCGATACCCAGTTTGGCGTGTTCCGGATGTAATGGAAAGAAGCTCTCATGTTCAATAAAATTTTGATCGCGAATCGGGGTGAAATCGCCTGCCGCGTCGCTGCGACGGCCCGCCGCATGGCCATCAAGACGGTGGCAGTCTATTCCGATGCCGACGCCAATGCCAAGCACGTCAGCAGCTGCGACGAGGCGGTGCATATCGGTGCCAGCTCGCCCAAAGACAGCTACTTGCGCTGGGAAAAAATCATCGCCGCAGCCCAGGCGACGGGCGCCCAGGCGATCCACCCTGGCTACGGCTTTCTGAGTGAGAACGAAGAGTTTGCGCAAGCCTGCGCCGCTGCCGGTCTGGTGTTCATCGGGCCGCCTGCGTCGGCCATCAAGGCGATGGGGCTGAAGGCTGAATCCAAACGATTGATGGATCTGGCCGGTGTGCCTTTGGTGCCGGGTTACCACGGCGCCGACCAGGACCCAGCCCTGCTGCAGCGCGAGGCCGACAGCATCGGTTACCCGGTGCTGATCAAGGCCAGTGCCGGTGGTGGTGGCAAAGGCATGCGGGCGGTGGACAAGGCGGAGGATTTTGCAGCGGCACTGGCCAGTTGCAAGCGTGAGTCGATCAACAGCTTTGGCGATGATGCAGTGCTGATCGAGAAGTACGTGCAACGTCCGCGCCATATCGAGATTCAGGTGTTTGGTGACACGTTTGGCAACTACGTGTATTTGTTTGAGCGCGACTGTTCGGTGCAGCGGCGCCACCAGAAAGTTCTGGAAGAAGCGCCTGCGCCAGGCATGACGCCCGAGCTGCGCCAGCAGATGGGCGAAGCCGCCGTCGCTGCCGCCCGTGCGGTCAATTACGTGGGTGCCGGTACCGTCGAGTTCATCGTGGAGCAGCCAAGTGCAAAAGCTTCCGAAGGGGCAGTCGCTGAGCAATTTCCCGACGGGCCGCCCCTAGGGAAATTAGTCCCCTCGGGGGGCAGCGATGCACACGAAATGGCAAACGTGGGGGCTTTCTTCTTTATGGAGATGAACACCCGGCTACAAGTTGAGCATCCGGTGACCGAAGCGATCAGTGGGCAAGACCTGGTGGAGTGGCAATTGCGGGTGGCTTGTGGCGAGCCGCTGCCGCTGGCGCAAAGCGATTTGAAAATCACCGGCCATGCCATCGAGGCGCGCATCTGCGCAGAAAACCCGGACAACAATTTTCTGCCGGCTACCGGCACATTGGATGTTTACGGTCTGCCCCCATGCGTGACTTTTGAGCGCTGCAATGGCGGTGTGCGGGTTGACTCCGGCGTGCGCCAGGGCGATGCCATCTCACCGTTTTACGACTCAATGGTCGCCAAACTGATCGTCCATGGCGACAGCCGTGAGCAGGCGCTTTCCAGGCTGGACACGGCGCTGGCCCACACCCACATCGTCGGCCTCAACACCAATGTCCAGTTTTTACGCAACGTGGTGCAAAGCCGCTCCTTTGTGCAAGCGGATCTGGACACTGGTTTGATCCCGCGTGAAACGGCCGTGCTGTTCAAGCAGGAGAGGGTGGGTTTGCCGCTGGCTGTGGCCGGCGCCATCGCGCACACCCTGCTGCGAGAACAAGCGGATGAGGCACTGGTCACCAGCGCCTTGGCCTGGCTGGACCCCTGGGCCCGGCGCGATGGCTGGCGCTCGCATGGCCCCAGCACGCGCCGCTTCGACTACGAGTTTGCTGACCAGGTGCAGGTGGTGCAGATGACCACTTTGCATGACGGTGCCTTGCAACTGGACGTGGCAGGCGAGAGTGGAACTTTTTCGTTCATGCCGGTGACCCAGGGCATCGATGTGCGATTTGCAACGCAGCGACAAATTGTCAGCGTGTATCGAAAAAGCGATGTCATCCATGTGTTTACGGCGAAAGGTGCGACGCAGATCACGGCTATCGATGCGCTGGCCCACGCCGGCGACACCCAGTTGGAAGGCGGGCGTCTGACGGCCCCGATGCCGGGCAAGGTGGTGTCGTTTGCCGTGAAGGTCGGCGACAAGGTGAAAGTAGGTCAGGCACTGGCGGTGATGGACGCCATGAAAATGGAGCACACCATTGCCGCTCCGATGGACGGCGTGGTGGCCGAGTTGTTGTACGCTCCTGGCGATCAGGTGGCGGAGGGGGCTGAGCTGCTCAGGCTCCTGTAAAGCGGGGTACGCTTGGCGTCCATGAAAATTACTTTTTGTTGCACCGATACCAGGGCGGAGCCCTGGCTGGCGGGTCTGCGGGCCGCATTGCCGGCCGCGCAAGTGGAGGTTTGGCAGATAGGTGCACCAGCCGCAGATCACGCTGTGGTGTGGGCACCACCGCAAGCTTTTTTTGATGAACAGTCGCAACTCAAAGGTGTGTTCAATATTGGCGCCGGGGTCGACGCGTTGCTGAAGCTGCGACTGCCAGCGCAGTCCACCGTGGTGCGACTCGATGACGCCGGTATGTCGGTGCAGATGGCCGAGTATGTGTGCCACGCCGTGATACGCCACTTCAGGGAGTTCGACGGCTACGAGGCGGATGTCAAAGCGCTCAAATGGTCTTATCGCAAGCCCCGTGAGCGTGCAGATTTCCCGGTCGGCGTGATGGGCTTGGGTGTGCTGGGCGAGCGTGTTGCCAAAGCGCTGAGGCAGTTTGAATTTCCGGTACACGGCTGGAGCCGCTCCTTCAAGGCCATTGACGGCGTGCGCTGCTTTGCCGGTGCGGCGCAGTTCAAGGACTTTCTGGTGGCAACCAAGATGCTGGTGAACCTGCTGCCGCTCACACCGGATACCCGCGACATCATGCGTGGGGAAACCTTGTCCCTGTTGCAACGGGATGGCTATGTCATCAACGTGGCACGCGGGCCGCATTTGGTGGAAGAAGACTTGATCACACTGATCGACAGCGGACATCTGGCGGGCGCCACGCTGGACGTGTTTCGCACCGAGCCCTTGCCGGCTGAACACCCGTTCTGGCAGCACCCCAAAATTACGCTGACACCGCACACCTCCGCGCGCACCTTGCGGGATGAATCCATTGCCCAGATTGCGGGCAAGATCATGGCACTGGAACGGGGTCAGCCGATTGCCGGTATCGTTGACACTGTGCGCGGCTACTGAAGGTGGCCCCGTCTTTCAATGGAGGAAACGTAGATGAGCATCCCTTCCCGAGTCAAACTGGTCGATGTCGGTCCGCGCGACGGCTTGCAAAATGAAAAACAACCGGTGCCGGCCAGCATCAAAATAGAATTGGTGCATCGGTTGCAGGAAGCGGGACTCCAAGAGATCGAAGTCACCAGTTTTGTGTCGCCGAAGTGGGTGCCGCAAATGGCTGACAACGCCGAAGTCATGGCCGGGCTCCAGCGCAAGTCAGGAGTGCGCTATTCAGTGCTGACGCCCAATCTGCTGGGTTTTGAGGCGGCGTTGAAATCAAAGCCCGACGAGATTGTGGTGTTCGGTGCTGCCAGTGAAGCCTTCAGCCAGAAGAACATCAACTGTTCCATCGCCCAGAGCATCGAACGCTTCGCACCTGTGGTGCAAGCGGCCCGTGCCGCCGGCATCTATGTGCGCGGTGCCATGTCGTGTGCGGTGGGCTGTCCCTACGAGGGCGAGATTGCACCGGAGCGTGTGGCCTATCTGGCCGCCTTGATGAAGGGCATTGGCGTGCAGCATGTGGGAGTGGCCGATACCGTCGGCGTCGGCACACCGCTCAAAGTGCAGCGTGCGATGGAGGCAACGTTGCAGCATTTCGACATCGATGATGTCTCAGGCCATTTTCACGACACCTATGGCCAGGCACTGGCCAACACGCTGGCCGCGATGGAGTTGGGTATCTGGCAGTTTGACACTTCGGTGGCAGGCCTTGGCGGCTGCCCCTATGCCAAGGGCGCGACCGGCAACGTGGCCAGCGAAGATGTGGTGTATCTGCTGCACGGCATGGGCATAGCCACCGGCATTGACCTGGACAAATTGATTGATGCCGGCAAGTTCATCAGTGATTTTTTGCAACGCAAGCCCAATTCGCGTGCGGCGACGGCGATTTTGAACAAGCGGCTGGCTTGATGGACTCGACTCAAGATTCGTCATCGGGACTGCCGCGTCGCACAGCTCCTCGGACTGACGATTGGCCCAGCAACCTGGGTAATTTGCCGGAAGGCGTGCAGCGCGTCATGGCCGCCTTGCAGGCCCAGGGTCATCCGAATATGCCGGTGCTGCTGGACGATGCCGCGCGTACCGCCCAGCAGGCCGCTGATGCGCTGGGCATCGCGCTTGGGCAGATTGCCAAGAGCATCATCTTTCGCCGCAAATCAGACGATGTAGCGGTTCTGGTGGTGACATCGGGCGACAAGCGCGTGGACGAGAAGAAGGTGGCAGCGCTGGTCGGGCCGTTAGGTCGTGCCGATGCCGATTTCGTGAAAATCAAAACTGGCTTCTCCATCGGTGGTGTACCTCCTATTGCTCACGCAACACCTTCTGTGACGTTGATTGACCAGGAGCTTTTCCGCTTTGAAGAAATATGGGCCGCTGCCGGGCATCCGCACGGTGTCTTCAAACTGCGGCCGCAGGATCTAATGCATTTGTCCGGTGCACCGCTGGCCGATGTGGTCGAACATATTGCGTCGCCCTGTATCTCGGTGTGTCGCATGAATGAGCTGACCCAGCTGTGTGAGGGCTGCTACCGCACCATCGACGAGATTATTCAGTGGAGCCGTGCCGATGATTCGGCCAAGCGTGTCATCTGGACGCACATCAGGCAGCGCAACGCCGCGAGCAAAACATGAAGCACATCACTTTCTACCTGGATTTCATTTCACCCTATGCTTACCTGGCGTTCGAGAAACTGCCAGAGGCCCTGATGGGTCATAGTTACAGCGTGAGCTACAAGCCGGTCCTGTTTGCCGCATTGCTCAAGCAGCACGGACAGCTCGGGCCGGCCGAGATACCCGGCAAACGCGACTGGACTTATCGCCAGGTGCTGTGGCTGGCCCATAGCCAGGGTATTGAGTTGCAAATGCCGGCCAGTCATCCTTTCAACCCGCTGGCGCTGTTGCGTCTGGCCGTGGCCTGCGACGTGCAGGGTTTACCGAATCGCTACGTGTGCGAGAACCTGTTTCGCCATGTCTGGCGCGGCGGCGCCGAGGCCATCGACACCCAACGCCTGCAGGCCTTGACGCAACAACTCGACCTCAAGCGCGACGTCAACAGCGACGAGGTCAAGGCCCAGCTCAAAGCGCACACCGATGAAGCTATCGCACTGGGCGTTTTTGGCATACCCACGTTCAAAGTGGACGATAAACTTTTCTGGGGCTTTGATGCCTTGCCCATGCTGCAGGCCTACCTGTCTGGTGACACCTGGCTGGAACAGCATTGGGACGAAGCAGCAAGTGTGGTGCAAGGTGTGCGGCGTTGAATACCAGACATCATGCCGAATGCCTTCAATTTTTCCGCCTCGCCGTTTGACTGCCTGAATCCGGACGAGCAGCGACTGGTTCGCAACAGTGTTGACGTTGTCTATTTTCCCGAGGCCGAGACCATTCTGGACGTCGGAACCGCACCGACCCACCTGTTCGTCATCATCAAAGGCTATGTTTCGCAACTGGAGGGCAATGAGGTCACTACCACTTATGGACCGGATGACTGCTTCGACGGCCGGGGCCTGGTGGCAGGCCGGGTCAGTAGCCGCTTTGTGGCGGCCGAGGAGGTGGTGGCATATCAACTGGCGCGCCAGGCGGTCAGCGACCTGATCGCGTCGAACGCGACTTTTGGCGCGCTTCTTTTTTCCGACCTCGGTAACAAGCTCAGTGCCTTGTCGCAGCGCAAGAGCCAGTACCAGCTGCAATCGCTCACCCTGTCACGGGTGGACGAAGCCTTTTTGCGGCCGGCTTACTTCGTTGATGCCGACACCGATATTCTTTCGGTTGTCACCTTGATTCAGGACAAGCGCACCTCCAATGTGCTGGTACGTGACCGGCAGACCGAGCCACCCCGGTTGGGTATTTTTACCACTACAGCGCTGCAGCGCGCCGTTCTGGACGGCCGCCGACTTGACCAACTGGCGGTTGGTGAGCTGGCCAACTTTTCATTGATCGAAGTAAGGCCTTCCGACCAGTTGGGCGATGCCATGGCGCTCATGCTGCGTCGGCGCGTTCATCGCGTGGTGGTGGTGGAGGCCGGTCAGGTCGTGGGTATTCTGGAGGCGCTGGATCTGTTCAGTTTCCTGTCCAACCAGTCGCACTTGATTACGGTGCAGATCGAGGAGGCAAAAGATCTGGTCGGCCTGAGCCAGGCGGCAGTCCAGATCACCCGCATGATTGCCTCGTTGCACCGCAGTGGCTCGCGTGTCAGTCTGATCGCGAAACTGGTGCAGCAACTCAATGCCCGCTTGTTCGAACGCGCCTGGAACCTGATTGCACCCGTCGATCTGGTGGCCAATAGCTGCCTGTTTGTGATGGGCAGCGAGGGGCGCGGCGAGCAGTTGCTCAAGACTGATCAGGACAACGGCCTGATCTTGCGCGACGGCTACACCCCACCCGAAAATCTGGACACCATCAGTCTGAGATTTTCCAACGCGCTGCAGGAATTTGGTTACCCGGAGTGTCCGGGGCAGATCATGTTGAGCAATCCGCAGTGGCGCAAGAGCGCCAGCGAATTTGGTCAAATGACACGCCAGTGGTTGATCATGCCGGACGGCGACAGCTTGATGAATCTGGCCATCTTCATGGATGCGCACACGGTTTGTGGCGACGACCGTCTGCTGGAACAGGTGCGACGTGGCCTGATGCAGATCGCAACCGACAACGACGCCATATTGAGTCGCTTTGCGGCAGCGATTGATTCCTTCGGCTCCAGCACCGGCTGGTGGAATCGCTTGCTGGGTCTGGGCGAGACCGATCAGCAACTCAATCTCAAGAAAGAAGGCATTTTTCCCATTGTGCACGGCATTCGCAGCCTGGCGATGGCGCATCGCATCCCGGAAATCAGTACCACGGGCCGCATTACGACGCTGGTCAATGAGGGCAAGCTGGATGCCGCCATGGGTCTGGATTTAACTGACAGCCTGCACTATTTCATGGGCCTGAAACTTAAAGCCGGACTGGCTGAGCTGGAAACTGGCAAGGCGGTGACCGGCGCGGTCAACGTGGCACGGCTCAGCAGCCTGGACCGTGACCTGCTGAAGGACACGCTGGGGGTGGTCAAGCGCTTCAAAGCACTGCTGCGCTATCGCTTCCATCTGGACACGATGTAATGCAGGACTTCTTTCTGCCGGCGCTGTGGTGGGCTTCCCTCAAGCGCGAGTGGCTGCTTTACCACCTGGGCATGCCGGCTTTTCGCTTCATGTTCGATCCGGCGCCGGCCGATGAGTGGGTTGCGCTTGACTGTGAGACGACCGGCCTGAATGTGCGCACCGACGAGATCATTTCCATTGGTGCCGTGCGTATTGTCGGCAACCGCATCATGACCAGCGAACGGCTCGAATTGCTGGTGCGCCCGCAGCGCGGCGTGTCGGCCGAGAGTGTGCGCATTCATCGACTGCGTGAACGCGACGTGGCTCAGGGTTTGCCGATCGAGGACGCGATGCAGCGTCTCATGCATTTCATTGGCAGCCGACCCTTGGTGGGTTACTACCTCGAATTTGACCTCGCCATGCTGCACCGCGCCATCTGGCCCATGTTGGGTCAGGGTTTGCCGCAAGCCAAAATTGAAGTTTCAAGTCTGTATTACGACTACAAATTCAGGCAGCTTCCGCCTTATCAACAGCAGGCCAACGCCGATATTGACCTGCGCTTTGCCACCATGATGAATGATCTTGGTCTGCCCGTGCGTGAGGCGCACGATGCTCTCAATGACGCCGTGATGGCGGCACTGGCGTTTATCAAGCTAAAGCAGCTAAGAGATTTGTGACCAGAGCCGGATGGTCAACAAGTAGCTGGTTCAGTGCACAATGTGCGTGCGTCTTCTTGCTGGCGCAGACCGGCAGACATTGCGGGGCCTAACCCCGCCAAAATTGAGAAGTGCCAGAAATATGGTGATGTTGTGATTTAGCGGTGGCTGGTTCCGGCTGGCGCCAACGCCGCCGTGCTGCCTTTGCTCATAGGTCGCGCGTTGAGAGCTTTTGCCGATGGCTACGTCTCGATCCCGTTGCCCTCCCACCTTCTGGCGCTGGGCTTGGCACATGGGAGATGGGGATTCTGGCAAGCGCAAACCTGCTCGGATCAGCAATCGCCGCTTTGGCGCTAGGCACCTGGGGGTATCATTTTCACCATCGAAGGATATTGCTCAGTGCGGCGGTTCTGATGGCTGCAACCGGATTTGCCTTCGCCATCAGTACCGATTTCTGGCCCTTACTTCTGATCGCATTCGTCGGCACGCTGAATCCAAGTTCCGGTGACGTGAGTGTGTTTCTGCCACTCGAGCATGCCCGACTGGCAGACGCTGCTCAGGGTGAGGCGCGCACCGCGCTGTTGGCGCGATACAGCTTGCTTGGCGCGTTGTTTGCAGCCATCGGTACTTTGGCGACTGTTCTGCCCGATCAGCTCGTGGTCTTTACCGGAATCACCAGAATCACGGCATTGCAGATAATGTTCTCGCTCCACGGATTGGTTGGCTGCATGGTATGGCTGTTGTACCGGGGCTTGCCGGCACCGAGACTTGAAGTAAAACAGCTGCCGCCCATTCCCCTGGGTCCCTCGCGCAAATTTGTATTTCGACTTGCCGCTCTTTTCTCGGTAGACTCGTCCGCTGGAGGGCTGGTAGTGAATTCGCTGTTGGCACTTTGGCTGTTTCAACGTTTTGACATGTCCCTGTCGGCGGCTGGCGCCTTTTTCTTCTGGTTCGGACTCCTCATGGCAACGTCCCAGCTCGCGGCACCACATCTGGCGAAACGCATCGGTTTGCTCAACACCATGGTGTTCACCCATATTCCAGCGAGCCTGTGCCTGATTGCTGCGGCGTTTTCAACAAGTCTTCCGGTTGCACTCGGCTTGCTGCTGTCGCAAATGGGCGTTCCGGCGCGTGGCGCGTTTGCCATGGCGGTGGTCACACCCGGGGAGAGAACCGCCGCCGCCGGCTTCACGGCTGTGCCGCACAGCCTGGCCTCGGCTGTCAGTCTGACGCTGGGCGGCGCGTTGTTTGCGGCCGGGTGGTTGGCAGCCCCTTTGGTGGCCTGCGGTATTCTAAAAATTACCTACGATTTGGCTCTCTGGCGAGCTTTTCGCAAGAATGTGAATGCTGTCGCAAAAGGCTGACATCGGTGGGTTGCGGCTTTCCTGACGAGCGAGCAGCCAATGCCGACATGTAATTGGGCTCAGTCACGTTCTTGATGGTTGTTCGTCGGGATGATCCCCAGTCGCTTGCGCACCGTCCTTCCCGGAAACGCGATGTTTCGCTCAACCCAGGTCCTGAATTTGAGGGCGGCCGGCTTGTTTTCCTTGCTCAAGTGGGTTACCAGGGCGTCGTCGCGGATATGCATTTGGGCCGGCTGCCCGATCATTTTCAGCAGACCCGGATAGGTACGCGTCAGAGTGCGCTCATTGGCGGTGACACCCACGACCTTTTGTACGTCGACCAAACTGACCCAACGGCATCGGTCATGATCTTCTGCGACATGGATTGTCATCTCCATGAACACATAGTGCTGGCCGTGAACCGGAAGCCAAACATGCTGGAGAACCTTGTGTCGGTAGCTGGATAGCAGTGCGAAAGCCGGGCGGGAAATGGCGGTGGCGAAGAGTGGCAGCGCAAACACGAATGCAAATACCCCCAGGTAGTAACCCACGAGCGCATAAACACTGACGCACAGTGCGATCTGAACTGAAGGAAAGCTGAACCACCGTTTCATTCGTTTTTCGAGGGTAACGGTTGAGTTTATGCGCAAAAATACCGGGCGCATGGCCCGGTTGGATTTATAAGCAAGGGCCGTCAGCCCACGTTGCCCTGGAAGCCCGCAAAATCGCAGGCACAGAGTCCGGCTTGATGAAAGGTTGGCGAGATGGCGGAGCTAACGCAGTTACTGGCAGCAACGCGCAGCGGCGACCAACAGTCGGCGGGCCAGGCATTCAGCCTGCTCTACGATGACTTGCGCCAGCATCAGAGCTTCACTCTTTTGGACACCACCTCGCTGGTACACGAGTCATACCTCAAGCTCATTGGTAAGCAAAGCCTTGCCGTTGAAGACAGAAGACATTTTTTGCCTACGCAGCCACTGTCATGCGCGCAGTCATCGTCGACTTTGCTCGTAGCAGAGCCGCTGAAAGGCGCGGTGGCGACGCCGAACATCTGGTGCGGATACGGCCTTGTCCGACAAGTTTGGCGTGGCCGAGGACGACGTCCTGCGGCTGCATGAAGCCTTGCAAGTGCTGGCGCAGGCCGATGAAAATCTGGCTCAGGTGTTGGAGTTGCGCTACTTTGGCGGCTTGACAGAGCCAGAAATCGCTGAAGCGATGGGAATATCTGAGCGCTCCGTGAGACGTAAATGGGAAAAGCCCCCCTTTTTCTCACCGCCGAGTTGGATTGACATCCCGCAGAGCAAAAATTTTCAGGCCGAACAAAAAATATGACCGCTATCCTGTAAAAGGCCCTCAAAAAGCGCACTGTCGATCGCTATAGCAGCGCCATGGAGTTCTCCCAGGACCTCGATCGGTCCCTGCAGGGTGAACCGGTTCTGGCCCAACCCGACTCACGCTGGTACCGAACCGCCAAGTTGAAATTGCAGGCATCAAAGTCGCAACGGCCGCTGACTGAAATGGCCGCAAATGACGTGTTCTGTTTTCAATATCCAGCACCGAAACGCATCCGAACCCACGAAAAAAACCGGGCACTGGGCCCGGTTGAAATCCATAAAGACGCAGGCTGTACGCTGGCGCCTGACTGGGCTCTTAGTGGCCAGAAGCTTTGGATGCGCCGAAGCCGGTTTCCGAACGCACTTGCTGTGCCGGAAAGGCGGCCCGTTCCTTCGCCGCATTGGGGCTGCGATCCAGAATGGAGAACAGCCAGATGCCGACGAAACCAATGGTCATGGAAAACAGCGCCGGCGAGGTGTAGGGGAACAATGCCGAACCCTTGGGGTAGCCCAAGGTGGCTTCCCAGACCGAGGGCGACACGACGGTCAGGCCGACAGAAGATATCAAGCCAAGAAAGCCGCCAATGACAGCCCCCTTGGTGGTGCAGTCTTTCCAGAGTACCGCCATGAACAGCACCGGGAAGTTGGCCGATGCGGCAATGGCAAAGGCCAGCGACACCATGAACGCGATGTTCTGCTTTTCGAACGCAATGCCGAGGGCCACCGCGACAATGCCCAGAACTACCGTCGTGATGCGCGACACCTTGAGCTCGGAGGCACTGTCAACCTTGCCTTTCTTTATCACGGTGGCGTAGATGTCATGCGAGACCGCAGAGGCACCGGACAAAGTCAGGCCGGCCACTACCGCAAGAATCGTCGCGAATGCTACGGCAGAAATAAAGCCGAAGAAGACGTTGCCGCCGACCGCTTTGGCCACCAGCACCGCCGCCATGTTGGCCGAGCCACCACCACCTTTGATGATGCCTTTGGCAGTATCCGCAAACTCGGGGTTGGTCAGCACCAGCGTGATGGCGCCGAAGCCGATGATGAAAATCAGCACATAGAAGTAGCCAATCCAGGTGGTCGCCCAGAGCACCGATTTACGCGCTTGCTTGGCGTCGGGAACGGTGAAGAAGCGCATCAGGATGTGCGGCAGACCGGCGGTGCCAAACATCAGGGCCATACCAAACGAAATGGCCGAAATGGGGTCTTTCACAAAACCGCCCGGACCCATGATGGCGAGGCCAATTTTGGCCGCATCCTCAGCGTTCTTGCCGCCATTCGACGCGATGCCGGTTCTGACTTTCACCCCTTCAGCAAACAGGGCTTCCGGGCTGAAGCCGTACTGCGCCATGACCATGAAAGCCATGAAGGTCACGCCGCCCAGCAGCAGACAGGCTTTGATGATCTGCACCCAGGTGGTGGCGGTCATGCCGCCAAACAAAACGTACACCATCATCAGTGCGCCGACGATCACCACCGCCAGCCAGTAGTCGAGTCCAAACAGCAGCTTGATCAGGGCACCGGCGCCGACCATCTGGGCGATCAGGTAGAAGGCGACCACCACCAGCGTGCCGGAAGCGGCAAAAACCCGGATCGGGGTTTGCTGGAAGCGATAGCCGGCAACGTCGGCAAAGGTGAATTTGCCCAGATTGCGCAAACGCTCGGCCATCAGGAAGGTGACCACCGGCCAGCCGACCAAAAAGCCAATCGAGTAAATCAGACCGTCATAGCCGGTGGCCATGACGGCGGCAGAGATGCCCAGAAAGGAGGCGGCGGACATGTAATCGCCGGCAATGGCCAGGCCGTTCTGAAAACCCGTGATGCCACCGCCACCGGTGTAAAAGTCAGCCGCCGATTTGGTTTTGGCAGCCGCCCACTTGGTGATGAACAAGGTCAGAATCACGAAGCCACCAAACATGCTGATCGCCACCCAGTTGGTGGGCTGCTTGTCGACTTGCCCGAGGTCGGCGCCGGCCGCCTGCGCAGTTCCCGCCAGTATCAGCAACAACAAGGCTGCCATACTCGTCTTCATTATTTTCATTTCGCCGCATCCTTCAAAATTTCGCTGGTCAGCGCGTCAAACTCGTTGTTGGCGCGGCGTACGTAAATTGCAGTGATCACAACGGTGAACACAATAACCCCCATGCCGATAGGGATACCCAGCGTGGTCACGCCGGCACCAATCGGTTGCGCAAGAAAGGGCTTGTTGAAGGCAATCAACGCGATGTAGCCGTAGTACACGACCATCATCAGCAGTGTCAGCGCCCAGCCGATGCTGTTGCGTTTTTTTCGAAGCGCCAGATACTTTGGATTGTTCTGGATTTTGACGACCACTGGATCACTCATGTGGGTCTCCTCAAGGTAAGTTGGAATTGGTAGCAAGACATGTGTCTTCAACACACGTGCGGATTTTGCAAAGAGGTGCTGACCAAGTCCTTACGTTTGTGATTGCCTTGTGTCTTTCGCATCGTTAGTGCGCTGCGAAGCGGGTCATTTGAAATAGATGAATATGTTTTCCCTATGCTTCAATGCAGCCACCATGTTGCTTTCAGGGTCATTCTGGCGCTGAATTTCATATTGAGAAAGCGTAAGAGCGGGTAACTACTTAAGCAGTAAGGATGCGATCAGCTAGTCGCAAGGTTTTACAAGTAGCGCGTCAGAATCCGGTCAGCTAGCTGTTCAATAGTTCGCGCTGAACACCCACAGAGGTGTTATTCATTCAACTTTTGGAGACATCAATATGGCTACTGCAGCGGTACCTCGGCCCATGTCTGAAGGCGAGAAGATGGTTATCTTCGCGTCTTCGCTTGGCACCATCTTTGAGTGGTATGACTTTTATCTGTTCGGTGTCATGTCGGCCATCATTGCGGCCAACTTCTTCACCGCACTGGATGAAAGCACACGAAATATTTTTGTGCTGCTGGCGTTCGCGGCCGGCTTTGCGGTGCGTCCATTTGGCGCCTTGGTATTCGGTCGTCTGGGCGACATGATTGGCCGCAAATACACGTTCCTGATCACCATTGTGATCATGGGCTTGTCGACCTTTCTGGTGGCGTTTTTGCCAACTTACAAAACGGCCGGCATCATTGCGCCAATCGCTTTGATCGCGTTGCGCATGTTTCAGGGTCTGGCCTTGGGTGGCGAATATGGTGGTGCGGCCACCTACGTGGCCGAGCACGCGCCGCACGGCCGACGCGGCTTTTACACCTCCTGGATTCAAACCACCGCAACGGTGGGTCTGATGCTGGCCCTGATGGTGATTCTGGGCACACGCACTTACTTTGGCGAAAAAGACTTTGTCGAGTGGGCTTGGCGCATTCCCTATGCCATGTCTGGCATCCTGCTGGGTGTGTCAGTCTGGATTCGCCTGAAACTGAACGAGTCGCCCGCTTTTGCCAAGATGAAGGCTGAAGGCAAGACTTCCAAGGCCCCGTTGTCGGAGTCCTTCGGTCAGTGGAAAAACCTGAAGATCGTCATTCTGGCCTTGATCGGCCTGACCGCCGGGCAGGCCACAGTGTGGTACGGGGGCCAGTTTTACACCCTGTTTTTCCTGCAAACCTTCCTCAAGGTGGATGGACCGACCGTCAATATTCTGATCGCTGTCTCGCTCATTCTGGGGACGCCATTCTTTATTTTCTTTGGCGCCTGGTCCGACAAGATTGGCCGCAAACCCATCATCATGGCGGGTTGCCTGCTGGCAGTGTTGACTTACTTCCCCTTGTTCAACGCGCTCACCACTTACGCCAACCCCAAGTTGCAGCAAGCGATCCAAAAATCGCCAGTCACGGTGGTATCGGATTCGGCGAGTTGCAACCTGATTCTGAATTTGACCGGTACTGCCAAATTCACCACACCCTGTGATTTGGCGCGCGTCTACCTGTCAAATTCAGGCGTAAATTACGACAGCGTGGCGCAGACCGGTGTTGTAGCCACCGTCAAGGTGGGCGACAAGTCGATTGCCGCCTACGATGGCAAGGCCCCCAATGCCAAAGAAGAAAAGGCCCGTTTTGAGAAGGAAGTTCGGACTGCTCTAAATGACGCCGGCTATCCGGCCAAAGCCGATCCGATTGAAGTCGGCTCGAGCAACTGGCTCATGTTGGTGCTGATTCTGACCATCCTGGTGATTTACGTGACCATGGTGTACGGACCGATAGCTGCCATGTTGGTGGAACTGTTCCCGACGCGGATTCGCTACACCTCCATGAGTTTGCCTTATCACATTGGCAATGGCTGGTTCGGTGGTTTCCTGCCCGCCATTTCGTTCTCGATTGTGGCGGCACAAGGCAATATATACAGCGGGCTGTGGTATCCGATCACCATTGCCGCCATGACTTTCGTGGTTGGCACGCTGTTCGTGAAAGAAACCAAAGACGTTGACATTTACGCCAACGACTAAGACGATTTCTGGTTCATGCGGTCGCCATCAGTTTTGGCGACTGGCAGTTACAAAGAGGCCCTCCCAGTGAGGGCCTTTTTTTGCCATCTTGCCATGCCAACAAAAAGCGCTGGGCGGGTTTGTTGACACTAGAATGTGACCAATGAAATATCTGAAAACAGAAGCGGGTATGCAGGCATTCAAAGCCCGCTCGACCTTGTTGTCGGCGCGCCAGCGCTCGGTCTTCATTCTGTTTGACGGTGTCAAATCGGGTGACCAGGTGTTGGCGGTGACGGCCGGCCTTGGAACTACCCAGGATGATATTGAGCATCTGGTCCAGCAAGGATTTCTGCTGGCTGCAACTGATTCGGTGGCCGCGCTATCGGCACCGCCCAGCGCTAACGTTGCCAGCGCAAAGGTGGTCAGCAACCGTTCTCCGCAGGAGCGCTACATGGCAGCCATGCCAATTGCAACGCGGTTGACCGCCGCGATTGGTTTGCGCGGCTTCAGGTTGAATCTGGCGATCGAAGCGGCCCGTGGCTTTGACGACTTGCTGGCACTGTTACCCAAAATTCGGGCCGCTGTTGGGGACAAGGCCTGTGTCGCGCTGGAAAAGGCCCTCAACGATTAGCGCCGCTGTGCGCTTGGCTCATCGCATGAATTTGCCGCCCGCGCTAATGATCGACAAATCGGCAAAGTCGAGCCCGCTGTGGTGTGTCGGGCTGTAACTGATGTCCATCCCGCCAATATCAAATTTTTGCATGCCTTCCAGGGCGCGCTGGAGGCCTTCGCGCGTTGGCGGTTTGGTCGAACGACGCAGCGCCTCCACCAGTACCTTGGCTGAAGCAAAACCCTCCAGCATGGCAGGGCTGAGGTCGGTGATGTTGTGGGCTTTGGCCAGTTGTGTTGCTTCTTTGACAATGGGAAAGCTATAGGATTGCGGCATCACCTGGCTGACGATGACGCCGTGCGCCTGTTCACCCAATAGTTTGACAAATCCACCGGAGGCATTGTTCGACAGGGTGACGAACTGGGCGCTCGTTCCAGTGGCCTTGACTGCCTTGATACCGTCCACCACGGCGGTGCCAGAACCGATGATCATGATGGCCTGGGCTTGCGTTTTAAACATGAGGGCGGCGATGGCAGAAAAATCCGGCTTGCTGCGGTCGAATTTTGCTATTGCGACGGCTTCAATTTTGGCCGCCCGCAGTCCTTTTTGTGCCCCTTCCAATCCATCGGCGCCAAAGCTGTCGTCGACGTGAATGATGGCAATCCGCGTCATGCCAATGGAGGTAAGGTGTGCGATCGCTTTTTCGGCCTCACGCTGATAGGTGGCCCGGACATTGAAGATATGTTTTTTCACCGGCGTGTGCAGCACCATGGCACCGGTGGAGGGGCCGATTAGAGGCACCCCATACTGATCGAGAAGCGCAATGATGCCCTCGGTATGGGGTGTGCCGCGGGTCATGAAAAGGGCCAGCACCTTGCGCTCTTCAATCAATTTGCGCGCATTGATGGCAGTTAGTTTGGTATCAAACTTGTCGTCCAGCGTGATGATTTGAATTTTTTCGCCGCCGATGCCGCCCTTGGCGTTGACGGCATCAATATAGAGCATGGCACCGGCGCTGGATTCCTTCACGGTGGCGGCGACAGCGCCAGTGACACCTACAGTTTGTCCAATCAGTATCTGCGCCGGGATCGTTGAGCAGCAAAAAAGCAGTGCGCTGGCCAAGGCTACAAAACGAACAATTGCCATGATGAATTCCTGCGTGCTTGGGGGTAGATCTGACACATCCTGAGTGCTTGCAACCTGCCCGCCAAATTTTTACAAATGAAAACCCAGGCAGCAAGCATACATCTGGAGCGGGTTTTGGTGGATAGCCCTGCGCCAAGGCGGTGTAGTGGAAGTCCCTAAAATGTTCTGCCTTGACATCCATAAGACCCATCATGCCCCAGGGAATCATCCGCATTCGCGGTGCGCGCCAGCATAACCTCAAAAATCTTGACCTCGACATTCGCACCGGCGAGCTGACGGTGGTCACCGGACCCAGCGGTTCGGGCAAGTCGAGCCTGGTATTCGATACCCTGTATGCCGAGGGACAGCGGCGCTACGTGGAGACTTTCTCGGCTTATGCCCGCCAGTTCCTGGACCGCATGGACAAGCCCGCCGTCGACAAGGTGGAAGGTGTGCCGCCGGCGATTGCCATTGACCAGACCAACACGGTGCGCTCATCGCGCTCGACGGTTGGCACCATGACCGAGCTCAATGACCACTTGAAGTTGTTGTTTGCACGAGCTGGCCAATTGTTTGACCGCGAGACGGCACAAGCGGTGCAGCATGATTCGGCTGAGAGCATCTATGCGCAGCTAGTGGAGCGCACGCAGGCCGCCGCAGCGCCGGGCCGCCCCAAGCAAGGCACGACCCCCTCGGGAGCGCGTCTCGCTGTCACCTTTCCGGTGGAATTGCCGGCCAACACGTCGCCAGAAGAAATCGAGCAATGGCTGTCTGTCAGTGGCTTCACCAAAGTGCAGGCCGAACGCGAGGTGGCAAGCGCGGCGGGGGTTCGAAAAGTAATCGATGTGGTCGCGGACCGGTTTCCGCTAGCCACTGCCGAGCGCGCCCGTGTGCTGGAGGCGATTGAAGTTGCGCTCAAACACGGCAGCGGGCGCATCGCGGTCTATGTCGACGACACAGCCATCTGGAGATTTTCCACCGGCCTGCACTGCCCGGAAAGCGATGCGCGCTACACCGACCCGATCGCGTCGATGTTCTCTTTCAACTCTGCCGTTGGCGCCTGCGAAACCTGTCGTGGCTTTGGTCGGGTCATTGGCGTTGATTACGCGCTGGTGATTCCGAACGAGAAGCTGACGCTGCGCGCTGGCGCCGTCAAACCGATGCAAACCCCGGCCTGGGCAGAATGCCAGGATGATTTGATGCGCCACGCCGAGGCGGCTGGCATCCCACGCGATACACCCTGGAACAAGCTGACACCGGAGCAGCAACACTGGGTGGTCAGCGGCTCGCCGAACTGGAACGGCAAGTGGAACCAGCACTGGTTCGGCATCAAGCGCTTCTTTGAATATCTGGAGACCAAAGCCTACAAAATGCACATTCGAGTGCTGCTGTCCAAGTACCGCAGCTACACACCGTGCGGCGTCTGCGGTGCAGCCCGGTTGAAGCTTGAAAGTTTGTTGTGGCGTGTTGGCAGCAAGGCGGTTGCCAACGCCGTGCTGGAGCCTGGCAAGCGCTTCATGCCGGTCGGAGTGAAATGGTCACGACAGCAGCTTGAAGCCTTGCCGGGGCTGTGCCTGCACGATCTGATGCAGTTGCCCCTGGACCGGTTGCGAGTATTTTTTGACACGCTGCAAGCGGGATTAGGGGATACGGCGGTCTCCTCATACGCAAGCTCAAAATCGTCACCCCCCGCATCCCCCAATCCCGCTCCGACTTCGGCTGACTACAAGACGCTGCAACTGTTGCTGGGTGAGATCACCACCCGTCTCAAATACCTGTGCGATGTCGGCATCGGCTACCTGACGCTGGACCGCCAGAGCCGCACCCTGTCCGGGGGTGAAGTACAACGCATCAACCTGACCACGGCCCTTGGCACTTCGCTGGTCAATACCTTGTTTGTGCTGGACGAGCCCAGCATTGGCCTGCACCCGCGTGACATGCACCGCATCATCCTCGCCATGCAGCGCTTGCGTGACGCCGGTAACACGCTGGTGGTGGTAGAGCACGACCCGGCTGTGATGCTGGCCGCAGATCGCATGATCGACATGGGTCCCGGTCCCGGCGAGCGTGGCGGGCAAATCGTGTTTGACGGATCGACTGCCAATCTGCGCCATGTTGACACGTTGACCGGTGCCTACCTGGGTGGACGCAAGCAGGTGGGCATGGGTTTCAAACGGCTGGTCGAACCCAACACACCGCGCCTTATTCTGGAGGGCGCGCGCGACCACAACCTGAAGAATGTCACGGTCGAATTTCCGCTGCAGCGGCTGGTCTGCGTGACTGGTGTCAGTGGTTCCGGAAAGTCCACTTTGATCCAGGATGTGCTGGCACCGGCCCTGCTGCGCCACTTTGGCAGAGCCACCGAAACGCCAGGCCTGCATGAGCGCCTGCTGGGCGCCGAGCAGCTCAGTGATGTGGTGTTTGTGGACCAATCTCCGATTGGCAAAACAGCGCGCTCCAACCCAGCCAGTTATGTCGGTGCCTGGGATGCCATTCGCGAAATATTCGCCAACGCGCCGCTGTCGCGTCAGCGCAGTTACACCGCATCCAAATTCAGTTTCAACAACGGCGACGGGCGCTGCGCCACCTGCGGTGGATCCGGTTTTGAGCATGTCGAAATGCAGTTTTTGAGCGACGTCTATTTGCGTTGCCCGGATTGCGATGGCAAGCGTTACCGTCCCGAAATACTCGAAGTCACCATCGAGCGCAGAGCGAATTTGGCGGGATCAAGCCAGCTTGTGATTGTCAATGTTGCCGACATCCTGAATCTGACGGTCAGCGAGGCCAGTCTCTTTTTTGCGGCGGACCGTGACGTCATTCGCGCGCTGCAACCGATCGTGGATGTGGGACTGGAGTACGTCAAGCTCGGCCAGCCGGTGCCAACGCTTTCGGGTGGTGAGGCGCAGCGTCTCAAGCTGGCTGGCTTTTTGGCCGAAGCCGCCAGAAATACCAGCGCCAGCCGCCAGGCCACGGCCCGACGCGGCACCCTGTTCATGTTTGACGAGCCCACCACCGGCCTGCATTTTGACGACATTGCCAAGCTGATGCGCGCCTTGCGCAAGCTGCAGGATGCCGGGCATTCGCTGATCGTCATTGAGCACAACCTCGATGTGATCCGTGCCAGCGACTGGCTGATTGACCTGGGACCGGAAGGGGGTGAGGCGGGCGGCCACGTGGTGGCCTATGGCACGCCGGAAGATGTGCGATTGCACCCGACGTCACACACCGGCAAAGCCCTGCGCGAGTACGCGGATGCGATGGGAGGCTTGCATGAAGTGAATGAATTTCGAGGAGATTACTTGGCAAGCGCTGCTGCCGATAGCGGTGTGTCTGATAACTCCATCCAGATCATCAACGCGCGCGAACACAACCTCAAAAGCTTGAGCGTGAATATTCCGCGCGGCAAATTCAGCGTCATCACCGGCGTCTCCGGCTCCGGTAAATCCACACTGGCGTTTGACATTTTGTTCAACGAAGGCCAGCGCCGTTATCTGGAGTCACTCAACGCCTACGCCAGGAGCATTGTGCAGCCGGCCGGTCGGCCCGAAGTGGACGCGGTGTACGGCATCCCGCCCACGGTCGCGATCGAGCAGCGACTCTCAAGAGGTGGCAGAAAGTCAACCGTCGGTACCACCACCGAGGTCTGGCATTTTTTGCGCCTGCTGTATGTCAAGCTGGGCACCCAGCATTGCATCCACGATGGCACGGCGGTGGCACCGCAAACGCCCGACAGCATTGCCGCGCAACTGTTGAAAAACTTCTCTGGCCAGCATATTGGTTTGCTGGCGCCGCTGGTGATGAACCGCAAGGGTGTCTACACTGAACTGGCGGACTGGGCGCGGCCGCGCGGTTTCACGCATCTGCGGGTCGACGGCAACTTTTTGCCGACCACCGGTTTTCCGCGCATTGACCGTTTCAAGGAACATACGATTGAGTTGCCAGTGGTCAGCCTGGATGTGCGGCCCGAGTTGGAGTCGCAACTACGGGCAGCACTGGCTGCCACGCTGACGCATGGCAAAGGCGTGCTGCATGTGCTGAGCAATTTGACTGGCCTGCGCGAGGCCATGCAGGACGGCACCCCGACCGCAGCCATCGGCACACTGGATGCGTTTTCCACCAAGCGTGCCTGCCCCGTGTGCAGTACCAGCTATGCCGAACTGGACCCGCGCCTTTTTTCCTACAACAGCAAGCACGGCTGGTGCCCGGATTGCGTCGGCACCGGTGTCAAATTGAGCAAAGAGCAGCGCAAGGTGTTTGATGACTCGGTGCGGGACGACGACAACAAGGGCCGGGAGCAAACTTTCGCCGAACCCGAAGTGGAGGACCTGCTGGATGCGGCTTGCCCAAGCTGCCATGGGACACGGCTCAACGCCACCGCCCGCGCCGTCAAGTTTGGCCTGCAACTGGCAGGCGGGGCGACTTCTGGCACGGCTGGCAAACAGGCGATTGACGGTGTCGCCATCACCGAGCTGGCCCGCCTGAGCGTGACCGACCTTCGGCAATGGGTTGAATCCATCCAACGCCAGGGCCGCATGAGCCAGCGCGAGACGGACATCGCGCGGGACCTTGTGCCCGAAATCAAAAGTCGCCTTGAGTTTCTGGAGCAAGTGGGCCTGGGCTATCTCACGCTGGACCGAGGTGCCCCGACGCTCAGTGGCGGTGAAGCCCAGCGCATCCGGCTGGCGGCGCAACTGGGCAGCAATCTGCAAGGTGTGTGCTACGTGCTGGACGAACCCACCATCGGTTTGCACGCGCGCGACAACCAGATTCTGCTGGGCGCACTGCAAAGCCTGAGTGACAAGGGCAATACGCTGGTGGTGGTGGAGCACGACGAGGACACCATTCGCCACGCCGAGCACATCATTGACATCGGTCCCAGTGCCGGCAAGCGCGGCGGGCGCCTGGTGGCTGAAGGCACGGTAGCCGATATCGTCAAAGCCGGCGACTCGCAAACCGGTCGCTACCTGCTGCATGCGATGAAGCATCCTTTGAAAATCCGTCGGGTGGTCTCATTGCGCGCGGCGGCTGAAGGCAATTCGTCGGGCGCCTCGGACGCAAGCTCAACATCGTTGCCCGGCAAATCACCTTCAGCCGTGGGACCGTTGGGCAATTTGGCGGTACTGCAAGCGCAACGCTGGATCACCATCAAAGGTGCACACCTGCATAACCTGCAAAACATCACAACCCAAGTCCCCTTAAGCCGCCTGGTCGCCGTTACTGGCGTCTCGGGCTCCGGCAAATCCACGCTGGCGCGTGACGTGCTGCTGGCCAACGTGCAGATGGCGGTGCAAAAGCGCAGCACCAAAGCCGGTCGCGACGCCCTGGCCGCTGGCGAAAAAATCAACTGGACCGGTTGCGAGTCTGTGACCGGTTTCGAGGTGGTGGACCGGGTGCTGGAAGTCGACCAGACGCCCATTGGCAAAACGCCGCGCAGTTGCCCGGCCACCTACATCGGTTTTTGGGACATCATCCGCAAGCTGTTTGCCGACACGCTGGAAGCCAAGGCACGCGGCTATGCCGCCAACCGCTTCAGCTTCAATACGGGAGAGGGGCGCTGTGCGGGCTGCGAAGGGCAGGGCATACGCACCATCGCCATGAGCTTTTTGCCCGACGTGAAAGTGCTGTGCGAAACCTGCAAGGGCGCGCGCTTCAACCCGGAGACGCTGGCTGTCACCTGGCGCGGCAAGAACATTGGCGACGTGCTGCAAATGGAAGTGGACGAAGCGGTGGAATTTTTTGCCGCCATGCCCAACATCAGCCACCCGGTGCAACTGCTCAAGGACGTGGGCTTGGGTTATCTGACGCTGGGTCAGCCTTCGCCGACGCTGAGCGGCGGCGAGGCGCAGCGTATCAAGCTGGTGACCGAACTGAGCAAGGTGCGCGACGACATCACCCGGCGTGGGATGAAGGCGCCACACACCTTGTACGTGCTGGACGAACCGACCGTCGGCCTGCACATGGCCGACGTGGAGAAACTGGTCAAGGTATTGCATCGCCTGGTCGATGGCGGCCACAGCGTGGTGGTGATCGAGCATGACCTTGACGTCATCGCCGAAGCCGACTGGGTGATCGACTTGGGGCCTGAAGGCGGCGACGCCGGCGGCCGTGTGGTGGCGGCTGCAACGCCGGAAGGCGTGGTGAAGATGGGCACGCATACAGGCGTCGCATTGGCGGCGGTGCTGGCGCGAATTTAGGTTTGGCGCGTTTTCAATTGCCTCTTGGTCGCGCAAATTTGAGGACACGGGTCGCCAGCAGTGTCTCACTCAAAAAGCACACCAACGCCAGTAAAAAACAAACCACGCCGGACAGGAAAAAGAGGGTCGCCAACTTAAAGATCTGCAACTCGGTGGTTTCACCCAGAAACAGCACGACGATGGTCAGCCCGATCATGATGGCGCAAAAAGTGAGCAGTGCAATACAGGTGTTCACCAGACTGCCGCGCAAGCGCAAACCGGCCAGCTCGGCGTAGGCTGCCGTCACGGTATCCGCGACGGGTGCCGATTCAATCCGGTCCTCGACCAGCCGCGCGCGGTCAATGATGCGCCCCAGTCGACCGGCTACGGTGCCGATCATGGCCGATACCGCTGTTAGCAGGAACACCGGTGCCACGGCAAGCTGAATGCCATGGGTAACGGTGCTGAGATCAGTGGCAAAAAACATGGCGACTCCTGATGCAAAATTGGCTGACTAGACCCGGTATTGTCCCGCGCAATGGGTGTGGCCTACGTGCTGGCGCGACACGTCGTGAGCAGCGCCATCAGGCCTAGCGCGGCAACACCGATCAACACTGCGGGAAAGCCCAGCGCGGGCGACCAGTCAATCAGTGCGCCTGACGCAGCGGATGCAACCAAACCACCCAGCGTATAGGTCAGCACCAGCACGGCCGTGCTATTGACCAGGGTGATGCCTTTTTCGCGCGCGCCAATGTCGATCATGGCCAGTGTGTAGAGCGCGCCACCGCTGGCGCCCCAGACACACGCGATGGGCCAAACCAGCCAGTGCGCGTTCGGCACAAAAGGGCTGGCGCAGGTACTCAGCACGATGATCAACGTGAAGCCTGTCATCATGAAGCGACGCCCCACAGCGGGCGAGGCAAATCGATCGGCCAGCAACCCCGCGGGCAATGCGGCGGCGGTGCCACCCATTCCACT
This sequence comes from Comamonadaceae bacterium, assembly GCA_037141865.1. Classification (GTDB taxonomy): domain Bacteria; phylum Pseudomonadota; class Gammaproteobacteria; order Burkholderiales; family Burkholderiaceae_C; genus Rhodoferax. The sequence continues at coordinate 46,302 of JBAXBQ010000008.1, read as the reverse complement.
GACTGACACCAGCAGCGCCGCAGCGCTTGCACTCAGACCCAGCGCAAGTCCATAAAGGGGCAGTATGGAGGCCAGACCGAGTTCAAAAAATCCGCCGACAAAGCCCGCCAGCATGATGACCGGATGGGCCAGCACGGCATGCCACAGGCCATGCAGGCCGACGCGGGCCGTGCGGCTGTCGTGATCGGGTGGCAGGCGCGGTATCAGGGCGGTCCAGCCCAGACCGAAGGCGAGCAAGCCGATGACCACCCAGAGCGCACCAGGGTTGTCGGCGCCGACCCAGGACAGCACCGCTGGGCCGACCACAAAGGTGACGCCCACCATGGTGGCATAGGTACCGATATAGCGACCGATTTGTTCGGGCGGCGCAAACTCAGCGATAAAGGCCTCGGCCAGCACCCAACGCAATCCACCGGCCACACCTGCCATCAATTCCAGTACAAACCACAGCCACAGACTGTTCGTCAGCAGAAAACCTGTGGCGGCCACTAACGGCACAGTGGAGGCCAGCCACATGGCGGGTCGGCGCCCCAGTTTTTGGGTTACCACAGAGGCAAACGGCGTCATCACGAAAATACCCAGCCACGTGGTGGCGGCAAACAGGCCCGCTACCGTGTTGGAGACCTGGGCGCCTTTGAGTAGCAACAGCAACAGGGGAGACAGCATGAATATGCCAGACAGCTGGAACAAGGTGGAGCCAAAAATGCTGAGTAGGCCCAGCCGCGCTGAAGGGACCGTGATGACGGGTTGGTTCACCGGCACCGCGCTTCCAGAATGTAATGAGCCACTTCGGCAAACCCGGCACCACGTTCGCTGCGGGTGATATAGCGCGGCAAATGCAGCAACTGGTTTACAAAGCGGCGGATATTGGCCACCCCCACGCTGTGCGGAAAATGTTCAAACATGAGCTGATCGTTGGTGGAGTCGCCCACATAGGCCCACTGGCTCAGCTCTGCATCCAGATCGCGATCAAATAATTCCCGAACGATCCAGCGTGCACCTTCGAGTTTGTTGTGCTCTCCAAACCAGCCGTTGATGTGAATGCTGCTGACTGTCGCTGTCATGCCAGCGTCTTGCATCAGCGCCGTCACCCGGGCGATGTCCTCTGTGCAAAGATGGGTAAATTCGCTGTGGTCGATGGCGATGTCGGTCTCGCGGCCCGCCGAGTCTTGCGATAGCCTGGCACTGGGTACTTCGCGCAGCACTTGCTCTATCACGTCTTGCATGCGGGCGCAGTTGGTGGCGCGGGTGGTGGCGTTTTGTTGGTATATTTTTGTCGTCAACAAATTTTTACAGGCAAAAGCGACAGCGCCGTTTTCGGCCACGATGGCGTCCACCGGCCAGGGCGCCACGCCACGCGCTGCATCGCCCCGGGCAAACAGCTCACTCCAGCCGATGGGTCGTCCGGTGATGGGAATGACGTGCAGACCGACTGCCTGGAGCTTCGCCAGCGCTTGCAGGGCGTCACGTGTGATGGCACCGTCGGTGGTCAGCGTGTCATCGATGTCGGTGAAGATGCCGATGATGTTGCGGCGGTCTGCCAGCGGCCAGTCTGCCAGCGGTCTCATGTCCTGCAAACGTTAACCTGCACTTTGCAGTGCCAGCCCGGCGTGTTCGCGCAGCGGGTGGAAATGAATTTTGGGGAAGCGCTCCTGCGCCAGGCGCACGTCATATGGCGAAGTGCACAGAAAGGCCAGCGTGTTGGCTGCGTCGCGCGCCATGCGCATCGGGTAGGCGTCGCAAAAGGTCTTCAGTTCGGCCGGGGTGTCGGCGGTGATCCAGCGCGCACCAGTGTACTGACTGCCCTCCAGCCGGATGTCGGCGTCGTATTCGCCCTTGAGGCGGTGCTGCACCACTTCAAACTGCAGTTGTCCAACTGCACCGAGCAACATGTTGCCGCCGATCTCAGGTCTAAACACCTGAATCGCGCCCTCTTCACCTAGCTGTGCCAGGCCTTGCTGCAACTGCTTGGTGCGCAGCGGATTTTTCAGCACCACAGTCATGAACAGTTCGGGCGCGAAGAACGGCAGGCCGGTGAACTGCAGGTTGACCGAACCGTCGGTGATGGTATCGCCCAACTGCACGCCACCGTGCGTGGTAAAGCCGACGATGTCACCAGCGTAAGCCTCGTTCACCGCTTCGCGGCGCTGGCTCATGAAGGTCACCACGCTGGTCGGGCGCAACTCTTTGCTGGTGCGCATGACTTTGAGTTTCATGCCCGGTGTGTACTTGCCGGAGGCCATGCGGACAAAGGCAATGCGGTCGCGGTGCGACGGGTCCATGTTGGCCTGCACCTTGAACACCACGCCCGAGAAAGCGTCGTCATCGGGCTGCATGATCTGGATCACAGGCTGCTTATTGACGACCAGTGAACTGGTGCGTGGGCCGGGCGAGGGCGCCAAGTCCACCAGCGCTTCCAGTACTTCCATGACACCAAAGTTGTTGACACCCGAACCAAAGAAAACTGGCGTCTGCCTGCCGGCCAGAAAGGCAGCGCGGTCCCAGCTGGGTGAAGCGCCGGTGGCCAGCTCCATACTCTCCATGGCGGTCTCAAACTCGTGGCCGAAGCGCTTGACCAAGGCGTCCTGATTCGTCAGCGGCATGGCATCAAAGTCCTGCGGCAATCGGGCACTGCCGGAATCGAACACCGTCATGATTTGGGTGCGCAGGTTGATGATGCCACCGAACGTCTTGCCCTGGCCCACCGGCCAGGTCATTGGCACGCAGGGCATGCCCAGCTCGCGTTCGATCTCGTCCAGAATGTCGAGCGGCTCGCGCACCTCCCGGTCCATCTTGTTGACAAAAGTGATGATCGGCGTGTTGCGCTGGCGGCAGACTTCGATCAGACGTCGCGTCTGCGCCTCGACACCGTTGGCGGCGTCGATCACCATCAAGGCCGAGTCGACGGCAGTCAGTACACGATAGGTGTCCTCGCTGAAGTCCTTGTGACCGGGCGTGTCCAGCAGATTGATGACGTGGTCGCGGTAAACCATTTGCATGACGCTTGAGGCGACCGAGATGCCGCGCTGCTTTTCGATCTCCATCCAGTCGCTGGTGGCGTAGCGCGTTGCTTTACGGGCTTTCACCGAGCCGGCGATCTGGATCGCGCCCGAGAACAGCAGCAGCTTTTCGGTGAGCGTGGTTTTACCCGCGTCAGGGTGGGAAATGATGGCAAACGTGCGGCGACGCCGTGTTTCGGCTTGATAAGACATGAGCAAGGACTGAATGGAGCCGGGTTGCGCGACTTGGTGGAAAAGCGTCGCGCAAGTTCCGAAGACAGAGAAAGTCTGGAAAAGGTAGAATTATCGCCTTCCGAGGAGCGTTGCAGTTCACACAGGGTGAACGAGGCTCGGACCGCATGGTTTGGCATTCCCAGGTCATCGCATCAACCGCGCTCACCCACTGCTCTGTGAGGTGAGACTCCCTCAAAGGTATTTCGCACAGGCACTGGTTATTCAAACTCAACTTTGGAGTAAGCCATGAGCGTACTGAAACCCGTTAAAACTGAAGACTACAAAATTGCCGACTTGAGCCTGGCTCCCTGGGGCCGCAAAGAGTTGAACATTGCCCAGACCGAAATGCCGGGCCTGATGGCGATTCGCGAAGAATTTGCCAAGGCGCAACCACTCAAGGGCGCCCGCATCACAGGTTCATTGCACATGACGATTCAGACCGCTGTGCTGGTCGAAACCCTGCAGGCGCTGGGGGCACAGGTGCGCTGGGCCTCGTGCAATATTTTTTCTACGCAAGATCACGCTGCTGCTGCCTTGGTGGCCGCTGGCACACCGGTGTTTGCCTACAAGGGCGAGAACCTGACGGATTATTGGGACTACACGCACCGCATTTTCGAGTTTGGCGCCAAGGGTTCCAAAACCGAAGGTCCCAATATGATTCTGGACGACGGCGGCGACGCTACCTTGTTGATGCACCTGGGTGCCCGCGCCGAGAAAGACATCAAGGTGTTGGCGAAACCTGGCAGCGAAGAAGAGACCTGTTTGTTCAGTGCCATCAAGGCCAAGCTCAAGCTCGATCCGACCTGGTACAGCCGTCGCCTGAAAAACATTATTGGCGTGACCGAAGAAACCACTACCGGTGTGCTTCGATTGAACGAGATGTCGGCCAAGGGTACGCTGGCGTTGCGCGCCATCAACGTCAACGACTCGGTGACCAAGAGCAAGTTCGACAACCTGTATGGCTGCCGCGAGTCGCTGGTGGACGCCATCAAGCGCGCCACTGACGTGATGATCGCCGGCAAAGTGGCTTGTGTCGCCGGTTACGGCGACGTCGGCAAAGGTTCCGCCCAGGCGTTGCGCGCGCTATCGGCCCAAGTCTGGGTCACCGAGATTGACCCCATCAACGCGTTGCAAGCAGCGATGGAGGGCTACAAGGTGGTGACCATGGAATATGCGGCAGACAAGTGCGATATTTTTGTCTCGGCCACCGGCAACAAAAACGTCATCACTTACAAGCACATGGCGGCCATGAAAGACCAGGCTATTGTCTGCAACATCGGCCATTTTGACAATGAAATTGATGTCGCTTCGCTGGCCAAATGCAAGTGGGAAGAGATCAAGCCGCAGGTCGACCATGTGATCTTCCCTGCCAAAGGCAAGACACCTTCCAAACGAATCATTCTGCTGGCCAAAGGCCGTCTGGTGAATCTGGGTTGCGGCACCGGCCACCCCAGTTTTGTGATGTCTTCCAGCTTTGCCAATCAGACCATCGCGCAGATCGAACTGTTCACCAAGCCCAGAGAATACAAGGTCGGCAAGGTCTATGTGCTGCCCAAGCACCTGGACGAAAAAGTGGCGCGTTTGCACCTGAAAAAAGTCGGCGCCATGCTGAGTGAACTCACCGATGAACAGGCGGCCTACATCGGCGTCAGCAAGGCTGGCCCGTACAAGGCCAACAGTTACCGTTATTAATGCGCGCTGATCAACTTCTGGTGGCACGCCAACTGGCGGCCAGCCGCTCTCAGGCGCAACGGCTGATCGCCAACGGTTTGCAATGGCTCAAAGGCGAGGAGTGGAAGACGGTCACCAAAAACGGTGATGAAATTCCCGCTGAGGCCGAGTTGAAACTGCTGGACGACTCTGAAGCCCGTTACGTCTCCCGCGGCGGCCTCAAGCTTGAAGCAGCGCTCACGCAAGTCGGTTTGTCTGTCAACCGACTGCTGTGCCTGGATGTCGGTCAGTCCACTGGCGGCTTTACCGACTGTCTGTTGCAGCAGGGTGCAGCGATGGTGGTCGGGGTGGACGTAGGCAGTGCCCAACTGCACCCGCGGCTGCGGGCCGACCCGCGTGTGCTGTGTGTCGAAAATGTAAACGCCCGATCCTTGGTGGCGGCAGATTTGGTAGCCGTTTATGAAGGCAGTATGGGGGTTGACGGTCAATTTGATGATGACGCGGATGGCGCTGCAGAGTTTGTACCCGACTTTGATTTGATCGTGGTTGATCTGTCGTTCATTTCACAAACCCTGGTGCTACCGGCGCTCGTGCCGCTGCTGAAGCGCGGCGGTACTTTACTGACGCTGGTCAAGCCGCAGTTTGAATTGCAGCCAGGCCAGGTTGGCAAGGGTGGCATTGTGAAAGATGCCAGCCTCTATTTGTTTGTCGAGCAACGCCTGCGCGACGCCTGTGCCGCGCTTGATTTGAAAGTGACTGCATGGTTTGATTCGGCCATCGCTGGTGGCGACGGTAACCACGAGTTTTTTATTTGCGCAAGCTCTGCCGCAACACTTCAGGACCCGCCATGAGCTCTACTTCCAAAATGCCTCTGAGCATCGAGTTCTTCCCCCCCAAAACCCCCGAAGGTGTGGAGAAGCTGCGCCAGGTGCGCCAGCGACTATATGCGCTCAAGCCTGATTTTTGCTCTGTGACTTTTGGTGCCGGTGGTTCCACCCAAGAGGGTACCTTCAATACGGTGCGCGATATTCTGGCCGAGGGTATGAGTGCGGCGTCGCATCTTTCATGCATTGGTGCCACCCGAATCACGGTACGTGAACAACTGGTCATTCTCAAAGCGATGGGGGTCAGGCGCCTGGTGACCTTGCGCGGCGATCTTCCCAGCGGCTACGGTGCGGGTGGCGAGTTTCAGTACGCCAGCGATCTGGTGGCCTTCATCCGCTCCGAGAGCGGAAGTGATTTTCACATCGAGGTCGCCGCCTACCCGGAAGTGCATCCCCAGGCCCGGTCACCGGCCAGCGATCTGCAGGCGTTTGCGGCAAAAGTTAAAGCCGGTGCCAACTCGGCCATCACGCAGTATTTTTACAACGCCGATGGCTACTTCCGCTTTGTCGAAGAAGTGGATGCGCTGGGCTTGAACGTGTCGGTGGTGCCGGGCATCATGCCGATCACCAGTTCCACCCAGCTGATGCGTTTTAGTGACGCCTGCGGTGCCGAGATTCCGCGCTGGATTCGTCTGCGCTTGCAAAGCTTTGGTGACGACAGCGCATCCATCAAGGCTTTTGGTCTGGACGTCGTGACTGATCTTTGTGAGCAGTTGCGTGCCGGTGGCGCTCCGGGTCTGCATTTTTACAGCATGAACCAGAGCGTCGCGACATTGGAAATATGTAAAAGATTGCAGTGTTGACCAGTGCGGCTGTGGCTTAAAACTGTGATGCCGTTATAGCGTAAGCGGAATGAGCGCTCGAAAGACGGCTTGCAACTCGCATGGATGCTTACGCTATCATTTTTGAAATTCAGTTTGTTCCCCCGGATGTTCCCCCGGTTGGCCTTTGATACCCCAATAATTGACAGGTCAAATCCGGGTTTTCAGGCCGTCACTTAGACAAGATAAATAGTTGATCCGGCTTGGGAACAGGAAGTCCTCTGAGTGAAGACTGGCGGCCTTGATCCAGGCCGCGACCGCATCGCGCGTGGGTTCGGTAATTTCGAACTGAACTGGACGCGAGGTCTTTTGCTGCATGATGATCGCGCGTGCTGCCACATGCTCACCGTGGCAAATGTCGCGCACCTTCAGTTTGACCAGATCGCAGCCCCGCAGTTTGCTGTCCAGACCCAGGTCGAACATAGCCAACTCGCGTGTGCGGTGCTCCAGTTGCAGGCGCACCCGGATGGCCCAGATATCCTTGAGCTTGAAGGGTGCTTTTTGACCAACGAGTTTGCCCTTGTTCCACGGCTCGCGCTTGGATTGATTGCAGGATCGTTCCATTTTGAACTCCTTAAAAGTTGAAGGGAGTTCGACTGTGAATCGGTTTGTGCGGCAACGCCAGCAAGGCGTGAGTAGGGTCTACCTTCCTTTGACGCATCTGCGTTCAGAGGCGACGCACACCGTGGACTGCGATGAGCATTGCGAAGTGGTGGCACCCAACGTGCTGCCTGTACTTGGAAAACTCGCAAGTGGCGGGCGGCTCGACCGCCCCCTGCGCGATCGGATGTACGGATCAATTGCCTGCTTCTTGTTTGCTCAGGCGCGACGATTGAATGCTGAGGAATACTTTTGCCAACCCTGCCTCAGTCGTGCGCACCCATATCCACCGCCTTGCAAGCCAGTCGCACCACTTTCGGAATGGGCCGTGTGGCTGTGCGGTAATTGATGATATTGCGCCGCGACATACCCAGGGTGTCAGCCGCTTTGCTGGCTGAAAACCCGTGCTGCATCATCCATGCATCAAAGCTGCGCGCGCCGTCGTCCGACTGCTCTGCGGCCAGTCGGTAAATTGTGGTGGCCGCTATCGACAGCGGGCCTTCATCATCCCATGTCAGGCCGCTACCCCATTCCTCTACAGCAGCCCGGGAGAACAGATCCGCATCGCGCAGGGGTTTGAGGCTTTTGAACCCGGCCACGAATTCGGCCAGATCAACGTCGGCGCTCCAACCGTCCTCAAAGCAAACGTTCAGGCGCATGTCGCCAAGCGCCGTGGCGTTGGTAATTCGGGGAAGTTTTTCACGCATTGTCATGCTCCATTGAGTTTGTCCCATTCGGCCTGAATCAGTGGTTTGTTGGCCAGCGCCCAAGCTATCGCCTTGGCAAGCAGTTTTCGATTTGCGCAACCCGCAAGTTCGGCCATTGTTACCAGATCAACCGCTGAATCACCGTCCGGGGTGCGCACATGAAAATGAACCGGCGCATGGTCGGCATAGACCGATATCTTCATTTTGCCGTCGCGATAAATCGTATTCACGGAACTATTATAGTGCAATATTTGCACCATTAAACACCAAAAGATCGGCCCGGGTCAAGGCAAGTCAACCCGTAATTTGAAGGGAAGCTTTGGCTTTCAGGACCGTGGCGGCGAACGGCTGCTCCTTACTTTGCTCAATGTCTCGGCATAGTGACTGCTCCAGCCGGACAATTTCATTTCAAACCATTCCAGCGCCGTTACTTTGAAGGTGTCGGCGTCCGGTGTGGTGGCCATGAGCTTTTCTACCTTCCGCACTTGAATGGGATCGCGTCCCTCGGATTTATTCAGCTTTGCCGCTTCGCCGGCTTTTCTTGCCGCCGTCAGGCTCACCGCCGGGTAACTGCCGAGCGCCAGCCGCTTTTCAGTACTACCGACACGGTATTTCAAAAACCAACGCTTCGATCCTGCCGGACTGACTTGCAAGTACATCCCGCCAGAATCAGCAAACCGGGCTTGTTTCTTTTCAGGTGGACAAACTGCGCTTCTGCATTGGGCATCGGTCAACATGGGGAACAATCCTATCGTCAGGCTGGGGGAACACCGATTTCACTAGGGAATGGGGGAACAATCACCCAAAAACCAGAAAAAACCTTAAACGTATCCCCGGATGTTCCCCCGCTTTTGTTTGGCAGTCAATAGACCCCTTTGTACGCCGTTGTAGCGTAAGTGATTGATTCACCAATGAAAAAGGCCGCTAACTGTATGTCGTTAGCAGCCTTTGTCAGACCTCATGGTCGGAATGAGAGGATTCGAACCTCCGACCCCTTCGTCCCGAACGAAGTGCGCTACCAGGCTGCGCCACATTCCGAAATTTCTGTTGCTGCCCGAAAGCAGCGTCAATGCTGACGCCCAAGCAATTGGGTCGCCAATTCTATCAAACACTCGGTGTGCGGGGACGATGGAAGTTTTCTGGCGGCGGCAATGGCGCGCTGGGCTTCCTGTGTTGCCGCCAGTCGCGCGACTTCCAGCGCGCCGGTGGATTTAACGATGTTGACGACCTGTTCCAACATGGCTACGCCGCCTGTTTCAATGGCGGTTCTGACGATTGCTTCTTCGCTTGCCGTGCCGCGTCGCATGGCGGCTATCAATGGCAAAGTGGCTTTGCCTTCGCGCAGATCGTCACCGACGTTCTTCCCCATGACAGCGGCATCGCCGGTGTAGTCGAGCACGTCGTCAATGACCTGAAAGGCGGTGCCCAGCGCCTGGCCATAGTCGGCACAAACGTTTTCCATTTCAGCTGTGCTGCCAGCGAGAATGGCCCCGACCCGGGCGCTGGCTTCGAACAACTTGGCGGTTTTGGAGCGAATAACTTGCAGGTACCCTGCCTCATCCAGTGCGGCGTTGTGCATGTTCATGAGTTGCAGCACCTCACCTTCAGCGATCACGTTGGTGGCGTCGGCCAGCACTTGCATGACCCGCATGTCCTGCGCATCGACCATCATCTGAAAGGCGCGGGAGTACAAGAAATCACCAACCAGTACGCTTGCCGGATTGCCGAAGGTTTCGTTGGCGGTAGCATTGCCCCGGCGCAAGACGGATTCATCAACTACGTCGTCGTGTAGCAGGGTTGCGGTATGAATGAACTCGACCACGGCGGCCAGATTAAACCGCTGTTCGCCACAGTAGCCCAGTGCCCCGCTGGTCAGCAGCAGCAAAGCGGGCCGCAGCCGTTTGCCGCCAGCGGCGATGATGTAACGCGAAACCTGGCCGATCAGCGGCACCCGGGAGTCGAGTCGGCGGGAGATAACTTGGTCAACCTCACGCATATCCTTCGCGATGATCGACAGGGAGGCAGCGGAGCTGGAGGGAATGACTTGCAAGACAAATAGCCGGTTGTGTGCGGGGATTATAGGAAATCGTCGGTGCCAAAAAGTGGGTGGGCCATGGGTAAGTCCCTCAAGATGCCCATGTGCTATAGTAACGGGCTCTGTGAAAATCCGTTCCCAGAGCTAAATTGAAGAGGTCAACATGTACGCGGTCATAAAAACCGGCGGCAAGCAATATCGGGTTGCAGCCGGCGAAAAAATTAAAGTAGAACAGATTGCTGCGGACGTAGGCCAAGAGATTGTGTTTGACCAGGTTCTGGCAGTCGGAAACGGCGCTGAAATCAAGGTTGGAACTCCCTTGGTGTCCGGCGCAACAGTGAGTGTCACAGTAGTGGCTCACGGCAAGCACGACAAGGTCAGCATTTTCAAAATGCGCCGTCGCAAGCATTACCAAAAACGTCAAGGACATCGTCAACAGTTCACCGAACTGCTGGTTGGTGTGATTTCTGCATAAGGGGCAAGAGTCATGGCACAGAAAAAAGGCGGCGGCTCTACGCGAAACGGGCGCGATTCGAAGCCCAAAATGCTTGGTGTAAAGAAATTCGGTGGTGAACTGATCAGCGCTGGCGCGATCATCGTTCGTCAACGTGGCACCAAGTTCCATCCGGGCACCAATGTCGGCATTGGCAAGGACCACACCTTGTTTGCGCTGGTTAATGGTCACGTGACGTTTGCCACCAAGGGTGCAGCGAACAAGCAGACGGTGAGTATTACCTCGGCTTAATTTGCTGGGCACTCCCAATTGAAACCCTGCGCACTGCGCGGGGTTTTTCGTTTATAAAGCCTGAAACCATGAAGTTCGTTGACGAAGCCTATATCGACATCTCTGCCGGAGATGGCGGCGCCGGTTGCGTCTCGTTTCGGCATGAAAAATACAAGGAGTTTGGCGGCCCCAACGGCGGCGATGGTGGTCGTGGCGGCCACGTCTTTGCGGTCGCCGATCCCAACCTCAATACGCTAGTGGATTTTCGCTTTTCCAGACGGCATGACGCCAAGCGCGGTGAACACGGCATGGGCTCCGACATGTTTGGTGCGGCCGGCGATGACATCACCCTGAAAATGCCGGTGGGCACCATCATCACCGACGCTGAAACCGGTGAGGTGTTGTTTGAACTGCTGACACCCGGTGAGGTGATCACCATTGCCAAAGGAGGTGATGGGGGTTTTGGAAATTTGCGTTTCAAGAGCGCCATCAACCGCGCGCCGCGGCAAAAAACACCGGGCTGGCCAGGTGAAAAACGCAATCTCAAACTTGAGTTGAAGGTGCTGGCCGATGTCGGCTTGCTGGGCATGCCCAATGCAGGTAAATCCACATTGATCACTGCCATCTCGAACGCCCGGCCGCGCATTGCCGACTATCCGTTCACCACTCTGCATCCCAATTTGGGGGTGGTGCGTGTCGGTCCCGAACAGAGTTTTGTGGTGGCCGATCTGCCGGGATTGATCGAGGGTGCGTCTGAAGGTGCTGGCTTGGGCCATCTCTTCCTTCGCCATTTGCAACGCACGCGACTGCTGCTGCATGTGATCGACATGGCACCTTTTGATGAGGCTGTCGACACTGTCGCGCAAGCCAAAGCGATTGTCAATGAGCTCAAGAAATACGATCCGGCGCTGTATGCCAAACCGCGCTGGCTGGTTCTTAACAAGCTGGACATGATCCCGTTGGAGCAGCGTGCGGCACTGGTCAAGGACTTTGTCAAGCGGCTCAAGTTCAAGGGGCCAGTGTTTGAGATTTCGGCACTCACACGCGAGGGCTGTGAAGCCCTGATCAAAATTATTTACCAGCACGTCAAGGCGCAACAGAAAGCTGAACAGACGCCTGAGGCGGTCGATCCTCGCTTTGCACCTGATTCCGAATAGCGCCTATATGCTGGACACTGCTTCGCTTGTGTTGCGTGATGCAAGACGCATCGTTGTCAAAGTCGGATCCAGTCTGGTGACCGACGAGGGTCGTGGGCTCGACGAGATGGCTATTGGTGAGTGGTGTCGCCAACTGTCGATGCTGGTGCGTGATGGGCGTGAAGTCATCATGGTGTCCAGCGGTGCCATTGCCGAAGGCATGAAGCGCCTGGGTTGGAGCAGTCGACCGCGCGCAATCCATGAATTGCAGGCGGCGGCGGCCGTCGGTCAGATGGGTTTGGCGCAGGTGTACGAAACCAAGCTGCGCGAAAACGGTTTGGGCAGTGCGCAGGTGCTGCTGACCCACGCCGACCTGGCCGATCGTGAGCGTTACCTCAACGCCCGCTCCACTCTGCTGACATTGCTCAAACTGGGTGTCGTGCCGGTCATCAACGAAAACGACACCGTGGTTAACGATGAAATCAAGTTTGGTGACAACGATACCCTGGGCGCGCTGGTAGCCAATTTGGTAGAGGCCGATGCCCTGATCATTTTGACCGATCAAAAAGGGCTTTACAGCGCTGATCCGCGCAAACATCCTGCCGCTCAGTTTGTTCGTCAGGCCAAGGCCGGCGATGCGGCGCTGGAGGCGATGGCAGGCGGCGCCGGTTCGAGCCTGGGGCGTGGCGGCATGATCACCAAAATACTGGCAGCCAAGCGGGCTGCAGGCTCGGGAGCCTCCACAGTGATTGCCTGGGGACGCGAGCCTGATGTGCTGGTTCGATTGACTCAGGGGGAGTCGATGGGTACCTTGCTGGTGGCACAGACGCAAAAAATCCAGGCGCGCAAACAGTGGATCGCCGATCACCTTCAGTTGCGCGGCTCAGTGACGGTGGATGCTGGTGCCGTCGCGAAGTTGCGCGGCGAGGGCAAAAGCCTGTTGCCGATCGGCATGACGGCGGTGGACGGAGATTTTTCGCGCGGCGACGTGATCGCTATCCGTGATGCAAGTGGTATCGAGATGGCACGCGGGCTGGCCAACTATGCCAGTGCCGAGGCGCGACTCATCTGCCGCAAACCATCAGGCGAATTTGAAAAACTACTGGGTTATGTCGCCGAGGCCGAAATGGTGCACCGGGACAATCTGGTGCTGACCCGGTAACTCTGCAATTTATTCGAATTGGGTCTGAAAAAAACCTTTCAAACTTCGTCCGTATTCTCGGGCTTATCTGCGCAGTTTCCGGCGTTCAGATAAGGCGCGAATGCCGTTTCATGTGTCGGCGCAAAGTCAGTGCCGGGCATGGCCTCGTGTGACAGGTCTTGATCCATCGGACGCATACCCTGTCGCAAAAACCGGTTTCTGTGTTCGTTTCTCGGCAAATAGCGAGCCAGCTCGGTCAGCGCCATTTCATAGACACCGCGCTTGAACTCTACCACTGCGTCCAGTGGCACCCAGTAGTCGTTCCAGCGCCAAGCATCAAACTCGGGGTGGTCAGTGGCACGCAGGTTCAAATCCCAATCGTGGCCTAATAGCTGCAGCAAAAACCAGATCTGCTTCTGGCCTTTGTAATGGCCGCGCGCGTCGCGGCGAATGTATCTGTCCGGCACCTCGTAGCGCAACCAGTCTCGGGTGCGGGCAACAATGCGAATGTGCTCTCGATAGAGCCCCACTTCCTCGTGCAGTTCGCGAACCATGGCCTGCTCGGGGGTTTCACCCCGATCAATGCCACCCTGCGGAAACTGCCAGGAGTGGGTACGAATTCGCTTGCCCCAGAACACCTGATTTTTCTGGTTGAGCAGGACGATGCCGACGTTGGGCCTAAAGCCGTCCCGGTCAAGCATAATCAAACCCCAATTCTTAAACTGCTTCCATTATGCACAGCAAGCGCTGCGCATCAAGGGGCGTAGCCCTTAGTCCATTCGTAATTCCCAGAGCCTTGCCATGAAAGCTTCCCAATTTTTTATATCCACCCTCAAAGAAGCACCGGCGGACGCCGAGGTGGTCAGTCACAAGCTGATGCTGCGTGCCGGAATGATCAAAAAACTGGGTGCCGGCATTTACAGCCTGATGCCCATGGGGCTGCGTGTGGTGCGCAAGGTAGAGGCTATCGTGCGCGAAGAGATGAACCTCGCCGGTGCGGTGGAACTGAGCATGCCGGTGGTGCAACCTGCTGAGTTATGGCAAGAGAGCGGGCGCTTTACCAAAATGGGGCCTGAGCTGCTGCGCATCAAGGACCGCCATGATCGTGATTTTGTGGTGCAACCGACCAGCGAGGAAGTGGTGACCGACATCGCGCGCCAGGAGATCAAAAGTTACAAGCAGTTGCCAAAAAACTTTTACCAGATCCAGACCAAATTCCGCGATGAACGCCGCCCCCGCTTTGGTCTGATGCGCGGGCGCGAGTTCATCATGAAGGACGCCTACAGTTTTGACCGTGATCAGGCGTCTGCCAAGGCCAGTTACCAAGTGATGGCACAGGCATACCGCAAGATATTCGATCGATTTGGGCTGAGCTACCGTGCCGTGGCAGCGGACAGCGGTGCCATTGGCGGCGATTTAAGCGAGGAGTTTCAAGTCATTGCCGCCACTGGCGAGGATGCCATTGTGTATTGCCCCGATAGCGACTATGCGGCGAATATGGAAAAAGCTGAAGCGCGGGCCCCCACCGGGCCGCGAAAAGCTCCCACGCGAGCTTTAGCAAAGACTGCGACACCGGGTAAAAGCACTTGTGCCGATGTGGCCGAATTATTGAATGTGCCATTGCAAAACACCGTCAAGTCGCTGGTGCTGGCGACCGACATGCTGAACAAGGAAGGCGAGATTGTCAAAACCCAAATCTGGCTACTGCTGTTGCGTGGCGATCATGATATGAATGAGGTCAAGACCAACAAAGTGCCTGGGCTCGATGTCGGCTTCCGTTTTGCTACGGTAACTGAAATTGAGGATCACTTTGGCTGCAAGCCAGGCTATTTGGGACCGATCGGATTGAAGAAGCCGGTCCAGTTCGTGGTGGATCGCGAAGTGGCGATGATGCATGACTGGATTTGCGGTGCCAACGAGCCCGACTTCCACATCACCGGCGTCAACTGGGGACGGGACCTGCCGGAGCCATCGCTGGTGGCAGATCTGCGCAACGTTGTGGCCGGCGACGCGTCGCCGGATGGCCAGGGCGTGCTGGCTATAGAGCGCGGAATTGAGATCGGCCATGTGTTTTATCTCGGCACCAAATACAGCCAGGCCATGAACGCCACCTTCCTGGACCTCAACGGCAAGCCGCAGTTCATGGAAATGGGTTGTTACGGCATTGGCATCACGCGTCTTCCGGCTGCTGCCATTGAACAAAACCATGACGAGCGCGGCATCATCTGGCCCGACGCGTTGGCGCCTTTTACCGTGGTGTTGTGCCCGATCAGTCCAGACCGCTTTGCGGATGTCAAAGCAGCCGCTGACAAGCTTTATGGCGAACTGCTGGCCGCTGGTGTTGATGTCATGCTGGATGACCGCGGTGAACGCCCTGGCGCGATGTTTGCCGACTGGGAGTTGATCGGTGTGCCGCACCGCGTCACCTTGGGTGATCGTGGCTTGAAAGAAGGAAATGTCGAATACCAGCATCGTCGCGATACGGCTGCAACGGCAGTGCCTGTGGCAGAAATCCTTGGCCTGATTTTGTCCAAACTGAAGGCATGAACTTGCCGGTCGCGGCTGCCATGCTTTCCAGGAGAGCCTGCTTTTTTCCGCTACTTTCAGGGATTGGCATGCTGTTCATCCATGAGCGCGCCGCTGCCGGTGCGCAGGTGGAAGAGCCACTGGTGGATTCGGTGCGCACCGCCTTGAGTTCAGCCGTTGCCAACAGCGCCCCACCGATGCCGGAGTTCGCGGACACCGAGTCCCGTCTCAAGTACCTGCGCTGGTTGGGCGCCATGAGCGAGCGCCTCAAGCGACAAAAACCGGACTGGAATGTTCGTAAGGAATTTTTACAAACCACATGGTACGAAAGCAAGCGCGCCGGGCTGGAGACCTCCTTGGTGCTGGGATTGGTCCAGGTCGAAAGCAACTTCCGAAAATTTGCGGTGAGTCGTGTCGGCGCACGCGGCTACATGCAGGTGATGCCGTTCTGGACCCGGGTTCTGGGCGATGGCGATGCCGCCAAGTTGTTTCACATGCAGACCAATCTGCGCTTTGGCTGCGTGATTCTGCGCCACTACCTGGACCGGGAAAATGGCAATTTGTTTCTGGCGCTGGGTCGCTATAACGGCTCACGCGGCATGTCACCTTACCCCAACGCGGTACTGGGTGCGAAAAAGCGCTGGGAATTTACTCCAGCCTGAGACCAGGCCACCCGTTAGTGGCGTTGGACGACTCTGCGTGGGTCGTCAGACCTTGGCCGACAAGGCTTGCTGCAGTTCACCGTTTTCGTACATTTCCATCATGATGTCCGAGCCACCAATGAACTCGCCGTTGACATAAAGCTGGGGAATGGTGGGCCAGTTGCTGTATTGCTTGATGCCGTTACGAATTTCCTCGTCCTCCAGCACGTTCAGGGTCTTCAGTGTCTTGAGATCCACGCCGCAGGACTGCAAAATCTGGATCGCACGACCGGAAAAGCCACATTGTGGGAAGCTGGCGCTGCCCTTCATGAAAAGAACTACCGGGCTGGATTTCACCAGTTCGGCTATGCGCTGTTGTGTATCACTCATTTTTAGAATCCTTAAGGGTCGATAACGCGATTATTCCATTTTCGGCGCCGCTATGCTGGTGGTGAGGTTGCTTTTTGGGGTGGGAGGCATCCCCTAAACTCAAGCTTATGGCAAAAACCTTGCAGGTGTTGGGTATTGAGTCCTCGTGTGACGAAACGGGAGTCGCCCTGGTCGAAGTGCGGGGCAGCGAATTACCGGTGCTCGTGGCCGACGCCTTGTACAGCCAGATCGAGATGCATCAGGCCTATGGCGGTGTGGTGCCGGAACTGGCCAGTCGCGACCATATTCGCCGGGTAATGCCACTGACCGAGCAGGTGCTGACAGTCGCGAACCGAAACCTGTCAGACATTGATGTGGTGGCCTTTACCCGCGGCCCTGGTCTGGCGGGCGCCTTGCTGGTAGGCGCCGGCGTGGCCTGCGCGCTGGGTGCAGCGCTGAAGAAGCCGGTGCTGGGTGTGCATCATCTGGAGGGACATTTACTGTCGCCTTTTCTGAGTGCCGATCCACCCGAGTTTCCCTTTGTGGCGCTGCTGGTGTCAGGTGGTCACACGCAATTGATGCGGGTCGAAGGCGTTGGCTGTTACACAATTTTGGGTGAGACGATTGACGATGCTGCTGGTGAGGCTTTTGACAAGTCGGCCAAGTTACTGGGATTGGGTTATCCGGGCGGTCCGGCACTCTCCAGACTGGCCGGGAGCGGCAATCCGGAAGCGTACAAGCTGCCGCGTCCCTTGCTGAAAAGTGGCAACCTTGATTTTTCGTTTGCTGGCTTGAAAACAGCGGTGATGGTGCAAGCCAGGAAGCTGGCGCTATCCCAAGGCAGTACTGTGGAAGCTTTGCCGAACCGTGTGCTTGCTGACCTGGCGGCGTCTACTCAGGCGGCGATTGTGGAAGTGCTGGTGAAGAAGTCGCTGGCGGCACTGACTCAGACGAATCTAAAACGCCTGGTAGTTGCCGGTGGTGTCGGCGCCAACCGGATGCTGCGTGAACGGCTCAATTCAGTGTGCGCCAAACGCGAGGTACGGGTGCATTACCCCGAGCTTCATCTGTGTACCGACAACGGCGCCATGATTGCCATGGCAGCCGCCATGCGGTTGCAGTCAGGTCAACAGACTGCCAGTGAGGTTTACGCTTTTGACGTCAAACCCCGCTGGTCACTGGATGCCTTGTAAAAATCACTGAATGGGCAATTCTGTGACGCGGCTCAGTGGCACTACTTTGCCGAGTTTGAGCGTTAATACGCCGTGTTCCAGTTTGGCTTCGCTGCCAGCGACGTCAATGTCTTGCGGCAACTCATAAGCTTGCTGATATTGACGTGGCGCACCATCTTTGCTGGCAATGCGCACGATGGCACCTTCAATGCTGATGTTCAACTGGTCTTTGGCAATGCCGGGAACATCGAAGGACAAGGTGTAGGACTTGTCATCTTGCTCCATAACGCACGACTTTTGACGAACTGCCAGTTGCGCTTCAGAGAGGAAACGTTCCAGCGAGCGACCGGCCGGTGAAAAGAGTTGACGGTGAAGACTGGCGGGGGTGGTGGCATAAAACATGAGTTGACTCCTTGTACACTGCGCGGCGTTCGACATGAACTGCCGCCTGCACCGAATCTGCGAGTGAAGTGTCCCATTTCAAGAGAGATTCCAATATGTTTATTCTTCATCGCCAGGTCTTGAAATTGCTGGCGGTGGCGCTATGTGTGCCGACATTTGTGCTCGCCCAGGCGGCGCCGGTGCCTACTATCAAACTCGCCATGATTGAGAGCTTGAGTGGTTCGTTTGCCAACACGGGCGAGGCCGTGTTTCGCAACTTGATCTGGGCCGTGGAGCGTGTTAACGAACGTGGCGGTGTCAAGCTCGCGGGGTCGGGCAGTGACGCTGGCGGCGGTCGCCCGTTGGTCCTTGAGCGCTATGACAGCAAAGGCCAGAACGAAGAAGCCTTGTCGGCACTCAAGTCGGCGATAGACGACGGCGCGCAGTTTGTGCTGCAAGGCAATTCGTCGGCCACAGCAGCGGCCCTGATCGACGCCATCAACAAGCACAATGAACGTGAACCGGACAAGCGCGTATTGTTTTTGAACTACTCGGCTGTCGACCCCATTTTGACCAATGAGAAATGCAGTTTCTGGCACTTTCGATTTGATGCCCATGCCGATATGCGCTTGGCCGCGTTGATGGATGTGATTCGCGATGACAGTGCCGTGAAAAGCGTCTACCTGATAGGGCAGGACTACAGCTTTGGCCAGGCAGTGTTGCGTGAGGCGAAGCGGCAGTTGGCGGTGCAGCGTCCGGATATGCAGATTGTGGGCAATGAGTTGCACCCGATGGGACGCGTCAAGGACTTTTTGCCCTATGCCTCCAAAATCAAGGCGAGTGGCGCCCAGGCAGTTATCACCGGCAATTGGGGCAACGACCTGACGCTGCTGGTGAGGGCCGCGAAAGAGGTCGGCTTTGACGGCAAGTTCTACACCTTCTACGGCAACGCGTTGGGTGCACCTGCTGCGATGGGTGACGCAGGCGTTGGCAAAGTGGTGGCGGTGGCCGAATGGTTACCCAATGTACATGGCGCACAAAGTGAAGCTTTCTACCAATCGTTTCGCCAGCGTTACCCTAATCCGGCCGATGATTACGTTCACATGCGCATGCAACTGATGGTGGAGTCTCTGGTGCGGGCGATTGAAAAAGCGGGAACGACGAATTCAATCGCAGTCGCCAACCAGTTGGAGCGAGTCAGGGTCACATTGAGCTCACAAAGTGGGATGATGCGAGCGACTGATCACCAGTTCCAGCAAGCGCTGATGGTGGGCGTGATGGACCGGATGGGTGCCCCCGGTGTCAAGTTTGACGTGGAAGGCTCGGGCTACGGTTTTCGCGTCATCAGGACCATAACGGCGGCCCGTGCCGAACAAGCTACCACCTGCAAAATGCAGCGTCCGGTACTGTAACGAATCACCAACCTGAGACAGCCATGCGTCAAGTCATCCAGAACCTCGAAGAATCCAGAATCCGCGAAGTCGCCAACGCCGGCATGGGGCGCAGCGATGTGCTGGCCTTCTGGTTTGGCGAAAGCGACGAAGTGACGCCCGATTTCATTCGGCAAGCGGCCATTGAGTCCTTGCAGCGCGGCGAAACCTTTTATTCCCACAACCTGGGTTTGCCTGAACTGCGCGCCTCGATCGCCAGCTACATGAGCGCGCGCCACGGCCCCATCGGAGTGGACCGTATCGCTGTCACCAGCGGTGGCGTCAACGCCTTGATGCTGGCGGTACAACAGCTGGTCGATGCGGGAGACGAGGTGGTGGCCGTGACCCCGGTGTGGCCCAACCTGACGGCACAGCCCGCCATCATGGGTGCCCATGTCAAGTGTGTGGCATTGGCGCCGGTGGATGGCGCCTGGACGCTCGACATGAGTGCGCTGCTGAAAGCCGTTACCCATTCGACCAAGGTGTTGATCATCAATGCCCCGAACAACCCGACCGGCTGGACGCTCACGCGAGATGAACAGCAGCGCATCGTGGATCATTGCCGTGTCACCGGCACCTGGATATTGGCGGACGAGGTGTACGAAAGGCTCTACTACGAAGCAACCACCAACGGCTGCGCTCCGAGTTTCCTGGATGTCGCGTCGACCGAAGATCGCCTTGTGGTGGTGCACAGTTTTTCCAAGAGTTTTCTGATGACGGGCTGGCGGCTCGGCTGGCTGGTGATGCCCCCATCCATGACCCACCACATGGGAAAGTTGATCGAGTTCAATACCTCGTGCGCCAGTGTCTTCACGCAGCGCGCGGGTGTGGTGGCCTTGAATCGATGCGATGAAGTCACGCCCCGGGTGGTGGCGCATCTGAAGGCCTGCCGTGACACGCTGGTGCCTATGTTGCGGACGATTCCAGGAGTGGAGGTGGCACCGGCACGCGGTGGCATGTATGCTTTTTTCCGGATGGCGGGCTTCGATGATTCACTGGCGACCGCCAAACGGCTGGTGTTGGAGGCGGGTTTGGGTCTGGCGCCAGGTGACGCCTTTGCTCCTGAGGCGCGCGGCTGGCTGCGTTGGTGCTTTGCTTCAAAGGACACGCAGCGGCTGGTGGCGGGTGTGGAACGGCTGCGGAACTGGCTCCACCGGGAGGCTGGGAATGCCCCTGGTTAGCCGTTGGCGAAGCGACAAAAAGTGCGCGTAGCCTGGGGACGAGCTATAATCGTCAGGCTTTGCACATTGCATAAGCGCACGTCAGGGGCAGTTCCAGCGCCTGACGCAAGTTCACTATACACAGGAAATTGACATGATCGCATCCAGTATCAAAGCCGCTGTCGTCAAAGACAACGCTCGCCAGGCCGGAGACACAGGCAGCCCCGAAGTGCAAGTGGCACTATTGACGGCCCGTATCAACGAACTCACCCCGCACTTCAAGACCCACGCCAAAGACCACCATGGTCGCCGTGGCCTGTTGCGCATGGTGAGCCGTCGTCGCAAACTGCTGGACTACCTGAAATCCAAAGATGCCGACCGTTACTCCGCGCTGATTACCAAGTTGGGTCTGCGCAAGTAAGTGGTGATTGAATGATGAACGCCTGAGTTAGTGAGCTAGCTCAGGCGTTTTTTACTTCGGAGCAGGCAAAAACAGAGCGAAGCTGTGTCATTCCAGAGTAATTTGGTTCGAATTTCTCTGGAATGGCATCGTGTTCTGTGATGCCGAATCCGGGCTCGGGCGAGGTGGCCTGCACTTCCCATATTGACCAGGAGAAAAATATGAGCATATTCAACAAAGTAACGAAAACTTTCCAATGGGGTCAGAACACGGTCACCATGGAGACCGGCGAAATCGCCCGCCAAGCCAATGGCGCCGTGCTGCTGGACATGGACGGTACCGTGGTGTTGGCAACTGTCGTCGGCAAAACTGAAGGCAAAGCCGGGCAGGACTTCTTTCCGCTGACTGTGGACTACCTTGAAAAGACCTATGCCGCAGGCAAAATTCCTGGCAGTTTCTTTAAGCGCGAGGGCCGTCCCAGCGAGTTTGAAACACTCACCAGCCGCCTGATTGACCGCCCCATTCGCCCCTTGTTTCCAGAAGGTTTTTTCAACGAAGTGCATGTGGTGGTGCACACGCTGTCCCTGAACCCGGAAGTTGATGCCGACATCGCCGCCCTGATCGCCACCAGTGCCGCTCTGTCGGTCAGCGGCATTCCGTTCAGTGGCCCAATCGGCGCCGCCCGTGTTGGCTACATCAATGGTGAATATGTGCTGAACCCGGGTCAGACCGCGCGCAAGGATTCGGTCCTCGATCTGGTGGTGGCTGGTACCGAGGCCGCTGTATTGATGGTGGAATCTGAAGCCAAGCAGTTGAGTGAAGAAATCATGCTTGGCGCCGTGGTGTTCGGTCACGAGCAGGGCAATATCGCCATCAACGCGATTCACGAACTGGTGCGCGACGCCGGCAAGCCGGTATGGGACTGGAAAGCCCCTGCCAAGAACGAACCGCTGATCGCCAAGGTCGGTGCGCTGGCTGGCGACAAGCTGGCAGCCGCCTACCAAATTCGGAACAAACAGGCCCGTACCCAGGCTTGCCGCACTGCCTATGCAGCCGTGATGGCTGGGTTGAAAACAGAAGGTGTCGAGTTTGATGGCGTCGCTGTCGAGGGCATGTTGTTCGACATCGAAGCCAAGATTGTTCGAAGCCAGATTCTGGCCGGGGAACCTCGCATTGATGGCCGCGACACGCGCACCGTGCGCGCCATCGAAATCCGCAACAGCGTGCTGCCGCGAACCCACGGCTCGGCCCTGTTCACGCGTGGTGAAACTCAGGCGCTGGTGGTGACCACGCTGGGCACCGAGCGCGATGCGCAGCGTATCGACGCACTGGCCGGCGAGTATGAAGACCGCTTCTTGCTGCACTACAACATGCCTCCTTTTGCCACCGGTGAAACCGGTCGTGTCGGCACGCCAAAGCGGCGCGAAATCGGTCACGGCCGCCTCGCCAAACGTGCCCTGATAGCGGTACTGCCGTCAAAGGAAGATTTTCCGTACACCATGCGTGTGGTGAGCGAGATCACCGAGTCCAATGGCTCCTCGTCAATGGCTTCCGTGTGTGGCGGCTGCCTGTCGTTGATGGATGCCGGCGTGCCGATCAAGGCGCACGTGGCTGGTATCGCCATGGGTCTGATCAAGGAAGAAAACAGGTTTGCCGTGTTGACCGACATTTTGGGTGACGAAGATCACCTGGGCGACATGGACTTCAAGGTGGCGGGTACCACCAACGGCATTACTGCGTTGCAGATGGACATCAAAATCCAGGGCATCACGAAGGAAATCATGCAAGTTGCCTTGGCCCAGGCGAAGGAGGCCCGAATGCATATTCTGGGCAAGATGCAGGAAGCGATGGCCGAGGCCAAGACCGAGGTGTCCAGCTTTGCGCCGCGCCTGTTCACCATGAAGATCAATCCCGACAAGATTCGTGATGTGATCGGCAAGGGCGGCTCAGTGATCCGTGCATTGACCGAGGAAACCGGTACCCAGATCAACATCGACGAGGACGGCACCATCACCATCGCCTCGGCTGACCCAGCCAAGGCTGAGGAAGCCAAACGCCGTATCGAGCAGATCACGGCAGAAGTTGAAATTGGCAAGATTTACGAAGGCCCAATCACCAAGATTCTGGACTTTGGCGCACTGGTTAACCTTCTGCCCGGCAAGGACGGCCTGTTGCATATCAGTCAGATTGCGCACGAGCGTGTAGAAAAGGTTTCTGATTACCTGAGTGAGGGCCAGATCGTCAAGGTCAAGGTCATGGAAACGGATGAAAAAGGCCGCATCAAGTTGTCCATGAAGGTCTTACTGGACCGTCCGGCCCAGAATGGCTCCGACCATCACGCCTGATTGCCATGAAATTGATGGCGGCTCGCGCGCGCAAAGATGCCATCGATTGAAACTGCCATGAAAGCTATCGAAATAAGTTCTTTTGGAGCGCCCGACGTTTTGCGTTTGGGCGAACGCCCGATGCCGCGCCCAACCGCTGGTGAGTTGCTCATTCGGGTGTCGGCCAGTGGCGTGAACCGGCCGGACGTTTTGCAGCGCACGGGCAATTACCCGGTGCCGCCTGGCGCCTCGGATATTCCGGGGCTTGAAGTGGCGGGGGTAATAGAGCAAGGCGATCTGAAAGAGCTGGCGCAGTTTGGTTTCAAGCTGGGTGAGCGCGTCTGCGCATTGGTTGCGGGCGGCGGTTATGCTGAATTCTGCGTTGCGCCGATAGGGCAGTGTTTGCCAGTGCCAAGGGGCCTGACCGATGTTGAGGCGGCCTCTTTGCCAGAGACTTTTTTTACCGTCTGGAGCAATGTTTTTGACCGGGCACGTCTGCAAATAGGTGAGACGCTGTTGATCCAGGGTGGCTCCAGCGGCATTGGCGTGACCGCCATCCAATTGGCAAAGGCAATGGGCGCGCAGGTGATAGTGACGGCAGGTAGCGATGAAAAATGCGCCGCTTGCCTGGCGCTGGGTGCCGATCATGCGATCAACTACAAGACTCACGATTTTCAGGACGAGGTCAGGCGATTGACGCTCGGGCAGGGAGTCAACGTGATTCTTGACATGGTGGCTGGCAGCTATGTCGCGAAGGAAATCGAGTGTCTGAGTGAAGATGGCCGCCTGGTCATCATCGCGGTGCAGGGCGGTATCAAGAGTGACATCAATGCGGGCCTTGTGTTGCGTCGACGCCTGACAGTGACCGGATCTACTTTGCGGCCACGGCCCATTGCCTTCAAGGCAGCGATCGCCCAGGCGTGTCTGAAAAATGTTTGGCCGCTGATTGAGTCTGGCAGCATCAAGCCAGTGATTCACAGCACGTTTGCAGCCCACGATGCGTTCAGGGCGCATGCCTTGATGGAGTCCAACCGGCATGTCGGAAAAATTGTTTTGACTTGGGGTGAGGTATGAAAAAAAAGCTGA
This sequence comes from Comamonadaceae bacterium, assembly GCA_037141865.1. GTDB lineage: Bacteria > Pseudomonadota > Gammaproteobacteria > Burkholderiales > Burkholderiaceae_C > Rhodoferax. The sequence goes on along the minus strand of JBAXBQ010000008.1, from coordinate 21,861 downwards.
TCGCAGGCAACTGGAAAATGAACGGCAGTCTGGCGGCCAATGAAGTTTTGGTGAGTGGCCTGTTGACTGGTTTGGGAGCGCCTGCATGTCAGGTGGCACTTTGTGTACCTTCGGTCTATCTGGCGCAAATGCAAGCGTTGCTCGTGGGTAGCGCGATTGAGCTCGGCGCGCAGGACGTTTCCCAACATGAGCGAGGTGCTTTTACCGGGGAACTTTCAAGCGCGATGCTGAAAGAATTTGACGTGCGCTATGTGCTGGTCGGCCACTCCGAGCGGCGGCAATATCACTTTGAGACCGATGCCCTGGTTGCTGCCAAAGCGCAGCGCGCTCTGTCCTGCGGTATCACGCCCATCGTGTGTGTTGGCGAGACCTTAACCGAACGCGAAGCGGGCAAGACAGAAGAAGTGGTCAAGCGCCAACTGGCTGCAGTGATTCATGCCAATGGACACTGCATCAGTGAAATTGTCGTGGCGTATGAACCGGTGTGGGCGATTGGCACCGGCAAGACGGCCAGCACCGAGCAGGCGCAACAAGTGCACGCGGTGTTGCGTGCGCAGTTGAAGGCGGCATCGGCGCAGGCGGATCGCATTCATATTCTCTATGGAGGCAGCATGAATGCGGCCAACGCCGCCCAGTTGCTGGCGCAGCCCGACATTGATGGTGGCCTGGTGGGTGGTGCCTCGCTGAAAGCCCCCGATTTTTTATCGATTATTGCTTCTGCCCTTTGATTTAGAGCATCGGCTGCTGCATATTTAGGAGTATTTGATGAGCGTTTTTCTAACCATTCTTCTTGCTGTACAGATGATTACTGCGGTCGCGATGATCGGGCTGATCCTGGTGCAGCATGGCAAAGGGGCCGATATGGGTGCCGCTTTTGGCAGCGGCGGTTCTGGCAGTCTGTTTGGCGCCAGTGGCAGTGCAAATTTTCTTTCACGGACAACCGCAGTATTGGCGACGCTGTTCTTTGCTTGCACTCTCTTGCTGGCGTATTTTGGCGCTGCTCGTCCGGCTGCCGGTTCAGGCAGCGTGCTTGAAGGCGCTGCGGTCACAGCGCCGGCACCGGCGGTTGTTGTGCCTGCCGCACCGGCCTCCGGCGCAGCCCAAATACCGTCCAAATAATTGCTGCTGATATTGCGTGATTGCGGACGGTCTTGCTGTCATTTCAGGGTAAACTCTGCGCTGTCTTGAAAGCCAAAACCGCAAGGTGCCTCATGCAATCCAGACATCTGAAAGCCGCCTTCGTGGTGAAATTGGTAGACACGCTATCTTGAGGGGGTAGTGGCGAAAGCTGTGCGAGTTCGAGTCTCGCCGAAGGCACCAAATAAGCACGCTTGATGTGGATCAAAGCATCAAGCCAGAACTTGGGTCAGAATCGTCCGATGAACCTTGAACAATACCTGCCAGTACTTTTGTTTATCTTGGTTGGCCTCGGTGTCGGAATCGCACCGCAAGTGATAGGTTACATACTCGGTCCGAATCGTCCGGACCCGGCGAAAAACTCCCCTTATGAATGCGGCTTCGAAGCCTTTGAAGATGCCCGCATGAAGTTTGATGTGCGCTACTATTTGGTGGCCATTCTCTTCATTCTGTTTGACCTCGAAATTGCATTCCTGTTTCCTTGGGCTGTGTCGCTGAAAGATATTGGCGCGCTCGGTTTTTGGTCGGTCATGGTGTTTTTGGCCATTCTCGTCGTCGGCTTTGTTTACGAATGGAAAAAAGGGGCCCTTGACTGGGAGTAATGCAATGATCGAAGGCGTATTGAAAGAAGGTTTTATCACTACCAGTTACGACTCGGTGGTGAATTGGGCCAAGACCGGTTCGCTGTGGCCCATGACTTTCGGTTTGGCCTGTTGCGCGGTGGAGATGATGCAAGCTGCGGCAGCCCGTTACGACATCAGTCGCTTTGGCGCCGAAGTCTTTCGTGCCAGCCCACGTCAGGCTGATTTGATCATTGTGGCCGGAACCCTGTGCAACAAAATGGCCCCGGCTTTTCGCAAGGTCTACGACCAAATGAGTGAGCCGCGCTGGGTGTTGTCCATGGGTTCGTGCGCTAACGGTGGTGGCTATTACCACTACAGTTATTCGGTCGTGCGAGGTTGCGACCGCATTGTTCCGGTGGATGTCTATGTGCCTGGCTGCCCGCCCACCGCTGAGGCTTTGCTGTATGGAATCATTCAGCTGCAGAGCAAGATTCGTCGCACCCAAACCATTGCGCGCACCTGAAGGAATGGCGATGACAATGTTCGCAGTAAATCCGCAAACCATCAAGGCTCAAGTCGAGGCTGCCTTGGGTGATCTAGCTCTTAGCAGTGTTCTCAAACTGGGCGAACTCACGATCGTCGTCGATGCTGCAAATTACCTCCAGGTTGCCAAAATTCTGCGCGACGATCCGAATTGCCGCTTTGAACAATTGATGGATCTGTGTGGCGTCGACTACTCAACTTATAAGGACGAACCACAGAGCGGGCTGCGATACTGCGTGGTGTGTCACCTTTTGTCTGTGGGTCTGAACCAGCGGGTACGTCTTAAGGTGTTTGCACCCGACGATAATTTTCCAGTGGTCGCTTCCTTGTGCGATGTCTGGAGCTCGGCCAACTGGTTTGAACGAGAGGCTTTCGACTTGTTCGGAATTGTGTTTGATGGTCACGCCGATTTGCGGCGCATTTTGACCGACTACGGTTTTATTGGGCATCCATTTCGCAAGGACTTTCCAATCTCTGGCCATGTCGAGATGCGCTATGACGCACAACAAAAACGCGTCATCTACCAGCCCGTCACGATTGAACCACGTGAAATTACACCTCGCATCATCCGTGAAGAAAATTACGGAGGTTTGCATTAGGCACATTGGTTATGGCTGAAATAAAAAACTACACACTCAACTTCGGGCCTCAGCATCCGGCGGCGCATGGCGTTTTGCGCCTGGTACTGGAGCTTGATGGCGAAGTGATTCAACGCGCCGATCCGCACATCGGACTGTTGCATCGTGCGACCGAAAAGCTGGCTGAGACCAAGACTTATATCCAGGTGCTGCCCTATATGGACCGCCTCGACTATATGTCGATGATGTGCAATGAGAGCGCCTATTGCCTGGCGCTGGAGAAGATGCTCGGTCTGGAAGTGCCGCTGCGCGCCCAATACATCCGCGTCATGTTTTCCGAGATCACACGTTTGCTCAACCATTTGCTGTGCATCGGCGCCGGCGCGCTGGACTGCGGGGCGATGACGGTCATGCTGTACGCTTTTCGCGAACGTGAAGATCTGCTGGACATGTATGAGGCGGTTAGCGGTGCCCGAATGCATGCCGCCTACTTTCGTCCAGGCGGCGTCTATCGGGATTTGCCGGACAGCATGGCAAGGTACCAGCCGAACAAGATTCGCAGTGCCAAGTCGACCGACAAGCTCAATCGCAATCGTGATGGCAGTCTACTGGACTTCATCGACGATTTCACCCAACGCTTCCCGACTTACCTGGCTGAATACCACACGCTTTTGACAGACAACCGAATCTGGAAGCAGCGTTCGGTGGGTGTCGGAGTAGTCTCGCCGGAGCGCGCATTGAGCCTGGGATTCAGCGGTCCCATGCTGCGTGGCTCGGGTGTTGCCTGGGACTTGCGCAAAAAGCAGCCTTATGAGGTCTACGACAGGTTGGACTTTGATATTCCGGTCGGCAAGACCGGTGATAACTATGACCGCTATCTGGTGCGCATGGAGGAGATGAATCAGTCCAACCGCATCATCAAGCAGTGTGTGGATTGGCTGCGCGTCAATCCGGGACCGGTCATTACAGACAATCACAAAATTGCGCCACCCAACCGTGAATCCATGAAGTCCAACATGGAAGAACTGATTCATCACTTCAAGCTCTTCACTGAAGGTTTTGCGGTGCCCGAGGGTGAAGCCTACGCCACCATAGAACATCCCAAAGGCGAGTTTGGCATCTACATCGTCAGTGATGGGGCTAACAAACCCTACCGCATGAAGATTCGCCCGCCCGCTTTCGTTCATCTGTCGGCGCTGGGTGAGATGGGGCGTGGGCACATGATTGCCGACGCGGTGGCCATTATCGGTTCGTTGGATATAGTGTTTGGGGAAGTTGATAGATGATTTCCGAAGAATCCAAAGCGCGCTTCGCCAAAGAAGTCGCAAAGTACCCGCCAGACCAGAAGCAGTCCGCGGTCATGGCCTGCCTGGCCATCGTCCAGCAGGAAGCCGGTTTCGTCAGCACTGAAAGTGAGGAACTGGTGGCCGGCTACCTGGGCATGGCACCCATGGCCGTGCACGAAGTCACTACCTTTTACAACATGTACAACCAGCAGCCGGTTGGCAAGTACAAGCTCAATGTCTGCACCAATTTGCCATGCCAGTTGCGCGATGGAGGCCGAGCCCTGGAGCACCTTGAGAACAAGTTGGGTGTCAGTATGGGAGAGACTACGCCGGACGGCATGTTCACTTTGCAGCAGTGTGAGTGTCTGGGTGCTTGTGCCGATTCACCTGTGTTGCTGGTGAATGACCGGACCATGTGCAGTTTCATGACAAATGACAAGCTCGATCAGCTGGTGGATGGCCTGCGCACGGCGGGGGACAAAGAATGATGGTTGACAAAATGCTGGCCCAGTTTCAGGCCACCGGCGTGCAGACCTGCTTTCATGACAGGCACATCAGCCCTCAAATTCTGGCCGGCTTGAACGGTACCAACTGGCATTTGGCCGACTATGTGGCGCGCGGTGGATATGTCGCCCTGCGCAAGGTTCTCGGCAAGGACGGCGGTGAAGGGTTGGCGCCAGACAAAGTCACTGCAACCGTCAAAGAGTCTGCCCTGCGAGGTCGTGGCGGTGCCGGTTTTCCGACTGGACTCAAGTGGAGCTTTATGCCACGGCAGTATGCCGGTCAGAAGTATCTGGTTTGCAATTCGGATGAGGGAGAGCCCGGCACCTGCAAAGACCGCGATATTTTGCAGTTCAATCCTCATATCGTCATTGAAGGCATGATCATTGCCGCCTATGCCATGGGTATCTCGGTGGGTTACAACTACATCCACGGCGAAATATTCAAGAGCTATGACCGATTTGAGGAAGCGCTGGAGGAGGCGCGCGCCGCCGGCTTGTTAGGTAACAATATTCTGGGCGGTGATTTTCACTTTCAGCTACACGCCGCACATGGTTTTGGCGCCTATATCTGCGGTGAAGAGACCGCGTTGCTGGAGTCGCTTGAGGGCAAGAAGGGTCAACCACGCTATAAGCCACCGTTTCCCGCCAGCTTTGGTCTGTACGGCAAACCGACAACCATCAACAACACTGAAACTTTTGCCGCGGTGCCATGGATTCTCCGCAATGGTGGCCAAGCGTATGTCGAGTGTGGCAAGCCCAACAATGGCGGCACCAAGATCTATTCCGTCAGTGGCGATGTGGAACTACCCGGCAATTACGAAGTGCCGATGGGGACACCGTTCGCAAAATTGCTGGAGATTGCCGGCGGCGTGCGCAAGGGTCGCCAACTCAAGGCCGTGATTCCCGGCGGTTCGTCGTCGCCAGTTTTGCCGGCCGACATCATGATGGACTGCACCATGGACTACGATTCCATCGCCAAGGCCGGCTCGATGCTGGGCTCTGGCGCCTTGATTGTGATGGACGACAGCCGTTGCATGGTCAAGAGCCTGCAGCGTTTGAGCTATTTCTACATGCATGAATCGTGCGGCCAGTGCACCCCATGCCGTGAAGGAACCGGATGGATGTGGCGCATAGTCGACCGAATTGAAAACGGGCACGGACGACCGACTGACATCGACTTGCTGAATTCAGTGTCCGACGACATTCAGGGCCGAACTATTTGTGCTCTGGGCGATGCCGCTGCGATGCCGGTGCGGGCCATGATCAAGCACTTCCGACATGAATTTGAATATCACGTAGAGCATAAGACCTGCATGGTCCCGGCCTACGCCTGAGCGAGCAGCCCAAGATGATTGAAATCGAACTCGACGGCAAGAAGTTAGACATTCTTGAAGGCAGCACGATCATGCATGCCGCTGAAAAGGCAGGCACGTATATCCCGCATTTTTGTTATCACAAAAAGCTCAGCCTGGCGGCAAGTTGTCGCATGTGCCTGGTGGATGTGGAGAAAATGCCCAAACCGATGCCGGCCTGTGCCACGCCAGTAGCGCCGGGAATGGTCGTACGGACCAAAAGCGACAAGGCGATCAAGGCGCAGCGGTCGGTGATGGAATTCCTGCTCATCAATCACCCCCTGGACTGCCCCATTTGCGACCAGGGCGGCGAGTGTCAATTGCAGGATTTGGCAGTGGGTTACGGCGCTTCTGCTTCTCGTTACGAGGAAGAGAAGCGGGTTGTTACGGTGAAGGACGTCGGCCCCCTGATTTCGATGCAGGAGATGAGCCGGTGCATTCACTGCACGCGCTGTGTACGTTTTGGCCAGGAGGTGGCGGGCGTGATGGAACTGGGCATGTCGCATCGAGGTGAGCACGCCGAGATCGAAACCTTTATTGGTCAGTCGATTGATTCCGAACTGTCCGGCAACATGATCGACATCTGCCCGGTCGGTGCCCTGACCAGCAAGCCATTCCGATACAGTGCCCGGACCTGGGAATTGTCGCGGCGCAAGTCAATCAGCCCGCACGACTCGACCGGTGCCAACTTGATTGTGCAGGTCAAGAACAACAAGGTCATGCGTGTGGTGCCGCTGGAAAACGAGGCTGTCAACGAATGCTGGATTGCCGACCGCGACCGATTCTCCTATGAGGCGTTGAACAGCGAGGAGCGTCTCACAGCACCTATGCTCAAGCAGGGCGGTGTGTGGAAGTCGGTCGATTGGCAAATTGCATTGGAGTACGTGGCCAATGGTTTGAAGCAGATCAAATCTGACCATGGCGCCGCCAGCATGGGGGCGCTGGTCAGCCCGCACTGCACACTCGAAGAACTGAGTCTTGCCAGCACCCTGATGCGCGGTTTAGGCAGCAACAATGTCGATTACCGGCTGCGCAATGCCGAGTTCCCGGTAACCGAAGGCATTCGTCATTTGGGAACGTCGATTGCGTCCCTGTCCGAACTGCAGTGCGTGCTGGTTGTGGGCTCCAGTTTGCGCAAGGACCATCCCTTGTTTGCTCAGAGAATCAGGCAGGCCGCCCGCAAGGGGTGTTCGGTGAATGCCATTCAATCGGTCGCAGAAGATTGGGCCATGCCGCTAGCCAACACGATGTTGCGTGACAGCAGTGACTGGGTGCAGGCGCTGACTGACGTTGCCGCTGCAGTGGCGGCCGACAAAGGTGTTGCGCCACCAGCGCAAGGTGTGGTCAGCGAGGCAGCCAGAGCCATGGCGCAGTCCTTGTTGAGCGGCGAGCGCAAGGCTATTTTGCTAGGGAATGCAGCCGCGCATCACGCCCGGTCTTCCAGTCTGCTGGCGCTTGCCAACTGGATTGGCGCGCAAACCGGTGCAACGGTAGGCTATCTGACCGAAGCCGCCAACACAGTCGGCGCGCAGCTGGCGGGTGCGTTACCAGGCGCCGATGGCATGAACGCCGGCCAGATGTTGGGCGGCTCTCTCAAGGCAGTCTTGCTATTGAATTGTGAGCCTGAATTTGATTCGGCAACCGGTAAGTCGATCGTGGATGCATTGGCGAAAGCTGAAATGGTTGTCACACTAAGCCCTTTCAAATCGAATATGGCGTTCAGTGATGTTCTGCTGCCGATTGCTCCTTTTACAGAGACTTCAGGCACTTTTGTCAACGCCGAGGGGCGGGTACAAAGTTTTCATGCAGTCGTCAAGCCGCTGGGTGAAACCCGACCAGCGTGGAAAGTCTTGCGCGTGCTGGCCAATTTGCTGAACTTGCCGGGCTTTGCGTTCGATTCTTCGGACGCGGTGCTTGATCAGGTGTCCGGCCTGACGTCGAAGGACAAGTTGCAGGTATCCGCAGAGTTGTTGAGCAATGCGACGCTAGCCCGTATCGATCTCACGCCCGCAACGCAGGCGCCAGTGGTGGCAAGTATCTACGCATTGGACAGCATCGTTCGCCGTGCAACCAGCTTACAGCTGACAGCAGATGCGCGACATGCAAAAGCGGCGCAGGAGGTTGCAGCGTGATTGATACCGTTTTCGCCTTAGGTCAAGGTCTTTTCGACGCACCCTGGTGGTCAGGCATCGCTTGGCCGGTGCTTTGGGCACTGGTCAAGATTGTTCTGGTCCTCATGCTGGTGATGGGCGCTGTGACCTACACCACGCTGTATGAGCGAAAATTGCTGGGCTGGGCGCAAATCCGCCTGGGACCCAATCGTGTCGGACCCTGGGGCCTGCTGCAACCGATCGCCGACGCACTTAAGCTCATGACCAAGGAAGTTCTCCGACCCGCCGCGGCGGATAAATTTCTGTTTTATCTCGGTCCAGTGATGACCGTCATGCCTGCAATGGCGGCTTGGGTGGTTGTTCCGTTTGGTCCGGAGATTGCTCTGGCCAATCTTAACGCCGGCTTGTTGTTTCTGATGGCCATCACGTCGATGGAGGTGTATGGCGTAATCATCTCTGGCTGGTCGTCCAATTCCAAGTACCCGTTTTTGGGAGCCTTGCGGGCCTCGGCCCAAATGGTGAGCTATGAGATTGCGATGGGTTTTTGCCTGGTGGTGGTGCTCATGGTGTCGGCCAGTTTGAACCTGACCGACGTTGTCACCGGGCAGGGCAGAGGTCAGTTCGCGCAAATGGGACTTAACTTCCTGTCCTGGAACTGGTTGCCGCTTCTGCCCATATTTGTTGTCTATTTCATTTCCGGACTGGCAGAAACCAATCGTCTCCCGTTTGACGTGGTGGAGGGCGAGTCGGAAATCGTCGCTGGCCATATGGTCGAGTACTCTGGCATGTCCTGGGCCATGTTCCAGATGGCTGAGTACGCCAATATTTGGTTGGTGTCGGTGCTGGCGACGATCATGTTCCTGGGCGGCTGGCTGTCGCCTATCGACAGTGCCTTGTTCAATTGGATTCCGGGCTGGATCTGGCTTGGCCTCAAATCCTTTGCGGTCGTCACCGTGTTCATTTGGGTGCGAGTTACTTTTCCACGGTTTCGCTATGACCAGATCATGCGTTTGGGATGGAAAATTTTCATACCCGTCACCCTCGTATGGCTGGTTGTGGTGGGGGTATGGATGCAGACCCCCTGGAATATTTGGAAGTAATTCGAGTTGTCTATGTCTACCCCAACTTCAAGCGCTGTTGCTGCAACCGGCCAAGGTTCTTTTTCGCTAAAGGATTTCTTGTCGAGTTTCATGCTGACCGAGTTTTTCAAAGGCATGATGCTGACCGGCAAATACGCTTTCAGCGGCAAAATTACGCTTGAGTACCCGGAAGAAAAAACCCCTTTATCGCCCAGATTTCGGGGACTGCATGCGCTGCGTCGCTACGATAACGGTGAAGAGCGTTGCATTGCCTGCAAATTGTGCGAAGCCGTCTGTCCGGCGATGGCGATTACCATCGAATCCGAAGTGCGAGCCGATGGCTCCCGACGCACGACGCGCTACGACATCGATCTGAACAAATGCATCTTTTGTGGCTTTTGCGAGGAGAGTTGCCCGGTCGACTCGATTGTGGAAACGTCCATTTTGGAGTACCACGGTGAAGCCCCTGGCGATCTGTATTTCACCAAAGACATGCTGTTGGCGGTGGGCGACCGATACGAGTCGAAGATCGCGGCGGCCAGAGCGGCCGACGCCAAATACCGCTAGCGATCAGTTGACCCGATCCAACCCCAACACCCCTGAAAAAAAGTAACGCTACATGGACGTCAAGACCGGTCTCTTTTATTTCTTCTCGATTGTGTTGCTATTTGCGGCATTTAGGGTGATCACTGCGCGCAACCCGGTGTATGCCGTTTTGTACCTGGTGCTGGCCTTCTTTCAGGCCGCCGCCATCTGGATTTTGCTCAGGGCAGAATTCCTGGCGATCGTTCTGGTGCTGGTCTATGTCGGGGCTGTGATGGTGCTGTTCCTGTTTGTCGTGATGATGCTGGACATCAATCTTGATGGCGCCCGGACTGGTTTTTGGAAGCATTTTCCAATGGCAGCGGTCGTCGGTGTGCTGATCGCACTGGAGATGGCCGCTGTCTTGATCGGTGGCTTCCGGGTTAGCGAGGAACCTCATGCGCCTGCACTGCTGGGCCAGGCCGCCACGCAGATATCCAATACCCGCGAATTGGGCAAAGTTCTTTATACCCAATATCTCTACCCACTTGAAATCGCAGCTGCGATTCTGCTGGTCGCCATGATTGCAGCCATCGCGTTGACACTGCGTCAACGCAAAGACAGCAAGTACTTGGACCCATCTGAACAAATTCGGGTGAAGTCAAAAGACCGGATGACGGTGCTCAAAATGGCGGCCACAAAAGTCGCGAAGTTAGATGACGCAGCTACCGTCAACACTGCGGAGAACAAATCATGAGCTTGACTCTTGGACATTTTCTTTCGCTCGGTGCCGTGTTGTTCGCGCTGTCAGTGATCGGTATCTTCCTCAATCGAAAGAACCTGATTGTTTTGCTGATGGCTATCGAGTTGATGCTGCTGGCCGTTAACACAAATTTTGTCGCGTTTTCTTATTATCTGGGTGACATGCACGGCCAGATATTTGTGTTTTTTATTCTGACAGTTGCCGCTGCCGAGTCTGCCATCGGGTTGGCCATTTTGGTGCTGCTGTTCCGTAACCTGTCCAGCATCAATGTGGACGAACTCAATACGCTCAAGGGTTAAAAAAAGATGAGTCAAACCCTGTCTGCCGCAACGCTTCTTGCGGTTCCCATGGCGCCGCTGGCCGGCGCAGTTCTGGCCGGTGTTCTTGGCACCAAGTTCGGTGGCAACTGGATCGGTCGGCGCATGTCGCACTCACTCACTATCCTGAGCGTGCTGCTGTCGTTTGTCCTGTCTGCCATGACGCTCAAGAGTGTAGCGCTGGATGGTGCCCGTTTCAATGAAACGCTCTACACCTGGATGGTGGTGGGTGGTCTGAAAATGGAAATCGGCTTCCTGGTCGATGGCTTGACAGCGATGATGATGTGCGTAGTGTCATTCGTGTCCCTGATGGTTCACATCTACACGGTTGGCTACATGGAAGAAGACGAGGGCTACAACCGCTTCTTTGCCTACATCTCGCTTTTCACTTTTTCCATGCTGATGCTGGTCATGAGCAACAACATGCTGCAGTTGTTCTTCGGTTGGGAGGCGGTAGGCCTGGTGTCCTATTTGCTGATTGGCTTCTGGTTTAACAAGCCCAGCGCCATTTTTGCTAACATGAAAGCCTTTCTGGTCAACCGTGTAGGTGACTTTGGCTTCATCCTTGGGATCGGTCTGATAGTTGCCTTTTCGGGCACGCTCAATTACACCGAAGCCTTCGCCAAAGCTGCTGATCTGGCGAAACTTAGTTTCCCGGGCACCGACTGGATGCTCATCACCGTCATCTGCATCTGTTTGTTTGTTGGCGCCATGGGCAAATCGGCCCAATTTCCGCTGCATGTCTGGCTGCCAGACTCGATGGAAGGTCCCACTCCTATCTCGGCGCTGATCCACGCCGCCACCATGGTGACCGCCGGTATTTTCATGGTGGCGCGCATGTCGCCCCTGTTTGAACTCAGTGAAACCGCGCTGAATTTTGTCATGGTGATAGGTGCCATCACAGCTTTGTTCATGGGTTTCCTTGGCATCATTCAAAACGACATCAAGCGTGTGGTGGCCTATTCAACGCTTTCGCAGCTTGGCTATATGACAGTGGCGCTGGGTGCGTCAGCCTATTCAGTAGCAGTGTTTCACCTGATGACGCATGCGTTCTTCAAGGCCTTACTGTTCCTGGCAGCCGGTTCCGTCATCATGGGTGTACATCACAACCAGGACATTCGCTGGATGGGCGGGCTTCGCAAGTACATGCCCATCACCTGGATCACCTCGCTGCTGGGTTCGCTGGCACTCATAGGGACGCCCTTGTTTGCTGGTTTTTATTCCAAGGACAGCATTATTGAGGCCGTGCATGAGAGCCACCTCGCGGGCGCCAGTTTTGCGTCGTTTGCGGTGTTGGCCGGCGTGTTCATCACGGCGTTCTATTCCTTCCGCCTGTATTTTTTGGTATTCCACGGCAAGGAGCGGTTTGATCAAAACCCGGATGCCCATCATGGCGATCACCACGGTCATGCCAATGAGCAGCATGAACCGCATGAGTCACCGTGGGTCGTGACAGTGCCCCTGATTTTGCTGGCGATTCCTTCAGTCGTGATTGGATTCATGACCATTCAACCCATGTTGTTTGGAGAGTTTTTCAAGGGCGCAATCTTCATTGACGGTGAAAAGCATGCTGCCCTGGAAGAAATGGCAAAGGCGTTCCACGGTCCGGTTCAGATGGCGTGGCATTCCCTGACAACTTTACCGTTCTGGTTGGCGCTGGCCGGGGTTGCAACTTCGTATTACATGTACATGGTCAATCCGGCGTTGCCAGCAGCCATCAAGGCCCGCGTCCAGCCAATCTATACCTTGCTTGAGAACAAGTACTACCTCGACTGGTTCAACGAAAACATTCTTGCGCGTGGCGCCAGGGCCGTCGGTACTGGGCTGTGGAAGGGGGGTGACGAGTACATCATTGATGGCACGCTTGTCAACGGTTCCTGGAAGGTGGTCGGCAGGGTATCTGGTGTTGTTCGCCGGGTGCAGTCGGGCTATCTATACCACTATGCGCTGGGCATGATCATGGGCGTTTTTGTGCTGATGACGTATTTCGTCTGGCTCAAGTAGGAGAACAAGAAAAATGGGATTGTTGAGCTTGGCTATCTGGACACCGATTGCGTTTGGTGTCGTGCTGCTGGCACTCGGTCGGGATGATCAGGCGCGTTCGGTGCGCTGGGTTGCGCTGATTGGGGCCTTCGTCAGCTTGTTGGTTACGCTGCCACTCTATGACGGTTTTAAACTCGGAACGGCTGCCATGCAGTTTGTCGAGAAAGCCCCCTGGATAGAGCGCTTCAACGTTAACTATCACCTTGGCATAGACGGCATTTCCTTCTGGTTTGTACTGTTGACCGCATTTATCAACCTGGTGATCGTGATTGCCGGCTGGGAGGTCATCACCCGTCGTGTCAACCAGTATATGGGCGCATTTCTCATACTGAGCGGCTTGATGATCGGGGTTTTCTGTGCCCTGGATGGCATGCTGTTTTATGTATTTTTTGAAGCCACCTTGATTCCGATGTACCTGATCATCGGCATTTGGGGCGGACCAAACAAGATCTACGCCGCCTTCAAGTTTTTTTTGTACACATTACTGGGTTCGCTGCTGATGCTGGTTGCCCTGATCTTCCTGTATACCAGGTCGGGTGGCAGTTTTGATCTGGCCCTATGGCACAAAATGCCGCTTGGCAGTTTGACCCAGACCCTGCTCTTCTTTGCCTTTTTTGCCGCCTTTGCCGTCAAGGTTCCGATGTGGCCGGTACACACTTGGTTGCCCGATGTGCACGTAGAGGCGCCCACCGGTGGTTCCGCTGTACTGGCTGCCGTCATGCTCAAGCTTGGCGCCTACGGCTTTCTGCGCTTTTCATTGCCCATTGCACCGGATGCTGCGCGTGAGTGGGCCTGGGTGATGATTGCGTTGTCGCTGATTGCTGTTGTCTACGTGGGACTGGTGGCGATGGTGCAAAAGGACATGAAAAAACTGGTGGCTTATTCTTCAGTTGCCCACATGGGATTTGTGACGCTGGGGTTCTTCATCTTCAACGATCTTGGCGTGTCGGGGGGACTGGTGCAGATGATTGCGCACGGTTTTGTGTCGGCTGCGATGTTCCTGGTTATCGGCGTTTTATATGACCGCGTTCACTCACGTGAGATCGCCAGTTATGGTGGTGTTGTCAACACCATGCCAAAGTTCACCGCCTTTGCGCTGATGTTTGCGATGGCCAATTGTGGTTTGCCTGGCACGGCCGGTTTCGTGGGTGAATGGATGGTGATTCTGGGCGCCGTGAAGGCCAACTTCTGGCTTGGGTTTGCCGCCGCCAGCGCGCTGATTTTTGGCGCCGCCTATACCTTGTGGATGTTCAAGCGCGTCTACCTGGGCCCGGTTGCCAACCAGCACGTCAAGGAATTGGTGGACATCAACAGCCGCGAATTCGTGATGTTGACGCTGTTGGCGGTAGCGGTTTTGTACATGGGTATCTATCCCAAGCCGTTTACCGATGTGATGGACACGTCGGTGGCCGAATTACTCAAGCACGTGGCCCTGTCCAAGCTGAATTGATGGCCGTCTGAATTGACCAAATTGAATAGAGAAACAGAAAAATGATCGACAAACTCAGTTGGATTTCGGTTTACCCTGAAATCATTCTGCTTATCATGGGCTGCGTGATTGCGTTGGCTGATCTGGGTGTGACGAGTCCACGACGCACAACTACTTATTTGCTTACTTTATTGACCTTGGCAGTGGTGGCGGCTTTGCAGGCCAGTTATGCCAGCGGTGGTGCAACGGTCTATGGCTTTGGCAACATGGTGGTCAGCGATCAGATGGGCAATTGGCTCAAGTGTTTCGCCACCATCGCGGTCATGGTGACGCTGGTGTATGGTCGGCCCTACGCCGCTGACCGCGACATGTTGCGTGGTGGCGAGATGTTCAGTTTGAGCATGTTTGCACTATTGGGCATGTTTGTCATGATCTCCGGCAACAACCTGCTGGTAATCTACATGGGGCTGGAATTGCTCACGCTGGCCAGTTACGCGCTGGTGGCCTTGCGGCGCGACAATGCAACAGCCACTGAAGCGGCCATGAAATACTTTGTGCTGGGTGCGCTGGCGTCCGGCTTTCTTTTGTACGGCATGTCAATGATGTACGGCGCCACCGGCTCGCTGGATGTGAATGCAGTGTTCAAAGCCATCAACTCAGGACAAATCAAACACCAGGTGCTGGTATTTGGATTGGTGTTTGTGGTGGCGGGTTTGGCGTTCAAGCTAGGCGTGGTGCCATTCCATATGTGGATCCCTGACGTCTACCAGGGCGCCCCCACTGCGGTGACGCTGCTCATTGGTGGCGCGCCCAAACTGGCGGCATTTGCCATCTGTATTCGCCTGCTGGTGGAGGGTATGCTGCCGTTGGCTATCGACTGGCAACAAATGTTGATGGTGCTGTCGGTCGGCTCGCTGCTGATTGGCAATCTGGCAGCCATTGCACAAACCAATCTGAAACGGATGCTGGCGTTTTCGACCATTTCCCACATGGGTTTCGTCTTGTTGGGGCTGATGTCGGGTGTGGTGAATGGCAACATCCTTTCGGCCGCCAATGCCTACAGCTCTGCCATGTTTTACGTCGTCACCTATGTGTTGACAACATTGGCAAGTTTCGGGGTCATCCTGCTGCTCGCTCGCGAGGGTTTTGAAAGCGAAGAGATTTCTGATTTTGCAGGTTTGAATCAGCGCAGTCCACTTTACGCCGCAGTGATGGCGGTGTGCCTTTTTTCCCTCGCAGGCATTCCACCGATGGTCGGGTTTTACGCCAAGTTGTCTGTCTTGCAGGCTTTGATTGCTTCGGGTCAGGCCTTTCATATCGGGCTCGCCGTCTTCGCAGTGATGATGTCGCTGATTGGTGCCTTCTACTACCTGCGTGTGGTCAAGGTCATGTACTTTGACCAGCCTGTCGACGCCGGCGTTGTGTCGGCACCGCTGGATGTCAGGGCTGTTTTGTCGATCAACGGTGCACTGGTGCTGTTTTTGGGTCTGGTGCCTGGCGGTCTCATGGCGTTGTGTGCCAATGCCGTGGTTCAGATGCTAGGCACCTGAGTATTGAGATCTGGGGTTGCGCAAGTGCCGCCGGCTTCAAATTGATGGGTGATCGCCATTTGATCGAAGAGCAGCTCGCCAGCACTGAACTGTTCAAGGGCGATCTGCTGCACGCCTTTCGCGACAGCGTCAAACTGCCCGACGGCAGCACCGCTTCTCGTGAATATGTCGTGCATCCAGGGGCGGTCATGATTGTTCCATTGACAATGGGTTCCGCTGGCGAAACCCAGGTCGTGCTGGAGCGTCAATTTCGCTATCCGTTGGGGCAGGTGATGATTGAGTTTCCGGCTGGCAAACTGGACCTCGGAGAAGACACGCAGGCTTGCGCCCAACGTGAACTGCTGGAAGAAACCGGCTTCTCTGCGACACAATGGGCGCGTGCCGGGCGGTTGCACCCGCTGATCTCGTACTCCACCGAGTTTATTGATATCTGGTTTGCCCGTGGCTTGACGCCGGGGAAGAGTCGGCTTGACCCAGGGGAATTTCTGGACGTATTCACCGCCACTCCGGCACAGTTGCTGCAGTGGTGTTGTGAGGGGCAGGTGACAGACGGTAAAACGCTGACGGCTGCGCTGTGGTTGCAAAATGTTTTATCGGGCGCATGGCAACTGAATTGGCAAGACGCTTGAATGCATCGCATCGCAGGATAATAGGGCCATGAAAGTTCTGGATATTCAATGTCGTCACAAGCATGTATTTGAAGGATGGTTTGCGTCTGAAGCTGATTTTCTTGCGCAACTCAGTCAGGGGCTGGTTGAATGTCCGGTATGCGGTGACGTCTCGATTACCAAGAGGTTGAGCGCGCCTCGTCTGAACCTTGTCAGCGCTCGCGCCGATGCCGCTGCTAATCACGATACCGTCAAAGCTGCCGAGCCCGAACCGACGCTGCAGGCAGCCTGGATGGCTTTGGCCCGTCATGTCCTGGCGAACACTGACGATGTGGGTGACAGGTTCGCCGAGGAAGCACGCAAGATTCATTATGGAGAGACCAAGGAGCGCGGAATTCGTGGTCGTGCCTCACGCGGGCAGACGGATTCTCTTCTCGATGAGGGAATAGCTGTCACGTCCATGCTAATGCCCGAAGCGCTAAAGAGTCAAATGCACTGAGTCGAGCTTGTTGCCTTTACGTCGCTATCTTTTTTTCAGCATATTTTGAAAGCCCGCTATGGCCAGTGGTCTCGGCAACAACTTGGCCCATGCGTTACCAGCGATGTCAAACAGGAAGACTAGAATTCTGTGACTGACCAAGTCCATACGGAAATCACATGATCAATTCCACACTCGCCGAACTGCTGGCCTACACCAGGATCCATGCCGGCCCCGCAGCGAATCGACAAGCCAGTTTTATTTCGGCGTACTTTGAGAACACCGATCCCGACGAGATGGCGGCGCGTGGGTCTGCCACCCTATATGCAATAGCCGATGCCCATTGGCGGTTACTGGATGCGCCCCTTGCAGCGCACAGCGCCAAGGTGCGCGTATTCAATCCGACCCTGGCAGAAGACGGTTTTGTGAGCGAGCACACTGTCGTTCAAATCGTGCATGACAACATGCCATTTTTGGTTGACTCGGTCACCATGGCCATCAATCGCGGGAGTCGCACGGCGCATTGGATCGTTCACCCGTTGATGAGTGTGACAAGGGATGAAAAGGGAAAAATCATTGCAGTCACCAGTGCAGCCGCAGCCACTGAGGCCGGACAAGACGATCCGATCGAATCCCTCATTTTGGTCGAATGCGATCGGATTGTGAAGTCGGCGGACCAAAAGGTGTTGGCACAGGAATTGAGCCGGGTACTTGGCGACGTGCGCAGCGCGGTGCAAGACTGGCACATCATGCTGGAGCGCGTGCAGTCAGTCGGCGCTGCTTGTCAGAATTCACGCCTGTCTCCAGAAAGCCAGCAGGAGGGGATTGAATTTCTGCACTGGCTGCAAGACCGTCATTTTACTTTCCTGGGCGCCCGTGATTACGACTTGAAACGCGATGGCGGCACTGTCAGCCTAGTGGCCCGAGCCGACTCGGGACTGGGTATTCTGCGAGGTGCCGTGAAGACCACCGAAACTCGCCTGCCCCCTGCAGTAACTTCCTTGATCGAATCAAATGAGCTGGTGCTGGTGACCAAGGCCATGACCCGTGCCACTGTGCACCGTCCCGCCTGGCTTGATTACATCGGCGTCAAACGCTTTGATGACGCTGGCAATATGGTGGGCGAAGCGCGCTTTCTTGGGCTTTACACATCAACCGCATATTCAGCCTCTGTCAGCGAGATTCCCCAAGTGCGCCGCCGCGCTGTGGATGTCATGACCAGCGCCGGCGTGGTACCCGATAGCCACGCGGCGAAGTCGCTGCAGTCCATTTTGGATGCATACCCGCGCGACGAATTGTTTCAAGTTGACACCGCCACTTTGACCGAGCACGCCATTGGTATTTTGCGCCTGCAGGAGCGTCAACGGACCCGAATTTTCCTGCGTCGTGACCCGTTTGGTCGCTTCACCTCGGCGCAGGTGTTTGTGCCTCGCGACCGCTTCAACACCGAGCTCCGGCAGAAGATTGGCAACGAGCTGATGAGCGCGCTCGAAGGTCACTCGATTGAGTTCACTCCGCTGCTGACCGAAAGTCCGATGGCACGGATTCATTACCTGGTGCGCGCCAGGACAGGTGCGCCACAAAACGTCAATCTGGCAGCCCTGGAAGCCCGCGTGGCGAAACTGGCACAACGTTGGGAGGATGACTGCGTCACCGAGCTTTTGCGTGCGCACGGCGAAGGCCAGGGCCTGGGCCTGGCGCACCGTTTTGCCAGTGCTTTTCCGACGGCGTATCGCGAGGATTTCTCGGCTGCCGTAGCGGCGGAAGATGCCGACATGCTGGCAGGATTGTCAGACACGGCACCGCTGGCGGTAAAGCTTTACCGACCGCTGGATGCGGATGCTGGCAATCTGCGTTTCAAGATTTACAACACAACCAAAGTAGCGCTGTCGGATTCATTGCCGGTGCTGGAGCGAATGGGCGCCCGCGTGTTGGATGAACACCCGTACCATGTCGACAACGGCGTTGATGCACTGTGGATTCACGATCTGGGGCTGCAGCTTCCTGTTGGTACCGATCTCGCAACAATCAAGTCGCGCTTTGAAGCATTGTTTGCCCAAGCCTGGCGGTCTGAAGTGGAGAGCGACGATCTGAACAAACTTGTGCTCAGCACCACGCTGGATGCGCGTGACATTGTTGTGCTGCGTGCCTACAACCGCTATTTCAAGCAGTTGGGGTTTGCGTTCAGTCAGAGCTATATCGAATCAACTCTTGTCAAAAATGCTGGCATCGCCCAGGCTATTGTTGATCTGTTCAAGGCTCGCTTTGACCCCGCCCTGACAGTCGGCCGTGAAGATACGCAGCAGCAGTTGTCGCAAAAAATTGAAGCTGATCTGGGCGCTGTCGCCAGTCTGGATGAAGACCGCATCCTGCGCCAGTTTTTCTCCACGGTGCTGGCGACTTCGCGTACCAATATGTGGCAAGTGGCAGCCTCCGGCAGTCACAAACCGTACTTGAGCTTCAAGTTCGACCCGCATGCAGTTCCAGGTGTTCCGGAGCCCAAACCTTTGTTTGAGATTTGGGTCTATTCACCGCGCATGGAAGGCGTGCATTTGCGCAACGGAAAAGTCGCGCGCGGCGGTATTCGGTGGTCTGACCGCCGGGAAGATTTTCGCACCGAGATTCTGGGGTTGGTGAAAGCCCAGCATGTAAAAAATACTGTCATCGTGCCGGTCGGCTCCAAGGGTGGGTTTGTACTCAAAAATGCGCCACCGATTACTGACCGCGAGGCCTACATGGCCGAGGGTGTGGCGTGCTACAAAACCCTCCTTTCGGGAATGCTGGATATCACTGACAACATCGTGAAAGGCGTGGTTGTGGCACCGCCCAATGTGGTCCGGCATGACGTCGAAGATCCCTACCTTGTACTGGCAGCAGACAAGGGAACTGCCACTTTTTCGGACATTGCCAACAGCGTCTCCGCCGACTATGGATTCTGGTTGGGAGATGCGTTTGCGTCGGGCGGCTCAGTTGGCTACGACCACAAAAAAATGGGCATCACCGCACGTGGCGCATGGGAGTCGGTCAAGCGACACTTCCGCGCGCTGTCCGTCAATACGCAGACCACTGCGTTCACGGTCGTTGGCATTGGTGACATGTCCGGTGATGTGTTTGGCAATGGCATGTTGCTGTCCGAGCACATTGAACTGGTGGTCGCGTTTGACCATCGGCACATTTTTATCGACCCCAAGCCTGATGTGGCGCGTTCGCATGCCGAGCGAAAGCGTTTGTTTGAACTGGCACGATCGAGTTGGGATGACTACGACAAGCGTCTTATTTCTGCCGGTGGTGGCGTTTATGCGCGAGGCGCAAAATCGATCACTCTGAGCACCGAGGCGCGCGCTCTGATCGGCATCGAAGCCGAGGAGTTGACTCCTGCCGAATTGCTGCGAGCCATACTGCAGGCACCGGTTGACCTGCTTTACAACGGGGGCATCGGAACCTATGTCAAAGCCACTTTTGAGACCCACGCGCAAGTTGGGGACAAAGCCGGCGATGCCTTCCGCGTGAACGGCAGCGAGTTGCGCTGCAGGGTGTTGGTTGAAGGCGGAAATTTGGGTTGCACACAGAACGGGCGCATTGAATTTGCGCAAAAAGGCGGTTTGATATACACCGATGCCATTGACAACTCGGCGGGAGTGGATTGCTCGGATCACGAGGTCAATATCAAAATTCTCCTGGGTAGCGTGGTGGAAGCCGGTGACTTGACGATCAAGCAGCGAAACGACGTGCTGGCTTCGATGACGGACGAAGTGGGTCTGCTGGTGCTGACCGACAACTATTACCAGACGCAGGCGCTGAACATTGCCGGGCATCGTGCGCTCTATCTGCTGGACGGGCAGCAGCGCCTGATGCAGTGGCTGGAGCGCCAGGGTCGTCTCAATCGGGCCATTGAATTTTTGCCTACTGATGACGAGATAGCGCGGCGCAAAGCACGCAAAACGGGCTTGACGGCGCCCGAAAATGCGGTGCTGCTGGCTTACGCCAAAATGTCGGTGTTTGATGATCTGCTGACCAGCAATTTACCAGACGACCCTTACTTCAATCGCGTTCTCAAAGCTTACTTTCCGAAAGTCCTGAGTGAGAAATTTGTTGATGCCATAGCTGCGCATCCACTCAAGCGAGAGATTGTTGCGACCTTCATGACCAACACGGTGGTTAACCGCACCGGTGCAACTTTTGTCAACTTTATTGCCTCCGAGGCAGGGGCGCAGGCTGCTGACGTGATTCGCGCTTTTACTTTGGCCCGCGAGATCTTCGATCTGGAACCCCTTTGGGACCAGATTGACGCGCTGGACTACCGGGTGGAATCCAGACTGCAACTTGATCTGCTAACCAAACTAACTTCGATTGCCCAGCGGGCTTCACGCTGGATGCTGCGCGTGCGCACCCAAAGTACTGATTTGCCGACGCTCATCAAATGTTATCAGCCGGCTGCGCGCGAGTTGCGCCTGCATTTGACCGACTGGTTGCCATCAATGGCAAATACCAACTGGCAAAAGGCGGCAGACAGCTTGATCAAGGCCGGTGTGGAGCCGACGTTGGCCCAAGGCCTGACGGCGCTGGAGTTCATCTTCCCGGCGCTGGATCTGGTGGATTTAGCTCAACACGCCGGCACCGGATTGGAGCAGGCGGCGCGCGCCTATTTCGGAGTTGACGCCGAACTGGACTTGACTGGATGGAGGGTGCAGATCAATCGCCTGCCGACCGACACTTTGTGGCAAACCCAGGCACGCGGCAGTGCGCGCGACGACGTCTATTCGATTGCCAGCCAGATCACCCGAGGCCTGCTTTCGCGTCAGGAAGACATCAGCGTCTGGCGCCGGCACCACCATGTAGCCATTGAGCGCCTTTGTCGCTTGTTGGCGGATATCAGCACGCAGGGCGTCGACCTGGCACCCGTGTCGGTGGCGCTGCGTGAACTGCGTCATTTGGCCTGATGGCTTCTCATCACTCCAGCTTGAAATTAAATTCCTGAGTAGCGACCACCTCAGAGGCA
>JBAXBQ010000007.1:0-88889 GCA_037141865.1 Comamonadaceae bacterium | reverse complement strand
ACTTCACCGGTGGCCCGGACCAAACCGGCTCGGGTGGCAGTTACAGCACCCAGCCTGGCTACGGCCCGAACACCCGCACCATGATGCAGATCGTGGTGCGCAACACGGCGCCTGCGGCTGCCTTCAACCCGGCGGCACTGGCGGCTGCTTTACCGCTGGCCTATGGTGCGTCACAGCCCAATCCCATCGTGCCGGCCGTGGCCTACAACGCGGCTTTTGGTACCAACGACACTGACGTCTATGCCCACGTGGCTACCGGGTCTGCGGCGCAACCGACGCTGGACTTTTCAACCGCCCTGAATGGTGGCGTGACCCTGACCAGGCTGACGCTGGTCACCTCGGGTGGACTGGTTGGCGGCGCAGGCAATCCCATTCCTGGCTCTGGCACGGGTTACGACCCATTGAAGCCACCTGTCGTGGTGTTCAACAACACGGTCAACGGCGTTTCATGTCTACCGCTTGATGTTGCAGGCGTTCCTATTCCGCCTGCGGCCTCTGCTTCTGCCACTGCTGTGGTCGATCCAGGAACTCTATTGGTACCCAGTACCCGCCAGGTGACCGGCATCATCAACTTCAAGCCTGGCTCAGGCTACACCTGCGCCCCAACAGTCACTTTCACCAACCCGCCCGGCACCAGCGGCGTGGGTGCCCAGGTGACGGTTCAGTCGACCAATATGTCGAAGTTGAATGTGTTCACCAAGGCCGAGCAGGAGTTGTTTGACAACCGCGGTCGTTACAACTCGACCGGTGGTGTCGAGCTGCCGTTGACCAACGGCATCGTTCAGACCACCGTGCCACTCAACTACATGGATTCGGCGACAGAATTCATCGGGGACGGCGAAGTGCAGGTCTGGAAACTGGTGGACAACGGTCTGTGGACCAACTCCATGCACTTCAATATGGTGGACGTGCAGCTGATCAACCGCGTGGGTTGGGATGGCACCGTCAAAGCACCTTCCAGCAACGAAGTGGGCTGGAAAGACACGCTGCGTCTGAATCCGCTGGAAGACGTGATTGTCGCGATGCGCGCCAAGCGCCCACAGGTTCCGTTCGGCCAGCCTAAGAGCAGCCGTTTGCTGGACCCGTCGAAGCCGGTAGGTACTGGCAACGCGCCAGCCGTGCCAGTCGTTAACCCGCCACAGTACGCATCCGGTTTGGGCTTTACCGTGGCGGCTGGTTTGGGTACCACGATTTCAACGACCAACAAGTTGACTGACTTTGACAACGAGTTTGCCTGGGGCTCGGCGATGACGAGCCATGCAGAAAACGATCTGACCCGTCCGATCGTGTATCGGCCCACCGTGGCGGCACCGGGTGCGCCGACCGCTTTGGCTTTGTCCGCAAACGGCCTCGCTTTGACCTGGGTTGATCCGACGCCTGCTGGCCAGCTGGCTGCACCTCTTGCCGTGCCAGCGTTGGCGGCAACGTTGGCCAATCCGACGAACGAAATCGGCTTCATTGTGAAAAGAGCACTGGTGACAGTCGATGCGCTGGGAAATCCTGTGGTGGGACCTTTTGCATCGGTTGCCATGCCAGCCAACGTGACAAGCTTTACCGATCCGGCATTGCTGACGTTAAGTACCTACCAGTACACAGTTACCGCATGGAACGCAGCCGGCGCGACGGAGTCGGGCAGCATGACCATCAATGTGAACTTCCCGCCACCGACCGGCCTGGTTGCAACTCCTGTATCCGCCGTGGATGCCACGGGGTTCTATCCGGATCAAATGACTTTGACCTGGAAGAACAACGCACCTGTCGGGACACTCTATGAGGTCTGGCGTGGTACGGGTGCGGTTGCACCAACCTTGCTCGCAACGTTGGGAGGAGCCCTGGGAACTGGCCCGCAAACCTGGACGGACAGCACGGTGATTGATGGTCTGACCTACACGTACCAGATCAAAGCGACTGCCGTGGCGCCTATCGTTGCCCCTCCAGCTACGTCGAATTCGGCCACGGCAAAAGCACCGGCGATCTTCATTGCACCGCCGACGCCTTTCACGGCTGCGGTTAATGCGACTGGAACACTGGTGACTTTGAGTTGGGTTGACCGGGCCAACAACGAGACCGCTTATCAGGTCGAAGAATCGCTGAATGGCGGCGCATGGACAGCCCTGCCTGCGCTGGTCCGCACGGCAGCGCAGACGACTTCGGTTGGTGCTGCGGTGACGCAAACCAGGATCGTCACACCGGGCGTGCTGCCGGGTAACCAGTACGCTTACCGCGTGACGGCGCAGGCCAAGCCGAATGATTCGGCTGTGGTACCTGCGGCAACCATCGTCGATCTGTCGGCACCAGTGGCACCGGCTACACCGGTTGTGACGAAGGGTCTGCAAACGGGAACCCGTGCGACATTCACGTGGCTGGCAGTTGTCGGCGCTACCTCGTATGTGGTGCAGACCTCGACCAATGGCGGCGCCTTTGTGAGAGCGCCGCAGACGACCACTCTGGCCGCCAACCCGGTGATTGCAGCTGGTAACAGCTACGTCTTCCAGGTGCTGGCGCAAACCACCAAGTACGGGTTCACGACACAAGGTGTGGCCTCGGCTCCCTTGGCAGTGATCACGCCGCCGGCGGCATCGACCTTACCGACAGCGGCAGCGGCAGGCTTATTGGCTGGATCTGGCATCACGGTCAAGTGGACGAACCCCTCCAGCAACATCAGCGGGTGGAACGTTCAAAGGCGCATAGGTGCGGCAGCTCCGGTTACTGTTCCTGTTGCTGTGACAGCAGGCGCCCTCGGTGCGTACTCGTTCACCGATACAACAGCAGTGCCGGGAACCAGCTACACCTACCATGTGCAAGCGGTCAGTACCGGCGGCATCTCGGCCTACTCTGGATACACCACTCCAGCAGTCAAAGCACCGTAAAGGAGCTGCCGACGCCAGCCATGCTGGTGTCGGCAATCTCTGAGGTTTGAACGTGTTGATGTGTCGCCAGTTTTTCACTCCGGAAAACTGGCGATTTCTTTTGTCGCTCCGGCTTGCGGGTAACTTGTCGCAAGGTAGCATCCGGGGCCACCATGAATAGTGGTCAAATTGGACTTTTGTTAAGGGAAGAATGATGAATTTCAAACGAACGATGTTGGCTGCACTGGTCATTGCAAGCACCCAAACGTGGGCCGCGGACGCGACGCTGATCAAGACCGACAAGGACAAATTGAGTTACAGCATTGGCGCCAGCATTGGCAAAAACCTCAAGAACGAGAGTGCCGAGATTGACCTCAATGTGATGATTGAAGGTATCAAGGCAGGCTTGGCAGGTGACAAGGTACTGCTGAGTGAGAAAGAAGTTCGCGAAGTCATGAACGAATACCAGACGCAAATGCGCAAGCGTGCCGCAGCCAAGAAGCAGCTGGCCCAGGGCGACAACAAGAAAAAGGGTGATGCCTATCTGGCGCAGTACAAGGCGCAAAAAGGCGTGCTGGAGTTGCCCAATGGCGTGCTCTACAAGATCATCAAGGAAGGCACTGGCAAGAAGCCGATGGAGTCCGACATGGTGGAGGTCAATTACCGCGGCACGCTCATCAACGGCACCGAGTTTGATGCGACCGAACCGGGGCGTCCGGCCAACCTTAAAATCCCGTCGCTGATCGCTGGCTGGAAGCAGGCTTTGACCATGATGCCCACCGGCTCCAAATGGCAAATTGCGATTCCTTCGGCACTTGCTTATGGCGAGCGTGGGGTTGGCGCCGACATTGGTCCGAATGAGGTGCTGGTTTTTGATCTGGAGCTGATCGCGATCAAATAATGCGCTTTTCTGGTGGGTTAACCTAGCGCGCTCGGATTCACCGGCCAACCACTGTGCGGCGTTGAATTCGGGACTGAATTGCGTGGCAGATTGTTGATGTTATTTTAGGAACTATATGAACAAGCTCAGTGCATCGTGGCTTCAGGTTTGCGGGGCACTGGCCCTGACTTTGGGACTGTCCGGAGTGGCCGGGGCGCAAAGCGCGTCACCAGACAGCGCCGCAGAAATCGAATTGGGCCGACGCATTTACAACGAGGGGGTACTTGCGCCGGGTGTCGAGTTGACTGGTGCCCGCGTTGGCAATCCCCCGACCAGTGGAGCAGCCGCTGCCTGTGTCAACTGCCATCGTCGCAGCGGCATGGGGCAAGTCGACAGTGACATTCTGATCCAGCCCATCACCGGCAATTTTCTGTTTGCCAGCAAAGCGGATAAACGGGTGACAACCATGGACCCGCACGTCGGCAAGCGGTTCAATCAGACGCACGAGCCTTACACCTTTGCTGCTTTGGGCAACGCGATTCGCAATGGCGTCAATAACCGTGGAAAGACAATGGACGCCGCCATGCCTCGTTTCAATTTGAACGACGCGCAGCTGAAAGCTGTCATAGCGTATTTGAAGCAGTTGTCTGTACATTGGTCACCTGGCGTCAGCCAGACCAGTATCCGATTTGCCACCGTGATCACGCCGGAAGTTGACCCGGCGCATCGCAAGGTG
Organism: Comamonadaceae bacterium; assembly: GCA_037141865.1. Taxonomy (GTDB): domain Bacteria; phylum Pseudomonadota; class Gammaproteobacteria; order Burkholderiales; family Burkholderiaceae_C; genus Rhodoferax. The sequence continues at coordinate 84,424 of JBAXBQ010000007.1, read as the reverse complement.
TTGATCGACATGATGCGCGCGGTGTTTCGGCAGAAGAATGGCAGCACCGCAGTGGCCAAGCCGGGTCAAACTCGCCATCACATGACTTCTGCGGCAGAGTTGATTCTGGGCACCGAGCGCAAGTGGGAGCTCGATATTTGGGAGCTGCAAGGTGCGCCGCAGACTTGGAACGAGCAACTGGCAGCGCGCTACCGCAGGCAGCCGGTATTTGCCTTGTTGTCGGGTGCGTCCGGCTCCACCTGGCAACCAGTGCATGATTTTTGCGACCGTGAGCAGGTTCCGTGCTGGTTCCCCAGTGTCCCGGTGCCCGGCAAGAGTATGTCGCCCTATGCGCTGTATTTTTCTGGCGGTGTGACGCTCGAGGCGCAAGTGCTGGCGCGTCATTGGCTTGATCAAAAGGAACCACCAAAACAGGTGGTGCAGATCTATCGGGACGGCGAACCAGGTCGCGCCGCGGCGCAAAGCCTGACGCAGGCGCTGGCAGGCTCCGGTGTCGCTGTGGTGGACCGCGTGCTGGCTGCAGATGTGAGCGCGGCAGAGGGCCTGCGGCAGGCGCTGGAGACGGTCAAGCCGGCTGACACGGTGATCTACTGGCTGCGCACCGATGATGTGGCGGCGCTGCGTCAACTCGGTCCGGTGGCACAGCACAATTATTTTTCAGCGCTGCTGGCGCAAGCAGAGCAAGCTCCGGTGCCCGTCGCCTGGCGTGCCAGTTCGTCTCTGGTTTATCTCTACGAGCTGCCGGACGCGCGCAAACACAATCTCGATTATTTCAATGCATGGCTGAAAATCAGCAAGCTCCCGCTGGTTGATGAGGGTATGCAATCAGAAGTTTTCTTTGCCTTGAATTTCATGACCGATACGGTGTCGGAGATGCTTGACAATTTATACCGTGACTATCTGGTTGAGCGCGCCGAGAGCTTGCTCAGCACGCGCGAAGGCGTCAAGGCAGCGCAGGAAACCCGAGACCGTGTAGCCTTGGGGCGCGCCGGAGATTTGTTAAAAAAACATGGCCCTTCGAAGCTGGACGAGTCGGTGCGGGTTCCAATATCAAGTCAGGCCGGCAGCCCACGCAAGAGTGAAGGCACCACCCTCTACCCGCACCTGAGCCTGGCGCCGAACCAGCGGCTGGCGTCGCTCGGTGGTTACATCGTGCGCTTTGCCAACGACACCGGTAACCAGCTACAGGCGCAGTCCGAGCTGATTGTTCCGTAACCATTGATTTGTGGAGTACCCATTGTGAAGGTCAAATTCCTGAGCCCGTTTGTATTGATGTTTGGACTGGGTCTAAACGGCATGGCGGCAGCCGCAGGACCGGCTGCGCCAGCCGCGCCGGGCCAGGTTTACAGCAGTGAAAGCACCAGTGGCAGCATCGAGCTGAGCAATATTTCTGCCGATGAAAGTCAGGAGCCGGTGGCTTCTGCGCCCGCTGATGCCAACACCGCCAACGCCGACAGCGCTGCGACCGGCGGCGAGCCGCTGGCAGCCGATGCACCCAAGGACCCGCGCGAGCAATACCGCGACAAGATGCTGCAAGCCCCCGAGGTTCCGACGCCAGCCACAACCAATGCTTCGCGCCGCTACAAGATGATGGATCAGGCGGCCTATCGGGCAGCCATTCTGGGTAATACCGCACCGGCGCCCCAGGGCGGCGCCTCGGCTGCGAAGTAAAAAGTCTTTGGCCTGTATTTATTTCAAACCCTTACTGGAAAATCTGTGAAACTGAAACCTCTTGCCCTTTACACGACTATCGCCATGCTGGCTGGCACAGCCAGCGCTCAAAACGCACCTGCGCCCTTTAAAACACCACTCGAAGCCACCGGCTACGCAGTGGGTGTGGACATGGTGCGAAACTTTAAAAATCAGGGCGTGCCGTTCGACCTGGAGCAACTCATCCATGGCATGAGAGACGCCACCGCGGGTAGCAAACTCCTGTTGTCAGATGCTGAAGTGAAGCGCCTGGTAGGTGAGCTGGAAACTGAGGTGCGCACCAAGATGATTGCCGCGCGCAAAGCCGAAGCTGAAGCCAACCAGAAAAAGAGCGATGAGTTCCTCAAGGCCAATGCCGCCAAACCGGGCGTCGTATCCTTGCCCAGCGGACTGCAATACCGGGTCATGAAAGCCGGCACCGGCGCCAAACCGGGCGACGATGCCACCGTGCTGGCCAACTACCGCGGCATGCTGGCCGACGGTACCGAATTCGATGCTTCTGCTGCCGGCCAGCCCGCCTCGTTCAAGGTGACCGGGGTGATTCCGGGCTGGCGTGAAGCGCTCAAACTGATGCCAGCGGGCTCCAAGTGGGAACTGGTGGTGCCCCCCAAACTGGCTTACGCGGAACGCGGCGCGGGGCGAATCATCGGCCCCAACCAGGTGTTGCGCTTTGAAGTCGAATTGGTCGAGGTCAAGTAAATGTTTCGTCACCTGAAAATTTGCGGCCTGTGCGTCGCGCTGGGCGCCAGCTTGCTGCTCTTGTCAAACCCCGCGCTCGCGGCGGATGAGGCGCATGTCCACCCGGCAGCGGCAGCTGCCAGTGAGCACGAGCAGCACAATCATGTCCACAATGTGAACGCCGAAGTCAAGCGCAGCCTGGTCGACGTCACACTTGCCGACACTTCACTGGTTCGACAGGATGGTGCCCGCGTCAGTCTGAAAGCAGAACTTGAAGATGGCAAGCCGGTCATCCTGGCTTTCATCTACACCTCGTGCACCACCATTTGTCCGGTGACCAGCCAGATTCTTTCGCGGGCGCAGAACTTGTTGGGCAAGGACATTGACAAGGTTCACATCGTTTCGGTCTCGATCGACCCCGAGTACGACACACCGGCGCGGCTGCTGGCGTATAGCAAAAAATTTGGCGCCAAGTCGCAGTGGCAACACTACACCGGCAGCGTCAACAACAGCGTGGCAGTGCAAAAAGAGTTTGGTGTTTACCGCGGCGACAAGATGAACCATGAAGCGCTGCTGTTTGTGGGCGGCGGCAACAAGAAGTCGTGGGTCAAGTTCGAAGGCTTCCCCAGTGCCGAGCAGGTAGTGAAGGAATACCGCGAGCAAAGCCGCGGCTGACGGGCACTAGCCGACCGATCCGGTCGTTCCGACCAGCGGCGCAGCGCGTCTGCGGTCCAGCCAATGGGCCGCGATGAGCCACAAAGTGGGTCCCAGTACCAGCGTCACCGATGCAATTTCGGCGTAGATTCCTTCCACATAGGCCTCCGTGAATTCGTGCCAATAGGCGTTGTCGATAACCGGTAGCAGGTTGACTTCGGTAAATTCGTAAAAAGCCTTGAGAAGCAGCATCATGGCGAATAGCAGCATGAAGACTGCGGTCACGTTGAAGAAGCGTGACAGGTTGACACGCCGACCAAATTTGACCCAGAGTAGGGCCACTGCGGCGGCCAATGCCAGCCCGATCAGCCCGCCTGCCAGCAGCTGACGCATCTCCGAGTTGCCGGCCAAAGAAGACAGCATGGCCGCTGCCTCGACCCCTTCGCGGCCCACCATAAAAACCGTAAACGCAAATACCGTCCACCAGGCGTTGGCGCCATCCAGTATCAATGCCTTTCCAATGCCGCTTGCTATCTCATCGCCCATCTGCTTGCCCATCTTCAGCATGTGCGCCACGCACCAAACGACTGCCGCCGCGGCCAGCAGCGCCAGCACGCCCTCCGACGCCGGTGAGGAAGCGCCAACATCGGCCAACAGCACACCCAACCCGACGGACGCAGCAATGGATACCACCAATCCGGCCCGCACCGCACTGACCAGTCCATCTCGGGCGGTTTTGCGCAGGAACAGGGTGGCAACGGCGATCATCAGAAAGGCCTCGAGTCCTTCCCGGAAGGTGATAAATAGAGTTTGAAACATAAATAGTAAAGTGTTGTGTGTACCGGCAAATGATAACCATTATCATTTGCCGCGTCAAACAAACACTCAAAAAATACCCCTCTCAAACGGATTTTGTCACCTGATCGGATGTCAATTGTCAAATGTTGCCGCCGGTTTTGCTGGCGTGGCCAACGCTGTTTTTGTCCGAGGCTGGCGGGTTGCCGGCCTGCGCCACAACGTTTTCATCGGCATAGGCGTCCTTGTATTTGCCGACGATCACCACCGGCTCCAGCGTCACATAGCGAATGGCGGGCGCCGATGCTGGCGCGCTGACCAATGCGTCCTCGGTTGCTATCGTGTTCATCTGCCAGAGTAGCGCGCCCTGGATCATGGCGGTGATCAGCACAGCGGCGGCAAGTGCCTTGGTGTTCATGGAATTCCACATTTTCTCGCTCCTTGTGAGCCGTCCTGGATGGCGGCATGGAAGGAAGTCTAAAAAAGTCGCCGACCCAATTCAATCAGCATGCGACGAACCGCAGTTGCCAGCGACGAGCAGCCGATTTTTGAGTGCTGGGCGCTGCTCGCGCAGATTGGCGGCATGCATCGCTGGCGCTTGCCACGGCGGCCTCAGCTAGTATGCATGCTGTTCAGAACAAATTCAGTCCCATGCAGCATTCCAAAGCGAACGAACTCGACGCCTTTTTCCAACAGCACGGTATACGGGAGGTCGAGTGCATTTTTGCCGATATCTCGGGCTACCCGCGCGGCAAGCTGATGCCGGCGCACACCTTTGCCGCAGGGGGCGAGTTGCGCATTGCGCAGGCCATTCCGATGCAGGCAGTGACGGGCGACTACTCTTACGATCCCGTTTTTCCGGATGCTGACCCCGATGTGCGATTGGTGCCGGACTACGCCACGCTCAAGCTGTCGCCCTGGTCCAGCACGCCACGGGCTTTTGCGATCCACGACTGTGTTGAGCTCAGTGGCGAGCCCTGTGTATTTGCGGCTCGCTCGCTGCTGAAAACCGTGCTGGAACGCTACACGGCACAGGGTCTGAAGCCGGTGGTGGCGCCCGAGATCGAGTTTTATCTGACGGCACCCAACACGGATCCGAATCAGGTGTTGGTGGCACCGACCGCACGCAATGGTCGCGCCGAAGCCGGGCAGTCGGCCTTCAGCCTGAATATGTTGAATGAGCTGGCACCCTTCTGGGATGAGTTTCGTCTCGCACTGGAAACTTTGGGCGTGCAGGCCGACACCTGGATTCATGAAGTAGGGCAGACCCAGTACGAAATCAACCTGATGCATGGCGATGCGGTGGCGGTGGCGGATCAGGCCTTTTTGTTCAAATACGCCGCCAAGGAGATTGCCATCAAGCACGGCCTTAACGCCGTCTTCATGGCCAAGCCGATCGCCGGGGCGCCGGGCAGCTCGATGCACCTGCACCAAAGCGTGGTGGACGCCAGCGGGCGCAATATTTTCAGCCTGGAAGACGGCAGCGAGAGCGCACGTTTTCGGCATTTCATCGGCGGTCTGCAAACCTATGTGCCGGACCTGATGCTGGTCTTTGCGCCGTTTGTCAATTCGTACCGCCGCTTTGTCAAAGGCAGCCAGGCGCCGGTCAACCTGCATTGGGGTTATGACAACCGAACCACCGGCTTGCGCATTCCGGTCAGCGCTGCCGCCGCACGCCGGGTTGAAAACCGCATTGCCGGTGCCGATGCCAACCCGTACCTGGCGATTGCCGCCTCACTGGCCGCCGGCCTGGCCGGCATGGACGAAGCTCTGACACCTACCGAGCCGATTCTGGTCAGCGCCAGTGCGTACGACCAGGCGCACGCCCTGGCGCGCAGCTTTTTGCCAGCGCACGAACAGATGGAGCACAGCCATTCGAGCCGACGTCTGCTGGGCGATGCTTTTGTGACCGGCTTTTGTGCCGTCAAAGCGCTGGAATATGAGAGCTATCTGCACGAGATCAGCGCCTGGGAGCGGCGCTTTTTGCTGCCGCAGGTTTAGCTCATTGGTTAGCCTGCTGGAGAATAAGTTGGTTACAGTACCGGCATGGCACCCACCATTGTTCGTGACGGTCAATATCGTCTCTTCTTTTTTTCTCGGGAGGAGACACGCATTCATGTGCATGTTGCGCATGCTGATGGCGAGGCGAAGTTTTGGCTTACACCGCAGGCGGTTTTAGCCAACCATACTGGTCTTTCTGCTACGCAAATTCGGCAAGCGCAAGCAGTTGTGAATGCACACTTGAAGGAGATCCAAGATGCCTGGACCCACCACTTTGGCGGTTGAAGTTACCCACATATCGAAACACGGTTTTTGGCTTCTGCTTGCCGATGAGGAACTGCTCGTGCCCTTCGATCAATTCCCCTGGTTTCGAAAGGGGACGATTGAACAGATATCAGATGTTCAGTGGCCTACCCCCGAACATCTCTATTGGCCGGGGTTGGACGTCGATTTATCGGTGCAGTCCATACGAAACCCAGCCGCATTTCCGCTGGTTTCGGGCGCAGCGGGCTAACTGGTTGGTCCACCGAACTCGCCTTAGGCTCTGCGTTGACCGCCAACGTTAACTCAGCTGGTTGCTACTTCAACCACGGTTCGAAGGCCTTGGCCAGCCGTTGCAGCACAGCCGGGTCGGGCAGCGGCAGGCGAATGCTGGCCTGACCGGTAACCGGGTCGCGTTCGATCGCGAGCGGCGCCGCGCCCGGGCCAGCGCTACCACGTGAGGCCGCCAAACCCTGCAACAGTGCCGTGCCAGCTTCCAGGATGGCGGCCCAGGGGTCGGCTGACTGGGCGACAGCTGGCGTGGGGGCGGGGGTGTTGGCGGGCAGCGCCATGTTGTTGAGGTCGATGGCGGTTGCGCTCACGCTGGCAGCGCCGTCTTCCTGGGACGGGTGGCTGCTTGGGTCAACAGCGGGTTGCTGCGCGGCGGCGCTGGTGCCGGGTTCGTCATCGGCATCCACATCCGCGGCCCCAATGGCGCCGGCGACTTGCTCCACACTTTCCATGAACTTGGACAAGCGCGTGCCTTGCATGAAGACATCAACTTCGCCACCATCAAGCACACCCGCGAACAGCGATTTCTTGAAGGCCAGCACCGACAACATGCCCTCCTCGATGCTGCCCTGGCCAACAAAATTGATGACTTGCACGCCACGCGACTGACCCATGCGGTGCACGCGGCCAATGCGCTGCTCCAGCACCGCCGGGTTCCACGGCATGTCCATGTTGACCACCACTGCGGCCGCGTGTTGCAGGTTGAGCCCGACACCGCCGGCATCGGTGGACAGGAACAACCGACACTGCGGATCGTCATGAAAGCGCTGCACCAGCGCGCCGCGTTTGTCGCCCGGCACGCTGCCGCTGAACAGCACGTGGCCCCAATCACGCTTGCCGTCAGCGCTGCCCAGGCGGCGTGCAATCAACTGGTGCGTGCCCAGCCACTGGCTGAAGACCACCGCTTTGGCGGACGGGTCTTCGAACAGCTCGTCCAGCAGCGTCATCAGTTCATCCACCTTGTGGCCGTGGTCGGTCTCATGGTCGATGAGGAAAGTGCTGTTGCAGACCATGCGCATGTATTGCAGGGCGCAGTGCAGACGGCGTTGGTCGACGTCTGACAGGTAGCCGGTCTTGCGCCAGCGCAGGACGATGCGCTTGACGATGTCGCCATTCTCATTGTGGTGAACGCGTTGCTGGGGTGTCAGCGGCACGAAGATGCGGTTGTCGACCCGCTCGGGCAATTGCGTCAGCACCTCGGACTTGCGCCGGCGCAGCATGACCGGCGCCAATGTCTGCCCGATGCGGTCCAGCGCGCGGTAGCCAATCACCCGGCCGGCCTCGTCGCGCGTCTGATGCTCATCGAGCAAGCGCCAGGTTGGCCCGAGCCGGTGCTGGTCCACAAACTGAACGATGGAGATCAACTCTTCCAGCCGGTTCTCCAGCGGTGTGCCCGTCAGCACCATGGCATACGGGCTGACGATGCGCTTGAGAGCGCGCGCGGCAATGGTGTTCCAGTTCTTGATGCGTTGCGCTTCGTCGGCAATCACCAGGTCGGGCGCCCAGGCAGCTATCAGATCCGCATCGCGTGCCAGTGTCTCGTAGTGGGTAATTTTGCAAAACGCTTCGTCGCGGTATTGCAGTTGGCGCTGCGTGCGCAAACCATGGATGACCTGTACCTCACGCTCGGCAAAGCGCGCAAATTCGTTCTTCCATTGGTGCTTGAGTGAGGTCGGGCACACCACCAGCACACGGCGCACGCCAAAGTGGCGCGCGAACAGCTCGGCGGCGGCGATGGCCTGAACAGTTTTGCCCAAACCCATCTCGTCACCGATCAGGCAACGCCCGGCGCGTGCGGCAAACAGCGCACCCTCCAACTGATAAGGGTAGAGCTTGACCTTCACCAGCCGGTTCAGCGCCTTGTCTTTGACACCCCTGGGGTACGCTTCTTTCAGGATAGCGTGGCGGCGTTCGGCGTCGCGGATTTGGGCGACGAACTGCCACACATCGTCGTAACAACGCAGCTCGTGGCCGCTGGCCTGTGCCGCCTGCACAAGTCGCTCCAACGCGTCAAGCTGATCCCATGGCAAGGCCCAGCCTGCAGCGGCATCAAACATGGACTTGGCCTGCTTCAGCAAAGGGCCGGGACAGTCGGTGCCGGCTGAAAATCGAACGTGACGCGCTCCGGCGTAGTCGAGCCAGATTTCACTGTAGCTCGGTGTAAAGCCGATCTTGAGAGCTGCTTTGCCGCCTCGCCTGGCTTGCAGCTTGGCCAGCGTGAACTCGATGTGCTTGCAGGTGCCCAGATCATTGGTCGCGTAATCGGGGCAACTGCAATAGTTCTGCCCCAGCGCTGTGCCGCGAATCGCCACGCGGTAGCGGGTGCCACTGCTGGGGTTGCTGACGCGGTAGTCAGAAAACACTGGCTCTTGCCCGATATTTTCCAGACCAAAGTGCTGCTCGCGACCGAACTGGCGGCGCAGTGCAGTTTGCCAGTCTGTGACCGCCAGCTCCTGCGGGCGGCGTGTGCGCGACAGGCGAGGCTCGGCAGGCTTGACTGTTTTGGATTTTCTTGCCGTTGGCATGCGCTTGCTGCGAGTGGTCATCATGGGGTGCGCGGGTGCGAGTGGTGAATGATGCGCTGGATTCTCTCTGACTGGGCAGTATCTGTCCAACGGTACTGCCACCCGCATCCCGATAGACTCTGGCTTGAAACATTTCCCTGTTACCCCTCAATATGACACAGCATCAACCCTCACTTCCCCACGACATTACCGTCTTCGAGCGCGGCTGGCTGTCATCGAACAACATTTTGATTCGAGGTCAAACTTCTTGTGCGTTGATCGACAGCGGCTATGTGACGCACTCGGCGCAGACTGTGGCACTGCTCAAGCAAGCGCTAGGCGGTCGAGCACTCGACCTGCTGGTCAATACCCACTTGCACAGCGACCACTGCGGTGGCAACGCGGCATTGCAAAATGCCTACCCGGCGCTGATGACCCATATTCCGCCGGGCCTGGCCAGGCATGTCAGCGCCTGGGACCCGCTGGCACTGAGCTATTCACCCACCGGTCAGAATTGCCCGCAGTTTCGGTTTGATGCGCTGCTGCTGCCGGGCACTGAAATCCGCCTGGGTGACAAGTTGTGGCAAGTCCACAGCGCGCCCGGGCACGATCCGCACTCGGTCATTTTGTTTGAGCCAGTCGCCCGCGTGCTGGTCTCGGCCGATGCCTTGTGGCAACGTGGTTTCGGTGTTGTGTTCCCGGAGATGGAAGGACTTGATGCGTTTGAGGATGTGGCAAAAACCATCGACCTGATAGAAGCGCTGTCGCCTTCTATCGTGATTCCGGGTCACGGCCCGGTTTTTGCGAGCGTCGCGCCAGCCATCGCCTTTGCCCGCGAACGCCTGCGCAGCTTCGTGGCTAACCCGGCAAAACACATCAAACACGCGGTCAAGGTTTTGCTGAAGTTCAAGCTGCTGGAAGTTCAAAGCATGGAGCTCAGTGCTTTCGTTAACTGGGCGCAAGGCACGCCGTACTTTTCGATGATCTACCGGCAACACTTTTCTGGGCTGGATTTTTCACAATGGATCGAAGGTTTGATAGCCGACCTGGTGCGCGCAGGCGCGGCGTCACGTGAGGGTGGGGTGATTCGCAACGCGGGGTGAAAGCAGTGCCTTGGCTCAGGCAACAGCTTTCGCCGCCGCCTTCACGTTCAGCCGCCAGACGGTCAATACGACGATGGCGCAGACCTATTGGCAGATCGGTCGCCTGATTGTGGAAGACGAACAAGGCGGGAGTGCACGGGCCGAGTATGGAAAAAGGGTTTTGTCTGACTTGGCACGCCGTTTAACTACAGAGTTTGGCGAAGGGTTCAAGCTTAGCAATTTGCGTAATTTTCGGCAGTTTTACTTGAGTTTCACAGAGCAAGAGATTCGCCACACAGTGTGTAGCGAATTGACGTGGTCGCATCTTCGCTTGCTCATGCGGGTGGAAGAACCTTTCCAAGCCTTTCAGCGTGGGAGACCGGGTATTCAATGATGTTGAAAGAGTTGCTCGACGGCAGGGGGCATACCCCGGAGGCTGCTGAAAAGGTCGGCCAGAGGTCCATAGACAAGACGGGCTGCATGTATGCCGATCAGCAGCTAATTCCAGCGTTGAATACTCGCGGGCGATTTGTAGATCAGGAATTCTGCCGGATGGACCGACTGTAAAGTAAAAAAAACGGTGTCCGAGGGCACCGTTCTGGCACTGAACGAAATAACAACCAAAAAGCACTGGATGCCGGATCAGGTCTGGCATGACACATGGCAACGCTCAAGCTACTGCCTTCACCTTCAGCCGCCACGCGTGCAGCAGCGGCTCGGTGTAGCCGCTGGGTTGCGCCAGCCCCTTGAACACCAGATCACACGCCGCCTTGTAAGCCATGGAGGTGTCGAAGTGGCCCGCCATGTTTTTGTACAGCGGGTCACTGGCGTTCTGCTGATCCACCACGGCGGCCATGCGTTCCAGTGTTTCTTTCACCTGGGCCTGCGTCACCACGCCGTGGTGCAGCCAGTTGGCGATGTGCTGGCTGCTGATGCGCAGCGTGGCGCGGTCTTCCATCAGGGCCACGTTGTGGATGTCGGGCACCTTGGAGCAGCCCACACCCTGGTCGATCCAGCGCACCACATAGCCCAGAATGCCTTGCGCATTGTTGTCGAGTTCCTGCTTCTTTTCGACCGCGCTCCAGTTCGGTTTTGTGGCCACGGGAATGGTCAGCAGTTGGTCCAGGATGGCGTTGCGCTGGGCGTTGACGTCGGTCTTCTCCAACTGCTTTTGCATCACCACCACGTCCACCTGGTGGTAGTGCAGCGCGTGCAGCGTGGCCGCGGTGGGACTGGGCACCCAGGCGGTGTTGGCGCCGGCGCGCGGGTGCGCAATCTTCTGCTCCAGCATGGCCGCCATCAGGTCCGGCATGGCCCACATACCTTTGCCGATTTGCGCCTTGCCGCGCAGGCCGCATTCCAGGCCCACCAGCACATTGCTTTTCTCGTAGGCGGCAATCCAGGCGCTGGACTTCATGTCGGCCTTGCGGATCATGGGACCGGCCTGCATCGCGCTGTGCATCTCGTCGCCGGTGCGGTCCAGAAAACCGGTGTTGATGAAGGCCACGCGGCTGCTGGCCGCAGCGATGCAGGCCTTCAGGTTGGCGCTGGTGCGGCGCTCTTCGTCCATGATGCCGAGTTTGACCGTGCTCTCAGGCAGGCCCAGCATTTTCTCGACGCGACCGAACAGTTCGCTGGCAAACGCCACTTCTGCCGGGCCGTGCATCTTGGGCTTGACGATATAGACACTGCCGCGGCGTGTGTTGCGGATGCCGGCGACGCCATGAGCGTCGCTTGTCAGGCCCTGGCCGTTGGCCTTTTGGATGTCGTGCAGGGCAATGGTGGTGGTAATGACAGCGTCCATGATGCCCTCGGGAATTTCGCGCACCTGACCCTGGCCGTCGGTGTAGAGGATGGCCGGATTGGTCATCAGGTGCCCGACGTTGCGCAGGAACAGCAGCGAGCGGCCATGCAGGGCCACGTCCTCGCCGCGCGGGCCGGTGTACTGGCGGTCCGGGTTCAGGCCGCGTTGGAAGGTCTTGCCGCCTTTTTCCACGTCCTGCGTCAGTGTGCCCTTGAGGATGCCCAGCCAGTTGCCATAGGCCAGCACCTTGTCGTGCGCATCCACCACTGCCACCGAGTCTTCCAGGTCCAGAATGGTCGAGAGGGCCGACTCCAGCACCAGATCGGCCACGCCGGCGGCGTCAGTGCGGCCAATCGGATGCGTCTTGTCGATGCGGATGTCCATGTGCAGGCCGTGGTGTGACAGCAGCACCGACGAGGGTGCGCTCATCTCTCCCTGAAAACCGACAAACTGCGCCGGGTTCTTCAGGCCGACCACCTTGCCGTTTTTCTTGGTCACGGCCAACTGGTTGTCAATCACGGCATAGGCCGTGGCGTCGAGGTGCGAGCCAGTCTTTAGCGGCACGCAGCGGTCCAGCACGTGGCGTGCGTACTCGATGACTTTCGCGCCGCGCTGCTCGTTGTAGCCCTTGCCCTTTTCGCAACCATCGGCTTCCGAAATCACATCGGTGCCGTAAAGGGCGTCGTACAGGCTGCCCCAGCGCGCATTGGCGGCATTGAGTGCGTAGCGTGCGTTGGTGATGGGCACCACCAGTTGGGGGCCGGCTTGCAGGGCCAGTTCGGCATCGACGTTTTTGGTTGTGGCGCGGACCTTCCCGGGCACCGGGACCAGGTAGCCAATACCCTCCAAAAACTTCCGGTAGGCCTTCATGCCCCGCGCGCCGGCAATGGCGCCGGGGTTGGCTTTGTGCCAGGTGTCGAGCTCGCTTTGCAGGCGGTCACGCTCCGCCAGCAGGGCGATGTTTTTTGGCGCCAGGTCGGCTACCAGGGCGTCAAAGCATTGCCAGAATTTGACCGGGGATACGCCAGTGCCGGGCAGCACTTGGCTGTCGATGAATTGGTGCAAAACGGTGGCGACTTGCAGGCGATGGGTTGGGGTACGTGCGGTCATGGTGTGAAACTTCAGTTAAGGGGAGAGGTTGGAAAAAAATTCAATACGTCGCGCAGGCTGCTGCCGGTGCGCGTGGGTTGGGTGCCCAGTTCTTCAAACGGCAATTGGTAGCGGTTCACCCACAGCGTCTGGTAGCCGTACCAGGTGGCGGCCAATGCGTCCCACGAGTTGCTGCTGACGAACACGATTTGCTCGGCAGCCAGTCCAGTGGCCTGCTCGCCCAGTGCGTAGGCGTCGGGGTGGGTTTTGTATTTTCGGATAGGGTCAACACTGATGACATGGTCCAGCAGGCCGTCCAGTGCGGCAGATTTGACGGCCAGTTGCAGCATGGCGGCATCCCCATTGCTCAGGATGCCGGTGGGAATGCCCCTGGACTTGATTTCCCCGAGAACCTGTCGGTTTTCGGGGAAGGCGCTCAGGTGATGGTATTGATTCATCAGGCGCTCAACCTGGCCGTCAAACGCAACGCTGGCCATCGACGATGCCGCGGGAAACACAATTCTCTTGATGGCGTAAATCAACGCGGCGCGAGTCAACTCCCAAAACGGCTGGTAGTGGGCGCCGTGGTTGCTGGTGGTCACCAGCCGCGTGTACTCGATCTGCTTGTCACGCCACAACACGCTCAAGGCCGTGCCGTGACCGGGAAACAGTTGCTCGGCCAGCAGACCCACGCTGTAAACGTCAAACAAGGTGCCATAAGCGTCAAACAGCACGGCACGCGGTGGCACAAGCTTGGTGGCTCTCGGTTTGTCGGTGGCAGCAGGACTTGTTTTTGACATGTCCTTACTTTATTCGATACCTCAGGACCTATTAACTTCTAATAAATATAGTTATCTGTGACAAAAATAGATGCAATTAAATCTTCAAAGCGGAAACGGGATGGGGCCGCCGCGTTGCAGGTTGTTCGGCGCATCAGCTTTGTCTTTCGGTCATAACCCGCGACCGAACAAAGGTAAACATACTGACTTACAATTTGTTTCATTCAAAGATAACAGTTCGACCCAAGAATGGTCAGGGCAAATCAGCCCGATGTGTTGTCTGGACTAGGAGGATTGGTTGTTCGCAGGTTTGCGTTTGTCTAAAGTGCAGCGGCTGCAGCTACGGCGTTTGTCCGGACTGTTGCCGTACCTTGTCTTGCTGTTGGCATTGGCGGTCACCTGGTGGCGTTATCAGGAGGCGCTGGAATTGACGCGCAGCGACCGTCTCGCGCATTTTGAAGATGCTGCGCGGGAGATGGTTGATCGGATTGAGCAGCGCGGACAGCGTTACGAGCGGGTACTGCGAGGGGTCAGTGGACTGTATCCTTACCTGGCGGATTCAGCAGATGTCGAGGCGTTCTCAAAGTACGTCAACAACTTGCACATTGCGCTGGAGTATCCCGGCATCACCGGCATGGGTCTGGCGCAGGTTGTTTCGCCCCAGGTGGGCGCCGCTACAGTGACCTCGGTCCTGCGCATAGCACCAGACAGCCCGCATAATTTGAGTCTACTGGGGCATGACCTGTGGTCGGATCCGCACCGGCGCATTGCCATGAGCCAATCGCTCAAGCAGAATCAACCGATCCTGTCGGACTATCTGCCGGACTCGACGACTTTTTCGGGATCCGTGAATAGATCGGATTTCGAGATTTTCATGCCGGTGTTTGTTCCCCTCCCGATCAGGAAGTTGAAGTTGCCTGAGGGCGATACCCACCATGTTGGCTGGGCATTTTTTAGGCTTGATGTCAGTAGTTTTGTCAAGTCCGTTGGAGAAAGCGCCGAAGCCGGCATCGACATAGATATTTTTGATGGGGAAGTTGCCACACTTGGGCGCCCGCTGTTGTACAGCAGTGATTCGGGAGCTGAATCTAACCAGGTTGGCCCGCATCTGTTTGAAACCACCAGGCACATCAAGATAGGTGGTCACGACTGGACCGTCAAAGTGCACAGCACGCCGCATTTTGATGCCTCGTTGGACTTTGCATCAGCAAATCGCGTATTTCGAATGGGCATTTTTTTGGGATTGGTGGTGTTCGTCATCCTCTGGCTTTTGGTGAATGCACAAAAGCGGGCGCAGCAGATAGCGGATTCGCTGACGCGCGATTTGCAAAAGCTGGGCCGGGCTATCGAACAAAGCCCGGTGGCGACCATGATCACCGACACTCGGGGACGCATTGAGTTTGCCAGCGCTAGCCTGTATGAAATGTCGGGCTACACGGCACAGGAACTGATGGGCCAATCGACGTCAATATTTGCCTCTGGTCTCATGCCGCAACCGATTTATGATGACTTGTGGGCGACCATCAAGGCCGGCAAGGTATGGAAAGGGACGCTGCAGAATCGCAAAAAGGACGGAACCCTTTACTGGTCGAGCCAGATCATCTCCGGTGTCACCAACGAGCGCGGTGAATTGGTCAATTTCATTTCTGAAAAAGAAGATATCACCCTGCGCAAAATGGCAGAGCAAGAGCTCGCCAACAGCGAAGCCTCCAATCTGGCGATCATGGATTCCATTGTTGAGGGGATTGTCGTCATAGACCGGGCCGGGTTCATCATTGCGGTCAATCAGCCCTGGCGAAACATGACTTTTCAAAACTACTCCATACCGGGTGAACCGGCTGCGAGTAGCGGTGTGGGTGCCGATTTCATTGCGCTTTGCCAGGTCGGTGTCAATTTTTCGATCAATGAAGAAGCGATCCAGGCACGCGAGGGCATCAAGGCCGTGCTGGATGGGCGCTTGCGGCACTTCAACCTCGAATTTGCCAGTCATCAATCGTCGCAATTGCGCTGGGTGAGCATGAGTGCCAGTCCCATGGGTCCGAACGGTCGAGGTGCTGTGATAGCACATGCCGACATTACGGAACGGAAAAAGAACGAAACTGCAGCCATCACCTACCAGGAAGATCTGGAAGCCATGGTGGTCAAGCGAACCGCCGAGTTGCGCGTTCTGGCCATGCAATTGCTGCAAACCGAAACCCGGGAACGGCAAGCCGTCGCCGCCGATCTGCATGACGATCTGGGCCAGATTCTGGCCGTCGCCAAGCTCAAACTGTCAGCACTCACGGTGCCGGGCAGTGGCGAGGACGCAAGCCATTTCCTGAAACAGATGAAGGATATAGAGAACATGATTGACCGCTCCAGTGTGTCGGTGCGCTCGCTGTCGACCCAGTTGAGTCCACCGACGCTGTACCGCCACGGATTGAACGCAGCACTCGAATGGCTGGCCGAGGAAATGATGCGCACCTATGGCTTGCTTGTGAACCTTGACCTGGGTGAACTGGCGCTGCCGGATGAAGCCGTCAGCAGTGCCCTGTTCCGTATGGTGCGCGAGTTGCTGATCAATGTCTGGAAGCATGGTCAGGTCCATTACGCTAAAGTCACAATGAAGATCAATCCCGACAATCATGCGTTGACCGTCAGCGTGGCCGATACCGGTGCCGGTTTTGAAGTTCCCGCTATGCTGAAGTCGACAACCAAACACAGCTATGGACTGTTCAGCATCGGCGAACGCCTCAAGCTGATCGGTGGCACCGTGCAGATAGAGAGCCGTCTCGGTGGCGGTACGACGGTGACCATGGTGGTTCCATCGGTCAGGCTGAACGCTGAATTGGAAGGAGCTGAAAGATGATACGGTTGCTGCTGGCGGACGACCATACGATAGTGCGCGAATCACTGCGTGAAGTGCTGGAGCGTGAGAGCGACATTCAGGTGGTGGGTGAAGCTGGTGACGGCGAGACCGCGCTGGCACTTGTTCATCAGTTGTTGCCTGATCTGGTGGTTGCAGATATCTCCATGCCGGGGCTGGACGGCATCGCGTTGACCCAGCGCATCCGGCTTGAATGCAAGGGTGTCAAAGTGCTGGCCTTGACGACGCACCTGGACCGCCGCTATCTGGTGCAGATGCTGGACGCCGGCGCACTGGGCTATGTGAACAAGGCGGCCGGACGCAGTGAGTTGCTGCTGGGGGTGCGCGCGGTCGCGGCGGGCAACCGCTATCTGTGCCAGGAGGTTGCTGCCATGCTGGTGAAGACACCGGAAGGTGCCGGTGCGCTGGCCAAGCTCGGGCGCCGCGAGATTGAAGTGCTGAAGATGATCGCCAAAGGGCAAACCTCGGTGGCCATAGCTGAAAGCTTGTTTATTGCGGTCGGAACGGTTGAAGTGCATCGGCGCAACATCATGCGCAAACTCGAACTGCACAACATTGCCGAGCTCACGCAATATGCGATTCGCGAAGGCTTGATCACGCTCTGACAAAGCGGGCCACTACCGTTTTCACGGTATTAAAAAATATGGTGAACCGTACGTCAAATATGGTGAACCGGATATTTCAATAATTTCTCCGAAATTGGATAGTTGCAGCACATTGTTCGCAAGCTGCGGACAGTGATCTTATTCACTAACGATCCGGAGAAATTTATGCGGAAATCGAAAATTCAAACAAACCAGCCGAAACACCTGCAACGCAGTCAGGTGTCTCGTGCCTGTCTGACCCTGGGTATGTTGCTGGCGGGGGTGGCGCTGTGAAGAACAGGTTCAAACTCAGCCGCGTTGCGGCTTCGGTCGCGGTAGCGATCTCCGGTCTGGCAGGCTCGCATGCGGCTTTCGCCGGTGCAGGTTTTACGGATGTCATTGCTGCCGATGGTGTGACCACCTTGCGCAAGGCAACATTCTTTGCCTATAGCCCCACGGGCCCACGTGATACAGCGATTCCTGAAGGCAATACCTTGGGTGTCGGTCAGAACACTGGCAAAGCGCTGCGCAAGTTCGTAGACCCGCTGCCCCTACCTGGCGCCGCCAATGCCAAGCTAATGGCCGATGGCGTTACCCAGAAGTACATTCCGGTAGCTGTGGCTTCCAAGTGGAAAAATCCCCAAGGCCTGGGCACGCAGCACGACTACTACGAAATCGGTATCGTTGAGTACTCTGAGAAGTTCCACTCCGACCTGGCAAAGCCCACCCTGCTGCGCGGCTATGTGCAGATCGACCATCTGGCAACCAATGGTTTGGCCGGTGCGGACGGAAACAAATTCCTGCCAGGCAGCAAGCAATTTGCCCTGACCTACCCAGATGGCTCTCCAATACTGATAGCGGGCACGGACGTCAATGGCAAGTTGACTGGCCTCAAGGTGCCAGCCTTGGCCGTTGATGCACCGCACTTCCTGGGCCCAGTCATCGCAGCCACCAAAGACACCCCCACCCGCTTGAAGGTACTGAACCTGTTGCCCGTGGGTCGCGCTGAATTTGCTGCTGGCACCAAGAATGAAGTCGATCCCGCCACAGGTTTGTTGACGCCTGTATCCACCTACGATGTGATCAATCGCCATGGTGACCTGTTCCTGCCGGTTGACAAGTCGATCCTGGGTGCCGGTGTCGGCCCCGATGGCTTGACCGAATACACACAAAACCGCGCTTCGGTGCACTTGCACGGTGGTGACACACCCTGGATCAGCGACGGCACACCCCACCAGTGGATCACACCCGCTGGAGAAAATGACGCGACTGTGGCAGGCAGCCTGGCAGCAGCGTTCAATGATCCACTTGGCTTCCTCGACCCCGCCATGTTGCCCAACTACACCAAGGGCGTTAGCACCCAAAACGTGCCGGACATGAACGACCCGGGCGACGGCGCCATGACGCTGTACTTCCCCAATGGCCACACCGCCCGCATGGAGTGGTACCACGACCACACCTTCGGCTCGACTCGCCTGAACGTGTACGCTGGTATGGCTTCCGCCTACCTGGTGACCGATTCGGTTGAAGCAGCACTCGTGCAAGATGGCTCCGGTGTTACCACTGTTGGCACAGGCGCCTACGCCAAAACGGTGGCCGCTGTATTGCCACCCGCCAGCCGCACCATTCCGCTGGTGATGCAAGACCGCACGTTCGTGCCTGACGACATCGCTTTGCAAGATGCACACTGGAATACCACTGCATGGGGCCAACCCGGCGACTCATGGTTCCCGCACGTGTACGAAACCGTGCAAGACCCTAATCAAGTCAACAACTGGAATTCCGTAGGCCGCTGGCACTATGGCCCCTGGTTCTGGCCTGTGTTCCCTGCGCTGTACAACTTGCCAGAAGGCACTTACTCGCCTGCCGGTTACGAAAACACAGTGACTACCACACCTGAAGGCTGGCACGACACCCCCGTTATCAACGGTGTGGCCTACCCGACGCTGGAAGTGGATCCCACGACCTACCGTTTCCGTCTGCTCAACGCCACCAACGACCGTATGCTGACCTTCAACCTGTTTGAAGCAACGGATTCAGCCACGCTGGCCGACGGCACACCGTCGATCAACACCAACTCGCTTGATGCGAATGGCTTCGCAATCAAGTCTGAATTGAACATGGTGCCAGCTGGTGCACCGCTGGCGGCAGATTCATGCGCACCCGGGCAGCGCCGTCCCACTCCTATTGGCAACACGAGCAAGTTCTGCACTCCTGAAACATGGCCCACAGACGGTCGTATTGGCGGTGTCCCCAACCCTGCTGGCGTTGGCCCAACGATGTATCAGGTCGCCAATGAATCCGGCTGGCTGCCCAAGGTTGCCACCTACGAACCGACACCTATCAACTACATTCAGGACAAGGGCCGTATCGTTGTGCTGAACGTCGATTTGGGCAAGTCAGGTCTGCTGATTGCACCGGCCGAACGCGCTGACGTGGTGATCGACTTCTCGCAATACGCTGGCAAGACACTGCTGGTGTACAACGATTCCGGCGCGCCTGTGCCTGCTGGCGATCCTCGCAATGACCTGTTCACCGGCGTTGGCGACCAGACCGGCCAAGGTGGTGCCGAAGACACCAAGCCGGGCTATGGTCCGAATACCCGGACCATGATGCAAATCGTGGTGAGGGCTGTAGCCACTGGTCCCGTATCGCCTGCACTCGACCCCGTCGCACTAAACGCATCGATCAGCAACGCTTACTTCTCCGACCCGGCTCGTCGCCCTGTCGTGGCACAAGACGTTTACTCTGGTTTCGACGCCAGCTGGGCCAGCATGAAGCCAGTCGATATGTATGGCGACATCTACCTCGGTTCACTGAAGAACCCAACCTTCAAGTTCACGCCTGGTACGCCCAGTGATGGCGTTGCCAACGTTGCAGTTGCTACGCCAGGTTCTGGCTATGTTGTGACGCCCGACGTGTCTATAGCACCACCAAAAGCCGCTGGTGGCGTCGCTGCCACAGCGGTTGCCAGCATGAAGATTGAAAAGTTCAACATCACCAACGTGGGCAAGGGTTACACCGCCGCTCCGCTGATGAGCTTCTCCGCTGGTGGCGGCAATGGCGCTATGGCCAATGCCTTCCTGCGTGTAGACACCACATCGGGCGCTGTTACAGCTCCCGGCGCTGGCTATGCACCGGCGAGCGGCAGGTTGGCTATCACCTTCACCCCCGCACCTGGCGCAACGGTCAACAATCCAACGCCTGGCGTAACGCCAACCGGCTACGCCACCGTCACGGCTGGTAAGGTCACCGGCATTACCGTCCTCACGGCTGGCAAGGGATATACCGCGATCCCCCTGATCACCATTACCAACAAGGATTACGTAAGCAATCTGATGGGCCCAGGAACTGGTGCGAAGGCTACGGTCACGGGTGTGGTTGACAGCATCGTCCTGTACGGTACTGATAACACGACTCCCGCCATGAACGCAGCCACCTCCGGCGGCGGCGGCTACACCGATCTGAGCACGCTGAATGTCAACATTCGCGGTGGCTTGCCAATCGACCCAGCCACCGGCTTGGCCAAGGCAGGTACTGTGAACGCTGTGGCAACTGCTTCCGGCAAGGTTTATGACATTACCCTGACCCACCCGGGTTCTGGTTATGCCGCGAACGAAGTACCCGGCGTTACCCTGACGCAGAAGATCAACGGTGTCGTAACGGTCCCCGCTACGGTAGCTACTGCAACCGCAACTGCCGCTGCTACCTCCGGTGCCAAGGCCAGCTATCTGGTTAAGACGAAGACCATCCAGGAACTGTTCGACCCCACCTATGGCCGCCTGAACGCGACCCTGGGTATCGAACTGCCCTTCACCAGCGCGCTGACACAAACCACCATTCCGCTCGGCTACGTCGACGAGACGACTGAGAAGTTTGCCGATGGCGAAACCCAGATCTGGAAGATTACGCACAACGGCGTGGATTCGCACCCTGTGCACTTCCACTTGCTGGACGTGCAGGTGATCAACCGCGTGGGCTGGGACGGTTTCATCCAACCGATCGAACCCAAGGAAATGGGCTGGAAAGAAACGATCATGATGAGCCCGCTGGAAGACATCATCGTTGCCGTGCGTGCCAAGAAGCCTACATTGCCAGGCTTTGGCGTACCACTGAGCGAACGCCTGATGGACCCAACGCAGCCCCTGGGCTCACCATTTGGCTTCACGCAGATTGACCCGGCCACCGGTAACCCGGCAGTCGTGACCAATGCATTGGTGAACTTTGGCTGGGAATATGTTTGGCATTGCCACATCCTGGGTCACGAAGAAAACGACTTCATGCGCCCAATCGCCTTCGCCGCCAACGAAGCAATGCCAGCATCTTCGGCACCGACGGTCACCGTTGGTGTAGTAGGTTCCACTGCTACGATCAGCTACGTTGACAACAGCACCACCGAGTTCAAATACTCGGTGCGCCGTGCAGATGTGGCTTTGAACGGAACTGTTGGCGCCTACGCCGAGATTGGCACTGAACTGGCTCTGTCAGCTCCAACGCTGGGTAGCAGCCTCGTGGATCCCACGCCACTGGCGGCAAGCGCGTACTACTCGTACCAAGTGGCTGCGATCGGTGCGGCTGGTGAGGCTGCAACTGCGGTTAAGGTCAGCACTTTCGTGACTCCAGTAGCACCTGCTCTGACGGGTGGTGCAGTCGATGCAACGCACGTCAAGCTGGATTGGACAATTGCCACTGGTACGGCTGTGACGGGTTACACCGTTTCGCGTAACGGTGTAGCGATTGCCAACCTCAGTGCTACCACTCTGACCTACACGGACGCTACAGCGACGGCCAGCACGGCGTACACCTACGTAGTGACAGCGGTCAACGGTGACAAGTCGACAGTGTCCAACACGCTGCCGGTGACAACACCCGCAATCCCGTTGTCTGCGCCAAGCGGTCTGGTGGGATACCTTGCGAGTACCACGAGCGCCACGTTGACATGGACCGACAACTCGAAGATTGAAAACAGCTTCGTGATTTATCGTAAGGTCAACAATGGTCCGTTCGCTCTGCTGACCACGGTAACCCGGACGGCTGCGCAAGCTACTGCCTCGGGCGGTACGGTGTCTTACACCAACACGGGTCTTGCTAACGGATCTACGTACGCCTACTACGTGGTCGCCGCCGTGACTGCACCAGCAGCGGTATCTGCGCAGTCCAACACGTTCACCCTGACGGTTGGAGCACCGGCTGCACCCTCGGCTGTGGCGGTCACCAACGTGGTGCGCAATACGCTCTTTGGAATCCCGACCAACACTGACGCAGTTAGTTTGAGCTGGACCCAAGTCGGCAATGTGCCTGCGACCAGCGTGACAGTCCAGTATGCGAATAACGTAAACTTCACGGGAGCAACTACGGTGACAGCCAACAATGTCAACGGTGCTACCACGGCTACTGTGAACGTGAACCGTGGCATTGGTGCCAACCCGAACCCAGTGTCCGTGTACATCCGTATGAGTGCAACCAACGCACGTGGTACCAGCGCTAACTCGACGGTTATTGGCCCGATTGCATTGAGGTAAGCGTCAGTCGATGGCGCCGACCGCTGCAAGGTGGTCGGCGCCTTTTGAATCCAATTTGACTTCCATATGAAAACTTTACTCAAACCCCTCGTTGCCTGCATGCTGGCAGTGGCCGCAGGTGGAGCAGTCGCCCAGGCGACTACCGCACCGGCAGACAAAGCAGCAGTTGGACAAACCGGACACGTAACCGCTACCAAGGACCAAATCAGCTACGCCACCGGCGTCATGGCCATCCGCAACTACGTCAAAAACGATGTTGCGTTTGACATTGAAGTGATGATCCAAGGTATGCGCGACGCGCTGGTCGGCAAAGAGCTGAAGATGAGTGATCGCGAGATCAACCTGGTAATGAACCGGCTCAAGGATGAGTTGCGCCGCAGCATGGCCAACAGCCAGCGTGAACTGGCAGACAAGAACCGCAAGCGCGGCAACGAGTTCATTGCCACTCAGAAGACCAAGCCCGATGTCAAGGCCATGACCAATGGCGTTTTGTACCGTGTGCTGAAGGCCGGCGACGGCCCCAAGCCTGTGGAATCAGACACGGTGATCACCCGCTACCGCGGTGCGACCATCGATGGTGTGGAGTTTGATGCGACGGCTGAAGGCAAGACTTCCACCCTGCGGGTGAGCCAGGCCATCATGGGTTGGCGAGAAGCGCTCAAGCAGATGCCAGTGGGTTCCAAGTGGGAGGTTATGGTGCCCGCGGCGCTCGCCTATGGCGAACGCGGTGTGGGCGACTTGATCGGCCCCAACGAAGTGCTGGTGTTTGATGTTGAACTACTGGAAATCAAAAAATGATTTTCGCTGTGGCATTCCGGCGTTTTGTGGTCTGCGGCCTTCTGGCTGCAGGCTTAAGCGCTTCGGTATTCGCCGCAATGCCTGCGTCGGCCAAGGCCGAGGCAAGTGATAGGACAGGACCCCCCGGTGGCGGGCAATCGCTGGCCGGGGTGGTTTCTCAAGAGGAAGTTGAGATCGGGCGAAAGATTTATCTCGAAGGAATTGGCGCCAATGGGAAACCCATTACGGGTGTGCGTTTTGGCGGAGTAGAGCTCCAAGGTGCCCCGGTTGCTTGTGTAAGCTGCCATCGGCGCAGTGGCCTCGGATCGGTCGAGGGAATTGACCAGGTTGCGCCCATTGCGGGGCGCTTTATTTTTGGTGGCGACCAGCGCGCAGTGGTCTCCATGAATTTTCGCAATATCAAGAATTTCAATCAGCAGCACGAGCCATTTGACGCGCAGAGCTTTGCGGCCGCCGTGCGGCAGGGCCGACATATGAGTGGTCGCGACCTCAGCCCCATCATGCCGCGCTTTGAGCTCAGTGATGCCGATGTACGAGGCCTTTCCTCCTACCTGCGCACGCTGTCTGCCAAGTGGTCGCCAGGGGTGGATGCGCGCGTGATTCACTTCGCGACGGTCATCACGCCAGACGTGAGCCCAAAGCGCAAACAGGCTTTTCTGGAGACCATAAAGGCCGCCGTCAATCAGAAGAACGGCAACTTTGCGCCGCGCATGCGCACAATGAGTACCGCCGCAGAGATGATGTTCAATACCAATCGGTTCTGGGACCTGGCAGTTTGGGAACTGCAGGGCGAGCCCCAGACCTGGGCTGCGCAGCTTGAGGAACGTTACCGCGCGCAACCGGTGTTTGCGCTGGTGTCCGGACTGGGTGCCGGGCAATGGATGCCAGTGCATGATTTTTGCGAGCGGCAAAAGGTGGCCTGCTGGTTCCCCAGCACGGATGCGCCTCCGGTGAGCGCCAGCAAGGACTTTTATTCGATGTATTTTTCTGACGGTGTTGCCCTGGAAGCCGAAGTGCTGGCGCAGCACCTGAGCACGGTGAAGCCAGCCCGCCTGATTCAATTGCATCGTGGAGAAGCGGCCGGACGCGCCGGTGCAACGCATTTGCAAACGTTACTGGCAAGTGCAAAGCAAAAGATCCCGGTCGTGACGCGTAGCGTGGATGCAACTGACGCTGCCAGTTTGTCGCGTGCGCTGGCCGATGTGGGGACCAGCGATGCCGTCATGCTGTGGTGGCCCGAAGCCGATGTGCCGGCACTGAATGCGGTGGCGGTGCCCAAAGGTACGGTGTACCTTTCGGCGCGCATGGCAGTCGCTGAACATGCGCCATTGCAAGGTGCCTGGAAATCGGCAGTGCGCTTGGTTTATCCCTATCAGTTGCCTGAACTGCGTGGTGCGGGCTTGTTCTACTTCAATTCGTGGTTGAAGGTCGTCAAGCTGGAGTTGCGCGAGGAAGCGCTGCAGTCCGAGGTCTATTTTGCGATGAGTTATCTCACCGAAACGCTGACGGACATGCTGGACAACGTGCATGTCGAGTACCTGATTGAACGGGCTGAGAACATGCTGAGTCTGCGCGAGGGCGCAAAAGCCGAAGATGAGGCGCGCGAGTTGTCTACGGCGCGATACAACAAAGGTGGAGTGGGTGGCGCTCAGGGCGCTATGGCCCGACTTGCCACGCCCGAGGCACTCAAGTCGCCACGGCCGATGCCTGGCCAAACGGCGCAGGTGTCAATCAAACGTGAAAGCACCACGGTTTACCCGCGATTGAGTTTGGCCCCAGGCCAGCGGTTTGCGTCCAAGGGTGCTTACATCGTGCGCTTTGCTGGTGACGGCAATAGTGTGGTGGCGGAATCAGAGTGGATTGTTCCATGATGGTCAGCGAAATCGCTCTGCCTGGATTGGTCGCGAATCGAAGAGTTTGCAAGTGCGCAAGTGCTGCTGGGTAAGTTCGCCCGCTGCTGATTGAGTAGGTAAGTTAATTTAATTTTTGAAAGGTATTTATCATGTTGAAGAAACTAGTTTTTGGTGCCGGAATGCTGGCTTGCGTGACGGTTATGGCTGCTGATGTTGCACCGACGACGCCTGTCCAAGCGCAAGACAAAAAGAGTCAAGGTCTGGTATGCCAACAACAGGCTACTGCAAAAAATCTTGAAGGCGCTGCAAAGAAGCAATCTATGGTGCAATGCCTGAAGGCCGCTGCCGCTGCCGCTCCAGCGAAGTAATTTGACCGGTCGTGCCTTTGTGCGCACTTGTGCGCGCGAAGGACGCCACGGTTTGTCTGCATCTGGCACGCGGGGCCGGTCAACGCCAGGCTCCCGAAAGCGCTTATATTGTGCCTCTTGCCGGTGCCGATGACGAACAGATGGTTGCAGAATCCGAATGGAGAATGCCTTGTGCCATTTGTTAAATATTGATAATGGCGCGATATCAAATGCGATTTGGATTTGAAAAATCATGAAACTTAACGTGAAAGAAACGTACCTGCGGACAAGCAGAATCCTGACCCCGCGCCGGCCAATCCCAACCAAGCTGTAGCGATTAAGACGCGAACCGGCAACTGGCGGGAAATGACCTTGACGGCAGTCGCCATCATGTGCAGGATCGGCTTTGAAGTCGCCATGATCATTACGACGAATACGAACAATGGTTCGGTGTATTGCGTGACTCCGCATAAACCAGTGCCTGGTCTGTGCCACTGACGAGAGCAATGGCAAAGACCAGCGCGATGGCCCAAAAAGCCAAACACGACTTCGACCTCACCCAACAGGTGGAAAAGCCCGGCCTGCTTGGGAAATCGGTGTGACACCCGCTCAAACTGTTTTGCTGCCAAAGTGTGGGCGAGAGCCGTCTGCAAACAGGACAGCGGCAATCAGATCAATTGAAAGGTGTGGCATCAGGTTATCGGACCCCAGGGGCTAGCGGTTCTCGGCCTTCCAGCGCATCGCCGACAGGATGCGAGTGTGGCCGCTGGGGTGATCGAAGAACACAAACTCTTCTGCGGCGCCAGGTTCGAGTTTGCGGTACTCGGAGAGCTTGAAGATGGCCTCTGAAAACCCGTCCGGCTCGCGTGAGGCGTTCAGGCCGAACAGATCGGCTTCGGTCTCGGCGCTGCGGATGATGGTGTTGGCAACTGGCGTTGCCAAGAAGAAGTAAACCGAGAAAAGTGCTACCAGCAGTGGCAACCCGGCCGGATCGGCAATGCCCTGCACCCCGAAGCGAGTACCAAAGCGGGTCACCATGCTGTCCCAACTCCAACGCAGAAACAGCATGCCGCCCAGCAACAGCAGGCTGAAAAACAAGCTGAGTTTGATGGAGTGATTGAGCACGTAGTGGCCCATCTCGTGTGCCATGACGGCGCGAATTTCTGGCGCCGAAGCGCGGTTGAGCAGATTGTCGTTGAGCGAGATGCGGGTCGTGCCCCACAGGCCGCTCACGTTGGCGCTGATGCGTTTGGTCTGCCTGGAGGCGTCGAAATAGTAGATGTTATCGGTAGGAATGCCGTTGGCACGCGCCAGCGACAGGATCTGCTCTCTCACGGGTCCTTCTGGCACCGGCTTGTAGGTGTTAAACAGCGGCGCAATGAAAACCGGCGACACCATCATCATTGCGACCATCAATCCGGCTCCGCCCAACGTACCCCAGGCCCACCACGTGGTGGGCACGCGCCGCAGAATGGCGTAAAGGCCGGTACATGCCAGAGCGGACACCACCAACCCTACCCCCAGCCCGATGCCAGCCTCACCCAGCCAGGCGCCAAACGTCATATTCGACAGGCCGTACTGGTGTTCCCGGTAAAACTCCTGGTACACCGACAGCGGAAAGCTCAGCAACGTCACCAGCGGTACGTAGAGCAGTACGTAGATCAGTGTTTGCAAGTTTTTGCGTGGGGTGCGCCGTTGCGCAAAATCCCGCATGCGCGCCGAGATGCCCTGCGACAGCAGGAGCCAGGCCACAGCCAGCCCCACAAGCAGGTTCCACAGCAACAACCAGTAGCCGCCCTCGGCGTAACCGTCCGACTTCTGGCGTGCCTCGCCTTGCAGGCGCTGCATGTAGGCCTGTGTGGCGGCGACAGCATCGAAGGGGGCTGGCGCTGCTGCGGGTGACTGGACAGCGGCGGCGACCGGCGAAGCCATCCCCTGGGCCGGTGACCTGACCTCCTGGGCCAGAGACAGGTTGACGAACAGGGCTAACAGGAAGGAGATGAAAAGTCGGAACATACAGCGCTCATTGAGGTTGGTCCATGCCGCTCAAGCAGCACGCGAATGGCCGCAGCTTACCAAGTAAACACAGTGCTTGCGTGGTCTGCAAAAAACGCAGGCAGAATTCAACTTATCAAAAGTCGTTTCAACCAGGTGAGCCCAGGTATCTCCCCGGCCGGCAGATTCAATGGAGTTTCTTATGCCAGTAAGTTTCAAGAGGTTGTTGACGTCATGGGTGGTTTTTCTTGTGGCCGGGTGCGGCAGGCCGGGGGATGCAACCACTGCCAGCGTGCCTGCAGTCCCGCCGATCGCTGTGAAGGCAAGCGCCTCACCTCAAGTGACAGTGCTTTCCCCTCAATTAACCATTGCCGGTCTGAACCGCCAGCGCAGCGTGCGAATCTACGTCCCGCCGGGCTACGCCAGTTCCAGCAAGCGTTACCCCGTGCTCTACATGCACGACGGCCAAAACCTGTTTGACAACGCCACCGCCTACGCCGGCGAGTGGGGTGTGGACGAAACGCTGGACGACCTCGCTCAGTCGCAAGGTCTGGAGCTGATTGTGGTGGGTATCGACAACGGTGGTGTCCAGCGCATGACCGAGCTCAATCCCTGGGACAACGCGCGTTTTGGCAAAGGCGAGGGCAAGCTCTACATGGACTTCATCGTGGATGTGGTCAAGCCGATGGTGGATGCCAACTACCGAACGATGCCTGAGCGCGAGCACACCGGTGTGATGGGAAGTTCCATGGGCGGCTTGATTTCGCACTATGCCATCTTGCAATACCCCAAGGTCTTCAGCAAAGCCGGTATTTTCTCGCCCGCCTACTGGCCGGGCCCCGAGGTGTTTGCCATGACCGTGACCCAACCGCCCGCCGCCGACGCACGACTGGCGCTCTACATGGGAGGCGGTGAAGGCGATCAGGCGGTAGGCGACTACCGGCGCATGATGGCGCAACTACAGAGCCAGTCGCACCCTGGCACCAACTTGTGGTTCAAGCTAACACCCGGCGCTGCGCACAACGAAGCCGCCTGGCGTACCGAGTTTGCATCTGCCGTAAGCTGGATGTTCGCCTCCGGCCAGTAGCTTCGGCGCGGGCTGGTTGGTCGCCATGGCGTTGCGCGCAGTGGGTTTGACCGGTCCTGGCGCCCGATGAATAATGAGGCTCACAGCCAAGGGAGAAAGCCTATGTCGATGACCTACCTTGCAACCGATCCCCAAACCGGGCCGGTCGAGTACCGCGACCGCAAGCGCTGGTGGTGGTTGCTGTCCGTTGTCTTTCCACTGCTGCCGTTCTTGGGCATGGCGGCTCATGCCGCCAGCGGACTGGAGATTGCGCTGGGTCTGCCGCTGCTGATCAGCTACGCCCTGATGCCGCTGCTGGACTACCTGATCGGTGAAGACGAAAACAATCCGCCCGAAGTCATCGTGCCGCAGTTGGAGCAAGATCGCTACTACCGCTGGCTTACCTGGGCCACTGTGCCATTGCACTTTGTTGCCCTCATCGGCTGCGCCTGGTGGGTCGGCACCCATGCGCTGTCGTGGTGGGCGGTGCTGCTGATGGCCTATGTTGCCGGGACGGATTCGGGGCTGGGTCTGAACACGGGGCATGAGCTGGGACACAAAAACAACGCGCTCGAGCAGTGGCTGGCGCGCCTGGTGCTGGCGGTGCCGGCCTACGGCCATTTCACCGTCGAGCACGGGCGTGGACACCACCGTTGGGTCTCGACGCCCGAAGACCATGCCAGTGCCCGCATGGGCGAGAGCATCTATCGCTTTGCCCTGCGCGAATTGCCCGGCGGCATGCGCCGCGCCTGGCAGCTCGAAAGCGAACGCCTGACGCAGGACAAGCGATCTGCCTGGAGCTGGCACAACACCATGCTGCAGTCCTACGCGGTGACCATCCTGCTGCAACTCGGGCTGATCTTTGCCTTCGGCTGGGTCATGTTGCCTTTCCTCGCGGTGCACAACATCGTCGCCTGGTGGCAGCTCACCTCGGCCAACTATGTGGAGCATTACGGCCTGCTGAGGCAGCGCCTGCCAAGCGGTCAGTATGAACGGCCGCAACCGCACCACTCATGGAACACCAACCACCTGGTGACCAATCTGGCGACGTTCCACCTGCAGCGGCACTCGGATCACCACGCCCACCCGTCGCGCCGCTACCAGTCGCTGCGGCATTTTGCGCAACTGCCGCAGTTGCCCAGCGGCTACTTCGGCATGTTTCCGCTGGCCTATGTGCCGGCCCTGTGGTTCTGGGTGATGGATCCCCGGCTGCTGGCGCTTCCGCATGTGCAGGGGGACCTGACGCGGGTGAATATCGATCCGCGCCGGCGTGACGAAATTTGTGCGCGCTATGGGAAACCTTGACACTGGCGACCGAGGTGGGTCTACTTTAAATCTGCACCCGCGTCCCGAGTTCGATCACACAGTTGTTGGGTAGCCGGAAGAAACCCGCCACACTGCCGGCGTTGCGCGACATGAAGGAAAAGAAAGTTTCACGCCAATGCGCCATGCCGGCTCCGCGGGTCGGAACCACCGTTTCGCGACTTAAAAAGTAAGACGTTTCAAACAGGTTGATGGCAAGGCCCTGTGCGCGGCAAAGCTCCAGTGCCTGCGGAATATCGGGCGTGTTCTTGAAGCCGTAATTAACCTGCACTCTCCAGAAACCTGCCACCAGTGGTGTGATCTGCAGTCGCTCCTCGAACGCAATCCAGGGCACAGCGTGAAACACAACCGTCAGAATCAGGTTGCGTTCATGTAACACCTGGTTGTGCTTCAGGTTGTGCATTAAAGCCTGCGGCACGGTGTCGGGGTTGGCGACCGTATAGACCGCCGTGCGCGACACACGGTGAATGTTGTCGCTCGCCAACGCCGTGATGAAGGGCAGCAGTTCGGGGTCGTCGTTGCGCAGGCTCTCAATGAGTAGCTCGCGCCCGCGGCGCCAGGTTGCCATGACGGTAAAGATAGCCAGTCCCAGTACCAGCGGAAACCAGCCACCTTGCCAGAATTTGAGCGCACATGAAACAACCAGCAAAGCGTCCAGCGCCAAAAACACACTGGTTGTTGCGAGGGCTACTGGCAGCGAGTAGCCCCAGCCAAAACGCAGCACAAAGAAAGTCAACAGCGTGGTAATCAACATCGTTACCGTCACTGCAATGCCATACGCCGCGGCCAGAGCGGAGGAACTGCCAAAGCCCACCACCGCCAGCAGCACTGCCACCAGCAACGCCCAGTTGACTTCCGGCATGTAAATTTGTCCGGCCTCCTTGGCCGAGGTGAAATTCACTTGCAAACGTGGCAACAGCCCCAGTTGGACCGCTTGCTTGGTCATTGAATAGGCACCTGAAATGACCGCCTGTGACGCGATCACCGTGGCCAGCGTCGCCAGCACCACGGCCGGAATCAGCCAGGCCTGCGGAAACATGCGGTAAAACGGGTTGGCCAGGGCTGACGGATCACGCATCAGGAGTGCGCCCTGGCCCATGTAGTTGACGGCCAAGGCGGGTAATACCAGCCCGATCCACGCCAGTTGGATCGGGCGCTTGCCGAAGTGCCCCATGTCTGCATACAGCGCCTCGGCACCGGTGAACGCCAGCACAATGGCGCCGACGGCAACAAACATATGCCAGCCTTGCGAGCGCAAGAATGCAATGGCGTTGAGCGGGTTCAAGGCGTTCAAAATCTCGGGCTGCTGCACAATCTGCGCCAGCCCGGTGGCGGCCAGCACGCCAAACCAGATCAAGATGATGGGACCGAACAAGCGACCGACGATGGAAGTGCCAAAGCGCTGCATGGCAAACAGACCGATCAATACCGAGATCGAGATCGGCAATACGTAGGGTTTGAGCAGCGGCGTCGCCACTTCCAGACCTTCCACCGCGCTCAGCACCGAAATGGCCGGTGTGATGACGCTATCTCCATAAAAAAGTGCCGCACCAAAGACACCAGTGAGCAGCAAAACAGTCTGCCGTTGCCGGGTTTTGCCGGCAGCCTGAGCTGCCAGCGCGGTCAAGGCCATGATGCCACCCTCGCCGCGGTTGTCTGCTTGCAGGATAAGCAGAACGTATTTCAGGGTGACGACCAGCATCAAGCCCCAAAAAATCACCGACACAGCGCCAATGAGATGAGTCGCGTCCAGTGGCACGCCGGTGCTCGGGCTGAATACTTCCTTCATGGTGTAAAGCGGGCTGGTGCCGATGTCGCCATACACCACGCCCATGGCACCCAGGGTCAGCACGGCCATGCCTTCGCGGCCAGAAGATTTACGCATTGCAATCCGTCAACAATGAACAAGGCGCCACTGTCGCCTCGGTCACATCAGGAACGCATAAGGATGATGCCGGTTCAGGCGTCCGCCAGTCGGTAGCCAACACCGGTTTCAGTCAGCAGATGACGGGGTTCGGTCGGATCGCGCTCGATCTTGGCGCGCAGCTGCGCCATGTACAGGCGCAGATAGTGGGTGTGTTCGGTGAACTCAGGCCCCCATACATCGGCCAACATTTGCCGGTGGGTCACCACCCGACCAGCGCTTCGCACCAGCCGTGCCAGCAGTTTGAACTCGGTCGGTGTCAGGTGCAGCGCCTCACCGTCGCGTTCCACCAGGTGCGCCGCCAGGTCAACGCGAAGGTCCTCCAGATTATGTGTGGTAACGGCGGCGGCCAGGCTGGTGCCGCGATGGCGCAGCGCGACTCGCATGCGTGCCAGTAGCTCATCGACACTGAACGGCTTGGTCAGGTAGTCGTCGGCACCAGCGTCCAGCAATTCGATTTTCTGCGCTTCCTGATGTCGGGCCGACACCACAATGACCGGCGTCGAGTGCTGTTTGCGCAGCTCACGCACCAGTTGTAAGCCGTCGCCATCGGGTAACCCCAAATCCAGCACGATGAGGTCGGGTGGCTTGTGCTTGAGCAGGGCGTAGGCCTCGCTCAGGGATACTGCCGTCTGCACCGCAAAACCCTCCACCGACAAAGAGGATTGCAGCAGCGAGCGTATCTCGCGATCGTCTTCAACCACCATCACCTGCAGGCTCATGCGAGTTCTCTTTCCGGTTGCGGTTCCTGCAGCGGCAGGGTAGCAATGAAGCAACTGCCACCACCACCGCGACGCCTGACCGTCAGGCTGCCACCGTGCGCGATAGCGATGGCCCGGCACAAGGCCAACCCCAACCCGGCGCCACGCTGGCCAGACTGATCGCTGCGCCGATAGGGCTCAAATATCAGGTCCTGTTCGGCTGGCGCAATGCCTGGGCCGCGGTCCTTTACCGAAATGACCAGTGCCTGGGGGAAGGCGTTGACGATCAGGTCGATCTCGCCCTCGCTGTATTTCAGCGCGTTGTCGAGCAAATTGCCGATCAGTTGGGCCAGCATCACCGGGTCAGCCTTGAGCAGCGGCAACCCGGGCGGTACTCTTGACTTGATGCGCCGGGCAGTGTCGCGCTGGCGCACCCGCGCCAGCACCGCACCGACGATCTCTTCCAGCGATTCCCAATCCCGTTTCAGTTCTTTTTGCAGGCTGGTGAGCCGCACCAGTTGCAGGGTGTTCTCGGTCACGGTGGAAAGGTAGGACGCCTCGCTGGCGATGCTGCCCAGTAACCGGTCCTGCTCGGACGGGCTCAATTTCTCGCGCTGGGTTTGCAGCGACGAAGCGGCACCGACGATGGCGGCCAGGGGGGTGCGCAGATCGTGCGAGACCGCCGCCAGAAAAGTGCTTTGAAGCTGCTGGCGCTGGGCTTCAATCTGCGCCGCATGCATCGAGGCCGCCAGTCGGGCGCGCCACAAGGTTTGCGCTAGCAGGGAGCACAAGGCCTGAGCATGTTCGCGACCATCGCTGTCTTCGGCCAGTGCCGGCCAGACGCGAGCCGCACCCAGCACGTGCCCCTTGTCGCCCAGCGGTAGATACCAGGCGTTCAGTCCGGGCCAGCGACCCGTTCCGGGGCCCAACACAGCGCACTCCACCATGCAACAACGCAAGCCATCGCGCACGCCGTCTGGCAGATCGACGTCACTCAGGGAACTGTCGGTCTCATTTTTCAACAACAGCGAATTGGGACCGTCAAAGGCAGCGTCCAGTGCATGCTGGCCCAGAGCCACAATCTCCTGCGGTGCGCTGGCAAACGCCAGGCTAGAGGCCAGGGCTTGCAATTGACGCGCCCGTTGTTCGTTCAAGGCGGCATGACGGGACTCCCGCCGCAAGCTGGCCGCCAGGTGACTGATGACCAGCGCCACCACCAGCATCACCACCAGCGCGATGAAATGCTCCTGGCTCTCCACATCAAAGGTCCAGCGTGGTGGCACAAAAAAGAAATTCAGCGCCGTCACCGCGCCCACCGCGCATAGCGCCGACTGCACCCAGTCCAGTCGGTAGGCCGCAATAACCACCACCAGTACATACAGCATGGCCTGACTGGTCAGCGTCACAAAGGGGTCCAGCAGCGCGCCGCACAGGGTCGCGGTGGCCAGCAGCAGCGCGACGGCCAGCCAGCCGCGTAGCGAGTGCGCACCTTGCTCTTGAACCCGGGAATCATGAACCATGCAGTCAGCGTACCACCGGTCGTATCAGGATTGCATCAGGAATGACAGACAATTCGATATTCCTGCAGATTCAAGCCAGCGCCATGAAAAACGCACCCAGCCCTAACGCATCGTTGCCTCTGGCCGGTCTGCGGGTGGTCGAGTTCACCCACATGGTGATGGGTCCGACCTGTGGCATGGTGCTAGCCGATATGGGTGCTGAAGTCATCAAGGTGGAGCCGATCGAGGGCGACCGCACGCGCCACCTGCTGGGTTCCGGAGCTGGTTTCTTTCCATTATTCAACCGCAACAAGAAGAGCATCGCGATTGATCTGCACAGCGCGGCCGGGGCCGAAGTCGCGCGCCAGTTGGCGACCAGCGCCGACATCGTGGCCGAGAATTTCAAACCCGGCACCATGACCAAGTACGGACTTGATTACGCGGCGCTGTCCCGGGTGAATGAGCGCCTGATCTATGTCAGCCACAAGGGGTTTTTGCCCGGCCCCTACGAACACCGCACGGCGCTGGACGAAGTGGTGCAGATGATGGGTGGTCTGGCCTACATGACGGGCCGTCCGGGTGACCCGCTGCGCGCCGGTTCCAGCGTGAACGACATCATGGGCGGCATGTTCGGCGCCATCGGCGCTTTGGGCGCGTTGATCCAGCGCGGTATTACCGGTAAAGGGCAGGAAGTACAGAGTGCGCTGTTCGAGAACAATGTGTTTCTGGTTGGCCAGCACATGCTGCAGTACGCCATCACCGGCAAGGCGGCCGCGCCGATGCCGGACCGGATCTCGGCTTGGGGTGTCTACGACGTTTTTACCGTGAGAGGGGGCGAGCAGATTTTTCTGGCGGCGGTGAGCGATGCCCAGTGGGCCACGTTTTGCGATGCCCTGGGTCTGGCCGACCTCCAAGCCAACCCGCAGTACGCCAGCAACAATTTGCGGGTGCAGGCACGGAGCACCCTGATACCGCTGCTGCGGGACCGTCTGGCCACGAGCAGTGCGGCTGATCTTGCAACGCTATTCGAGCAGGTGGGACTGCCGTTCGCGCCGATTCGCCGACCCGAGGAGTTGTATGACGACGAGCACCTGCTGGCCACCGGTGGTCTGGCCGACATCACGCTGCCGGACGGCGAACGCGCCGGTCAAACCGCCCGCACCACGCTGTTCCCGTTCACCATGGACGGCCAGCGCCTGGGCGTGCGCCTGCAGCCGCCGACCAAGGGGCAACACACGGCGGAGCTGCTGGCTGGTCTTGGTTACAGCGCCGAGGCGATTGCGGCGCTGCGCTCCAGTCGTGCCGTGTGTTGATAATTGACTGACATGGACAAGCTCAAGCAACTCGAATCCTTTGTCTCGGTAGCAACCAGAGGCAGCCTGACTGCGGCCGCCAAGGCGCAAGGCGTGGCGCCGGCCATCATGGGGCGCCGGCTTGACGCGCTGGAGCAGCGCCTGGGGGTGAAACTGCTGGTGCGAACCACCCGGCGCATCTCGCTCACGCATGAGGGCAGCGCGTTTCTGGAAGACTGCCAGCGTTTGCTGGCCGACTTTGCCAGCGCCGAGGCTAGTGTGACGGCCGGCGGTGTGAAAGCCAGCGGTCATTTGCGCGTGACGGCACCGGCTGGTTTTGGGCGGCGCCACGTCGCGCCGCTGGTGCCGCGGTTTCGGGAACTGCACGCCGACGTCAGCATTTCGCTGAACCTGAGCGACCGCGTGGTCGATCTGGCTGGCGAAGGTTTTGACTGCGCCGTGCGGGTCGGTGACATGCCCGATTCAAGCCTGGTCAGTGTGCGCCTGGCCGACAATCGGCGACTGTGCGTGGCCACGCCTGGTTACCTCAAACACCACGGCACACCGGCCCACCCCAGCGATTTGGCCAAGTTTGACTGTCTGACCTTGTCGAGCGAAGCGTCGCAAACCCGGGGCTGGGCTTTCAAAGTGCCCAAAGGCAACAGCAGTGATCTTGTTTATCTCAAACCGGGCGGTCCGCTGAACTGCTCGGACGGCCAGGTGCTGCACGACTGGTGTCTGGCCGGCTGCGGCATTGCCTGGCGCAGCACCTGGGAAGTGGAGGCCGAGATTGCCGTCGGTAGACTGGTGGCACTGCTGGAAGACTTTGCGGCGCCGGCCAACGGTATTTACGCGGTCTTTCCGCACGCCAAGCACATGCCTTTACGGGTGCGTTTGTGGATTGATTTTCTCAAACATCATTACAGCCAGAGCGGCTTTTGGCGCGCCCAATGAAGGCCAGCGCGCTCAACCCTATGAAGGGCGTCATCTTGTGCGCTGATGACTTTGCGGTGAATGAGAGCGCCTCCACAGGAATTGCCAAGCTGGCCAGCAGTGGGCGAATCAGTGCCACCAGTGTCATGGTGTTGTCGCCACGCTGGCCACAGGATGTGGCGCTGCTACACGATCTGCGCGGGCAGATAGACGTCGGCTTGCACCTGGACTGGACCAGTGCGTTTGCTGCTGCCAGCGGGCATGGCCTGTCGTTGCCGGCCGCCATGCTGAAAGCCACGCTGGGTAGTTTTGGCAGCGATGCAGCGTTCACTGTGACGCGTGGTGTGATTGAGCGCCAGCTCGATGCCTTTGAGGCGCACTGGAAGGCGCCGCCCGACTATGTGGATGGGCACCAGCATGTGCAGCAATTTGCTGGCATTCGCGAGGCCCTGGTGCAGGTGTTGGTCAGCCGCTATGGCGGCGGGGGCGCACAAGCCACCGGTAACGCGCACCGACCCTATTTGCGCATTTCGCGCGCCGCCGCTGGCACTTTCGATGCAAAGAGTCTTGTCATCGCCGCCATGGGCGCGGTGGCTCTTGAAAAGTTGGCGACTGAAGCAGGACTGGTTGTTACGAACAGCTTGCTGGGCGTCTATGATTTTTCGGGTACCCCGGCCCGCTATGCCGTTCTCATGGACGGCTGGCTGAGCGCTGCACCGGTGGGCTGCGTCATCATGTGTCATCCGGCGCAGGCTGCCGAGCCCGGTGATGCGATCGGTGTAGCCCGCGCGCAGGAGTTTGCTTATCTCGGCAGCGCCGATTTTGCTGCTGCGTTGGCGGCGGCGCGGATTCAACTGGTGCGCGGCGCTTCGAGCCTTTTCGGCTTAATTGGTACTCAGAGCGTCCGCTAAAATTCACCAGTGCATACCCACCTGACGGAACGACAAAAATCCTGGCTGACGCTGATTGCGCTGTGGTTGCTGCTGCTGGTTCTGGCGTCCTTGCGGCCATTGGCGGTGCCAGACGAAGGTCGCTACGGTGAAATTGGCCGCTGGATGCTGCAAAGCGGTGACTGGCTGACACCACGGCTTAACGGCATTCCGTTCTTTCACAAGCCGCCATACCTCTACTGGCTGGAGGCCATCTCGCTGGCCATCTTTGGCGTCAATGAGCTTGCGTTGCGACTGGTGCCGGCGCTGCATGTGGGGCTGATGCTGGTGGCCCTTTACTTGTCGGCGCGCACTATTTGCACAGAGCAGATCGCGCGTCGCGCAGCGCTCATGCTGGGTACCAGTTTGACCTTTCTGGTGGGCGGCCAGTACGTCAACCATGACATGGCGGTGGCGTCCTGGATTGGTGTCGCCATCTGGTGTTTTTCGTTTGCCTTCATGGCCGGCGACAGACCCAACGCCGCCCTAGCCCGGCTCGGCTTCGTGGCCTGCGCTTTGGGCATGCTCAGTAAGGGTTTGATTGGCATTGCGCTGCCGGGGCTGGTGATTTTTATCTGGTTGATCTGGACCGGTCAGCTCAAAAAGATACTGTATCTGCCGTGGCTCAGTGGCGTGTCCCTGTTTGCGCTGATTGCGCTGCCGTGGTTTGTCATCGCACAGCAAAAATATCCGGGGCTATTTGACTACATGTTTATCGGCCAGCAATTCAATCGTTATACCGCCGCCACCTACAACAACCCGCAGCCCTGGTGGTTTTACCTGGCGTCGGTGTTGCTGCTGCTGTTTCCGTGGGTGTTTTTTGCCTTGAACCAGCTTCGAAGCCCGGCTGATGCGTCGCCTGGAACGCCCCAGCCGGTGGCCAGGCAATGGTGGAGTCTGTGCTGGATATGGGCTGCGGCCATCATCATCTTTTTCTCCATTCCCAATTCGAAATTGATTGGCTATGTGCTGCCGGTGATGCCGCCACTGGCGCTCCTCTCGGCAATGGGCTGGCAGCGCGCCATGGCCCACCGTGTTGGCGCAGGCAAGACTTTTGCCGCCCTGAGTCTGCTCAATATCGCCGTCGCACTGACCTTGATGCTCAAGGTCGGCGACGTCACCCGGACCGGGCGTGCGCAAGACATTGCCCAGTCACTGGCTTGTGAAGCTCGACCGTCCGACACGGTGTATGTGTCAGATGCTTATCCCTACGACTTGCCGTTTTATGCGCAAACGTCCAAGCCCATGGTGGTGCTGGAGAACTGGCCGGTGTTGCGTCGGCAGGCCGGGGACGGCTGGCAGCGCGAGTTGTTCGAAGGTGCTGATTTCGATGCA
The DNA here is from genome assembly GCA_037141865.1 of Comamonadaceae bacterium. Lineage (GTDB taxonomy): Bacteria > Pseudomonadota > Gammaproteobacteria > Burkholderiales > Burkholderiaceae_C > Rhodoferax. The sequence goes on along the minus strand of JBAXBQ010000007.1, from coordinate 45,809 downwards.
CAGGCCGCTAGAGTGTTGCAATCATCCGAACGGCTGGCTCAGGCGGGCGTGCTACCGGGCAACTGGTTGGTTGTTCACGTCGGCAACAAGACGGCTGAAGGTTTGATCGGCTGGAAGCTCTTTTACCAAGGTGCCGGCTGGTTGCTGTATCAGTCAGCCAACACGCTCGCGGCGAATAGCGACCTAGCGGCGGAAAGCCCAATGGCGGCTGAGCAAAAAGGTTTGCCCGGCTGCAAACGCCAGGGCCGCAAATAGCGCCAGCAGCGCGGGCCAGTGGAGCCAGCGCAGCAGCAGCACAAAGACGACCTCATTGCTGGCAAAGCCGGCCAGCGCAGTGACTGCGAAGCGACGCAGACTGGTCGTCACACTGGTTGCGGCATCCTTGAAACTCAACAACCGGTGCCCGGCAAAACTGACCAAAAAAGCGATGCAAAAGCCCAGTGCATTGGCCAGCTCGGGCCACATTCGGGCTTGAGCCAGTGCAAACACCGCCATGTGCGTCAACGCCGCTGCGCCACCGACTATTAAAAACCAGAAGGTTGACGTGCTCAAAGCAGGGAATCTTCCCATTGCGCCAATCGCAATGCGTCGGTCCCCGCTGTTGGCGCCGGCGCCGTCAGGCCGCGTCCTTCACGCTGGCTGATGAGGTAGTTGGGACGCTGCTTCACTTCTTCGTAAATACGCCCAACGTATTCAGCCAACACGCCGATGGACAGCAACTGGATGCCACTAAAAAACATCATGCCGACAACAATGGTGGCGTAGCCGGGGACCGCGATGCCGGAGAAAAAATACTCTGCCACGACCCAGCCGCCGTAGCCCAAAGCAACCGCCGCCAATAGCAACCCCAGCATGGTCAATGCCCGCAGCGGGGCAATCGAGAATGCCAATATGCCGGTGAGTGCCAGCGACAACGAACCGCGCAAACCAAAATTGCTCTTGCCATCGGCGCGCGGCAGCGGTTGGTAGTCGATCGCCGTCGCGTTAAAACCGACCCAGGCGTACAAGCCCTTCATGAAACGGTTGCGCTCAGGCAGGCTCTTCAAAGCGTCTACCACCTTGCGGTCCATCAGTCTGAAGTCGCCCGCGTTGGGCGGAATCTTGACGCGGTTGCCGAAGTTGACCAGTTTGTAAAACAGCCCAGTCAGGCTGACCTGCAGCCCGGACTGGTCGAGGCGGGTGTTTCGCACCGCGTACACCACGTCCGACCCTTGGCGCCATTTCTCGAACATCTCCGCCAGCAATGTGACCGGATGCTGACCATCGGCGTCCATCAAGATGACGACATCTCCCCGTGTCGCATCGATGCCGGCAGTCAGCGCCAGCTCCTTGCCAAAGTTGCGTGACAGCTTCAGATAGACCAGCTCACGGTGCGTCGCGCACAACGCCTGCATGACGGCGGTGCTGTCGTCACGACTGCCGTCATCGACCACGATCAACTCGATGCGTTGACTTAGAGACGAGAGGGTGGCCAGAATTCTGGGCACCACCGTGCCCAGATTGCGCGCTTCATTGAAGGCCGGAATCACGCAGGAGATGGAGGGAGACGAGGTAGTGCGTTGCATCATGGTCGCATCATGCCAAAAGAAAACCCCGTCGGGCCAAACCGGCGGGGTTTTTTTCAAAAAGCGGTTGGTTCGCTTATTTGCTCAGGCAGTCTTTCATGAACGCCTTGCGCTCGACACCCGCCAGCTTCTTCTCACCAGCGTCCTTGTTGCAGGCTTTCATTTTTTCCTGTTGCGTTGATTTTTTGCCGACCGCGGAAGCGGCCGCGGCCGGGGCCGCTGCCGTTTCCGCTGGTTTGGCACTCAGGCAGGCTTTCATGAAGGCCTTACGCTCATCGCCTTTTTTACCGGTCGCATCCTTGTTGCACTGGCCCATCTTGTTTTGCTGCGGGGTCTTGGCGGCAGCGCCTGCGGCGGGAGCATCAGCTGCCTGGGCAGCGCCCAGAGAAAGTGATAGACCCATGGCCAGCAGTGTCAATAGTTTCTTCATCGTGTTTCCTTGAAAAAGGGGTTGGAGGGGAATCCCAATCTGGATTCCAGCACATAACGTTTTAATCGGAAAATCTGATGACACGGGTTGAGGTCAAAATTTGCATGATGTGGTTCAAGGTACTATCGCCCCTCGTAAAATCCGTTCATGCTGTCCGTAAAAATTGAATTGCTCGAAGCTTTGGCCCAAGCCCTGGAAAAACTCCTTCCCGGCGGCGCTGCCAAAGCCGCGTTTGAGTCGCCCAAGGTCGCATCCCACGGCGACCTGGCCACGACGGCGGCCATGCAATTGGCCAAGCCGCTCAAGCAGAACCCGCGTCAGCTGGCTGAAAGCCTGCGAGCTGAACTGCTGGCCAGCGCACCGTTTCAGCGCTGGGTTGACGCTGTTGACATTGCCGGCCCGGGTTTCATCAATATCAGACTCAAGCCGCAGGCCAAGCAACAAATTGTGAGCGAGGTGTTATCGCAAGCCGGGCAGTTTGGCAGCCAGGCGGCTAGCGGGCGACGCATGATGGTGGAGTTCGTGTCGGCCAATCCGACCGGCCCATTGCACTTGGGACACGCCCGGCAGGCAGCGCTGGGCGATGCCATTTGTTCGCTGTTTCAGACCCAGGGCTGGCAGGTTTTTCGGGAGTTCTACTACAACGACGCCGGGGCGCAAATTGCCACGCTGGCGCAGTGCACACAGTTGCGCGCCAAAGGTGTTCACCCTGGTGACGCCGGGTGGCCCGAGTCAGCTTACAACGGCGATTACATTGCGGAAATTGCCGCCGATTTTCTGGCCTGCAAGACGGTCGAGGCGGATCACCGGGAGGTTACTGCCAGCGCTAACACGGACGATCTCGATGCGGTGCGGGAGTTTGCCGTAGCCTATCTGCGCCACGAGCAGGATCTGGACTTACAAGCCTTCGCTCTTAAGTTTGACAATTACTATCTGGAGTCCAGCCTGTACACCAGTGGGCGGGTCGATGCGGCGGTCAAGTCCATGCAGGCTTCGGGCAAGACCTATGAACAGGACGGCGCGCTGTGGCTCAGGTCAACCGAGTACGGTGACGACAAGGACCGCGTCATGCGCAAGGGTGATGGCAGCTACACCTACTTTGTGCCGGACGTGGCTTATCACATCAGCAAGTGGGAGCGCGGCTTCGAGAAGGTGGTCAATATCCAGGGCACCGATCACCATGGCACCATCGCCCGCGTGCGGGCCGGCTTGCAGGCTGCCAACGTGGGCATTCCGCAGGGCTACCCGGACTACGTGCTGCACACCATGGTGCGTGTGGTGCGGGGTGGTGAAGAGGTCAAAATTTCCAAGCGCGCTGGCAGCTATGTAACGCTGCGCGACCTGATTGAGTGGACGTCGAAGGACGCCGTGCGCTTTTTCCTGCTGAGTCGCAAGCCCGATACCGAATACACCTTTGACGTTGATTTGGCGGTGGCCAAAAACAACGACAACCCGGTTTACTACGTGCAGTACGCCCATGCCCGCATCTGCTCGGTGCTGGCATCATGGCGTGAAAAAGACGGTGGCGAGGTGGCGACGCTGGGTCAAGCCGATCTGACACCACTGCAAAGCCCGCAAGCGCAGGCGCTCATGTTGTTGCTGGCCAAGTACCCGGAGATGCTGAGCGCCGCAGCGCAAGATTTTGCGCCGCATGACGTTACCTTTTATCTGCGCGAACTGGCCGCCTGCTATCACAGCTATTACGACGCCGAGCGTATTCTGGTGGACGACCCCATCGTCAAGCGAGCGCGACTGGCCTTGGTCGCGGCCACCGCGCAGGTGTTGCAAAATGGTCTGGCAGTGCTGGGCGTGAGTGCCCCGCAAAAAATGTAAATCACTAGAGAGGTCAATGCATGAAACAGCAACGCGGTGGAACCTTGATGGGCTTCATCATTGGGGTCGTAGTGGGTCTGGCGGTTGCGCTTGCGGTCGCCGTCTACGTGACAAAATTCCCCATCCAGTTTGTCAACAAAGGGCAAAGTCGCAGTGCCGACCAGGATGCAGCCGAGACCAAAAAGAACAAGGACTGGGATCCGAATGCGCCCTTGTACGGGAAAAATCCAGCCAAACCTGCTGTACCGGCACAGCCTGCGAGTGGACCTTCTTCTTCTGAGACTGGTACCGGCGTTAGCGGCAAAGCCGAACTCAAACCGGCTGTCACTGCCGATCCGTTGGGGGACCTGGCCAAGGCGCGTGCTGCAGCTGTGGCGGTCGAGCCGTTTATCTTTTTTGTCCAGGCCGGCGCTTTTCGCACACCGGAGGACGCAGAAAGCCAGCGTGCCAGGTTGTCTCTGAGTGGCGTGGAAGCCAAGGTGTCGGAGCGAGATCAGTCGGGACGAACGGTATTTCGGGTACGTGTCGGCCCCTTTGACAGCAAGGATGATGCCGACAAAGTCAAGGAGAAACTCGATGCCGCCGGTGTCGAGGCAGCGCTGGTGCGGGTGCAGCGCTAAGTCGATGGCGCTGAATTTGACAAGAACTTTTTGTAGCTGTCCTGGTCTGACCGATTTAACTGGAGTGTTTGAAGATGAAACGTCGTGATTTTTCGCTGGCCTTTGGCGCTGCTGTTGCTGGCGCCGCATTGATTCAACCGCAAGCATGGGCCCAGGTCAAACCTCCTGAATCCGGCGTCGACTATGTCGTGCTGGATAAGCCAGCGGCAGTGGAAGCCGCGGCTGGAAAGATTGAAGTCATCGAGTTTTTCTGGTACAGCTGCCCACACTGCAATGTGTTTGAACCGACGTTTGACGCCTGGAGTAAACGGGTACCCAAAGACATCGCGGTGCGACGGGTTCCGATCGCATTTCAAAGTGATTTCGTGCCGCAACAACGCCTTTTTTACGCGCTGGAGGCGATGGGCCTGGTGGACAAACTGCATCGCAAGGTGTTTACGGCGATTCACGTCGAAAAGCAAAAACTTGATCGCCCTGACGTCATTGCAGATTGGGTTGCCAAACAAGGCGTCGACAAAACCAAGTTTCTGGAGCAGTTCAACTCATTTTCGGCCGCCACCAAGGCGACGCGCGGCACCAGTTTGCAAAACGCCTACAAGATAGAAGGCGTTCCGGCACTGGGCGTGGCGGGGCGTTTCTACACCGATGGTACGCTGGCCAAGAGTATGGAACGCGCCCTGCAGGTGGTTGAGTTTTTGGCTGCAAGCGTTCGAAATGGGCGTTGAGTGCAGCGCCCGGTGAGCTAATTTGTTTCCTTTATCAGGTTGCGTCGATGCAAGACGCGACTGGTGCTCGTTACAATCAAAAGGCAAGATATCCTGCAAGATTCGTGCCTTTATGAAACCATCCAAATCCCCTTTGTTTTTGATCGCCGCCCTGGTCTTTTTGACCGGCTTGGCGAGTGCTGAAAAAGCCGACCGCAGCAAGCCCATGAATGTGGAGGCTGATGCTTTGCGCTATGACGATGTGAAGCAAACCAGTGTCTTTACCGGACACGTTGTTTTGACCAAAGGCAGCATCGTCATCCGCGGTGAAAAGATCGAGGTGCGCCAGGACGCACAAGGCTTCCAGTTTGGCGTGGTCGTGGCAGCCCCCGGCAAGCTCGCGTTTTTCCGGCAAAAGCGTGAAGGCCTGGACGAGTTCATCGAGGGCGAGGCCGAGACGATTGAATATGACGGGCGCGCCGACGCCGTCAAGTTTGTCAAGAATGCCCAGTTGCGCCGCTATCTTGGCGCCACCATGAACGACGAGTTCACTGGTCAGATGATTGTTTATAACAACGCAACAGACATGTTCAGCATAGATGGTGCGCTTGCTGCGGCCAGTTCTGTGGCGCCGATCGGGCGCGTTCGGGCCATGTTGACACCCAAGGCGGCTGCGCCGGTGCCGGCCCCATCGGTTGGCGCCAGTTCTGCCGGCCCGACACTTCGCAGCACGACAACGCTGGGCGGAGAAAAAAGGTGACGCAAGAGGTGCTTGCCGCTGAAGTCACTTCAAGGGCTGACGTCGAAAGATGTGACAGCCGGCTTGAAGTCAGTCACTTGCAAAAGTTTTACGGGGGCCGCAAGGCGGTCAAGGATGTGTCTCTGGTGGTTTGCAAGGGCGAAGTGGTTGGACTGCTGGGTCCCAATGGTGCTGGTAAAACGACCTCGTTTTACATGATTGTGGGCTTGGTGCATGCCAGTGCCGGCAATATCACCATTGATGGCCAATCCATCGCACACTTGCCGATCCATCGACGGGCGCGACTCGGTCTGAGCTATCTGCCGCAGGAAGCTTCCATTTTTCGCAAACTCAATGTTGAAGACAATGTGCGGGCAGTGCTTGAATTGCAGCGCGACGAGACCGGTAAACCACTGGCCAAAGCAGAAATTGAAAAGCGGCTGACCGCCTTGCTGCAGGACCTGCGGGTGGAGCATTTGCGGCAGACGTCGGCGCTAGCCTTGTCTGGGGGCGAGCGCCGACGGGTCGAGATTGCGCGCGCGCTGGCAACCCAGCCCCGTTTCATTTTGCTCGACGAACCGTTTGCCGGCATCGACCCGATTGCGGTGATCGAGATTCAACGCATCATCAGCTTTTTGAAGAACCGCGGTATCGGCGTGCTGATCACCGACCATAACGTGCGCGAAACCCTGGGTATCTGTGACCACGCCTACATCATCAGTGATGGCAGCGTACTGGCACAAGGCACTCCATCCGAGATCGTCAACGACGCCAACGTGCGCCGTGTCTATCTCGGTGAACACTTCAAAATGTAGAGATGCTTGCCCCCACGCTCTGCACTGACGTGTCATCGCTGCCCCCCGGGGGGGCGCGGCCTTGCTTGGGGCGGCCCGGCGCGGCGGCCATCATGGCCTCACGACTGACACGGTAGCGACCTGATGAAACAAGGTCTCTCACTAAGAGTTTCACAACACCTGGCGCTGACGCCGCAGTTGCAGCAATCGATCCGGCTGTTGCAGCTCTCCACGCTGGAGCTCAGCCAGGAGGTTGACCAGATGCTGGATGACAACCCATTTCTCGAGCTTGGCGAAGAGCAGGCGCCGCGTGAGGAGTTTGGGTTGGCGCAAGCCGACACGTTGGTTCGACGCGATGACATTGAGGCTGAATTTGCCGCCGGTTCAGCGACAGACCGTTCAACCGCCACCCCGGTGGCGGTTGACAATGACACCGATCTCGCGCCGCTCTCGGCCGACGACGCACAGAGCTGGGACGGTGACGGCAGTGCAACGATGTCGCCGGACGACGGCGAATGGGGTGGCGAGGCGCGGGCCCATAGCAACAACCTGAACGGCAATGAAGATGCCGACGTCACCGAACTGGCGCGAACGCATGTGTCGTTGCAAAGCCATTTGCACAGCCAGGCGCTGGCCCTGCGCCTGGGCCCGGAAGACCGCGCTGCACTGCAATTTTTGATTGAATCCCTCAACGATGACGGTTATCTGGAAGACACGCTCACCTCGTTGGCGCAGGGACTGGCGGGGGATGATGCCGAGCAGATTGAACAACTGGTGCACCACTTCACGGTGGCTTTGTCCCTGCTGCAAAGCCTGGAGCCGGTGGGTGTCGGTGCACGCGGTCTGGCTGAATGCCTGACCTTGCAGTTGCAGGTTCTGTTGCAACGCGAGGCCTCTGATAGCGCGTACCAGCCGACACAGTTGGCGGTCAAAGTTGCACTGCGCATTTGTTCCCATCCGATCGACCTGCTGGCCCGTCGCGATGTCAAGCGTCTGGTGCAACTGTGTGGTGCATCGGACGCCAGCGTACGCGACGCTATCGCTCTCATCGCTCGGCTGGAGCCCAAACCGGGACGACGTTTTGTGAATGTGGAACGCAACATCGTAGTGCCCGACGTGCTGGTGATCAAGACGACGAAAGGTGGACAGACCCGATTTCAGGTGCGACTCAATCACGACGTCATGCCGCGCCTGCGAGTGCATGACATCTACGCCAATGCGCTCAAGCTGCACAAGGGCGGCGGCAGCGATGCGTCGAACTACGCGGCGCTGCAGCAGCGCCTGCAGGAGGCACGCTGGTTTATCAAGAACATTCAGCAGCGGTTTGACACCATTTTGCGCGTCAGTTCAGCTATCGTGGAGCGACAAAAGAACTTCTTCACGCACGGTGCACTGGCCATGCGCCCGCTGGTGCTGCGTGAAATTGCCGACGAGTTGGGCCTACATGAGTCCACCATCAGCCGGGTCACTACTGCCAAATACATGGCCACGCCGTTTGGCACTTTTGAGCTCAAGTATTTTTTTGGCTCGGGTCTCGGGACCGACTCTGGGGGCAATGCGTCAAGCACCGCAGTGCGGGCCTTGATCGAGCAATTCATCCGTGCCGAAAGCAAGAAGAAGCCGCTCAGTGACAGCCAACTCTCCGATATGCTGAAGGAGCAAGGCATCGAGTGCGCCCGCCGCACCGTAGCGAAATACCGGGAAGGGTTGCGCATTGCCACCGCATCCCTGAGAAAGGCTTTGTGAACCAGCTTCAACTCTTTTTGCCTTGCGCCGCCGGCGTCGAGGACTACCTGGCAGTCGAGGTGCAACACATCACCAGTCTGCCGCCTGGCGACGTGCTCAAACAACGCGGCGGTGTGGCGCTGCGCTCGTCCTGGCGCGATGCCATGCTGCTCAACTTGCACAGCCGCCTGGCACAGCGCGTGCTGGTGTTGCTGTCCTATACCGAGTACCGCAACGAGCAGGACTTGTACCGTGCCGCCAGCGAAGTGGCGTGGGAAATCTGGTTCACGCCGCGCGAGAGTATCAAGGTAGAAGTGACGGCCCAGCACAGCCCGCTGACGTCGCTGAACTTTGCCGCTTTGAAAATCAAGGATGCGGTGTGCGACCGCTTCCGGGTCAAGGCCAATGGTGTGCGCCCCGACGTCAACACCCAGTGGCCCGATGTGCGTATCTATACCCACCTGAGCACCGACCATTGCTCGCTCTACATTGACACCTCTGGCGAACCGCTGTTCAAGCGTGGCTGGCGCGAAGACAAAGGCGAGGCACCGTTGAAGGAAACGCTGGCTGCCGCCATGCTGGCCGCCAGTGGCTGGGCCGATGGCGTTGCTGATTTGTTGCCGCTCTATGACCCGTGTTGCGGTAGTGGCACGATTGCCATTGAAGCGGCCCAGATAGCCTGCAACATAGCACCAGGTTGCTTGCGTCGTTTCGCTTTTGAAAAATATTTACCCTATCAAAAGCACGTCTGGGACGCCATTAAGAAAGAGGCACAAGAGGCCGAAGTGACAAGATCGCCGGATCAAAAGCCCATCATTTTTGGCAGTGACGTGGCGCACCGCATGGTCGACTTTGCCCAGCGCAATGCCGAGCGCGCGGGCGTAGCGGACGTGATCGAGTTTCGCGGCGGAGACGCCCTGCAACGCATGCCGCCGACCGAGGCGCCGGGTGTCATGTTGCTCAATCCTCCCTATGGAGAACGCATGGAAGTCGCTGGCGTTGCGGCTGGCGCGCAGGCCGGGCGCTTTGGCGCGCGGGAGCTGGCTCAAACTGAAGATGGTGGCGAGTTTTTCAACCAGCTCAGTGCCCACTGGAAGAAAAATTACCCCGGCTGGACGGCCTGGGTACTGACGCCGGACCTCAAGCTGCCCAGCAAAATGCGCCTGAAAGAATCGCGCCGGGTACCGATGTGGAACGGCCCCATCGAGTGCCGCATGTTCCGTTTTGACATGGTGAAGGGCTCAGCCCGCTCGGCATGATGGTTCTCGACACCAATATCGTGCTGGACGCACTGGTTTTTGATGACCCGTCTACGCAACCGCTGAAGCAGGCGCTGGCCTCTAAAAGAATTCAGTGGCTGGCCACGCCAGCCATGCGCGAAGAACTGTCCCGCGTGCTGGGCTACCCCAAGATCATGGCGCGTCTTGCCTTCTACAAGCTGGAAGCTGAACAAGTGCTGGCACAGTTCGACGAGCAAGCCCGTGTGGTCGAAGTGCCAGCCAAGGCCGGTGTGACCTGTCGTGACCCGGACGACCAGAAATTCATCGACCTGGCGGTCGCCCACAAAGCCATGTTGCTGAGCAAAGACCGCGCCGTGCTTTGCATGAAAAGGCGGCTTTCAGCCTTGGGTGTGCGGGCACAAATTGCCATGAACTTCGAACCATGAGCCAACACTTGAATTCCTCGCCAGAAGTCACACCGGGGCCTTTGAGTCCGGCTGAGTTTGACGAAATTGACGCCATCCTGGACGAAATGCGTAAGCGCTACGATGAGACGCCGCAATGGGAATTTTGCGAAGGCTTTATGGCGGCGCTGATCTGTTGCCGCCGTTCCATTCTGCCCTCGGAGTACCTGCCGGTCTTGCTGGCGATTGGGCTCGGTGGCGAGGAAGATGAGGGTTCGTTTGCCGATGAGACCCAGCAACAGCGCTTTTTTGAACTCTGGACGCGGCGCTGGAACGAAGTGGCGCAGGCCCTCAATGCCGAGATCGATTCGCTGGACGACGCGGCCGCCTACCAGCCTGAGGTGATGGATGTGCGGGGCGCCATTGCGGCCTTGCCCGAGGCTGAGCGCGCCGCCATGACGGACGACGCCATGCCTTCGTTCGGCCAGGTCTGGGCGCTCGGTTTTATGTTTGCCGTTGAAGCCTGGCCCGAAGAGTGGGCGCCGCCGCGCGACAAGGAGGCCGTCAAATGGCTCGATGGCGCGCTGCAAGCCATGGTCGCCCTGACCGAAGACGACACCGAGCCACCCGCACTGTCGGTCTTTGATGAGAGCGGCCCGCCCAGTCTCAGCATAAAACGGCTGAATGCATTTGCCGATGCAGTATGGGCGGTTTATGACCTGCGTGAAATGTGGCGCAACATTGGCCCGCGTGTGCAAACTGTGCACAGGGCGGTGATACCGGGGCGCAACGACCCTTGTCCTTGCGGCAGTGGCAAGAAATACAAAAAGTGCTGCGGCGTTTGAGATCCATTGGCGACCCAGGTGCATGTCGCAACCCGGTTCCGTTTTCTATGTAAATCCTTTTAAGGAATTTTTCCAATGGGTACTGATCCGCTTCCTCTCGATCCAGAAATAACTCTTGCGCTGTCTGGCGTCACAACGGCGACGCTGACGACGGTGTTATTGAAGAAAGGGCTGCGCAACGTCTGGTTGCGCGGCGCCAAACTTTTGCAACCGGGACAGCCGCGTTTGGTAGGGCGTGCCTTTACCCTGCGCTTTGTGCCAGCGCGAGAAGACCTGGCCACACCAGCGTCGTGGGCGGCGCCGATTTCCACCCGCGCGGCCATCGAGGCCATGCCCAGCGGCTGTATCGCGGTGGTCGACGCCATGGGCGTTGTCGATGCCGGAATCTTTGGCGATATTTTGTGTGCCCGCATGAAAAAACGTGGCGTTGCTGCGCTGGTCACTGACGGCGTCATCCGTGACGTCGATGGCGTTGTGGGGACCAAACTACCCGTATGGTGCCAGGGCGTTGCGGCACCGGCTTCGGTGGCCGGGCTCACCTTTGTCAGCTGGCAAGAACCTATCGGTTGCGGCGGCGTGGCGGTGTTTCCAAACGACGTTGTGGTTGCCGATTCGGACGGTGCGGTGTTAATTCCCGCGGCCTTGCTGAGCGAAGTGGTTGCCGCCGCCGTGGAGCAGGAGCGGCTGGAAGGCTGGATCATGACCCAGGTCGATGCCGGAATTCCGCTGCCCGGCCTGTACCCGCCGAACGACGAAAACAAGGCCAGGTACGAGGCCTGGGCGCAAACCGTGCGCTGACGCTGGCGTGACGTCACCCGGGTTTGTTGGCGAGAAATTTTTGCAGATTGGCACGCGCCTGCATGCGAACTTTGGCTTGCAAGAAGGGCGTCCATCCCAGCAACAGGCCGGGGACACCGAGGGCCTGACGCGACCAGCGCCAAAAGTTGAAGCGGTCGCGGTGCGTGGCAATCAGACCGTCCGCATTGAAAGTGACCTCGGCGTCGATGATGTTGTGCACCAGTCGGCCGGTGGCGCTGAAGCGGTAATGCGCTTCCCAGTGGGCGCGGCCAGTTGTGGCATTGGCATGAATATCGCTGAAATCGAGCTTCCAGGCATCGCGCCCTTTAGCCTTTGTGGCGGCGCACAACATGCGCCACATGCTGCCGACCTCAGCGCGACCGTGCAGCGAAAACGCCGGATCGTTGAAGACCGCGTCTTCTGCGTAGCAACTGGCCATGGTGTCGCCATCCAGCGCGGCGAAGGCCGTGTAGAAGCGGCTCAGGGTTTGTTCGTTGTTGTTCATACCGCAAGGTTAATGCAAATTTTCAAATCAGGTGCGGCAGCGCTTGTGCCAGGAAGTCAAACACGGCGCGGATGCGCGCGCTGGTTCGAATTTCGCGGTGCACCGCCAGCCACATGGGCAGTGGCGGGATCTTCAGCAAGCCGGGCAGTACGCGCACCACATCAGGGTCGCTGTGCGCCATGTAGTCGGCACAAAAGCCGATGCCCAGCCCGGCCCGTACCGCCTGCCATTGCACTATGAAGTCATCGCTGCGCAAGGCAAAGGCATCCCGTGTTACTGGGTAGCCCATGGTTTGAAAGCCCTGCAAGATGGCTGTGTCGGCGTCGCTGCCAATCAGCTCATGCTGCAGCAGATCGGTGGCTTTGCGCAAGAGGCCGCGACGCGCAAGGTAGCTGCGATGGGCGTAGGCACCCAGGCTGACATCACCGATTTTCCTGGCGATCAGCGAAGACTGATCAGGTCGCACCATGCGAACCGCAATGTCGGCCTCACGGCGCAGCAGGTTGCTGACCTGGTTGCTCGATACCAACTCGACCGCAATGCCGGGCAGGTTCTGGCGCATGGTTGCCAGCAGCGGCGGCAGCAAAGTGACCGCCACTGGCACGCTGGCCGTGATGCGCACGGTGCCGCCGGTCTGTGTTTGCACGCCCGACAGCGTGCGCTCCAGCAGCAGGGCGCCGGCCTCCATGCCACGCGCAGCTTCAGCCAGTTGCAGCGCTGTAGCCGTGGGCACCAGGCCGCGCCCGGTACGCTCGAACAGCACCACGCCCAACTGACTCTCCAATTCGGCAATATGGCGGCCCAGGGTTGGTTGGCTCATTTTCAGATGTCTGGCGGCACCCAGCAGACTGCCGTGGTCCAGCACCGCCAGAAACGAGCGCACCAGGCTCCAGTCAAAACCGTGTCGCAGGCCGATATTCATAAGTGCATCTCTGGTATGTTTGATTATGCAATTGTGCTGGAAGTCTCTTGGTTTCACAATTCACTCATGCGCCAGTTGTGGCCTCAACCAATGAAGGAAAAATCATGCCATCTACAGTTCTCATTCTGGGTGCACGCGGTCGATTTGGCCTGGCCGTCGCCCGTGCTTTCTGCGACGCCGGTTGGCGTGTGCTGGGACAAGTGCGCCCCGGTGCCGCCGTGCCCGCCGCGCCGCGCGTCGAATGGCTGGCCACTGATTTGCAAAACACGCAGGCACTGGCGCTAGCCGCGCAAGGTGCCACCGTGGTGGTGCATGCGCTGAATCCGGCCTACACCCACAAAGCCTGGCGCACCCAGGTGGCACCCATGATGGACGCTGCCATTGCTATCGCGCGCGCGCTGGACGCCACCTTGATGCTGCCCGGCAATGTCTACAACTTTGGTGCCGCCATGCCTGCTGTATTGCGGGAAGACACGCCCCAGGTAGGACAGACGGTCAAAGGCCAAATTCGCATCGCCCTGGAGGCGCAATTGCAGCACTCCGGCGTGCGCGGCGTGGTCATCCGCGCGGGTGACTTTTTTGGCAGCGGTCGCGGCACCTGGTTTGATCAGGTCATCGTCAAGGATATTCAGAAGGGGAAGTTCACCTACCCTGGTCAGCGCGATGTGGCGACGGCCTGGGCCTATTTGCCAGATCTGGCGCGCACTTTTGTCGCGGTGGCCGAGCGCCGTGCGCAACTCGGCGGGTTTGAAATCTTTCACTTCAAGGGCCGCAGCATGACCGGGCAGCAATGGCTGGACGCGCTGGACCCGATCGCGCGGGTGCAAGGCTGGGTCAAGCCGGAGGGTCATGTCAGTTTCAACAGACTGCCGTGGCCGCTGATGCGAATCGGCGCGCTATTTGTGCCCACCTTTGCGGCACTGTCGGAGATGCGCTATTTGTGGGATACCCCTCACACGCTGGCCAATGACAAACTCAAAGCGCTGATCGGAGCCGAACCGCACACGCCACTTTCGTTTGCCGTACAGAGAGCTCTGGGCGATCTGGGCTTGATGGCAGCGTCGGATCAAGGCAACCATGGGTTTGCTAAGGCCGCCTGACATCTTATTGATCGAGGATAAACATCATGCAACGTCGTAATTTCATTCGTATCGCAGGCGGTGGCAGTGTCGCCGCTGCGCTGGGCGCCACCGCGCTGACCGGTTGCAGTGCCGGCATGCCGGCCGAGGCGATCGAAGCATGGAGCGGACCCGGTCCTGACATAGCGTCGGACCCTGACGTGCGGCGCTGGCTGCTGAGCTACGCCATACTGGCGCCGCATTCGCACAATCTGCAGTCGTGGGTGGCCGACCTGCGCACGCCCAATGAAATTACGCTGAGTTGTGACTTGCAACGCTTGCTGCCTCAGACCGACCCGCTGTCGCGCCAGATCATGATGAGCCATGGCACGTTTCTGGAGTTGTTGGATCTGGCGGCGCGCGAACGGGGTTTGCGCGCCGACATTGTGCTGTTTCCGCAGGGCATGTTCGAACCCGACAAGCTCGACACACGCCCGGTCGCCCGCATCCGGCTGTCACCCGATGCGACGGTCAAGAAGGACCCGTTGTTTGCACAGATTTTGCGACGCCACACCAACCGCAGTGCCTACGACCTCACGCGGGCTGTGCCACTTGATGCGTGGCGGGCGATGGGGGATGCGGTGCAGCTCCATTCGTTGCGCTTTGGCTACGCAGGTGCTGAGCGGGCCGAGGCGCTGGTTGTTCACCGCCGCATTGCGGCTGAGGCCTGGCGCATTGAGCTGATAACGCCGCGCACCGTCATGGAGTCTTACGATGTGCTGCGGGTCGGCGCAGCTGAGATTGCAGCGCACCGCGACGGTCTCTCGCTGCTCGATCCCATGGTGATGTTACTGAACCGCTTTGGCCTGTTCGACCGCAGCAAGGCGCCAGGCCCGGATGATTTCGCCAGCACCAGTCAGGTCAAGGACTTTGGCAAGAAGCTGGATTCCACGCCGGGCTTTTTATGGATAGTGAGTGAAGGCAACGATCGCGTCACGCAAATCAACGCTGGGCGCGCTTATGCCCGGGTGCAACTGGCGGCCACGGCGTTGGGCCTGTCGATGCAACCGCTTTCACAAGCCCTGCAGGAATACGTCGAGCAAGTCAAACCCTATGCCGACATCCACGCGCTGACCGGTGCATCGCGCCCTGGCCAGACAGTGCAGATGTGGGCGCGAGTGGGCTATGCGCCACCGGTGGTGCCGGCACCACGGCGAAGACTGCAGGATTTCATTCGGGCTTGAAACTGGCGTCCGAGCTGCTGCCACAGCAGCTCGGATCGTGTGCCCTGTTCAGCTGGCCAGCAGCAAGCCAGCCATCCCGAACATCACCAACGCGATGCTACTGTCGAGCACGCGCCACGCGCCAGGCGCCCCAGCCAAAAGTCCAGCGCCCCGAGTCGGGTCGTTGATTGGCGATGGAGCCGAGCAGGACCACGGTGTCCAGATAGACGTGCGGGTTCAAAAAGGTGAAACCGAAGCAGGTGGCCAGTGCCATCACGCGGGTTGTGCCGATGTCGCTTTGCACCTGCATTTGGCCACCGCGCCAGGCGCGTCGCGCCGCCAGAGCGCCGTAGCCGGCCTGAAAGAGGGCGCCACCGATGCCGGCCATGATCAGCGCCGCGTCGGACAGGGCGCAGAACAGCACCAGCGCCAGCACATGTTCGCGCCGAATTCACCGCTCAGGTCTGTGGTGACGGCGCTGGCGCAACCGGCCACGGCGCAGGCCGAGCCAGTCATCACGGGCTGGGGCGCGCCTGGGGTGGCACCGCTTGGCAATGCGGTCCCACCCACGAAACCTGTGCCACCCAAGCGCTCACCGGCGCATTTTCTGTGGGCGGTGTTGATCGCCAGAATCTACGAGGTGTTCCCGCTGCCGTGCCCGATGTGCGGCGGCCAGATGCGCCTGATCGCCTTTATCACCGAGGGCACACAGATCAAAAAGATCTTGAACCACCTCGGTGCCGCCTGTGAGCCCCCGCACATCTCACCGGCACGCGGGCCGCCGCTGTGGGAAGACTGTAGTTATGCGCAGATGGGTGACGCGGCGCAAACTGGACCGGATTGGGCAACCGAATGGGATGAGGCGGCGCAACCGGCATCCGACTTTGAGGTCGATCAGCGCATCAATTGGTGACTGAGCAAAGCGCGATATTGATGCGATGGGGGCGGCCTGCGTGGCCCACCGCAAATGACCCTGTCGTCAGGCGCATTTTGGTGGCGGCTCGCTCAAGAATTACTCTGTAGCGAGAATCAAGATGGCTATTACGGGTTTAGATACCACCTCTGCCGGGCGATGCTCGGCCTCATGTGGTTGGGAAGCCTATCCGCTATCCGTGAAAACGGCTCAGCTAGGATTCTAAGCAAAGGCGAAAACTAGGCTTTCGGGCTCTTTTTCGCTTGTTTTCAGTAGCCTATAGCGCTTGTATTCATTGATTTTTAGTATGTCTAGCATCCTAAATCATTGAATAAACAGCGGTAGAAGCTACTGCATTTATCAAGACGTAGCCAGCCGCACACTGTACGACTGGCGTTGACCGGCTAGAAAAATCAAGCGCATCGCCGCTTATTTGCCACTGCGACTGGCCGTTGACACATACAGCGCCAACGCATTGATCTGCGCATCGGTCAGGGTGGTCTTGAAGGAGGGCATATTGCCGAGTCCATCCCGCAGCGCTTTGGCAACCCGTGCGGCGTCAGGTTGCAGCTCATCGAATACCGGGCCAACCGCACCTTCGGAACCGGCATCCTTGAGTGTGTGACAGACGGCACACGCAGGTGTGGCGGTGGTGAAAAGTTTTTTGCCCAGGGCAAATTGCTCGCTGTCGTCAGCCGCACTGGCTAAAGTGCAAGCCAATGCCAGGAACGAGGCGATCAAGGTACGTTGGCCGAAAAAGGAGTGGATCGAAAAAGTCGGTGCCATGTTTGAAAATCAGACAAGAAAACAAAAGTCAATGCGTCAAGCTGCGCTTCGCCTTGGCATTACGGCCAGGGCGAAGATTGCAGCTGAATGCTGCGAGTACGCCTAAAGGCTTAGGCGACGGTGAGCTTGACCGCGTGATCGGCCCAGCTGGTGTTGTTGTAGCCGCTTTGGTTTTCACCCCGTGTTTCAGGCTGCACATTGCCCCCGGTGTCGGTAGCACGGCTGACCAGCACGTGGCTTCCGGCGGCCAGTTTTGCCTGCAATACAAACTGGCGCCAGGCGTATTTGCCCATGTCAGGGCCAATAAAACGTGCCGCCTGCCAAGTTTTACCGCCGTCGGTAGACACATCGACCGACTTGACACCCTGCAAACCGCCAAAAGCCACACCATGAATTTGAACCGTTCCCACGCCCAAAGTGCCGCTGTCAGGGTAAGGAGAGTTGATCCAAGACTTGACGCTCATCTCTTGCACTGAAGGTTGGCTGGGGTCGCTCTTGGTCCCAGGTGGGGTTATGCGGTAGCCATGGGACATGATCTTGGCATCACTTTCCTGGGCGGTGAATGCCAGTTGTTTGATGTATTTGATGTTGTTCACCCCGGTATAGCCCGGCACGATCAGGCGCAGTGGCCCCCCGTGGGCCAGCGGAATTGGGGCGCCATTCATCTCCCAGGCCAGCAAGGCATCGGCCATCGCGCTGGCAGGAACCGAACGCTCGACCATGATGCTCTTGGGGTCGATACTCTCTGGCAGTTTTTCACCCCCAGTGCCGGTCAAATAATTCATGCCCTCAGCCACACCGCCCAAGGCATTCGCCACGGTTCGCACCGGAACACCACTCCACACCACACAACCGGCAGCGCCTACAGTCCAGGGGGTTCCGCTGGGTTTGGATGAAAAAAATCCCCGCCCATTGCCGGAGCATTGCAGCACCATGGTGATGGACTCAACGCCCATCGATTTGAGTTCGCGCACCGTGAGCTTACGTGGATTCTTAACACCACCGATATTGATCTCCCAAGCGTCGCGGTCAGCGACGATGGAGGCGTCGGGCATGGGCAGATTGTTGCGCAGATAAAGCTGCTCGCTCGGAGTTATGACGCTGGTGCCGAAAGCGCTGCGTTTGGTTTCAATCGTGCTGCTGCTGTGCACAATGAGACTGGCCGGGTCTTTCCAACCCAGGGCCGCAGGCAGTGGTTTGGCAGCAGCTGTCTGGGCATGGGCGCCTTGTGACCAACTGGCAAGGCCAATTGAGGCCAAGGCCGCGGCACTGCCGGTAAGCAGGCGACGACGGGGTAGATTGGTTGGGCTCATAGTCATGGGTGTCTCCTTATGTACTGATAGAAAAATCAGAACTGAATGTGCACAAGCGTGTAGAGTGCCATTTTTTATCCTCTGCCGGGTCGAAAATAGCTTCGGTGTTTACCCTTATGGTTTGTTACCTTGCCATCCGTGACAAAGGTGGCAACAACCCGCCTCGCCACCGCTCACGCCACGGTGTTCAATGGCGTCAGCGCCCGCCCCTGCGCTAAAAAGCCAATCAAATTATCGGCCGCCAACTCGGCCATGGCGCGGCGCGTGGGCACCGTGGCGCTGGCGATATGTGGGGTCAGCACCACGTTCGACAGGGCCAGCAAATCGGGGTGAACTGCTGGCTCGCCCTCAAACACATCCAGCCCGGCAGCGGCAATGCGGCCGGTGCGTAGCGCTGCGGCCAGCGCCACATCATCAACAATGCCGCTCGGATCGTGTGCCCGTTCAGCTGGCCAGCAGCAAGCCAGCCACCCCGAACATCACCAACGCGATGCTGCTGTCGAGCACGCGCCAGGCGCTCACATGCTCGAACACCGGCCCCAACAACCGGGCGCCAAAACCCAGCGCAGAAAACCAGCACAGGCTGGCAGCGCAGGCGCCCCAGCCAAAAGTCCAGCGCCCCGGGTCGGGTCGTTGATTGGCGATGGAGCCGAGCAGGACCACGGTGTCCAGATAGACGTGCGGGTTCAAAAAGGTGAAACCGAAGCAGGTGGCCAGTGCCATCACGCGGGTTGTGCCGATGTCGCTTTGCACCTGCATTTGGCCACCGCGCCAGGCGCGTCGCGCCGCCAGAGCGCCGTAGCCGGCCAGAAAGAGCGCACCGCCAATCCGGGTCAAGTTCATCAGCAGGTCGTTACCGCGGATCAAGACACCGGCGCCACCGATGCCGGCCATGATCAGCGCCGCGTCGGACAGGGCGCAGAACAGCACCAGCGCCAGCACATGTTCGCGCCGAATTCCCTGTCGCAGCACGAAGGCGTTTTGTGAGCCAATGGCCACAATCAAAGACATTCCGGTGGCAAACCCGGTCCAGAAATCCGCCACCATCAGTTTGCGTCGCCCAGCAATTCCACCAGCCTTTTAAAGGCATGTTGCACGGTAGCGGCACGCACTGCGGCGCGGTCGCCGGCAAAGCGGCACTTTTCAGTGATGAGTTGGCCCGGCACGGCAAGTCCGAACCAGACGGTGCCGACCGGCTTCGCCGGGCTGCCGCCGGTCGGGCCTGCCACGCCAGTGACGGCAACCGCCACTTGCGCCTTTGAGTGCGCCAGCGCCCCCACCACCATGGCGCGTGCCACGCCTTCGCAAACCGCGCCGGCACGGCGCAACAGGCGTTCTTCGACGCCCAGCAGCTCTGTTTTGGCGTCGTTGGAGTAGGTCACAAAGCCGCGTTCAAACCAGTTGCTGGAACCGGCCAGATCGGTGCAGGCAGCTGCAATCAGACCGCCGGTGCAGCTTTCTGCTGTGACCAGTTTCAGTTTCTTTGCAAGCAGCAAATCGGCGAGCTGATCACGTAGAAAAGTGGTGGACCGCTCGGCAAGGATGGGTGAATCAGTCACTGAAAAAATCTCCATCCGGCGATCACGAACAAAGTGCAGGCGGCGGCTACCAGGTCGTCCAGCATGATGCCAAAACCAGCCTGGCGCCAGGCCGTCGGGTCGGCTGCTGGATTGACATCATGGAACAGTTGGTCGGCCCAGCCGACCGGGCCCGGCTTGACTGCATCGAAAAAGCGGAACAGGGCGAAGGCCGCGAACTGAGCCCAGAATCCGGCCGGTGTGACCAGCCACAGCACCAGCCAGAACGCCGCTATCTCGTCCCACACGATACTTGATGGGTCGAGCACGCGCATGTTTTTGGCGGTGACGCTGCAGGCCCACCAGCCCAGCGGCAGCGAGGCCGCAATTAGCCAGAGCCAGCGCGTGTCGTTCATGCCGGGTTGCAATACCGCAAACACCAGCCAGGCCCACAGCGTGCCCACGGTGCCGGGTGCAAACCGGCTCAGGCCCGAACCAAACCCCATGGCCAGAATATGCGCCGGATGCGACAACATAAAGGTCGCGCTGGGGCGCACGGGTGCCAGCACGATGGGCCGCGGGCTTTCGAAATCGGAGAGGTTGTGCTGCATGGCGCCATTATCGGATCGTCCACGGCCAGCTTCGGAGAAAGTTGGCTGGCGTCAACAGACACGTAGCCGAAGTACAGATGCGGGACCAACACCCGTACGAATCAGGGCCGTGTCAGGCGCAGTACTTCACCAACGCGTGCCTTCGTCACGTCATCGGCGTGGAAGGGCAGCGCTGGCCACTCCTTGCGTGAGAACAAACGCAACTGGTCGTTGGCGTGCGGTGATGCCGGGTTGGTGCTCTGCCCATAGGTCAGAATGGCCTGTGCCACCGGGCCCCGCTGGTCGAAGGTCACGGTCTGAATATAGCTGGAGCCATAGTCGATAGGCAGGCCCTTGGCGTTGATGCCCGGCGCAAACTGGTTACCAAGGTTATTGAGAACTCCCTCGAACTCGTCACCACCATGCAGAGCGATGGCTTCGTCGGTGATCAGCGGGCGCTGCACCGTACCGAGCGGCGCGTCCAGCGCAAAGCCGGCGGCGCGCACCGCCTTGACGGCTGTCGCCAGTGTCTCCCATACCTTGCCAGCGACAGCGGCATCACTCATCTTCAGACCGGCTGGGGTTGCCACCGGTTGCGCCGGATCAAAAGCCAAGCGGTGGATACCCGGCACGCTGCGCGCCGTGCGCCAGAACTCACGGAACAGATGGGCGCCGCGCGACTCCAGGTTGTTGCTGCGATCCCAGCCGCGCAGGGCGGCGCAGCCGTCGCGCGCTTCGGCGGTGGGTGCGTCCGCGCAAGCTGCCAGCAGATCGGGAAGCACGACGCTGGCCATGAAGTTGCGGTTTTCAAACAGCTTGCGCTGCACCGCTTCAGGCGTGACCTTGCCACGCGCGAGCAGTTCAGGAATCTCGGTCAGGCCGGCGCGGGTACGCGGGCGCGACACACTGGCGTCTCCCACCATTGGCGAGATGCCGGACCACTTCTGCTGCGGGTTGGTGTAGAAAAAGCCGTCGTTGCTGTTGTGGACCCAGTCGCTACGCACAGTTGTGGGCATACGCTCGAAGGGAATGAGCCCCGGCACGGGCGAGGTCGGATCTCGGCGCCAGTCGCAGTCACTCTTCGATCCGTCCAGCACCACCAGACCGGCAACGCTCAGCAATGCGGCTGCCGGCTTGCTCGGCGCACAGCGCTGCAGTTGTGCAGCATCGACATCGGGCACCACCGACACGTCGGCATAGAGGGTGTCGCCATGCCGGTCCGCAGCCAGGGTGTTGACCCAGGGCGTGCCGATGTTCTTCATGGCATCGCGCAGTTCCTGCACATTGCGTGCACGGGCAAAGCCCAGCGAGGAATCAGTCGGCCGCACATTGCCCAGGTTGGCGTCCTTGATGGCGTAGGCGGTCTTGGCGGTCCAGTTCAGACCGGCGCGCGGAATCACCAGCACCGGGCCCCAGCGGGTTGACCAGACGGTCGTGGTTTTTGGTTGCAGGCTGCCGTCGGCTGCGCGCACCTGAATGCTCAAGCTGCGCGAGCTCATCTTGACCGGCTGGCCATCAACGATGTAGCTGGTCGGGTCACCGGCTACCAGCGTCAGCTCATGCAGGGTAAAGCGTTTGCCGGTGGAGACGGTATGCGACCAGGCCACGTCCTTGTTGAAGCCGATCGTCACGTTTGGAAAGTTGCCGATGCCCACACCCATGACGTCCAGGTTGCCGGGAATGGTGAGATGCACTTGCCAGAAGCGGTTGACGCCAGCCCATGGGAAGTGCGGGTTACCCAGCAGTAGTCCACTGCCGTTGGCGGTGCTGTCCTTGCCGAAGGCCCAGGCGTTGGAGCCCAGTGGCGAGTCGAGCAGGCCTGCTTCTCGCAGGGCGTCTGCAGCATCCGCAAGATTGACGGGCGGTGCAACTGCCGCCGTTGGTGCTGGCGGGCGGGCACCCAACACGGCATCGGCCAAGGCAGCGGTGGCGGCTTGCACATCGGTCAGTTCAGCCTGGCGGCGAAACTCGGTCAGGGTCATGGGTTTCACCCACGGCTGGCCGTTACAGGCGGCAGGCAGTTTGCCGTCCTGGTCGGACAGGTATCGGTTGTAACCGTCCACCGCTCCGCGTGCCAGCGCCAATGACTCGGCACTGGCGTTGCTGGCCCAGGCGCGCTCCAGCGCGGCGTCGTCCATGTGTGCGGCGATGAAGAAGTCGACCTGCTCATTGGGCAGCATGCGCCGCGCCAGCAGCCCCATCGTGGCGCCACCAAAGTAGCGTGAACGCTCGCCGCGCACGGTGACCAGTTGGTTGGCCGTCATGCAAACGTTGTCCTGCGCATAAGCGTAGGCCATGGCGTAGGCCAGCGTCTCGGGGTCTCCCGCGCTGATGTGCGGCACGCCATTGGCGGTGCGCTGGATGGTGGCGGTGCGCGCATCCACAGCCCCCGGCGGACTGGCACAGGCGCATAACAGTGCGGCAGCGGCCACAGGAAAGAGTCGCATGCCAAGACGGGAAACAGATCGTGCTGTGCGCAGGGTCATGAAATCTCCTAGGTAGATGAAATCTTTTTGAAGCTATGGTTACGCCAATCGCGGCGATGCGCAATTGGCGTTGTCCCTTGCGGAAGTGTCTGACAGTCGCGTTTGTGACACTTTAGAGTCAGTCAGGCAAGAGAAATCGGTGCTTAGTAGTGCATAGCTGCATCGACTTCTGCGATCTTGTTGCTGAATGCCCGCCCCGTGGTGGCTAAACGCACAGGGCGCCTTGCGGGTCGCCAGCAACGGCAGCTGACCTTTGACCAAAATAGTGAAATTGGCTTACCTGCAAGCGGGCATTGGTTTGAGGCAGGTCCCGCCTGCCTTGCAGCCACGGCCATCTCCGTGTGCCAAGCGCACCATCGAGACGGCGGCGAGGGTAACGGGCGACATCGACGTGCTGATCAACAACGCCGGTGGTGTCGTCGTTGGCGGCCTGGTCAAGGGACGTCGGTTTTTCTGACGTGGCCGCCTGTGGTCAGGCGAAGTGGTCGAACGAGGAGTAGCTGTTGGGCACCGCGTGGCCCTCACCGTCGATCAGGCGCAGGCCGCGCCTTTTATCGATTTGGCCGACGCGGGTGACGGGCGTCTGGCTGGTCTGGGCGGCGGCGGAAACCAGTGCGCGTGCGGACAGCGGGGCTGTGAACAACAACTCGTAATCGTCGCCGCCTGCCAGGGCCCAGTCGCGCCACTGGTCGGTGCTGATTTCGGCGCCAGACAAGCCATTCGCCTGCGTGTAATAGGCGCGAGAAGCGACCAAAGCCATAGCGCTGTCTGCGTTCACCGTGGCGCCAACACCCGACTGTTTCAGGATGTGGCCCAAGTCGCCCAGCAAGCCGTCGCTGATATCGATGGCTGCTGTGGCAATGCCACACAAAGCCATGCCCAGGGCAAGGCGCGGGGTCGGTTGTTCCATGCGCAAGCGGGCGGCTTCAAACACTGGTGAGGGAACCGACAGGTTGCCACGAAAAACTTCCAGCGCCAGCCGCGCGTCGCCCAGCGTGCCGCTGACGTAGAGGTCATCGCCAACCTGCGCACCGCTGCGCAACAGTGCCTGCGAACGTCCGCTGAGCACGGGCACTTCGCCAAACACGGTGATGCAAATGTTGAGCGGCCCGCGTGTCGTGTCGCCACCGATCAACTCGCAGTGATGCGCGTCGGCCAGGGCCAGCAAGCCCTGCGAAAAGGGTGTCAGCCAGGCCTCGTCGGAGCGCGGCAGCGCCAGTGCCAGGGTGAAGGCCAGTGGCTTGGCGCCACAAGCGGCCAGGTCGCTCAGGTTCACAGCCAAAGCCTTGTGGCCGAGTTTGAACGGGTCTACCGTGGACAGGAAATGGCGGCCCTCCACCAGCATGTCGCTTGAGATGGCGAGCTGCGTGCCGGGGCTGGTTTGCAGCAGCGCGCAGTCGTCCCCGACACCCAGCGCCGCGCGAACGGGCGGCCGTTTGAAATAGCGCGCAATCAGGTCAAATTCACCCATGGATCAGTGCAGGGTGCGGCTGCCGTCGCCAGCACTCAATGCGTCCAGTACAAACATGGGAATGTCGGTGTCAAACTTTTCACCATCTTCGGCAACGCAAAAGAAGCTGCCGTGCATGGTGCCGGTGGGGGTGCGTAGACGGGTGCCGCTGGTGTATTCAAAGACCTGACCCGGTTGCAGCAAGGGCTGCAGCCCTATCACTCCCAGACCCTTGATGCGTTCCGTGTGGCCGTTGGCGTCATTCACATTCCAGGTGCGTGAAATCAGCTGCGCGCCAACCTCGCCGACATTGGCGATGCTGATGGTGTACGAAAATACGTACAAACCTTGCTCCGGGTCCGACTGCTGCGGCAGATAACGAGGCGTTACTTCAACGCGAAATTGGTACTTGGACATGGCGCAATGCTAACTTGAAACTGACTAAACTATGCCCATGAACTACCGTATCGCTCCCTCCATTCTTTCTGCCGACTTTGCCCGTCTGGGTGACGAGGTCAAAAGTGTCATTGCCGCCGGTTGCGACTGGATCCACTTTGACGTGATGGACAACCATTACGTTCCCAACCTGACCTTCGGTCCGATGATTTGCAGCGCACTCAAGCCGCACGCCAAAACCGCAGCCGGGGTGGCGGTGCCGATTGACGTGCATCTGATGGTGCAGCCGGTTGACGCGTTGGCCAGCGCGTTTGCCGACGCCGGTGCTGATCTCATCAGCTTTCACCCCGATGCCTCGGGCCATGTGCACCGCAGCATTCAGGCCATCAAGGGCAAGGGTTGCAAATGCGGCCTGGTGTTCAACCCGGCCGAGCCGCTGGATGTGCTGGACTGGGTGATCGACGACATCGACCTGATTCTCGTCATGAGCGTCAATCCCGGCTTCGGTGGCCAGAGTTTTATTCACTCAAGCCTGCGCAAGATTGAGGACGTGCGACGCCGCATCAAGGCCTGTGGCAAGGATATCCGGCTGGAGGTTGATGGCGGCATCAAGGCCGACAATATCCGCCGCGTCGCTGATGCCGGGGCGGATACTTTTGTCGCCGGCAGTGCCATTTTTGGCAACCCTGATTACAAGGTGGTGGTGGACGCCATGCGCGCTGCGCTGGGGGCCTAGCGCAGTGGGCAAGCCGCGTTTGCTGTGCCGTCGCGGCCTTCAGGGTTGCCCGCTCTTGGGCAGCTCCAGTGTGAAAGCCACCGGAGCGTCCAGACTGGCGGCCAGGGCTGCGCTGCGGGGGGCGACCGAGTGCAACACCAGCGCATCGTTCACCTGGGTGCCGACCCGGTAAGGTCTGGCCGGCTTGCCGTCGACAGAGATCAGGGCGTAGCCGCTATGAGCCCGGTTCGCCACCACGCCAGTCAACTTGAAATGACTGGCGGCACTGTCAGCCAGCGTTGCAGCTACCGCAGTTAATCCGCCGCCCAGCAGACGCGCCACCACTTGCGGGTCAGTCGTAGCGGGCGTCGAGAAAACAGCTTGCGCTGTCGGCGCCGAAGGTGCCGCTGCACTCCACTTCAGCACCCAATAGGTGGCGCTGGCAGCGGCCAGGGCGGCAATCGAAAAAGTGGCAATTCGTAGCCACCAGATCTGAAGCGAATGAGTCTGCATGGGTCAATTATCATGGAATCGACTGGCTTTACACTTCGACCCATGAGAAAAGTCGACCGCATATGAAGATCAACAAGCCCACGCGTGCCGTTGCCAAAGCGTCGCCCACGCGCTCAAAAGGACCCGTCACCCTCGAAATGGTGGCGCAACTCGCTGCTGTTTCGCCCAGCACCGTGTCGCGCATACTCAATGGCACGGCGGTCGTCAGCGCCCTCAAGAAGAAGGCGGTTGATGATGCTATTGCGAAACTGGGATTTGTTCCGAATCCGGTGGCGCGTGGTTTGGCCGGCGGGCGTACCCTCAGCATTGGCGTGATTACGCAGGCCATCGATAGTCCGTTTTACGGCGCCGCACTGCGTGGCATCGAAGATGAATTGGACCCGGTGGGCTACAGCGCCTTGTTCGTCAGCGGCCATTGGAATGCCGCAGTGGAAGCCCGTTGCATCGATGTTCTTCGCTCACGTCGCGTCGATGGCATCATCGTCCTCACCGGCAGACTGACGAATCAGGCTTTGAAGACTTGCGCAAAAAGTGTTCCGGTCGTCGTCACCGGGCGCACTCTCAAAGCGCCAGGATTGGTGGCGCTGAACTTTGATAATTTTGTGGGTGGGCAACTGGCGACCCGGCACCTGATCGAACTGGGGCACCGGCAGATTGCATTCATTTCTGGCGATACCGAGCAACCCGATGGCGTCGAGCGCTTTCGCGGTTACTGTGCTGCGCTTGAAGCGGCGAACATTGCATTTGATCCGGCACTGGTGGTGCCGGGCGGCTTCACCGAGGCGAGCGGCTTGCTGGCGGTGGATCGGTTGCTGGAGGCGCGTCAGCGGTTTACGGCAATTTTCGCGGCCAATGATCAAATGGCCTTCGGCGCTGCCCTGGCCTTGTATCGGCATTCGCTGCGCGTGCCGCAGGACGTGTCGCTGGTCGGCTTCGATGACCTGCTGACATCACTGCATGTCATTCCACCGCTGACCACCGTGCACCAACCGGCCTATGAACTCGGGCGTTTGGCGGCCACTGCCATGCTCCAGTTGTTGGCCGGTATCAAGCCGAGTCTGGAGTTGCCGGCGCCGCGCCTGATCGAGCGTGAATCAAGCAGCCGGTTGCGCGACTGAATCGACCCGCACCGCGGGATTTCCCTAGGTAGGCAAGCGTTGCCGGCACCCTATAATAAATTCTGAAAGCGCTTTCACGTCGTCTGACTTCGGTCACCGGCCAGCTCTCATTCACACCGGATGAAGGCGGCTGCAGGCGCGGACGCAACAGGAGACAACGATGCGGGATGGAACTCAGAGCATGAGGTCACGCCGGGCATGGACCGGGTTGTGCCTGCTCGCCTTGCTGTTGCCAACGGCCCAGGCACAAGAGACCCTGACCATTGCCGCTTTCCCGGCTGTCGACGAAATTGTTCGAGCCGCCATTCCGGTCTGGAAGCGCTCGCACCCGACAGTTGACGTCAAGGTCGTCAGCCGTCAGTTCAGCGATCACCACACGGCCATGACCACAGCCCTGTCAACCTCCTTCTACCTGCCTGACGTGATGGCGCTGGAGGTTGGCTACGTCGGCCGGTTCGCGCAGGGTGGCGGGCTGGAGGATTTGTCTCGCGCGCCCTACAACATCAAACAATTCCAGTCCCGCTACGTGCCCTATGCCTTTGCCCAGGCGACCAGTCGCAAGGGTGCGGTGGTGGCGGCACCGACCGATATCGGACCCGGCACTTTGCTGTACCGGGCTGACGTGCTGGCCAAGGCCGGCGTGAGCGAGGAAGAGTTGACCAGGTCCTGGGACAGCTATGTGGCGGCTGGCGTGAAGATCAAGGCGAACACGGGCGCCTACCTGATGTCCCACGCGCGGGACATGAAGGAGATTGTGATTCGCACCGGCATCCAGCCCGGCCAGGGCCTGTACTTTGACAACCAGTCCAATGTGCTGGTGACTTCGCCGCGCTTCGTGCGGGCCTTCGAATTGGCACGCAAGGTGCGTCAGCAAAAGCTCGACGCACGCGTTGGTGCCTGGTCCACCGAGTGGTCTGAAGGATTCAAACGTGGCACCATCGCCACCCAGATGACGGGCGCCTGGCTGGCCGGACACCTGAATACCTGGCTGGCGCCCTCGACCAAGGGATTGTGGCGTGCCGCGCAGTTGCCTGAAGGCGCTTTTGCGGCTTATGGCGGCACTTTTTTTGCCATCGCCCGCGGCTCGCCGACCGAACACAAAGCGCTGGCGTGGGAGTTCATTCAGCTGATGACACTCAACCGCGAGGTGCAATTGGCGGCCTTCAAAGCGCAGGATGCGTTCCCGGCTTTGCTGGAGACTTACGATGACCCTTTCTTTGAGCAGCCCATCGATTTTCTGGGTGGACAAAAAGCGCGTCTCGGCTGGCGCGCAGCAACCACCCATATTGCCGCTGTCGACGTGCACAAGCAGGATGCCTTCGCCGACGAAGTGATCAACACGGAGCTCGACAAAGTGCTGGACCGCGGCAAGGACATTGCCACCGCCCTGGCCGACGCCCAGCGCCTGCTGCGTCAGCGCGCTTACCGCTGACTGGCATGGCGCGCATTCAATTCCGAGCAACCAACTGGAGCACCGCACTGCCATGAAGCTACCTGCTGCCTTGCGTCTGTCGCCTGAGTGGGCACCGTATGTTTTTCTCAGTCCGTTTGTGGTCCTGTTTGGCGTTTTCGGGCTGTTCCCACTGATGTTCTCGCTGTACCTCGCGTTCCAGTCCTGGGAGCCCACCAGCGGCCTGGGTGCCATGGCTTTCGTCGGATTGGACAACTATGCCTTTGCACTGCAGGATGAGTGGTTCTGGAAGTCGCTTGGCAACACGGCCTGGCTGGCACTGGCTTCAGGCGTGCCGCAACACCTGGTGGCGATTCCGCTGGCCTACTTCATTCACACGTCCTTCAAGCGACTGCGAAACGGGGTTGTCGGTGCCTACTTCATGCCCTACATCACCTCGACGGTGGCGATCTCGATATTGTTCAGCTCTCTGCTGTCCACCGACTTCGGTCTGATCAATGTCGGCATCAAGGCGATGAGTGAACTGCCTGGCATTGGCTGGCTCTTTCCGAAGCACCCGGTGGATTGGTTGAATGAACCCAGCAACATCAAGCCGGCCATATCGATGATCGTGTTCTGGCGCTATGTAGGTTTTAACGTGGTGCTTTACCTGGCCGCTTTGCAAACCATTCCGAAAGACATTTACGAGGCCGCCACGATGGACGGCGCCGGGCGCCTGCAGCAGTTTTGGTACATCACCCTGCCCAGCCTGAAACCGATGATTTTTTTTGGTGTCACCTTGAGCGTCATTGGTGGCTTGCAACTGTTCGAGGAGCCATTCATTTTGACCGGTGGGCGCGGTGGCTCCGATCAGGCCGGCATGACGACCGCCATTTACCTGTACCGCATGGCTTTTGACTTCAATGATTTCGGCGCTGCCAGTGCCATGTCGTGGTTGCTGTTCATCCTGGTGGCCTTGCTCACCTGGCTGACCAACAAAGCTTTCGCCCCACGTGGTCCATCGGCCTGAAGTCAGGAGTTCATCCCGTGAAATTTCAAACTGATCGACTGGCCCCCTGGGCTGCCTATGGCGTCGTTGCTGTTGGCACGCTGGTGATGCTGCTGCCGTTTTACTTCATGTTCGTGTTTGCCACCCATTCACGCACCGAAATCTTCAGTCTGCCGCCACCGATGTTCTTTGGCGATGATTTCTTCAACAACCTCAAAATTCTTACCGAGCGCATGCCGTTTTGGCGCAACCTGGGCTGGAGCCTGTATGTGGCCATTGCTTCCACCGTGCTGACCCTGATGTTCTGCGCCATGGGGGGCTACGCTTTTGCCTTGTTCGAGTTCCGTTTCAAGAACGCCTTGTTTGGTCTGGTCATGGGCACCATGCTGCTGCCTTCGTTCATGAACATGATTCCGACCTTCATGATCATGGACGTGCTGGGCTGGATCGATCAGCCACGTGCCCTGTACATCCCGGGCGCGGCCAGTGCCTTCGGCATTTTTCTGATGCGTCAATTCGTCGGCTCGTCGATTCCAAAAGACCTGATCGAAGCCGCGCGGATGGATGGTTGCAGTGAATTTGGCATCTTCTGGCGCATCGTGTTGCCGCTGCTCAAGCCAGCGCTGGGCACGCTTGGCTTGATCACCTTCATTGCCTCCTGGAACAACTTCATCGGCCCGTTGGTGGTGATGCGTTCACCCGAGATGTACACCTTGCCGCTGGCCTTGCGCAGCCTGCAAAGCCCGGTCAACACCGAGTGGGGTGCCTTGATGACCGGCTCTGCCATCGCCACCTTGCCGTTGGTCGTGCTGTTTGTGCTGTCATCGCGCCAGCTGATTTCAGGCCTGACCGCCGGTGCGGTGAAGTAAAAAATTGACAACCTCAATCCTGACTATCTGACTTACATGACTGCTTTTGAATCCACCGATTTAGGTCGGCAATTTCCTCCCGACTTCGTCTGGGGGGTCGCCACCAGCTCATTCCAGATTGAAGGTGCCGCAATCGAAGACGGCAAGGGCCGATCGATCTGGGACAGCTTCTGTCGCGTCCCGAATGCCATTGCCGATCAAAGCGACGGCGATATCGCATGTGATCACTATCACCGCTGGGCCGAAGACCTGGACCTGATCGCCGGTCTGGGTGTCAATGCCTACCGCTTCTCGGTCTCGTGGCCGCGCGTGCGTCCCACCGGAGCCGGGCGCTGGAACGAAAAAGGCCTGGACTTCTACGACAGGCTGGTCGACGGGCTGTTGGTGCGCGGCGTCAAGCCTTACCTGACACTGAACCACTGGGATCTGCCGGACGAACTGCAAAGCAGCGGTGGCTGGGCCCATCGCGACACGGTGCATCGCTTCGTCGAATACGCCCTGGGCATGCATGCGCGACTGGGCGACCGTGTGGTGGCAATCACCACGCACAACGAACCCTGGGTGATGGCCATGCTGGGGCACGAGAGCGGCACCTTCGCGCCGGGTCTGAAAGATCGGGCCATCGCCATGCAGGCCGCGCACCACTTGCTGCTGAGTCACGGCCTGGCGTTGCAGGCGCTGCGCGCGCAAGGCTGCAAAGCCAAGCTGGGTATCGTCCTCAATCTTTCGCCGGTGCATCCCGCCACCGACGCGCCGGCCGATCTGGCGAAGGCGCAGCTGGAAGACGGCCGTCTGTTGCGCTGGTACATGGACCCGCTGTTCAAATCGCTCTACCCAGCGGATGTGATCGAGTTCCTGGGTGCGGATATGCCACGAATTGAAGCCGGCGATCTGCAAGCCATCGCCACGCCGATGGACTTTCTTGGTATCAACTATTACTCGCGTTCGGTAGCCAGCGCGGCCGAGCCGTGGGATGTGCACCGCAGTGGTCGGGAAGTCACCGATATGGGTTGGGAGATCTACCCCGAGGGTTTGACTGAATTGCTGGTGCGCCTGCACCAGGACTACCGGGTGCCGCCCCTGTACGTGACGGAAAACGGCGGTGCTTTCAAGGACCAGCTCATAAACGGACGCATCCGCGACACACAACGCACCGACTACATCGCACGCCATATTGCCGCTGTCGCCGAGGCGATGCGCCATGGTGTTCGCATGGAGGGCTACATGGTGTGGAGTCTGCTCGACAATTTTGAATGGGCCTCGGGTTACGAAAAACGCTTTGGCATTGTGCATGTTGACTACGCGAGCCAATTGCGCACACCCAAGGACAGCGCACTCTGGTACCGCGATTTTCTGCAACGGCAACGGGCGCAACGCGAGCGGCGGGGCCCGGTCATCACCAAGGCTGCGCGCGAGCAACGCGGCGCAGCCGCAACAGGAGCTTGAGATGGGACAGGTTTCACTGCGGGGCATCCGCAAGAGCTATGGCTCGGTTGATGTGATCAAGGGTATCGATCTGGAGGTGGCTGACGGCGAGTTCATGGTTTTTGTCGGGCCCTCAGGCTGCGGCAAGTCGACCACGCTGCGCATGATCGCCGGTCTGGAGAGCGTTACCGCGGGCGACTTGTTGATCGATGGTGTGCGTGCCAACGACTTGCGTCCAGCCGACCGCGGTGCCGCCATGGTGTTCCAGAGTTATGCGCTGTACCCGCACATGACGGTGGCCGAGAACATGGGCTTTGCCTTGAAGATGGCGGGTGTTCCCGGCCCCAGGCGTGACGAGCAGGTGCGCACTGCGGCCGAGATTTTGCGCATCACCGAGCTGCTCCAACGTTATCCCAAGGAGTTGTCTGGCGGACAGCGCCAACGGGTTGCCATTGGGCGCTCTATCGTTCGCAAGCCCAAGGTCTTCCTGTTTGATGAGCCCTTGTCCAATCTGGACGCGGCCTTGCGCGTCAACATGCGCATCGAGTTGTCACGGCTGCACAAGGAACTGGGCACCACCATGATTTACGTCACCCATGATCAGGTTGAAGCCATGACGCTGGGTAACCGAATTGCGGTGTTCAACAAGGGCGTTGTCGAGCAGCTCGGCGCGCCGATGGAACTGTACAACCGACCGGCGAACGAGTTTGTCGCCACCTTCATCGGTGCGCCGCGCATCAACCTCATTCCTCGTCCACCGGTCACCGGCGCTGCTGGCGGGCACCGGGCCTTGTGGGACGTGCTGGCGGGCTCGGCGCCGGCCAGCGCCCAACGCGCCGGTTTGCGCCCGGAGCATCTGCACCTGGCGCCAGCCGGCCAGGGCATTGCCGCAAAAGTGGTGCTGGCCGAGCATTTGGGCGACTCGTCAATCATTCATTTGCGCGTCGACGGCATTGCAGACTTGCTCAGTGCCAAGGTCGGCACCGAGCACAACAAGGTCGAGGCCGATCAGACCATTGGACTGACTCCCGACGCGGCCTGGGCGCTGGTGTTTGGTGCTGATGGTCGATTGATACTTTAGCAAAGGAGCAGTGGGTGGCGACAGGCAAACAAAAAACCAAATGGAAACTCGTCTGGAGTGACGAGTTTGATGGCGACAGCGTTGACCTGTCGAAGTGGGACTTCGACATAGGCAACGGCTTTTTCGACTACAAAACCCACAGCTGGATCGAGGGCTGGGGCAATGAAGAGCTGCAGTACTACACGCGCGAACCGGCGAACGTGTCGGTCAAGGACAGCTTGCTGACGATTCGGGCGCTGAAGGAATCGCTGCATGGTTGTGGCTACACCTCGGCGCGTTTGAAAACCCGCAAGCGCGACGGCACGCCACTGTTTACCAAGCTCTACGGCAAGTTCGAGTTTCGTGCCAAGGTGCCTTGGGGCAAAGGTATGTGGCCAGCGCTGTGGATGCTGCCGCAGGATGACAAGTACGGCGGCTGGGCCGCCTCGGGCGAGATTGACGTGATGGAGATCGTCGGCGAAAAGCCAACCCAGACTTTGGGCACCATTCATTTTGGCTCCGGCTTTCCGGCGCGCGAACTGGTCACCCATGTGTACGACCTGCCGGGTGGCAGCACCGTCAGTGATTGGCATGTTTACACCGTCGAGTGGGAACCCGGCGAGATTCGCTGGCTGCTGGACGGCGTGCTGTGGGCGACGCAGACCTTTTGGTGGAGCTGCAGCAAAAAGGTTGATGACGCCGGCGTGGTGGCCAAACGCAAGGCCGACATCAACCCGTGGCCGGCGCCGTTTGACCAGCCTTTTTATCTGGTGATGAATGTTGCGGTCGGTGGCAATTTTCCCGGTCACCCGAACCCGGACACGAAGTTCCCGGCCGAGATGGTGGTCGATTATGTGCGGGTCTACGACAAGGTCGGCGGCTATGGCGATGTCAAACCAATCGGCAAAGGTCGTTTGCCGTACCAAAAGAAGGCTTGAAGAAAATGTCCAAAAGTAGCAATCCTGACCATTTGTGGGGCTCAGACCCAACCAACGCTGGCGCGCACGGTGTGCCATTCACGCCGGGCTCAACCCACCCGTCACACGCGCCGACTTTGCCGGTGCTCTCCACGGCCCAGCGCGACGCCTTGAGTGCAGCCTTCAAGGAAACCCTGCAGCGCGGTACGCACGGCTTGTGCTTCAGTCCTTACCTCGATGGTCAGGGCCCGGGTACCCAGCTGGGTGAGGCGCAAATTCGGGCACGGCTTGAAATCATCAAACCCTACACCCGTTGGGCGCGCAGTTTTTCTTGCACCGAGGGCAATGAGTTGATTCCGCGTATCGCCCATGAATGCGGCTTGAAAACACTGGTCGGTGCCTGGCTGGGTACCGACCGCGCCATCAACGAGCGCGAAATGGAGGGCGCGATTGCCGTGGCCCGCGCCGGTCACGCAGACATTGTGGCGGTGGGCAACGAAGTGATGCTGCGCGAAGACCTCAGCGAGGACGAACTGCTGGCCTGCATCCAGCGTGTGAAAGACGCGCTGCCAGGCGTTCAGGTGGGCTATGTTGATGCCTACTATCTGTTCGAGAAGCATCCGCGCATTACCGCTGCCTGCGACGTGCTGCTGACCAACTGCTACCCGTTCTGGGAAGGTTGTCCGCTGGACCAGGCGCTGGCCTATATGCAAAACATGGTTCGGCGCACCACCGCGGTGGCTGCCGGCAAAAAAGTCATCGTCAGTGAAACCGGCTGGCCTGACAAGGGCACGGCGTTTCACGGTGCAGTGCCGTCCATGGCCGGTGCCATGCGCTACTTTGTCGACACCTGTGCCTGGGCCGAGCGCGACAATGTGGAGGTGTTTTACTTTTCTGCTTTTGACGAAGCCTGGAAGGTTGGTGCCGAGGGCGACGTCGGTGCCTACTGGGGTTTGTGGGACAAGGACGGACAGCCCAAATACATTGGGGGCCTGGCGTGATGCGAATGACGTCCATGCGGAACCTGAAACCTGGCAATGCGATTTGCTACTCGGGCTACCGGCACGGCCAGAGTCCGGACCAGCAAAGCTATCCGTCACTCGACGAGATTCGTGAAGACCTGCTCATTCTGCAAAAGAACTGGCGTTACCTGCGTCTGTACGACTGCACCATGCACGCCGAGCGGGTGCTGCAAGTGATCACTGAAGACCAATTCGATTTTCAAATCATGCTTGGCGCCTATCTTGGCCCCGAAATGAACAACTTTGGTTGCCCCTGGGGTGGTACCTACAGTGAAGAACAACTTGAAAAAAGCACGCTGGCCAATGGTACCGAGATTGCGCGCCTGATTGATCTGGCAAACCGCTACCCAAAGATTGTTTTCAGTGTGGCGGTTGGCAATGAGGCGACGGTGGACTGGACTGACCACTTTGTGCCGGTCAGCCACATGATCGAATACGTGCGCCATGTCAAAAGGCACGTTAGCCAACCCGTCACCTTCTGCGAGAACTATGTACCGTGGCAGCACAAGCTGCGTGACTTGGTTGCCGAGGTTGACTTCATCTCCTTGCATACCTATCCGGTATGGGAGTACAAGCACATCCACGAAGCACTCGAATACACCAAAGACAATGTGGAAAGCGTCGCGCGCTTGTACCCAGGCAAGCCGATCGTGATCACCGAGGCCGGCTGGGCCACCAACTCTAACGGCCGCGGGATTCAGCCGCACAACTCATCTGAAGAATTGCAAGCCATCTATTACCAGGATGTGATGGATTGGGCTGCACAAACCGGTTTGATGGTGTTTGTGTTCGAAGCCTTTGACGAACCCTGGAAAGGGTCTCCTGACCCGCTTGAGCCTGAGAAACATTGGGGGTTGTTCACCGTGGATCGGCAACCCAAGCGCGTGATGCAGTCCCTCTACGCCAACCTGGTGCCTCTGGCAGTCGAGGCCTGAGACTGGACCTGAGCAAATGCCAATCATGCACACCCATCGCACCCCTGACATTGCGCTTTGGGACCATTACCGCGCACTGCGCGAGCAGTGGACTCACGAGGACAACCTGGTCAACCAGCGCATGGGCTGGTTGATCTGGTCCGAGGGATTGATGTTCACTGCATACGGCGCGCAGGCGGGCAACGGTGTGAATTGGCTCGTGCTGGGCTTCCCCCTGTTCGGCATTCTTGTGGCCATGCTGGCCGGCGTGGGCGTCTACACGGCGATGGCCGCCACCGACGACATCAAACAACAGTTTGACGAGGCCGGGCTGAACGACCTGTGCCCGCTGGCCCCGGCCAGCCATATTTCTCACCGCGGCCGTTGGGCTGCAAAGTCGCTTCCCTTTGTCTTCGGTGCGCTGTGGCTGCTGGCACTGCTCAGCAACCTTCGCCATTGACAGACTGACGTCACTCAGCCTAGAAGGCAACGTATGAACGCATCCACCGCCACCACGTCTCACAAGGTTCCATTCGGACAGAAGGTTGCCTTCGGGTTGGGCATGCTGGCCAACCAGATGTTCCCGGCCGCCCTGGGCATCTTCATGGTGGTGCTGGTGCAGGACATGGGCTTCCCGACCTGGATGTGGGGCATCCTGTTTTTCCTGCCGCGGGCCTACGACGCGATCCTCGACCCGATCATGGGCTTTGTCTCAGACAACACGCGCTCCAAATGGGGCCGTCGCAGGCAGTACGTGTTCGTTGGAGCCATCATGATGGGCGTTGCCTTCGTGGCGATGTGGCAGCTCCATCGGGCGGACGGGTTGTCGCACAACTTCGCCTACTTCCTGTTCTGGTCGCTCGTGTTCTTCACGGGTCTGACGGTGTTCAGCATCCCCTACGTGGCGATGGGTTACGAGATGAGCGACGACTTCCATGAGCGTACCAGTATCATGGCCGTGGCGCAGTGGATCGGCCAATGGGCCTGGGTGATTGCGCCGTGGTTCTGGGTCGTGATGTACGACCCCAAGTGGTTCCCGAACGCCGACTCGGCCGCACGCACGCTGTCGGTCTGGGTCGGCGTCGCATGCATGCTGCTGGCTATGGTGCCTGCCGTGTTCCTTCCCAGCCGCTCGACCAAGGACGACACGCACCTCATTGCGTTGACCCTGGCGAACATAGGCATGGGCTTTAAGGAACTGCTGGCCGGCTTCAAGGAGGCCTTCGGCTGTGCGCCCTTCCGCAAGCTGTGCTTCTCTACCTTCCTGATCTTCAACGCCTTCAACACGGTGGCGGCGTTCTCGTTTTTCATCGTCGTCTACCACCTCTTCAACGGCAACACGGCGGCCGCCGGTATCTGGCCCACGCTGTTCGGCAGCATCGGCGCACTGGTCACCACCTTCGCTGTGATTCCCACTGTGGCTTGGATGTCCAGAAAGGTGGGAAAGAAAAACGCCTTCATGCTGTCCCAGGGCATCTCCCTGCTTGGCTACGTGCTGCTGTGGTTCCTGATGGTGCCCGGCAAGCCCTGGATGTTCATGTTCGCGCTGCCGTTCTTTTCTTTCGGTATCGGCGGCCTTTTCACGCTGATGATGTCGATGACGGCCGACGTGTGCGACCTGGACGAACTGGCCACCGGCAAGCGGCGCGAAGGCATCTTCGGCGCCATCTACTGGTGGATGGTGAAGCTCGGCTTTGCCGTCGCCGGGCTGCTGAGCGGTGCGATCATGTCCCTGGTGGCGTTCACCCCGGGTGCTCCCGTGCAGCCCGCAGGCGCCGTGGACGGCCTGCGGCTGTTCTATTCTGGCGTTCCCATCTTCGGTACGCTGCTGGCGATGTGGATCATGCGCAATTACGACCTGGACGAGAAACGCGCTATGGAGGTCAACGCTGAGCTACAGCGGCGCAAGCAACCTGCCTCCCCCGCGACTTCCCAGGGGTCGAGCGCTTGGCATCATCTGAAGAAGCTCCAACTGGACCTGTCCGATGCGACCGCATCGCGCTTGGCGGGTCAGTCGCCACAGCAGATTGCAGCCCTGTTCTCACAGGTGCGCTCGAGTGGTGTGCACGGCCTGTGCTTCAGTCCGTATGTTGAAGGGCAAGGCACCGGCGACTTGTTGTCCGGGGCGCAGATTCACCGACGCATCGGTATCGTCGCGCCCTACACGAAGTGGGTCCGATCATTCTCGTGCACTGAAGGCCATGAGCTGATACCCGCGCTGGCGCGTGACCAGGGCTTGAAGACGATGGTGGGCGCCTGGATTGGTCAGGACCGCGAACGCAACGAACGTGAAATCTCGTCGCTGCTGAAACTGGCAGCCGAGGGCCTGGTCGACATCGCGACCGTGGGCAACGAGGTGCTTTTGCGCAACGAGTTGCCAGAACAGGTACTGCTGGACTACATCCAGCGTGTCAAGTCTGCACTGCCGGCGCATGTACCAGTGGGCTGCGTTGATGCCTACTATGAGTTTCTTGACAGGCCGGCGTTGACGCAGGCCTGCGACGTGGTGTTACCCAACTGCTACCCATTCTGGGAAGGTGTGGACATTTCCCAGGCGCCGTATTACCTGAAACACATGTACGCGCTGGTGCACAAGGCGGCTGGCGACAAGAAGGTCATCGTTGCCGAGACTGGGTGGCCCGGCCATGGTCAGACGGTTTTAGCCGCGGTTCCGTCACCCGAGAACGCCGTGCGCTACTTCATCGAGACCCAGGACTGGGCGCGTCTTGAAGGTGTCGAGTTGTTCTATTTCTCCTCGTTCGATGAGCCCTGGAAGGTGGGCGCGGAGGGTGATGTAGGCGCCAACTGGGGCCTTTGGGACAAAGACGGCAAGCCCAAGTTTATCTAGCCCCGCGCCACAGTTCTGTAGCCCTTCATTTTCAACACCCCATTGCGGAGCCTCCATGCAGTCCCAAGATCTCGCACGCCAACTTGATTTGCCTAAAAAAGCCATCGCGCTGGTGCTCGCTGGTGGGCGCGGCAGCCGCCTGCGCGACCTGACCGACCGGCGCGCCAAGCCGGCGGTTTACTTCGGCGGCAAGTTTCGCATCGTCGACTTTGCGTTGTCGAATTGTCTGAATTCCGGCATTCGCCGCATAGGTGTCATCACCCAGTACAAGTCGCACAGTCTGCTGCGCCACCTGCAGCGTGGCTGGGCCTTTCTGAAGAGCGAAATGAATGAGTTCGTGGATCTTCTGCCGGCCCAGCAGCGCATGAACGAGGAGTATTGGTACCGCGGCACGGCCGACGCGGTGTCGCAGAATCAGGACATCCTGGACAGCTACGGGGCCGACTACGTGGTGGTGCTGGGCGGCGATCACATCTACAAAATGAATTACGCACTGATGCTGGCCGACCATGTGGCCAAGGGCGCCGAGTGCACGGTGGCTTGCATCGAAGTGGAGCGTGAGGAAGCCAAAGCTTTCGGCGTGATGGCGGTTGACGCCCAGTGGCACATTACCGACTTCGTGGAAAAACCGACCGATCCGCCAGCTGTGCCCGGCAAACCAGACGTATCTTTGGCCAGTATGGGCATCTACATCTTCAATGCCAAGTATCTTTATGCCGAGTTGGCGCGCGACATGGCCGACCCCGAATCCAGTCACGACTTCGGCAAAGACATCATTCCGCGCGCCGTGAAAAATGGCTGCGCTCTGGCGCATCCTTTTGCGTTAAGTTGTGTCACCAGTGGACCCGGTGAAGCACCCTACTGGCGCGACGTTGGCACGATTGACTCCTATTGGGATGCCAACATTGATTTGACCGCCACCGATCCCTTGTTGAATCTGTACGACACACATTGGCCGATCTCGACCTACCAGCCGCAACTGGCGCCGGCCAAGTTTGTGCACAACCTGGAAGACCGGCGCGGCATGGCGATCGAGTCCCTGGTGTCAGGTGGCAGCATCATCTCGGGCAAGGTGTTTCGTTCGGTGTTGTTTTCAAGCGTGCGGGTGCATTCCTATTCCAGTGTGGACTGGTCGGTGGTGCTGCCCGATGTTCAGATCGGTCGCAACGTCCGGCTCAATCGCGTCGTGGTGGACCATGGCTGTCGCATTCCCGAGGGCATGGTGATTGGCGAAGACGCGCAGCTGGACGCACAGAGATTCTTCCGCACCGACAGCGGCATCACGCTGGTGACGCAGGCGATGCTTGCCAAGCTCAAGGTCTAAAAGTGAAAATGAAAGTCCTGCAGGTTGCTGCTGAAATTTATCCTTTGCTCAAGACCGGTGGCCTGGCCGATGTGCTTGGCGCATTACCGCAGGCGCTGATGGCACTGGGTGCCGACGTGCGACTGGTGTTGCCTGGTGTGCCGGCCATCGCCGACGCGGTATTGCAGCAAACGCCGGTTTGTGAGTTTGGGCCCCTGTTTGGCGCCGCTCGCATCACGCTGCGTCTGGGGCACATGCCACACAGCATGGTGCCAGTTTATGTAATTGATGCACCCTATCTGTACCGTCGCCCGGGCGACCCGTACCGGGCCAGTGATGGAGCCGAATGGAGCGATAACTTTCAGCGCTTTGCCCTGTTGGGATGGACGGCGGCGCATCTGGCGGCCGGTGAACTGGATCCGAGCTGGGTGCCCGACGTTGTTCACGCGCATGACTGGCACGCCGGTCTGGCCTGTGCCTACATGGCGGCGCATCCGGGGACCCAGGCTGCCAGCGTGATGACAGTCCACAACCTTGCTTTTCAGGGCTTGTTTGCGTCCGAAGACTTCTCGTTGCTGGGTCTGCCCAGATCATTCATGGATGCGCAGGGGCTGGAGTTTTATGACCAGATTTCTTTTCTTAAAGCGGGGCTTCAGTATGCGCACCGGGTGACCACCGTGAGTCCGAGTTACGCCAGGGAAATTGCCACGCGCGAGTTTGGTTGTGGCATGGAGGGCATCGTGCGTCAGCGCGGTACCGACGTTTGCGGCATCCTCAATGGCGTCGACCCGGCTGTGTGGAATCCTCAAACAGACGTCAATCTGGCAGCGCCTTACTCGGCCCTCAGGCTGTCCGGCAAATCCCGCTGCAAGCAGGCGTTGCAAGTTGAACTTGGACTGACGCCGGATGTGGCGGCACCGCTGTTCGGGGTTGTGAGTCGATTGACACATCAAAAAGGACTTGATCTGTTACTCGCTGCCCTTCCCGAACTATTGCGTCAAGGCGGGCAACTGGTTCTGCTGGGCACCGGTGAGTCGGCGTTGGAAGCCGCATTCGTAGCCATGGCCCAGGCGCATCCAGAACAAGTAGCGGCGCGCATCGGCTATGACGAGGCCTTCGCGCATCGCATCGTCGCCGGTGCCGACGCCATTCTGGTGCCGTCACGTTTCGAGCCCTGCGGCTTGACGCAGCTGTATGGGCTGCGTTATGCAACACTGCCGCTGGTGCGGCGTGTTGGCGGTCTGGCCGACACTGTGGTTGATGCCAATGAGCTGAATCTGCAAACCGGCAACGCCACCGGCTTCGTCTTTGACGATCCGACGCCGGCTGCACTGCAAGCGGCATTGCAGCATGCCATCGCCATCTTCCGGCAACCGAAGTTATGGCGCCAGATGATGCTGCAGGCCATGGCACAGGATTTCTCGTGGCAAGGCGCGGCCGAAAGCTATTTGGCGCTGTACCGCGAACTGTACCCACAGAAAAGAGATCGGCCCCTTCGGTCAACCGATACCCCATGAAGAAAATTACATCATTGCAAGCCGACGGTTTTCATATCGTTGACTTCAACGCAGCACGTCCTTTCTCAAGTTTTTTACCCGGCATTGCAGGTGAATATGGCAAGCCTTTGTGGGTCTTTTATACCAATCGCGGACAGTGTGTTTCGTGCTTTGGTGTGCGCGATAAAAACGGCGCCATGCTGGAGTTTCGTCCCGCCAACCAGGCTTATGTGCTGACTTCACTGCTAGGCTTTCGCACATTCCTCAAAATCAGCACTGCCGACGGCCCACTGTTGTACGAGCCGTTTCAACCCGCAGCGGAAAAGGGGGTGCAGCAGCGCCTGACGGTTCGCGCGGAAGAGATTGAAATTGAAGAAACCAACACTCGACTGGGTTTGCGAATTTGCGTCGTCTACTTCACTTTGCCCAATGAAAATCTGCCAGCACTGGTGCGGCGCGTGACGGTTGAAAACATCGGGCAGGCGAATGTTCAGTTCGATGTGCTGGATGGTTTGCCTCAAATTGTCCCCTACGGATTGGAAGAAAAACTGCTAAAGCAGATGTCGCGAACGATGGAAGCATTTGCTGAAATTCGTCACGTGGACGACCGCTTGCCGTTTTTCAAGCTGAAGGTAGAACCGTCCGACAAGCCTGAAGTTGAATGGATCGAGGCTGGCTTCTTCGCATTCACCCTGCACCGGGACCAGGCGGTTGAGGTGATTACTGACCCGGAGTTGATTTTTGGATCGGACAGCACCTTGCGCACGCCACTGGACTTTATGCGCAACGATCACATTGATCCGTTGGCCGCGCGGCGCGAAACTCTGACTGCCTGCGCGTTCGCCCAGTTGTCGCTGTCAATTGAAGTCGGCGCAACGGCCAACTGGGATTCTTATTACGGGCAGGTTCCGGATTGGGAAATCGTGCGTGCCTTTCGCAGCCGGATTACTGGCGACAAGCGCTACGCCAGTTACAAGCGCGTCGAGAACAGCAAGTTGATTGCCG
Organism: Comamonadaceae bacterium; assembly: GCA_037141865.1. Classification (GTDB taxonomy): domain Bacteria; phylum Pseudomonadota; class Gammaproteobacteria; order Burkholderiales; family Burkholderiaceae_C; genus Rhodoferax. The sequence goes on along the minus strand of JBAXBQ010000007.1, from coordinate 3,369 downwards.
GTTTGAGTGCGCGCTTTGCCGTGCTCGCCGGCCCGCCCCAGCTTGACCCCTATTCACGCCAGGCGTTTCTTGACAACACCTTGCGTGGCGGTCAACCAGTCGTCATCGAGGGGCCTCGCGGGCCGCGTGTTTTTCACACCTTCACGCGCAAGCATGGCGACATGGAGCGTGACTACAACTTTTTTGAAGTGGCACCCAGCTACTGGTCGCAGGGCAACGGAAATTTTCGCGACGTGAACCAGAACCGGCGTTCGGAGAACTTCATATTTCAGGGTGTTGACGCGTCCAACATCGAGACTTTCTTCAACCTGGTGCAGCTCGACGGTAACAACCCGCTGGTCATTCAGCCGGAAAAATTTTGTTTGATGACCGACCAGTTGACGGTTTTGTTGCAGGCCTGGCCGCTGGCAAACACGCCCGACTGGAAGGCATTTCTGACGCATCCATTCAGTCCGGATCAGCTACTGGAAGCGCTGCTCAAAGACTACGGTTCACCCGACCTGGCCCGGCCATGGTTTGACCGTGTGCTGGGTCTGGCCGACAAAATTCAGGATGCGACGCACGGCGAGGGCTATTGGGTCGACCACTGGATTTACAACCTGGATTTACTGGACAGCTATGCGGCGCTCTACCCGGACCGGCTGCGTAGTTTGCTGATCGAGCGGCGTGACTTCAGTTACTTTGACAACGAGCACGTGGTTCAGCCGCGGTCAAAGAAATATGTTTTGCGCAAGGACGGCACAGTGCGCCAGTTGCATGCTGTGGTCAGGGACGCCGATAAGACTGACATGTTTGCGCAACGTTCAGAGCAGCCGCACAAGATGCGGGCGCGCCACGGCCAGGGTTCCATTTACCGCACCTCCTTGCTGGCGAAAATGTTGAACCTGATGGCGCTAAAGGCTTCACTGCTGGATCCGTTTGGCATCGGGCTCGAGATGGAAGCCCAGAAGCCGGGCTGGTGCGATGCGCTCAACGGCCTGCCCGGACTCTTTGGCTCGTCAACCCACGAGGCCTATGCGCTCAAGCGCTGGCTGGCATTCACGCGGCGCGCAGTGCAGGAGTATCTGATGCCGGGCGGTGGCCTGTCGGTGCCGGTGGAAGTAGCGGCACTGCTGCGCGCGATAACCGAAATCCTTTCAAACGCTGAGCTTGATCATTTTTTTGCCACATGGCAGCAACTGTCAGGCCGGCGGGAAGCGTTCCGCGAGGCGGTGCGACTCGGCGTGTCAGGCGACGAGACCAGCCTGTCGAATGCCGAGATACTGGGGTTTCTGGAGTGTGTCGAGCGTGTTTTGGCGCACGGTCTTGCAGCAGCGGTGGATGACACCGGTCTGCCACTTAGTTACTTTAGCCATGAGGTCGAAGAATTCGAGGTGCTGCCGACGCAAGTCGTGTTGCATCGTCGCGAGGATGAAGCCGCCAGCGTGCATGTTCAGGCGCTGCGCTTTCGCCAAAAGCCGGTGGCCGTGTTCCTGGAGGGAGCGGTGCACGCGCTGCGCTCCGTCAACGATACGCAGCGCGCTCAGGCGCTCCATGCTGCGGTACGCAAGTCGTCGCTGTTTGATGCCAAGTTGGGTATGTACCGGGTCAATGCACCGCTCGACAAGGAGAGCTTTGAGATCGGACGCAGCAGAATATTTTCGCCCGGCTGGCTGGAAAACGAATCCATTTTTTTGCACATGCACTACAAGTTCATGTTGGAGACCCTGCGCAGCGGGCTGGCGCAGGAGTTCTTCCACGATCTCAAGCAGGGGTTGGTGGCTTTTCACAAGCCGGAGGTCTACGGGCGCTCGCCGCTTGAGAATTCATCTTTCATTGCCAGCAGTCGTTTCCCGGATGAAAAAGTGCATGGTGTCGGTTTTGTCGCCCGGCTCAGTGGCGCAACAGCAGAATGGATCAGCATGGTGTTGCACATGGGCCTGGGCGCCGCGCCTTTTTGCCTGGTTGGTGGTGTGCTGCGGTTTGCGCCACAACCGGTTCTTGCTGACTGGCTTTTTACCACCACGCCAACCGCCGGTTTCGCTGCCGACAGTTTTGGATTCAAACTCTTTGGTCATACCTGGGTGGTGTACAGCAACCCCGGCCGACAAAACACCTTCGGCCCTGGCGCCGTGGCCCCGGTACGTTTCGAATTGAATTACGTTGATGGCAATCGACAACTGCATCAAGGGCGCTGGTTGCCTAAAGACCTGGCCTTGAACTTGCGCGACGGCAAGCTCAGCAGTCTGGTTATAGGACTCGGCTAGACACGCATCGATTGACCGCTTTTCAGGTAGGTTGCGATGGAGCGCGGCGGCAGTTCGGTGGGTGTTAAGTGGTCGTCAACGCAAAGCCCGAAGCGTATCGCGGCTTCGGTCCGGTTCATCACCACGACGGCTATCGAGTTGTCCGGGTTCACGAAGGCCGTTGTCTCCAGGTCCTGCCTGGAGGCGGCGCACAGCACGCGGCGCGCACCGGGTTTGACAAAGCGGCTGAAGTGGCCGATGTAGTAGTACGAGCTCTGATGCATCAGCGCGTCATTGTCCGTGTCGATCAGGATCGGTGCGCTGCACAGGTTGCCCACGTGGTTCGGTCCGCCGGTTTCGTCGAGCACCAGGTTCCAGTCGATCCATCCCACCGTCCAGCGGTTCAGGTCGTTGATCATCGAGTGCGCATAGCGTTCGCCCAGATCCCACGAGCCGTGGTGCGGCCCGCCTTCCTGGCAACCCTCGGTGAACAGCAGTTGTTTGTCGGGCCAGGCGTCGTGCACCAGTTGGACTTGATCAAAGTGATTCTCGCCATACCAGTGAAAGCCGGCGCCCCAGACATAGCTGGCGGCCTTGGCGTCGCTGTAAACCACGCTGGCGCGCTGCACCAGATGGTCGCGATTGTGGTCCCAGACCACAATCTTGATGTGACCCAGTCCCGCGCTCGCCAGTTCCGGGCCGAGAAAATCACGCACAAAATCACGCTCTTCTTCGGCGCTGTAGATGCACGAATCCCACGGTTGAACGGCGGCCGGTTCGTTTTGCACCGACACGCCCCACACCGGCACGCCCTCAGCGGCATACTCTTCGATGAAGCGCACATAGCAGCGCGCCCAGGCCTGGCGAAACTCTGGCAACAGGTGACCGCCCTGGTTCATCTGCGCATTGCTTTTCATCCAGGCCGGCGGGCTCCAGGGCGACACCAGCAGCTTGATGGGCCGCTTGGCCACACGCTGTGCCGCCTTGATGAAAGGCAGCAGCGCCTGCCGGTCGCGGTTGATGGTGAACCCTTTCAGATCAACATCACCCGAAGTTTCAACATGCGCGTAGTTACCCAGCGAGAAGTCACAACTGTTCATGTGCACTCGGCACAAAGAGTAGCCGTGGCCGGCATCGACATCGA
>JBAXBQ010000006.1:0-96350 GCA_037141865.1 Comamonadaceae bacterium | reverse complement strand
GGGGAACTTCATGAAATTCATCTATCGCTTACTGGCAACACTTTTGATAGCTTCTGGCATGCATTCAGCGCTGGCCGACAATGTGCTGGTCATTCGCTTCAGTCACGTGGTCGCGCCCGAATCACCCAAGGGACAGGCGGCAGAAAAATTTGCCCAGCTAGTGGCGCAGCGCAGCGCTGGCAAGGTGAGGGTTGATCTGTTTCCCAACAGCCGGCTGTATGGCGACCAGGAAGAGATTGCTGCCTTGCAGATGGGCAACGTCGAGATGCTGGCGCCCTCCCTGACCAAACTGAAAGTGCTGCACGTGCCGGATTTTGAAGTCTTTGACCTGCCTTACCTGTTCGCCGATACAGCAGCGGTTCATCGGGTGACGCAGGGGCCTATTGGCACATCGCTGCTGGCCAAGCTTGATCGTCAAGGTGTCGTCGGGTTAACTTTTTGGGATAACGGCTTCAAGCAGATGAGCGCCAATCGTCCGCTTCACAAACCTGGCGACGTTACCGGTCTCAGCCTGCGCATCCAGCCATCCCAAATTCTGGAGGCACAAATGAAAGCGCTGGGCGCACGACCCAGAGCACTCCAATTCAGCGAGGTCTACAGTGCGCTCAAGAGCGGTGCTGTCGATGGAACTGAAGGCCCGGCCTCCAACTTCTACACGCAAAATCTGCAGCTGGCGCAAAAATACCTGACACTGTCGAACCATGGCTACCTGGGCTATGCCGTGGTGGCCAACAAAAAATTCTGGGATGGTTTGACGCCGGAGATTCGCAGCACGCTGGAAGGCGCCCTGCGCGATGCAACCGCCTTCGCCAATGAATCTGCCGAACAAAACAATGCAGCCGCGCTGGAGTCCATCCGCAAAACCGGTCGAACCCAGATCATTGAACTGACCGCGGACGAAAAATCTGCCTGGCATGCCGCCCTGGCCAAGGTACATCATCAAGCACAGGGGAAAATTCCAGCGGAATTAATGGCGAACATTTACCGCGAGACCAGCGGCTCTGTCACGTCGGCTTCGCTGCGATAAACGGCTGCGCGCTGATTGCGCCCCGGCATTGCCAGCTTCAATGCAAAGTGGCAAGCGAAGCGGGCGAAAAATCCAACAGCTCGTCGCTGCGGCCCTGTTGCACCTTGAGCACCCATTGCGGATCGTTGATCAGCGCGCGGCCAACGGCAACCAGATCGAAGTCACCACGGTCAAGACGGCGCAACAGTTCGTCAAGGGAAGCCGGTTTGGACGACTCGCCAGCAAAGGAAGCGATGAACTCACCGGTCAATCCGACCGAACCAACCGTGATGGTCGGTTTGCCAACGAGCTTTTTGGCCCAGCCAGCAAAATTCAAGTCCGAGCCGGCAAACTCAGGCTCCCAAAAACGCCGCTGCGAACAGTGAAAGATGTCGGCGCCGGCATCGGCCAACGGTCGCAACCAGGCTTCCATTTCTTGCGGCGTGGTGGCCATCTGTACCGTGAAATCCTGTTGCTTCCACTGCGACAAACGAATGATCACCGGGAACTCCGGGCCAACCTCGGCGCGCACCGCCCGCAGGATTTCAGCCGCGAACTTGCCGCGCTGCGCCAGCGTCGCCCCGTCATAGCCGTCGGCTCTCTGGTTGGTGCCATCCCAGAAGAACTGATCAATCAAATAACCGTGGGCACCGTGCAATTCGACGGCGTCAAAGCCAAGTTTTTTGGCATCACCGGCGGCACGCGCAAAAGCGGCAATGGTGTCGGCAATCGCACTATCAGTCATGGCTTCGCCAAACTTCTTGCCGGGCGAGGAAAGACCTGAAGGACTATCGACCGGTCCCGGTGCCACCCAATCGGTACGGCGGTTGCGAACGGCCCCGACGTGCCACAGTTGCGGCGCCATCAGGCCGCCGACTTCATGCACGCTATCAATCACACGCTGCCAGGCCGGCAAGGCATCGTCACCCCAGAAACGCGGGACGTTGGGATCGTTGGAAGCAGCCGGGCGATTGACGACAGTGCCCTCGGAAATAATCAGTCCGACTGCCGCCTCAGCGCGACGCCGATAGTAGTCGGCGACTTGCGGTGTCGGTACACCATTGGGCGAGAAAGAGCGGGTCATGGGCGCCATGACAATCCGATTCGGAAGTTTGAGCGTCTTGAGTTGAAACGGGCTAAATAGTCTATCCAGCGACATGGATGATCCTTGCAGTTGAGGGTGTGGTTCAGGATAGCGGCAAATTCAGGAATTGCAGTCGCCTACTTGCCTGTTGCAGGCTGGGCCGCGTCGTCTTTCCAGCCACCGCCCAACACCTTGTAAAGCGTGACCCAGTTTTGCACCTGGAGCAATTGCACCTGGAGCAGCGCCTGTTGCGCGGCAAACAGCGAGCGCTGGGCGTCCAGCACCTCCAGGGAACTGGCGGCACCATGGCGAAAGCGAAGTTCCGTCAGCCGCCCGCGGGTTTCCTCGGCAGCTAGCTGGGCGGCTTGCGCGCGCAACTGCTCGCCCAGAGTTGCGCGACCGGCCAGCGCATCCGACACTTCACGGAAAGCGCTCTGGATCGCCTTCTCATACTGCGCCACGGCAATGTCACGTCCGACCTGCGCCGCGCTGAAGTTGGCCTGATTGCGCCCGGCATCAAAAATGGGGAGCAACAACTGAGGTGCAAAAGTCCAGGCCATGGCACCATTGCTGAACAGGCTGCTCAGCTCGGTACTGGCGATGCCCACGCTACCGGTGAGCGTGATGCGCGGAAAGAAAGCGGCGCGAGCGGCACCGATGTTGGCATGGTTGGCCAGCAGCACCTGCTCGGCCTGGCGCACATCGGGCCTGCGAATCAATAAATCCGAGGGTAAACCAGCCGGCAGATCCAACACCAAAGCCTGTTCCGGGATGCTCAGCCCGACCGGTAAATCGGTCGGCAGTGGCTGTCCCAGCAGCAATACCAGAGCGTTTTCATCCTGTGCGCGCTGGCGCATGAGTTGCGCCAGAGAAACCTTGGCGCCCTCCAGCAAAGACTCGAATTGCGTGACATCGAGTTGCGAAGCGGCGCCATTGTCGAATTTCAATCGGGTGAGCTTCAGCGACGACACCCGTGTGTCGAGCGTGTCGCGCGTCACGCGCAGCAGTTCGTCGTCGACCAGCAGGCTCAGATAAGTGTTGGCGACCGAAGCAATCAAGGCGATCTGCACCGTCTTGCGGGCTTCCTCAGTGCCCAATAGCTGAGCCTGCGCCGCCTGGCCCAGGGCGCGCACGCGGCCAAAAAAGTCAAGCTCGTAACTGGTAACGCTCAGGCCCGCGCTGTAGGCGCTGCTGATGCCGCCCCCCGAGGCCGGCACGCGTGAGCCAGACATACCGGCATTGAGGGTCGGTAGTTCATCGGCCCTGCGCAACTGAAGCTGCGCGCGGGTCTGCTCAATATTGAGCACGGCCACGCGCAGATCGCGGTTGTTCTGCAGCGCCAGCTCCAGCAGACGCTTGAGTCGCGCATCCTTGAAAAACTGCTGCCACGGTATTTCGGCTGCGGCTGGGCTGTTTGCACTTGCAATTGCGTCGCCGGGAAAGCTGGCCGCCACCGGTGACCCCGGACGCTCGTACGCAGGGATCATCGAGCAGCCCGCCAGCAGGGCGGCTGCGACCAATGCCGGCAGTGTGCATGGAAAGTTCAACATCGGGTTTGGCCCTGTAGACAGAGTCTTACTCATGAGGCTGCCCTCCGGTCTGATGACTGTGTGAGGCGTCAAATTGCATTTGTCTCTTACTGGCCTTGAACAATGTGCGCACGACGACAAAGAAGATCGGTACGAACACCACCGCCAGCGAGGTGCCGGTCAGGATACCGCCGATTACACCGGTGCCAATGGCCCGTTGACTGGCCGAACCGGCACCCGTGGCGAGCGCCAGCGGCAGCACACCCAACGTGAACGCCATCGAGGTCATGACAATCGGTCGAAAGCGCAAATGAGCGGCGGCCAGCGCCGACTCGATGACGCCCTTGCCCTGCGCCTGCAAGTCTTTTGCGAACTCAATAATCAAAATCGCGTTCTTCGCCGACAGACCGATGATGGTGATCAGTCCGACCTGGAAATAGACGTCGTTGGAATAGCCGCGCAACAGTGTCGCCAGCAGCACGCCCAGCACACCCAGCGGCACCACCAGCACCACCGACAATGGAATACTCCAACTCTCGTAGAGCGCGGCCAGGCACAAAAACACCGACAAAATGGCGAAGCCGTACAGCACCATAGCTTGTTTGCCGGCCAGTTTTTCTTCGCGCGAGGTGCCGGTCCACTCAAAGCCCATACCCTGGGGCAACTGCGCCGCCAGTCGCTCCATCTCGGTCAGCGCGGCGCCGGTGCTAAAGCCTGGTGCGGCACTGCCACTGATACGCATCGAGGGGTAGCCGTTAAAGCGCACCGTCTGCATCGCCCCGGTGATCCAGCGCGTGCTGGCAAAACTTGACAGTGGTACCGCCTGATTGGTGCTGCTAGGCACCGTCAGGCGCAACAGATCTTCCGGCTGCATGCGCGCCGGCGCATCGGCCTGCACCACCACACGTTGCAAGCGGCCGGCGTTCGGAAAGTCGTTCACATAAGCGGAGCCCAAAGCGGTGGATAGCACGTTGTTGACCGCATCAAAACTGACGCCCAACGCGCTGGCCTTATTGCGGTCAATGTCGATCTGCAATTGCGGCGCATCTTCCAGTCCGTCGGGGCGCACCTGGGTCAGAATCTTGCTTTGCGCGGCGATGCCCAGCAACTGGTTGCGCGCCGCCAGCAAGGCCTCGCGGCCCAGCCCAGCGCGGTCTTGCAGGCGAAAGTTGAAACCCGACGAGGCCCCCAACTCGGAAATAGGCGGCGGGCTCAGCGGAAAGATAAACGCATCCCGTATGCCCATCAGCCCGCCAAAAGCACGTCCCGCCACGTCCTGCGCCGAGCTGCCGGGAGCTTTGCGCAATGACCAGTCCTTGAGCGTCACAAACGCCAGTGCCGCGTTCTGGCCCTGGCCCGAAAAACTGAAACCCAGCACACTGACCATGTCCTTCACCTCAGGCTGCTTGAGCATGAAGCCCTCCACCTGCTGCATCACAGCACGGGTGCGCTCCTGCGTGGCGCCCGGCGGCAATTGCACGTTGACCAGCATCGTGCCCTGATCTTCATTTGGCAGGAACGACGTTGGCAAGCGCAGATAGACCAGCGCGGCGGCAGCCACTATGGCCAGATAAATCACCAGATAGCGCGCCGCACGCGGCAGCAGTCGGGCCACACCGCCTTCATAGCCTTTGGCGGTGCGCGAAAAGCCGCGGTTGAACCAGCCGAAGAAACCACTCTTGGCATGGTGATGACCGGCCTGCACCGGCTTGAGCAAGGTGGCACACAGCGCCGGCGTCAGTGATAGCGCCAGAAACGCAGAGAACGCGATCGAGACACCCATCACCGCGGCGAACTGGCGGTAGATGTTACCGACCGCGCCGCTGAAGAACGCCAGCGGCACGAACACCGAAATCAGCACCACCGTCACGCCCACAATGGCCCCCGAAATTTGTCCCATGGCTTTGCGCGTCGCTTCCAGCGGTGGCAGGCCCTCCTCGCTCATGATGCGCTCGACGTTTTCCACCACCACGATGGCGTCGTCAACGACGATGCCAATCACCAGCACCATACCGAACATGGTCAACACATTGATCGAGAAACCCATCACCAACAGCGCGGCAAAGGTACCCAACAGCGCCACCGGCACGACGATGGTCGGGATGACGGTGTAACGAATGTTCTGCAAGAACAGGAACATCACCAGGAACACCAGGCCGACCGCCTCCAGCAAGGTAATCGCCACCTCGCGGATCGAAATGTCGATAAAGCGCGAGCTATCGTAGGGAATTTCCCATTTCATGCCTTTCGGAAAGAAATGCTCCAGCTCATCCATCTTGTTGCGCACCGCCTTGGCGGTGGCCAGCGCATTGCCGCTGGGTGATAGCTGAACACCGACGCCGGTGGAGGGCTTGCCGTTCAGGCGCGCCGAGGTGGCATAGGCCTGCGCCCCCAACTCGATGCGTGCCACGTCTTTCAGCCGCACGCTGGAGCCGTCAGCGCTGGCGCGCAGCACGACGTTGCCGAACTCCTCAATGCTGGTGAGCTGTCCGTTGACCACCACGGTGGCGGAGATGCCCTGGCCGGCGACGTTGGGCAGGCTGCCAATCTCACCGGCCGAGACCTGCGCATTTTGCCCGCGGATGGCGTTAGTCACGTCAGCTGCAGAGAGATTGACACCCAGCAATTTGGCCGGGTCGATCCAGATGCGCATGGCACGCTCGGTGCCAAACAGCTGAGCCTGGCCAACGCCACGCAGGCGCTGAATTTCGGGCACCACGTTGCGTGCCGCGTAGTCACCCAACGCGACCGGATCCCAGGCCGGATCATCCGACGACAAAATCGCAAACAACAGGAAGTTGCTGCGTGACTTGTCAACCCGCACACCTTGCTGTGTCACCACCGAAGGCAGTCTCGGTGTGGCACGCGCCAGGCGGTTTTGCACGTCCACCTGAGCCAGATCGGCGTTGCTGCCGGGCTCAAAGCTGAGCGTGATGTTGCCGGAGCCGTCCGCCTGCGCCACTGACTCCATGTAAATGAGACCCGGCGCGCCGTTCATCTCGCGCTCGATCACCGACAAAACGGCGTCTTCCAGCGTCTTGGCAGATGCACCGGGATAGGCGGCTGAAACGACAATGGACGGTGGTGCCACCGGCGGGTACTGGGCAATCGGCAATTGCGTAATGGACACCGCGCCCATCACCATGATGAACAGTGCAATCACCCACGCAAAAATGGGCCGGTCAATAAAGAATTTCGCCATGAACGCGGCTCCTTAGCGACTGGCGCCAGAAGCGGCACTAGTCGAGGCCGACGCTGGCGAAGCCGATGCCACGCTGCTGGACTGGACCGGCTTGCTGCCGGGCGCCTGCCAAGGCACCGGCTTCACCGGCGCCTCGCCACGCAACTTCTGGAAGCCGTCCACCATCACCTGCTCGCCGCTCTTCAGGCCGTCCAAAATGACCCATTGCCCGCCTTGCTGATTGCCAACCTTGACCCTGCGCTGCGCGACTTTGCCGTCCGGCCCGACCACCATCACCGAGTCGCCTTGTGGCGAACGCGTCACCGCCTGCTGTGGCAAAGTCATGGCGTTGCTGACCTTGGCCTGCTCCAGTCGCACCCGCACATAGAGACCGGGCAGCAAAGCGCCGCCAGGATTCGGCACCTCGGCCCGCAATGTGATCTGGCCGGTACTGGCGTCCACCGTCAAGTCCGAGAACAACAACTTGCCGGCGCGCGCATATTCGCTGCCATCTTCCAGCACCAGGCGCACACTGGCCGTATCACTGCCGCCAGCGCGCTTGAGTTGACCACCCTGCACGGCCCGGCGCAACTTCATGACCTCAGCCGCCGACTGGGTGAAGTTGACGTACATCGGATCGATCTGCTGGATCAGTGCCAGCTGTGTTGCCTCACTCTGGCCGACCAGTGCGCCCTCAGTCACCAGCGAGCGACCGATGCGTCCCGAGATCGGGGCGGTGACAGTGGCGTAGTTCAGGTTGATGCGCGCGCTTTGCAGCGCCGCCTTGCCAACGGCGACATCGGCCTCAGCCTGTTTACCCGCCGCCTGCGCAGTCAGGTAGTCCTGCTGGCTGATGGCTTTGGCCTGGGCCAACGGCTTGACGCGTTCGGCCTGGGCACTGGCCTGCATCAGATTGGCTTCGGCTCTGGCCAGACTGGCCTGCGCGCTGTCAAATGCGGCCTGATAGGGAGCGGCGTCAATCTGAAACAGGGTCTGGCCTGATTTCACGTCGCTGCCCTCGCGGAACAGCCGCTTTTGCACAATGCCAGCGGCCCGGGCTCGCACTTGCGCCACGCGCGAAGCTTCCAGCCGGCCCGGCAATTCGGTTACCAAGCTGACATCACCGGCGGTGACGGTCACCACCCCAACCTCGGCCGGAGGCATGCCCCCAGCCGGGCCGCTAGCGGCGGGGTTGCCCGGACCGCAGCCACTCAGCAAGGCCGTCAGACCGATGACACTCAGGGGCAAGGAAATGGCGAGCCGGGTGCACAGCAAAGGCATGATTTAGTTCCAGAAAGTGTGCAGAAAAGAGCTCTCCGCTGCATCAGATTAGAGACGATTTTTGAAAGTATACATACAATATTGAATGTATATAAAAACCCTTCCAAGCCGGTAACTCTTCCAGAAAGATTACGCCGTATGCCTCGCCGCACCAAAGAAGATGCTCTCGCCACCCGCCATCTGCTGCTGGATGCGGCCGAGCTTGTGTTTTCGCAAAAAGGCGTTTCCCACACCTCGCTCAACGACATTGCCCAAGCGGCGGGCGTCAGCCGTGGCGCCATTTACTGGCATTTCAAAAACAAGGCTGATCTGTTCAACGCCATGATGGATCGCATCACGTTGCCGATGGAGGCCGAGCTACAGCAAATTGGGCGCGATCAAGAACCGGATCCGGTAGATGCACTGCGTTGTGCGCTTCTCGATGCCATGCGCAAAATTGCCACCGACGAACGCACGCGGCGCGTCTTTGAAGTTGCCACTTTGAAGGTCGAATATGTTGATGAACTGCTGGCGATCAAGGCGCGTCATGTCAAGAGCCATGCCAACGTCGTCAACCTTATCCAGCACAGCTTGCGTGATGCCAGTGCGCGGCGGGCGCTGCCGTTGCCAATCTGCGACTTGATCGCCTCGCAGGGACTGCATTCGCTGGTGGTGGGGCTGATCAATAGCTGGTTGCTGGAGCCACGAGTATTTGATCTTGAAGCGGTGGCCAACGCTGCTATCGGCACCTACCTGGCCGGTTTGGGCTTGCTGCCAAGGCCTCTGCCATGCTGATTCATTTTGTCTTTGAAGCCATCGAAGTGCACGGGTGAAATTCAAAAGCAATTTTTCAACGTTGCTGCGGCACCGCGTCGCCGTGGCCCATCGGCGCCTGCGCATGCGTGCCTTTCGATTACCTGCCGTCTGGCGTGGCATGTTGTGGGTGGCACTGAGCGGATTGCTGTTTTGCTTTCTGAACACCCTGGTGCGCGATATCACGCTGACCCTCGATCCGTTTGAGTCGCAGTTCCTGCGCTATCTGTTTGGTGTGGTGGCGATGTTGCCCTTGCTATGGCGTGGGGGCTGGCAAGCCTACCGCCCGGTCGATCTGCGCGGGCAACTTTGGCGCGGCGCCGTGCACACGGTGGGCCTGATGTTCTGGTTCACGGCTTTGCCGCATATTGCGCTGGCCGATATGACCACCATTGGTTTTACCGGTCCGATCTTCATCATGATCGGTGCCGCCTGGTTTTTGGGTGAGCGCATGCGCTGGGACCGCTGGGTTGCGGCGATCATCGGCTTTGCCGGCGTGCTGGTGGTGGTGGCACCCAAACTGACTGGTCAGGGTGGCTGGTATTCACTCGTGATGCTGGCCTCGTCACCCGTTTTCGCCGCGTCTTTTTTGATGACCAAGACCCTCACCCGCTACGAAAAACCGGGGGTCATTGTGCTGTGGCAGTCGATCACCGTGACGCTGCTCAGTTTGCCATTGGGAATGCTGCACTGGACGTCGCCCACCCTTTGGCAATGGCTGGGCTTTGTGGTGGCCGGCGTGTTGGGCTCGCTGGGACATTACTGCCTGACGCGCGGCTTTCGCACGGCCGATATCTCGGCCACGCAGTCGCTGCGCTTTCTGGATTTGATCTGGGCCTCGCTGATGGGCTGGCTGGTGTTTTCTGACGTGCCCAGCAACAGCACTTTGCTAGGCGCCTTGATCATTCTTATGTCGACCATCTGGATCGCACGACGCGAGCACCGGCGCTAGCACTGGTGCGTCAGTCAGCTGGACCTTCGTCTGATAATTTTTCCCTTTCCTGCAACTCACGCCACTGCAGCTTGCCGGTGGATGACTTGGGCAGCGTCTCGACAAACTGCACGATACGGGGCACCTTGTAGGCCGCCATATTGGCATGCGCCCAATCGATGATTTCCTGCTCGCTCACTTTATTGCGGTAAGTGTCACGCAGCACAATCACCGCCTTCACCGTTTCACCACGCCTGGCGTCGCGCGCCGCAATGATGCAGGCTTCGTGGATCGCCGGATGCTGGTACAACAAGGTTTCCACCTCGGCCGGCCAGACCTTGAAACCGGAGGCGTTGATCATGCGTTTCAAGCGATCAACCATGAAAAAGTAGCCGTCTTCATCGGTCATTGCCAGGTCACCGGTGCGCAGGAAGCGCTTGCCGTCGATCTCGACAAAGACTTCCAGAGTGGCTTGGCGGTTGTTCCAGTAGCCTTGCATCACGTTGGGCGCATGGACGATGATCTCGCCGACTTCACCGGCCACCAGTTCATGGAAATCGCTTGGGTCAACAACCCGTGCATCGACATCGTAGATCGGAATGCCCAGGCATTGCTTCTTCGGCCGACCCGGTGGATTGATATGGGTGGCGGCAATCGTCTCCGACATGCCATAGCCCTCCACATAAGGCACGCCCAGCAAGTCGTTCAGTTTTTGCGCAATCGCCTGCGGCATGGCGGCACCACCACCGCGAATGCCGCGCAGACTGGACAGGTCGTAGTCTTCGATCTTCGGATGCGCCAGCAGGTCCACCACCATGGTCGAGATCAGTTGTAGCGTGGCAATCCTGTAGCGCTGGATGCACTGCGCCACCACTTCGCGGTCCCAGCGTGGCAACACCACCATGGTGCTGCCGTGGTACAGCGGGCCGCTCATGCTGCCCTGCATGCCGGTCACGTGGAAAAATGGCAGCACCGACAACGTCACTGAATCATGGTGCGTGTTAAACCACTGCATGCTTCCAACCAGGCTGGCCATGGCGCCGCGATGTGTGTGCATGCAGCCTTTCGGATGGCCCGTTGTGCCGGAGGTGTAAGGCATCACGCACAAGTCGTCCGGACCGACGGTGATCGGTCCCGGCTGCAGCGCACTTGACAGCATGTCACTCCACAGAGTGACGCCGGCGCCGCTATGCTGCAGGCGCGGCGCACTGACGAAATCAGGCAGTTTGAGATCGGTCGGGCGTTTCAGGTAATCGGAGTAGGCTGCGACCAGGATCTGTTGCAGCCCCTCTTTCAGCAACGGTGCCATCTGCGCAAAAATGTCCTGCGCCACGATGGCGACCTTGGCGCCGGTATCCTTGACGTAGTGGCGCAACTCGTTGGTCAGGTTCATCGGGTTGACCGGAACCACCACCGCATTGGCGCGCAGGATGCCGTAATAGGCGAGCACAAACTGCGGGCTGTTCTGCATGTACAGCAAGACGCGATCACCCTTTTTGACCTTGCACACCTGCTCCAGGTAGCCAGCGATGAACTCGGCCTCGGCCTTGAATTCGGCAAAAGTGATCGGTGTGTCGTAAAACAGGATGTAGGGCTTGTCGGGAAAGCGCGCAGCCGATACTTCAACGTTGTAAAAAAGATTGGTTTGCGGCACCGTCAAGTGCTGTGGCTGACCTTCCGGCCAGAAGGCAAGGTGACTATTTGACATGGGCGAATCCAGCCGCCCGGCATCGGTGCCGGGATGCTGCCGTCTGCCGCTTATTTCATCAGGTCGCTCAGGCTGATCGGTCTGATCTTGCCGCCTTCCACCGTGGCGACCACCGGGTCGACCAGCGTGCCACCGACGGCATCGATGCCGCGAAAGCCACCGGCGTTTTGCTCCCGCGGCAACTTGGCAAGCGCCTCGCCCAGCTTGGCGCGGATGGCTGAGGCATCGCTGGTGGTGCCAGCGAGCTTCATCGCCGCCGCCAACGCATGGGTCAAAGCGTAGTTGTAGGAAGACTCGCTGGTCGGATCGCGGTCGGCGCCATACATCTTGCGATAAGCCGCACTGAAAGCCTTGGCGCCCGGGCTCTCGTCGTAAGACACCGGCAAGACACCGATGGAGCCCTCCAGCATGGCGAGGCCGCCAGTGACCTTGGCCATCTCGTCAAGCTTGGCCTGATCCATCAAAAGAAAGCCGCCCTTGAAGCCAATTTCGCGCGCTTGCTTAGCCACCAGCGCAGTCGGCTCGGACGGACCACCGATGAAAAGCACTTCAGGCTTTTCTGCCATTACCCGGCTGACACCGCTGTAAAAATCAGCCGAGCGGTTGTACGACATCGGATTGTTGGAAACCACCGTACCACCGGCCTTTTCCCAGGCCGGGGCGAACAACTGGCTCCAGTTCTTGGCGTACTCATGGTCGCCTGGAAGCATGCCAACCTTCTTGCCGAACTTTTTCATTTCATAGCGGATGAAGGGCTCGATGTAGGAGTTGAAAGTGGGTGGGATCCGGATCGTGAGCTTGTTGCCGACTTCAGTGATCTTGGGCGTGCTGGAGTACGCCATCACAATGAATTTTTCCTGCTCGTTGAAAGCTTGCATCGCATAAATGCCACCGGAATGCGGCACGAACACAGCCGCAGTCTGATACTGCTGCACCAGGCGGCGCGCATTGATTGCCGCTTCGGCCGGCGAATATTTATCGTCCAGCGCCACCAGTTCCAGCTTGACCTTCTTGCCGCCGACCTCAAGTCCGGCCGTGTTGATCTCCTTGACGGCCATCTCGATACCACTGACGACGTTCTTGCCGTACAGTGCGGCACCGCCACTGAGCGGCCCGGTATAGCCGATCTTGACGCTCTCCTGAGCCAGCGTGGCACCCGCTGTAAATACACCAAACAGCGCTGCGGCAAGTGGCAATGCGGCGAAGCGCCGGCGAGAGAAAACTGCTTTCATGGGTGAGTCTCCTTGAGTAGTGAAATGAAAAAATAAAAAAACCAATGATGCGATCGGTGCTTTTCAGGCACCGATGTAGGCAGCCCGCACCGCCTCATTGTTGAGCAGTGAATCGCGATCGCCTTCGAGCGCGATACAGCCACGTTCAATGACATAGGCGCGGTGCGCAATGGCCAGTGCCGAAAAAGCGTTCTGCTCGGCCAGCAGCACGGTGGTGCCGGACTGGTTGATGCGCTGAATCACCTCGAACACCTGTTTGACGACCAGCGGCGCCAGACCCAGCGAAGGTTCGTCCAGCAACAAGACCTTGGGCCGCCCCAACAGCGCTCGCCCAATCGCCACCATCTGCTGCTGTCCGCCCGACAGTGAACCGGCCGGATCGTCCTGCTTTTTCTCCAGCATCGGGAACAGGCCGAACACTTCTTCCAGCGAGCGCTGGATGCCTGCCTTGTCACGCCGGTGCACGTAAGCGCCCAACGTCAGGTTCTTCTTGACCGACATCATCGGGAACAACTTGCGCCCCTCGGGACAATGCACCAGGCCGCTAGCGACAATTTGCGCCGGGCGCAAGCCCACCAACTCGCGCCCAGCAAAGCGGATGCTGCCGGCGCTGGGTCGCTGAATGCCACTGGCAGCCATGAAAATCGAAGTCTTGCCGGCACCATTGGCCCCCAGCAGCACCACCAGTTCTCCGGGCGCGGCGTGCAATGTGATGCCCTTCAGTGCGCGAAAGCTGCCGTAGTGAAGATTGACGCCTTCAAAGCGCAGCATGATCCACTCCAAGGTAGGCGTCGATGACTTGCGGGTCGCGCCGGATTTCTGCCGGCGTGCCCTCGGCAATCTTGCCGCCGTTATTCAGGACGACGATCTTATCGGCCAAACGCATGATCATGTCCATCTTGTGCTCGATCAGACAGACGGTCTTGCCATGGTCCACCAGTTTGCGAATGAGCTTGGCAAGACCCACCGTCTCTTCCGGATTGACACCACCGGCCGGCTCGTCGAGCAGCAGCAGTTCCGGATCGGTCGCCAGCGCCAGCGCCAGCGCCACACGCTTGCGTTCTTCCTGCGTGATGTCGGCGGCGATGCGGTGTGAAATGTGCGCCAGGCCAACGAAGTCGAGCGCCTCCATCGCCTTGTCGAGGCAGATGCGCTCCTCTTGCTGCAAGCGCTTCGAATTGACCAGCACATCCCACAGGCCGGAGCGGGTGCGCAAGCGGTGACCGACGATCAGGTTATCGATGATCGTGGCATTGTCGAACAGGTGCGTCGTCTGAAAGGTCCGCGCAATACCCAGCCGCGCCACGTGGTCCGGGCGCAATCCGGTCACATCCTGACCTTTGAACAGGATGCGGCCAGAGCTCGGCTTGTGAGTCCCAGCTACCAGGTTGAAGAAGGTGGTCTTGCCGGCGCCGTTGGGGCCAATGATGGCGCTGACCTGGCCGCGCTCAAAGCGCGTGGTCACGCTATCGACTGCGGTCAAGCCGAAGAACAGTTTGGTCAATGCCGTAATTTCAAGCATGGCGTTTCGCCTGCGTTGCATCGGCGCGGCGGGCCCGGCGTTTCAGCCAGCTGCCAACGATGCCATCGGGCAAGAAGATGATCAGTGCGATCAGCACCGGGCCAAACACCACCATGCGGTAGTCCTGCAAAAACTGCAACCACTGGGTCAGCCAGGTCACCAGCACGGTGCCAACCAGGGGTCCCAGCAAGGTGCCGATACCACCGACCAGGACGAACATCACCAGATCAAAAGTAACCACCTCGCTGGCGAGATCCGGTCCGAGGAAGCGCACCTGACCTGCATAAAGAGCGCCGGCAAAACCGGCATAGACCACCGACAGCACAAATGACAAGGTCTTGGTGCGCATCAGATCGATGCCCAGGGCCTCGGCCAGTTCGTCGCTATTGCGCACCGCCATGAAACTGCGCCCCAACAGCGAGCGAACAATGCGTGCCATGACCCAGATGCCCAGCGCCAGAAAAGCGAGCACCAGGTAATACTGTGACAGCGGCGTGCCAAACTGCAAAGGTCCGATGCCACTGGGCGCCGGAATGCCCATGATCCCGACCGTGCCATGGGTCAGACTTTCCCACTTCTCGATCAGCAAATACATGATGTAACTCACGCACAGGGTGAAGATAGAAAAGTAGTGTCCTTTCAGCCGCAAGGAAAGGATGCCGACAAAAAATCCAAGCAGCGCCGTCACGACGCCAGCCAGCGCGAAGGCCAGCCAGAAAGGCACTTGATGATCAACCGTCAGGATGCCGACAGTGTAGGCGCCGACCGCCATGAAAGCGCCGTGCGCCAGATTGAACTGGCCGGTATAGCCGGTGATCAGATTCAAACCGAGCGCAGCGAGCGCCATGATAAACATCTGTGTCGCCACCGAGAGCAAGTAATTGTTTTGCGCAAAGAGCGGAAAAATCAGCGCCGCCAGCGCCAGCAGGGTCCAGCCGATCTTGCCCTGCAGCAATTTCATCAACGGGCTCCTTTCATGGTGAACAAACCCTGAGGGCGAAACGACAGAATTACGACCAGCAGCACGAAGGCGATGATGTCTTTGTAGTCGGTGGAAAAATAGAAGCCGCCAAAGCTCTCTGCCAGGCCGATGATCAGGCCACCGACGATAGCCCCCGGAAAGCTCCCCATGCCGCCCAGGATGATGATGACAAAGGCTTTGGTGATCACCAGATTGCCCATGCTGGGGTAGACCAGATTGATGGGCGCATAGAGCACGGCAGCGATCGCCGCCAGCGCGCCTGAGATCGCAAACACCAGCAGCGTCACGCGCGTGGCATCGATGCCCACCAGGGCTGCGCCATCTTTGTTCTGCGCCATGGCAACGATGGTCGAACCCAACACCGTGTGGTTCAGGAACAAGTGCAAGGCCACCATCAGAGCGAACGCGCCAGCGATGATCAGCAACCGCTGCAACGGTGCCGTCAAACCAAACACTTCCACAATCTGGCCGTAGGGTGTCGGCATGCGATGAAAATCGGCACCGAACATGGCCTGCGCGCCGGCCTCCAGGAATAACAGAATGCCAATGGCTGCGATCATGTCGTGCAGTTCGGGCGCATTGCGCAGCGGATGAAACACCAGGCGCTCGGCCAGCATCGCAATCACCGCCACCACCACGGCCGCGCCGAGCATGGCAATCCAGTAGTTGAGGCCTAACACCGTCATCAGGTAGTAACCGGCGAACGCACCCGTCATGTAGAAAGCACCGTGCGCAAAATTCGGCACGTGCAAAATGCCATAGACCAGCGTCAGGCCCAAGGCTACCAGGCTGTAAACACCGCCGACCGTCAGGCCATTAAGCAATTGCTGGAAAAACAGTTCCACAGTTATCCTTGAAACAGCCGGCAAGTCTCTGATGGATGGTTGCGCCGGGGCTTGCGGCCAATTCTAGGCGCCGCTATGCGCTTGATGGCTCGGGTTTGTCCCAGTTGCCGTCGCGTCGGCGACTGCCGGGCATGCCCCTGACAACTTCGTCGCCGCTGATCCATCAGGCCCGACTCCAGGCTGCCACTGTCCTCGTGGCTACCTGTATGCTTGGCCTGAAATATTGACTGGAGATGCTGATGAAAAAACTCGATGCCTCGGCCCGTGGTGTCTATTTGATTACTGTCACGCCCTTCACAGAAAGCGGCGAACTCGATCTGGCAAGCACTGATCGCATGGTCGATTTCTGTCTGGAAAAAGGTGTCAGTGGTCTGACTGTGCTGGGCATCATGGGTGAGGCCAACAAGCTGACCGCGCAGGAGTCGCGCGACTTTGTCAAACGCGTACTGGCGCGGGTGGCAGGGCGTGTGCCGGTCGTTGTGGGTGCCTCGGCCAGCGGCTTTGCGCCAATGCGCGAGTTGACCGAAAGCGTGATGACTCTGGGCGCTGCTGGTGTCATGGTGGCGCCGCCTTCAACACTGCGCTCCGACGACCAGATCGTTGCCTATTTTGATATGGTCAATGAAACACTGGGGCCGGACGTACCCTGGGTGCTGCAGGATCACCCGGTCGCCACCGGGGTGCAGATGTCGGTCGCAGTCATCCTGCGAATTCTGAAAAACTCTGCCACCTGCGTCATGCTCAAGCACGAGGATTGCCCTGGCCTGGCCAAGTTGTCGGCGCTTCGAACTGCCAGCGAGCGCGGTGATGTCAAGCGTACTTCCATTCTCTGCGGCAATGGCGGTGGCCTGTTTTTGCCGGAAGAACTTTCACGCGGCGCTGATGGTGCCATGACCGGCTTTGCCTACCCGGAGATGATGATCGACGTATGCGATGCCCACGCGACTGGAAACATGGGCAGAGCACAGGACATTTTTGATGCCTATTTGCCACTGGCCCGTTACGAGCAGCAAGCCGGCATCGGTCTGGCAGTTCGCAAGCATCTGCTGGTGCAGCGTGGTGTCATCGCCTGCGCCGCCGTTCGCAAGCCCGGCCCCAAGCTGTCTGCCGCCGACATTGCCGACATCACCCGACTGATGGCCCGACAGGGCCGACGCTTGTCAGAGATTGCCTGACTTGCGGCACCCACAAGGTCAAATATAAAGTCTGGGCTAGCCCTCAAACTGCGGACGCAGTTGGCGGAGTCAGCTAAATTTCATCGGCGAAGTGATTACCTTCATCGAAGGCAAAGGCATGCTGCAAGTCGGCTGAAGCGGCTCAGCGCTGCCCGCTGGTGCCCGATCGGCGCACCTCGCGCAACATGAAGAGGTAAAGCCCTTCCACTTTGTCGCGCGCCCACGGTGTCTTGCGCAAAAATTTCAGGCTCGATGCCATGCTGGGCTCGCTGGTAAAGCAGCGCACCGGTATGCGCTCACCCAAACCGGCCCAGCCGTAATGCGACACCAGAGCCGTCACGATGGCCTCCAGCGTTAGACCGTGCAACGGGTTGCGCGCTTGAATTGCGGGTTGCTCGGGGGGCGAAGACGGGATTTGCATGGCGCCATTTTGGCATTGGTCAACGACACCGGCCAGTAGCAGCCCCGGCCAGTTAGAATACGCCCCTCGGAAGCGTGGCAGAGTGGTCGATTGCACTAGTCTTGAAAACTAGCAAACCGAAAGGTTTCGTGAGTTCGAATCTCACCGCTTCCGCCAGGCCACATCAGTTTAGACACTTCACCAATCGGCCCATCAATTGGGAATCAGAACTTTACCAATCACATGAATGACACCATTACTTGCGCGCACGTCTGTTGCAAGAATGCTGGCAGCAGTAGCGGTGGTGTCCTTGATGGTCAGATTGCTGTTGATGGTAATGTTCTGCGCGGGTACCGTTGCACCGGCAAGTGTCTTGGTGTTAAGCGTAGCCACGGGCATGCCAAAAGGTATGCCCGTAGAGAGAACTTGACCGGACAAAACGTGGTACGTCAATACCGAAGCAAGCTGCACGTTGGTAAGTCCGGTGGGCGCTGCCGCAAACGCTGCATTGGTCGGGGCAAACACTGTGAATGGGCCAGATCCACTAAGCGTTGGAGCTAGTCCAGTCGCTACTACAGCACCTACCAAGGAACTGAATGTGCCGGGATTGGCTTGCGCCATCTGGACTACATTGAGCACCCCGGGTGGCACCAACACCTTGTCTACGACGTGAATGATGCCGTTGTCGGCGCGCACATCCGCACCAGTAACGTTTGAAGTTGCCAGTACTGCGTCTGTGATCGCCACCCCGCTGGTTGTGTTCAGTGCAAGCTTGACTGACACCCCGCCAAAAGTGTAGGCAGTGGCTTGTGTCGCCCCACCCGCCTTCAGGTCTGCTGCGTACTTGGTGCCGGGGACCACGTGGTAGGTCAGTATTTTGCTCAGATCTGAAACCGATAGCGCGGACACCATCGCACCGGCATTTGCAAATCCAAGTTGAGTCGCGAGCGTGCTGAAAGCTGTGTCGGTGGGCGCAAACACCGTAAGATTTGCATTCGGATCAGTCAAAGTGCCAGCAATACCCGCTTTATTCACCGCCGCCAGCAAAGCTGTGAGATTGTTCTTCTGGGCAACCTCCGCGATGTTTCCATAGCTTGTGCCGCCGCCACCGCAAGCGGACAAGAGGCCTACCATGCTCAATGTTCCTATCCATTTCAAAAAGGTCTTCATGAAAGCGTCTCCAAATTGAGGTTCAGTTAGACAGTTATGTGCCTAACTTTTTCAATTTTAAGACCGATTGGTTTGCCATGAAGTCTATATGGTCATTATGCATACTTATGAGTATTTTTAATATGAATTCTCAGCCGAACTTTTTCATTTCCCCCACCTCCGCACAGTTGTTGGCAAGACTTTAGGACCGCATCGCTCCAAACAATTCACTTGCCGCCGATCCCTGGCGTAGCATGGCAGAGTGGTCGATTGCACCTGACTTGAAATCAGGCATGCCCGCAAGGGCATCGTGGGTTCGAATCCTACTGCCATCGGCCAGTTGTGGATAGCTGGTACTGACGGAACCAGTTTCAACGGATTTATCAAGCCCGACCGAGCGGCAGGTAACTGCTCACAGACCGGGCGAAATCAGCTCCAGCGCTGCGTAATGCTTAAGGCAAAAACCAAGCGGTAAAGCGATAGTAAGCTCCATTCAAAAATTGACAAACTGTTTATGTGCGCACATAATATGTGCATGGACAGGAGCATTGCCATGAACATCACACTCTCAATTGACGAACAAGTGGCACAACGTGCCCGAGAAGCCGCACAAAAGATGGGCAAGAGCCTTAACCAAGCAGTGCGGGACTACCTGGAACAACTTGCTGGCGGTGCGCGCCGTGGCCAGCAGTGGTCACAATTCGAAGAGCGATGCTTGAAGTCCAAGGCCAAGATCGAGGGTTGGCAATTCAATCGCGAAGAAGCGAACCACCGTTAAGCATGGCCACTCGCAGCTTTATCGATACCAATGTCTTGGTGTACGCCGAGGCCAGTGATGCTCCCTTGAAGCAGCGCGCCGCGCTGGCTCTGCTAAAGGGTCTTTACGAGGAAGGCCTTGGCGTACTTTCCACTCAGGTCCTACAGGAATACTGCAACGTAGCCCTCAGAAAGCTCAAACTTCCAGCGCAGTATGTGCGTTCGCAACTCGATCTCTACGAGCAGTTTGAAGTCGTTCAGGTTACCCCCGCTATCATTCGCGTCGGCTTGGATCTGCACCAGACGCGCAGTGTTTCATTCTTTGATGCAATTGTGCTGGCGAGTGCCCACGCTTCAGGCTGTAACGTTATCTGGACTGAAGACATGAATGCCGGAGAAGTGATCAATGGCGTCTGCATTTCAAATCCTTTCACTACCGAACTTCTGGGTTAGGTCGTCCGCAATGACTGTGCTTAAGCCTTAACACGAACGCCAGCGCGTGGCCGAAGCTTGACACCGGATGGTTGTAATTTCTTCTTGAACATTAAATTAAATTACACCCACTGAACACCAGGTTAACGTGAATTCCTTAGTCTGTGCGCTGGCGCACAGATGGTCGACGAATTGGCGTGCAGCATCGGTGCGTCTGTGCCGACACAGTTTCATTTCCAGAGGAGAGCGCTTATGACTCCATATCCGATTGCAGTGCTGGTCGGCAGTCTTCGACGTGACTCCTTCAATCGCAAGTTGGCCGGCGCCCTGGCGCAGCTTGCGCCGCCCAACTTCTCATTTACACAGCTCCGAATTGACGACTTACCGCCGTATACCCAGGACGACGATGCCAACCCGGCGGAATCGGTCAAGCGATTGAAAGTAGAGATTAAAGCGGCCAGGGGCTTGCTGTTCGTCACCGCCGAATACAACAGCTCAATCTCCGGCGCACTGAAAAACGCCATCGACCACGCCTCGCGCCCGCGCGGACAAAGTGCCTGGACCGGCAAGCCGGCAGGCATTCTGGGCGAGTCGGTTGGCGCCATAGGCACAGCTCTCGCACGACAGCATTTGCGCAACGTTCTGGCCTACCTGGATGTCCCGACAATGGATCAGCCGAAAACATTTATCCTGGCCAAAGATGGCTTGATTGATGACTCTGGCAACATCGCTGAAGGCAGCCGCCAATTCATGCAGCACTGGATGGACCAATACGTCGCCTGGGTGAAGAAAATAAGTCCTTGATCGACGGGCACAAACCCGATGCAATTCAACGTCAATACCTGCTGGCTGCTCTGCAAAAATATTTTGGGCCGCTAGCGACCCGTCCGCACACCGGCGCCTAGCGCCGTGGGTACTGACATTGCCTTACTTGGGCTTGGTGACTTCGTGGCCGATGGCGCCACCCACTGCAGCGCCAGCACCGGCGCACAAGATGCCACCACACAGAACATTGCCGGCTACGCCCCCAATGACGGCGCCGGTGGCGGTGCCCTTCTCCTGGTGCGTCATGCCGGCACAGCCAGCCAGGCCCAAAGTCGACAGCAGCAAGGTCGCCGACAAAACGGTGGAAACCCGATTGAGTTTGTTCATGAGAAATTTCTCCGATTCGATATAGATCGACAGGGCGTGCAGCGCAACTCGCGCAGTCACGGGCGAACTTGAATTGTTGACTTCGCAATCGGAGCCTTCAGTGCGGCTGCGCACATAGGAGCAATTTGATTTGACAGGCTGCCTTTATTGGGCTTATGTTGGCTACCGCACAGAGCACCAGCGGCATTGCCACTAGCATCTCTTATGCGGGTCAAAAATTCATCATACGACTTCAATTGCCCGCGCTGGCATGTCGATTTGAAAATAGGCGCCTTTTTTACGTCGGATAAGCGTATAACTCCGCAAGGTGCTACCGGCACCCTCGGTCTGTGCGATGCGCCGAAACCATTCGCGCCATTTCAGGACCTGTCCATGATGCCCGTAACCTTTGTCTCGCCTTTTTCTGCCAGTGCGCAGCAATACCGCGTTCAGTTGGGGGCCATTCCTCGATGAAAACCACAACGAAATTTTCCGCCTGGCTGGCTGGCGCGGTGTTGCTGGTGTCGCTTGGCGTGGTCACCGCCCTTTTGTCTTTCCGGCAACTCGGTGAATCGGCCGAGGCGCGCAAGCATGCCTTCCAGGCATTGAGCACTGCGAACCAGTTTCTGTCTTCCTTGAAAGACGCAGAAACTGGTGAACGTGGTTTTTTGCTAACCGGTAACGAATCCTTCTTGAAGCCTTATTTGGCAGTGCGTGATGGCATCCAGGGTGATCTGGCCGCATTGCATCAACACAGCACTGTCAATGCCAACCAACATCATCTGGATGCTCTCGAGTCCTTGGTGGATGCCAAGCTGGAGGAAATGTCACGTCTCGTCAACTTGCGCCGCAAAGGTGATTTGCCAGGCGTACTGGCCGCCGTTGGCAGTGGTCAGGGGATGCGCTTGATGGATTCGATACGTACCGAGATGGACAGCTACATCGCGATTGAAGTGGACGCTTTGGCGCTACGCGAGGCAGAGTTTCAGTCGAACATGCGCCGTCTGTTGGCGATCATCATTGTCGCCAGCGTGATTGGAATGTTATTTGCAATGTTGCTGGCTTATCTGATGTTCCGTGCCACGCAACAGCGAGTGAAAAATCTGGTTCACCTTGAAACACAGCATTTGCTCAAGATTCAGGAGCAAACCAACGTCACCCTGCGCGACAGCGAAGAGAAGCTGGCGGTCATGCTCGACTCCATTGGTGATGCCGTGATGGCGACCGACGCCAATGCGCGTATAACGCTGATGAATCCGGTGGCCGAACATCTCACCGGCTGGACACAAGCACAAGCCTGCGGCCAGCTGATTGACGCAGTTTTTCACATTGTCAACAAGGACAGTCGTCTGCCCTCCATCATTCCGGTGATGGACGCCGTGCGGCAGGGCAAGGTCCAGGGTCTGGCCAACCACACGGTACTGATTTCACGCGATGGTCGCGAGTTCGACATTGCCGATAGCTGCTCACCGATCCGCAACCACGACGCCCAGGTAGTGGGTGCCGTGCTGGTGTTTCGCAACGTCACCGAGGAATACGCCCAGCAACAGGCCTTGCGCGACAGCGCTGCGCAGATCCAGACCATACTCAACACCGTGGTGGACGGCATCGTCAACATCCATGCGCGCGGTGGCATCGTCGAGAAAGTCAACCCGGCCGCCGAGCACATGTTTGGCTACCGAGCGACAGAACTGATGGGACAAAACTTCAGCCTGCTGATTCCCGAGCTGGACCAGGACCAGCGCAATGGTTCACTGGAGTATTACAGTGCCAGCGACGAGGCACGCGCAAGCGGCCTGGCGCGCGAGGTGGTCGGCCGGCGCAAGGATGGCAGCAAGTTTCCGCTGGAAATTTCAGTCAGCGAAATGTCGCTGGGCGGTCAACGCTACTTCACCGGCATTTTGCGTGACATCACGGCGCGCAAGCAGGCCGAGCAAGCGCTGATCAAGGCCGGCGCCTTGCAAAGCGCGATTTTCAACAGCGCCAATTTCTCCAGTATCGCCACCGACGCCAAAGGCGTTATCCAGATTTTCAACGTGGGTGCCGAACGCATGCTGGGCTATGCGGCAGCGGATGTGATGAACAAGATCACACCGGCCGATATTTCCGATCCGCAGGAAGTGATTGCACGGGCCCAGACGCTCAGCGGTGAACTCGGCACCGCCATCGCACCCGGCTTTGAGGCGCTGGTGTTCAAGGCCTCGCGCGGCATCGAAGACATTTACGAGCTGACTTACATCCGCAAGGACGGCAGCCGCTTCCCCGCGGTGGTGTCAGTGACGGCGCTGCGTGATGCACAAAATTCAATCATTGGCTACCTGTTGATCGGCACCGACAACACGGCGCGCAAACAGGCCGAAGAAGCGCTGATCAAGGCCGGAGCTTTGCAGAGCGCGATTTTCAACAGCGCCAATTTCTCCAGTATCGCCACCGACGCCAAAGGCGTTATCCAGATTTTCAACGTGGGTGCCGAACGCATGCTGGGCTATGCGGCAGCGGATGTGATGAACAAGATCACACCGGCCGATATTTCCGATCCGCAGGAAGTGATTGCACGGGCCCAGACGCTCAGCGGTGAACTCGGCACCGCCATCGCACCCGGCTTTGAGGCGCTGGTGTTCAAGGCCTCGCGCGGCATCGAAGACATTTACGAGCTGACTTACATCCGCAAGGACGGCAGCCGCTTCCCCGCGGTGGTGTCAGTGACGGCGCTGCGTGATGCACAAAATTCAATCATTGGCTACCTGTTGATCGGCACCGACAACACGGCCCGCATGCAAATTCTGGCCGACCGGGCGCTGCTCGATCGGGTGCTGCAGGACAAGAATATCGAACTTGAACGCGCCACCCTGGTGGCCGAGAAAGCAAACCTCGCCAAATCAGAATTCCTGTCCAGCATGAGCCACGAGTTGCGCTCGCCGCTGAATGCCATTCTCGGCTTTGCCCAACTGATGGAGTCGGGCACTCCGCTGCCGACGCCGACGCAGAAGTCCAGCATCAACCAGATTCTTCAAGCCGGCTGGTATCTGCTTGAATTAATCAATGAAATACTCGATCTGGCTCTCATCGAATCCGGCAAGCTTTCACTGTCGATGGAGCCGATATCGCTGCTGGAGGTGTTGCACGATTGCCAGGCCATGATCGAACCGCAGGCGCAAAAAAGCGGCGTCCGCATGACTTTCCCAGACTCCGACAGCCACTATTTTGTCAACGCTGACAGGACGCGCGTCAAGCAAGTCCTGATCAACCTGCTTTCTAACGCGATCAAATACAACCGGGCCGGCGGCAGCGTCGAGGTGACCGTTAGCGCCATCACTGAAGGGCGCTTGCACATCAATGTGCGCGATACCGGTGAAGGCTTGTCGAAGGAAAAGCTGGCGCAACTGTTTCAGCCATTCAATCGTCTTGGGCAGGAGGCCGGCGAAGAAGAAGGCACCGGCATCGGCCTGGTGGTGAGCAAGCGGCTGATCGAGTTGATGGGTGGTGAAATCGGCGCCGAGAGTACCGCCGGGGTCGGCAGTGTATTCTGGATTGAGCTGAACCTGGCGCCGGAGCCGCATTTTGCCCTGGAAGCGGATATGCCGCTTGGGCTGCTGGCAACACCTTTGCCGGCGGACGTGGGCCTGCGCACCCTGCTGTATGTGGAGGACAACCGGGCCAATATGCAACTGGTCGAGCAACTCATTGAGCGCCGTCCTGATATGCGCTTGTTGAGCGCCGGTGACGGCATACGCGGCATCACGCTAGCGCGCATCCATCAGCCGGACGTGATCCTAATGGACATCAACCTGCCCGGTATCAGCGGCATTCAGGCGCTGAAAATACTGCGCGAAGACCCGGTTACGGCCCACATCCCGGTGCTGGCGCTGAGCGCCAACGCGATGCCACGCGACATCGAAAAAGGTCTCACTGCCGGATTCTTCCGTTACCTGACCAAGCCGATTAAAGTCACCGAATTCATGGAAGCGCTAGACATGGGACTGATACTCGCTGCGGCAACATCGGCCCGAGCCAAAAAGGAGACCCTGAAATGATCGTTAGTGCCACCGAC
The DNA here is from genome assembly GCA_037141865.1 of Comamonadaceae bacterium. Taxonomy (GTDB): domain Bacteria; phylum Pseudomonadota; class Gammaproteobacteria; order Burkholderiales; family Burkholderiaceae_C; genus Rhodoferax. Next base: position 71,163 of record JBAXBQ010000006.1, on the reverse strand, counting down.
ATTTTGAACGCCAATATTCTGATTGTTGACGATCAGGAGTCCAACGTCCGTTTGCTGGAACAAATGTTGAGTGAGGCGGGCTATGCCTATGTTGCCTCGACGACCAATCCGCAGGAGGTCTGCGCACTGCATCGCGGCAACAAGTACGACCTGATACTGCTTGACCTGCAGATGCCCGGTATGGATGGATTCCAGGTGATGGAAGCACTCAAGACGAACGAGCAAGAGAGCTACCTTCCGGTGCTGGTCATCACCGCCCAACCGGGACACAAGCTGCGCGCCCTGCAGTGCGGTGCCAAGGATTTCATCAGCAAACCATTTGATCTGGTCGAAGTCAAGACACGCATTCACAACATGCTGTTGGTTCGCTTGCTCTACAAGAAGCTGGAGAATTACGCCAAGGAGCTGGAGCAGACGGTGCTGAAACGCACCGCCGAGCTGCGAGAAAGCGAAGCGCGCTATCGAAGCCTGACCGAACTGGCCTCCGATTGGTACTGGGAGCAGGACGCGAACATGAATTTCACCAAGGTTTCGGGACCGGTACTGGAGATGCTTGGCATCCGGGTCGGTGCCCAGACAGACAGTACCGGGGTTCAGTCAACTGGCTGGAACGAGGAAGAGCGCGAATTGCTGCAGTCGGCCATTGCCTCGCGCACGCCGTTTCTCGATTTCGTCTTTCACCGCATCAATGCCGATGGTTCACAACACCGTTTTCAGGTCAGTGGTGAACCTATGTTCAACCAGTCGGGGCGCTTCATCGGTTACCGTGGCATCGGTGTGGAACTCACTGCCAAGTAGCAGTGCTCAATAACGCGACGCCCGATCATGCCAGTACTTCATAGTCCGAGCCAAAATCACCTTCTTGCCGCCTTGACAGCGGCAGATTTGGAGGCACTGTCGGTGAAGCTGGAGCTGGTCCAGATGCCGCTGGGTCAAATGCTTTATGAACCGGGTGAGCAGTTGCGCCACGCCTATTTCCCCACCACTTGCATCGTGTCACTGCACTACGTCACAGACACTGGTGCATCGGCCGAAACCGCCGGGGTCGGCAATGAGGGCGTGGTTGGGATTTCGCTCTTCATGGGTGGCGATACCACCTCCAGCTCGGCCGTGGTACAGACCGCTGGTCATGCTTACCGGCTGGAGCGTCGCTTGCTGAAGCAGGAATTTGATCGGGCTGGTTTGCTGCAGCGTTTGTTGCTGCGTTACACCCAGGCGCTAATGACGCAGATGTCGCAAACCGCCGCCTGCAACCGCCACCATACCGTGGAGCAGCAGCTCTGCCGCTGGCTTTTGCTGACCCTGGACCGGGTCTCGACACGCGAGTTGGTCATGACACAGGAACTGGTCGCCAGCATGCTGGGCGTGCGCCGTGAAGGCGTCACCGAGGCCGCCGGCAAATTGCAGCGCGCCGGGTTTATCAGCTACCGTCGCGGCCACATTGCGGTACTGGACCGCACCGGCTTGCAGACCAAAGCCTGCGAATGCTACGGCGTGGTCAAAAAAGAACTCGACCGGCTACTGAGCGACGTACGCTGAGGTCCGTCAATGGCGTCGCACCGCACCGTTGTCGATTTGCACGCGATCACCCACGCGAATATCTGAATTGGTGGTTTGCGTTACGGTCTGCTTCCCCGAGTTGTCAATCGCCGAGATCAGTGTCGAGTACATCGTGGTGTACCAGAACAAATCCAGCAATCCATTTGAGTGAACGAGGCAGGGCCATGGAATCGACTCAAAAAAAAACTCCGTGGTTCTTGCAAGAACCCAGAGTGATGACAGTTCAGGTCACATCAGGTGAAACTCAAGGACGAACAACGATCTCGTTGCGGACCGACTTCACACCGCTCACACCACGGGCAATGGTCTCGGCAGTACTGCGTTCGGGAGAGTTCTTGGCGAAGCCCGACAGCAAGACTGTGCCATTGAGTGTTTCGACCTTGATGCTGACGGCGTCAACCTGCTTGTTTTCGACGAAACGCGATTTGATCAGGGTGGTGATGCCGGTGTCGTCAACGTAGGCGCCAACGGTTTCCTGACCGCGCTGCACCGCGCAACCGGCGGTGGTGAGCAGAACGATGGCAGTCACGGCTGCGATGAGAGTGGTGCGAATTTGCATGGTGAAACTCCAGTTAAATTTGACGTTTGATCAGGTTTGGGTTGATGGTGATTGGCCCCACCATCGTTGGGCGGAAAACTGCCTCAGCGCGTGCCGGTCACTTCGACGTCGACGCGGCGGTCAGGTTGCAGACAGGCAATCAGTGCCCTTGTCGCCTTGTTACCGACACATTCGCCTGGCTTGGTCACCGGGTCTGCTCCGTTCACGCCCTTGGCGACAATCTTGCCTTCGGCAATGCCAGCGTGTCCCACCAGGTAGTTCTGGACGGTCTCGGCGCGACGCGTTGAAAGCTTCAGGTTGTAGGCGTGCGAGCCGATCCGGTCAGTGTTTCCGGTGACTGTGATGACATCAAAGTTGGTGCCCTTGAGGTCGGCGGCAAATTTGTCGAGTTCCAATTGACCTGAAGGCTTCATCGCTGATTTGTCAAAGTCGAACAGTGAATCGGCGGAGAAACTCACCTTCGCCGGCACGCGTGGCGTCGGAGGGGGAGGGGGAGGTGGCGGCGGCGGTGGTGGCGGTGGCACCACTACGGCGACCGGTTGCGGCGCCGGGGCTACATAAACCGGTTCCGGCGCGACTGCCCGTGCGACCGGCGTCGGTGCTTTGACGCCAAAGCGATAAACCAGTCCGATAGAAGCCATGTCGATATCGCCCTTGTTGCCCACTGCGTCATTGACACGGTAGCGTTCCAGTTCACCGCGCAATGCCAATGAATCGGTAAATGCGTATTGCAGTCCCACGCCGTACTTCACATTGGTTTCACGCGAATTTGGATTCGGGTTGAGAACTGTCACCGCGCCGGTTGACGTGAACGTATCGCTGGCTTCAGTATAGTTGGCGCCAATGCGCCCGAAAGCTGAAAACCGTTGCGTGATCGGCATCGTGCCCACCAGGTCCAGGTTGACGCCACGCAGTTTGATTGTTCCGTTCAGAGTTCCGAGCGGCGTTGTGTTCGCCGTAAAGCCGAACTTGCCCAGATCAAAAAAACCACCTTCCAGGGCCAGATACTTGTTCCACTGGTAGCCGCCGTAAAGCTTATAGCCGGTATCACTGTCGGTATCGCTGATTGACGTGGCAGTCAAGCCGCTGCCCAGCAGACCGCTGGCTATTCTGGCGTCGTCAATGGTGGCGCGCGTCTGGCCGATATTGGCCCCGGTGTACCAGCCGGAATCATCCGCCAATGCGCAGGAACTGGCGATGACCGCCAGTGCCACCAATGTCAATTTGCCTGAGGTTCTTGCCAATTTGGCTCTTGCTAATTTCATGTTCTTCTCCAGGAGGAGTCACCCCCTCAATAAACTCATTGAGGTCGGGTGAGGGTTGCTACAAATAAAACTGTTTTCAAACTTTTGTCATGCGACTTCAGGGCGCAGGCACGTTGATGACGGTGTTCACCAGCGTGACCGATGCACCCAGCGAGATCACCCTGCCGTTGAGGATCACTGGCGTGACATTGCCTGCGGTAGAGAACGAGGCACCGGACTGGCTGATGATGGTGCCCTGCATGATGCCGCCGCCGCCCGCGTTGATGGTCGCAAAGCTGCCGACCTGCCAGAAGACGTTCTTGGCTTGTGCACCGTTGATCAGGTTGATGCTGCGCGGGAACACAGCGCCCGGACCGCCGACCGTCAGCGTTGTGGCCATCTTGAACACCCACACGGCGTTGGCATCACCGAGCCCATCGAGAGTCAGGTCACCGGCTGAGTCAATTGTTCCGTTCAGCAACAGGAACGAGCCACCGGGGGCGACATACACGCCTGGCGGCACGGTCAGGCCGGAGAGGTTGGCTGCAATGGGCGTGCCCACAACGGGTGCCGCCACCAATGCGTTGTAGGTCTTGAGTGCATCGGCAAGGGCTAAGGTGGCAATTCCGAAGGTGCCGGTAGACGCGGTACCTGTGCCCTCGGTGGGGCAACCCACGGTGGGCGGTGGTGGCGCAGTGTATATACCGCCATTGACGAAACCGACATTGCTGCCCGTTTCTGTATAAGTGCATCCGGGCGTCGCGTCGTGGAAGCCGGTCACCGCCGTTGAAACAGCCGTGGTGCCAATATCGCCATTGATCACAGTATTGAGGCCCTGATTGGTGATGCCTGCGCTACCGCCCATGGTTCCGAAACTAGCGGCTGAACCCAGATCGAAGGTCGGTGGTACCACGACAACGGCTGCTGTTCTAAAGCTCCAAACCTTGCTGACTGCCAGTGCGTTACCGGCGAGGTCTTTGCTTGCCGTGCTGACCGTGGCGGTATAGCTGGTATCGACAGCCAGAGGGGCGCTTGGCGTAAAGGTTGCAATCTTGCTTGTGGCATTGAAGGCAACGGTGCCCGTGACGCCGGCAACCGCAAAGCTTGCCGTATTGATGGTCAGCGGATCCATGGCTTTGCTGAAGGTCGCATTGACAGCACTGCTGATTGCAACATTGGTTGCCAGATCCGCAGGATTGACAAGAACCACGGTCGGTGCCGTCGTGTCTGCCAAGGCAGCTGTCGTCCAGCTCCAGACGTAATCACTTGCCAGTGCATTGCCCGTCAGGTCTTTGGCGCCGGTCGTCAAGGTGGCGGTGTAGTTGGTGTTGATTGCCAGCGCGCTGGTCGGTGCAAAGACCGCGTTCGTGCCCGAGTAGCTGATAGCTCCGGCGACTGGCGTTATGCCTTGCTTGAAGGTAAACGTTGCTGCGGTGATGGTTGCCGGGTCCATCGCCTCACTGAAGGTGGCACCCACTTTGGTGTTGATCGCAACGCCGGTAGCACCGTTGGCGTTGATGGTCGCCGTGACAGTGGGTGCAGTGGTGTCAGGGATGGCGCCCGTCGTGAACGTCCATACAAAATTGTTTACCAGCGCAATACCTGTGCTGTCTTTGGCGGCCGTGGTGACGGTCGCAGTACACGGGGTGTTGGGCGCCAGGCTGCTTGCTGCCGGCAAGGTCAGGCTTGCCAGATTGCTGGCTGCCAGGTAGCTGACGACGCCGACGATGGGCGTTTCGCTCGGGCAGGCCAGGCTGAAGCTGGCAGCCGACAAGGTGGCCGGGTCCATCGCCTTGTTAAAGGTTGCTGTAATAACTTTGGTGTTGACCGATACGCCAAGCGCATTGGGCAATGGCACGACGTCGGTCACTGAGGGAGGCGTCGTCGCCAGGCCGTCTGCGCCCAGAATCGGATCTCGCCCACCGCCGCATCCGACCACCAAAGCGCTCAGAAGCAATGCCGCAAACCATGGCACTGCTCTGGAATAGCTTTCATATTTTTTCATTTGCTTTCCTCTTCATTTATTTCAATTTACCGTTGAGGGATATGACCGACCCCTGGGTCGGCTCCCATACTGTCGTTCTGCAAAGTTGCTTTTGCTCAATGCATCACAGGCCAGAGTATTTCCCTGCAGTTCCTTGCCTTCCGTGCGCTGTCGAACACTGCGAAAGATATTTTTTGGCGCGTTGTGTACGCGAGCGCACAGTGAACCGGCATGGAAAGCAATTACGGTAAAGCCTGTGTCGTTTCATGCGAAGCGGGTCAAACCGTTGCATGGTGCCGACCGGATTCAGGTTCATTCAATGATCGGGGAAATTCATGCAAAACGCCACCCTGTTCCAGCCCGATTCGTTGCAACATTCCCATGGGGCCAGGTATTATTCTGGGGAAGCGCAACGACCCAGTCACAGTGCCCCGGATTACCAGCTTGACTACCAGTTCGTCGCCCTGCTTGACGCCTACCGCTATTGCAGTGGTCTGGCGCGAGCCAATGAAGTGCTGGTCATGCTCAAGAGCCGCGATGGCGCCAATGCCCAGAAGCTGGCAAGCTGGATCGTCAATAGAAAACTGATCTGCTTTGAATGGCGGTCAAAACTTTGGCTCCCCCTGTTTCAGTTCAATCAGCTCGACATGACGCCGCTGCCTGGACTGGAGCAGGCGTTGACTGCTTTGAGCGCCAGTTTCGATGGCTGGGAAATAGCCGACTGGTTTGCCCGGCCAAATGCCTGGCTGGCAAGCGAAACACCGGCGGACAAGCTGCTGTCGGACCCACCGGCCGTGCTGCGCGCGGCCTGCGCCGAGCGTTTCAGTGTGATGGAATCAACAGCTGGCGCCGTGGTTGGCGCACTAAGGTGACAAGCGTGGCCGCAGACGCGAAGGCAGCAGCGCCTGCAACTGTTGCACCTGACGTTGCAAAATCTCGATCCGGCCGAGATTGCCCAGCAGGATCGCCACCGTGAACAGGTCCAGATCGAAATCCTGGCGCAGCTTGGCGGCCGTGCGCAAGGGGACTACCCATTCAGCGCTGAAGAGGCGTTGCGGCGTTGCCGCGCTCATTGGCACCAAAGCGCAATAGTCCACCAGTTCATCGAGTTCGGTCTCGCTCATGGCGCAGCAGCGGGACAACTCGGTCAGGGTCAAGGTCTGGCTGCTGTCGAGCCAGCTGCACTCAACTTGCGCTTGTGTCATATTGGTTCTCCCTGGATAAGGTCGCACGGGGATTGAAGTTTGAAATGCGCGCCAACTCACCATAGAGCTCGCGCTCACGCTCAGACAACTTGGCCGGCACGTCGATGTGAACGATGCCGTAGAGGTCGCTGTGATCCTTTGCCAACCCCCGACCGCGCAGGCGCAGCTTGCGCCCTGATCGCATGCCGGGTGGCACCGTCAACAAGACCGGGCCATCCAGCGAGGCAACCTCCACTTCGGTGCCCAGCGCGGCCTCCCACGGAGTCAACGCCAGGTCAAAATACAGGTCATGGTGGTCAGGCCGAAATACCGGATGCGGTGCCAGCTTGATGTGTAGGTAGATGTCGCCATCAGCACCACCGTTGTGGCCCTTACCGCCTTTGCCGCGCAGCCTGAGCTTTTGCCCTTCACGCACACCGGGCGGCAGGGTGACTTCCAGCGTGCGCTCACCCGCTGCGTCGGCCAACTGCAGACTCAGCGTGGAGCCGCGCCTGGCGTCTTCCAGACTGACGGTCACCGTGTTTTCGTAGTCCCGCCCATGCACTGGCATGGCGCTACGCTGAGAGCTGTGCGGCCCGCGCCCCATCGCGGCCAACAGGTCGGCCAGATCGATATCGTCGAACGATTGTCCGGCAGCAGCATGATCGTGACGCCACTCGGAGGGTGGCACAAATTCCTCGCCAACAGGCGGATGGCCAAGCTGGTCATAGGCGGCGCGCTTGTCGCTGTCTTTCAGCGTGGCGTAGGCCTCTGCTGCGTCCTTGAAGCGGGCTTCGGCGTCGGGCGCCTTGGAAACGTCCGGGTGGTAGGTTCGCGCCAGTTTGCGATAGGCCTTCTTGATCTGATCCAGATCGGCATCCGGTGGCACACCCAGCGCAGCGTAGTAATCCTTGTACTTCATGATGTACAACTTTCAAGTTTGCGAATTGCGAGCGCAACTGGCAGTGTGCGATGCAAATGCAATTCACTCTGTGCGCAAGCGCACTCAGCATTGGCGCGACAAATCTGATAACTAAAGTGGTAGTTGGTGATTTTCGCTGTCACGCGTTGTGATGTAAATATGCCAGACGGCAATGAACATGGCGGCAATCGTCGGTCCCAGAACAAAGCCGTTGATGCCAAACACCGACATGCCGCCGACGGTGGTGATCATCACGACATAGTCAGGAATGCGTGTGTCCTTGCCGACCAGGATCGGTCGCAGCAGGTTGTCCACCAGACCGATCACCAACAAGCCGTAGGCAACCAGTGCGACACCCTGCCAGAGCGCGCCGGTCAAGAAAAAGTAGACAGCGACCGGCAGCCACACCAATGCAGCGCCGATGGAAGGCAGCAGTGACAGAAAGGCCATTAGCACGGCCCACAGCAAAGCGCCGCTGACACCGAGAAACCAGAACGCGATGCCACCCAACGCGCCCTGGATCGCGGCCACCACCAGATTACCCTTGACCGTGGCGCGAATCACCGCGCTGAACTTGTTCAACAGCTCGCGCTTGTGCGCCGGTGCCAACGGGATGGCGTGCTGCAAGACCGCAACCACATCGTCACCATCACGTAGCAGAAAAAATGCCAGGTACAGGGCAATGAAAAGACTGACCACAAATTCGAAGGTGTTCTGTCCGATGCTCAGCGCCTGTGCCCCGATAAACTGCGTGCCCTGCGTCAACAAGGCGGTCACGCGGCGTTGCAAGGCGTCAAAGTTGGCTAGTCCGAGGCGGTCCAGCTGGGTCCTGACGCCGTCCGGCAAGGCGTCAAACAAGCCATGAAAATAGAGCGCAGGGTTCAATTGTCCGGACTGCAAGCGTTGGTAGACCGAGGCCGCTTCGCTGGCAAGCGAGGCAGCCACCAGCGTCAGCGGCAAAATGACGATCACCAGCACAATGGTGAGCGTCAGCAAGGCAGTCAATGTGGCAAGGTTTTTCAGGCGCGCCAGCAAGCGACGGTTCAAGGGTTCGAACAGCAACGCAATGATGGCACCCCACATGATGGCTGCGTAGAACGGGACCAGGACGCTTCCAAGTGCCAGCGAGACCGCCACCAGAAGAAGCACGAGCGCCCTCTTCTCGACATAGGTTGACGCATTTTCATCTGGGGAATTCATCGGGGTCCTCGGCACTGTGGCGGAATCTTACCCCGCACAGCATCCCATTTAACAGCGCTGGTGAACTTCGCATCCAGTAAATACTTTTGCTTATGTCCGGTACGGCACTGAACCGCTGCGCTCGTGCTGGCGTGCGGTCAGCAAATTGCGGCGCTTGGCCACAGTACTTGAACAGGGTCGAAGTGTGACTGCAAAATCACCACACCGCCATGGATCGTGCGCGCGCCAATTTGTCGGATTATTCCTACAATGGACAGAAATCTGGAGGAAGAGACATGTCGCCAACCCAACTGATCCTGGACTACGTCTATGACCACGAGGCCCAGCACCCCGACCAGGTCTACCTGACCCAGCCGATTGGCTCCGGGGCCACTGTTGACTACACCTGGCGCCAGGTGCTGGACCAGTCTCGGCGCATGGCCGCACATCTCAAGGCCCTGGGCCTGGAGCCCGGCGCGCGCATCGCCCTGCTGTCCAAAAACTGCGCGCATTTCTTCATGGCCGAGTTGGCAATCTGGATGGCCGGTGGCACGACGGTGGCGATATTCCCGACTGAAACAGCGCAGACGGTGCGTTTTCAGCTGGAACACAGCGCGGCGAGCCTTCTGTTTGTCGGCAAACTCGATGGTTGGGAGCAGCAGGCGTCAGGTGTTCCCGATGGCCTGGCGTGCATCGCATTCCCGCTGGCGCCGAAGACCGGTTTTGATAGCTGGGATGCCGTTGTCGAACGCACCCTGCCCTTGTCCGGCCGCCCACAACGCGCGCCCGCTGACCTGGCCATGCTTTGCTACACCTCGGGTTCCACCGGACAACCCAAAGGCGTCATGCACAGCTTTGAGCGAATCACGCACGCAAGCCTGGTGTTAACAAAATACATCACGACAACCATCGGTGAAGCTACACCATTCCGGACTTTGTCCTACCTGCCACTGGCGCATATCTTCGAGCGTGCATGGGTTGAGTGCACATCCTTCATCGGTGGTCGAACCCATGTCTATTTTGCCGAGTCGCTGGACACCTTTTTACAGGACCTGAACCGGGCACGTCCGACCACGTTCATTTCGGTGCCGCGTTTGTGGCTCAAATTCCAACAAGGCGTTTTCACCAAAATGCCACCCAGGAAGCTGGATCGCCTGCTGGGCATTCCGATTCTCGGTCGCATGGTTGGACGCAAGGTGCTCCAGGGGCTGGGACTGGACAAAGTTGTCTCCGCTGGCAGCGGTTCGGCGCCGATCCCGGCAGAGCTGATCACCTGGTACCGCCGCTTGGGTTTAAACCTGTCGGAGGGCTATGCGATGTCGGAAGATTTTGCCTGTTCCCACACGTCTACAGCGCAGTTCAATGCGCCAGGTTGCGTGGGCATACCCTTGCCCGGAGTTGAAGTGCGCATCAGCGAAGAGGGCGAAATCCTGATCAAGTCGCCCGGGCAATTTGTCGGCTACTACCTGCGCCCGGACCTGGACGCCCAGAGCTTCACGTCCGACGGCTTTTTTCGCACCGGTGACATGGGCCAGCGCAATGACGATGGGCTGCTCAGACTGACTGGCCGGGTCAAGGAATTGTTCAAGACTTCCAAAGGAAAATACGTCGCGCCGGCACCGATCGAGAACCGCATCAATGCCTGTCCGCTGGTGGAAATGAGCATGATCTCAGGAGTCGGTCAGCCGGCCGCGTATGCGATGGTGGTGCTGGCAGAGGACCTTCGTGGACAGCAGGGCGATGCAGTTGTTCGTGCAAAAGTGGAAGTCGAGCTCAGCCAGTTGTTAATCGATGTCAATAAGGATCTTGCGGACTACGAAAAATTGCGCATGATCGTGGTGTCAACCGAGCCCTGGACCATCGAGAACGGCTGCCTTACGCCCACCATGAAAATTCGGCGCAGCCGCATTGAATCAACGGTGGATGCCAGGGTGGCAGACTGGTACGCCAACAACAGTCCTGTGCTCTGGGCCTGAAAAATGATAGGACGTCTACAGCACGAGAAAATGGAGGCGTAGACTCCAGCGCAGGCCAGAATGGTGCCTGATCCCAAGGCAGCGCCGGACAAGCTTCAAGTTGCGGACTTGCTGCCATACTTGGCGCGATGATCTACCTTCACAAACTGCTGCCGCTGACGCTATCGCCCATTGCCCTGGTACTGCTGCTAATGGTGTGGGCCGCCTTCAGGCGTTCACGCGCTGCGGCTCTGTTGTCGGTGTTATTGCTCTATGCGGCTAGTATGCCGGCACTGTCGGACCGCCTGTTCCGTGCGTTGGAGCGCCAGCAGTTGCGATTGATGCCGGCTGCGGTCGAGCCGGCACAAGCTGTCGTGGTGTTGAGCGGCATGTTGCTGAATGCGCCCAGCGAGCAAGGCGTTGTGCCCGAATGGGGAGAGGCGACCGACCGCTTCTTCGGCGCTCTGGAGTTGTACGCGGCGGGTAAGGCCCCGCTGTTGGTGTTCACCGGCGGGGTGATGCCCTGGCAGGGTCAACAGGAACCCGAGGGCCAAGTGCTGCGGCGTATGGCCCAACGCTTGGGCGTGCCAGCCAGTAACATCGTGGTAAGCGGCCCGGTGCAGAACACCGAACAGGAAGCGTCGGCTGTGCGGCAGTTGCTGAAACCGGGTGTCAAACGCATTCTTTTGGTGACCTCGGCCTTCCACATGCCGCGTGCGCAACGCTTGTTTGAGCGGATCGGCTTTATCGTCACGCCCTATCCGGTGGACTTTCGGGTGGCTGTGCGCGAGGCCACGCTGATGGACTACCTGCCCGAGGCGCGCGCGCTGTGGCTGACCGACATCGCAGTGCGCGAGTGGCTGGGGCATGCCTACTACGCGCTGAGATATGACCTGATCGCAACCCAATAGACAGTCGGCCATCGATTCGATTTCTGCACCACTTGCTGAGCATTCGCCATTTTCTGTCGTGCTCGCTCACTCTTTTCAGTTTACCCAAAAGTGCAAGGGCAAGCGGTCAAAGAAAAAGAGACTGATTTGACAAAATCTCTTTTATAAATGGTGGGACGTGTAGGACTTGAACCTACGACCAAAGGATTATGAGTCCTCTGCTCTAACCAACTGAGCTAACGTCCCAACCGAAGCGTGGATTGTAGTGGCCTACTTGTGGTGGCTCAGGGCGTTACTGACTAGTTTGGAGGTGATGTCGACAATCTGGATCATGCGGTCATAGGCCATGCGCGTCGGCCCGATGACGCCCAGGGTGCCGACCACCTGACCATCGACCTCATACGGTGCGCTGACGATGGACAGGTCCTGAAACGGCACCACCTGGCTTTCGCCGCCAATGAAAATTCGCACACCTTCGGCCTGGCCTGCCACGTCGAGCAAGCGCATGAGCTGGGCCTTTTGCTCAAACAGTTCAAAGGCGCGCCGCAAGTGACCCATGTCATTGGAAAAATCAGTGACGGCCAGCAGGTTTCGCTCGCCGGAAATAACCATCTCGTCCTGCGTTTCCGATATAGCCTCCGAACTGACGGCCACAGCGGCCTGCATCAGGCTGGCAATTTCAGAACGCAGTGATTCAACCTCGCCTTGCAGACGTTCGCGCACCTGCTCGATGGCCAGTCCGACGTAATGGCTGTTCAGATAGTTGGCCGCCTCAATAAGTTGTGCCTGTGAATAATCCACCTCGGTAAATATCACGCGGTTTTGCACGTCGCCTTCTGGCGTGACGATGATCACCAGCAAGCGACGGTCGGACAGTCGCAAAAATTCGATATGGCGAAACACGGACGAGCGCCGCGGTGCAATGACGACGCCGACAAACTGGGACAAATTGGACAGCAAATGGGCTGCGTTGGAGATCACTTTGAGCGGTTGATCCGGCGCCAGGCTTTGCGGCGCAAAGTGGCCACGCTGCACCGTCAACATGGTGTCCACGAACAGGCGGTAGCCACGCGGCGTCGGAACGCGTCCGGCGGAAGTGTGCGGGCTGGCAATCAAGCCAAGTTCTTCCAGGTCAGACATGACATTGCGGATGGTGGCGGGCGACAAATCGAGACCCGAAGCGCGCGATAAAGTGCGCGAACCCACCGGTTGCCCATCGGCAATGTAACGCTCAACCAGCGCTTTTAATAACAACTTGGCACGGTCATCCAGCATGAGGGCATTTTAGTGATGTAATTTGCCGATGAAATCGATATTTCAGCACGTTGCAATTATTGGCAAGTACCAAACAGTGGCCTCGGGCGCTTTTTCCCGCAGCGCGCTGGAGGATGTTGCCCAGTTTTTGCACGCTCAAGGTTGTGAGGTCACTTTTGAACACGACACCGCCCACAACATGGGAATATCCGGCTACCCGGTATTGAGCGTTGCCGACATCGGTGCCCAATGTGATCTGGGTCTGGTGGTCGGAGGCGACGGCACCATGCTGGGCATTGGTCGCCAACTCGCCAGGTTTGGTGTACCCCTGATTGGCATCAACCAGGGTCGGCTCGGTTTTATCACCGACATCCCCTACGAAAGCTTCACTTCCAAACTGGCGCCCATGCTGGGTGGCGAGTTTGAGGAAGACCATCGAAGCCTGATTCATGCCAAAGTCATGCGCGACGGCCACTGCGTATTCGATGCGCTGGCGATGAACGATGTGGTCGTGAACCGTGGTGCCACGGCCGGTATGGTTGAGTTGCGGGTGGAGGTGGATGGGCATTTTGTGGCGAACCAGCGGGCCGATGGTTTGATCATTGCCACACCCACCGGGTCGACCGCTTATTCACTGTCAGCTGGCGGGCCGCTGCTGCACCCGTCGATTCCGGGCTGGGTCCTGGTGCCTATCGCGTCACACACATTGTCAAATAGATCCATCGTGCTGGCCAACGCGACCGAGATTGCCATAGAAGTAGTCGCCGGACGCGATGCCAGCGCGAGCTTTGACACCCAATCGCTGGCATCACTGCTGCACGGTGACCGCATCGTGGTGACGCGTTCGGATCATCACGTCCGTTTTTTGCACCCCAAAGGCTGGTCCTACTTTGACACGCTGCGAAAGAAGTTGCACTGGAATGAGGGAGTGGCCTGACTGTGGGCTTAAAACGCATTGTCTTGCGCGATTTCGTCATCGTCAGCGAACTTGATCTCGAGTTAAGCGGCGGGTTCACCGTTCTCACCGGCGAGACCGGGGCCGGCAAGTCGATTCTGATTGATGCGCTGCAACTGGTCACCGGGGGCCGGGCCGATATTGGCGTGATTCGAGAAGGCAGCCCGCGCACCGATGTCAGCGCCGAATTTCATGCGACTGCTTCTGTCGCAACTTGGCTTGAGTGCGCCGGTTTTGACAAGCACGAAAGTCTGCTATTGCGACGCACGCTGGACGCGCAGGGCAAGAGTCGAGCCTGGATCAACGGCAGTCCGGCCACGGCTACACAATTGCGCGAGATCGGCGAGCAACTGCTGGATATTCATGGGCAGCACGCCTGGCAAAGTCTGACCCGAACGGAGGCTGTCAGGGGTTTGCTGGACGCCTATGCTGGTGTCTCCGCCAGCGCGCTAAGCGCGCTGTGGCAACGCTGGCGTCAAACGCAGAGCGACCTGGCTCAGGCAGTGGGTGCGCAGGAATCGCTGCAGCGCGAGCAGGAACGACTGGCCTGGCAATTGGGTGAAGTTGAAAAACTGGCGCCATTGGCCGATGAATGGGACACGCTCAATACCGAACATGGCCGACTGTCCAACGTGCAAGCCCTGCTGGACGCTGCACAAGGCGCGCTGCAAACTCTGGATGGCGACGACGGCAACGCCCTGACTGCACTCAACAGTGCTTGCCATCTGCTCCAGCAACAGCTGCATCTGGAGCCCCACTTCAAGGCGCTGACCGAAGTTTTATCTTCCAGCCTGGCACAGGTCGAGGACACCGTTTACAGCCTGCGTGGCTACCTGCGCAAGACCGAACTCGATCCGCAGCGCCTGATAGAGCTTGATGAGCGCATGGCCTTGTGGTTGTCGCTGGCTAGACGCTACAAACGAGCGCCCGCCGACCTACCGCAATTGCTGACGAGCTGGCGGCAGCAACTGGAACAACTCCATGCAGCGACCGATTTGGCCGGTCTGGAAACCGCCCAAAACGCGGCGAAGCAAGCCTATATGCAAGAGGCAAAGCAGCTGTCCAAAGCGCGAACCGAAACCGCACCTCAGCTGGCCCGAGCCATCACGCAATCGATGCAGGGTCTGGGTATGCAAGGCGGCCAATTTGAAGTCGCGCTGGAGCCGTCTGCACAGCCCATGCAGAGCGGGCTGGAAGACGTCAATTTTTTGGTGGCAGGGCATGCCGGCAGTTCGCCGCGACCGGTCAACAAAGTGGCATCCGGTGGCGAGTTGTCGCGCCTAGCCCTGGCCATCGCCGTCACCACCAGCCAGCTCGGCACCGCACAAACGCTCATTTTTGACGAGATCGATGCCGGCGTGGGTGGTGCCGTGGCAGAAACCGTGGGCAGACTCATGAAACAATTGGGGATCGACCGCCAGGTGCTGTGCGTAACTCACTTGCCGCAGGTAGCCTCCTGCGCCGACCAGCATTTGGTGGTGGCCAAACAAACGCTGGGAAATTCGACCGTCAGCTCGGTTGCCCCGGTGCACGGTGAGCAACGGGTGGCGGAAGTAGCGCGTATGCTGGGCGGCGAGCGCCTCTCCAGCACAACGCTGGCACACGCCAAGGAAATGTTGCAATCCCAAGGATAGTCTAATGATTCAAGAAGCGCCAGAGCTACAAATCGTCCTCATCACCGGCATGTCGGGCTCCGGCAAGTCGGTGGCGTTGCACGCGCTGGAGGATGCCGGCTTTTACTGCGTTGACAACTTGCCGCCAGAGCTGCTTTTGTCCTTTGTGGCGGTAGAAAAGAGCCACCAGGCGAGTCGCGTGGCAATCGCCATGGACGTTCGCAGCGCCAAGTCACTGCCACAGGTTCCCGAGCAACTCTCTTCGCTACGCAGGCAAGGCATCAGCGTACAGTCGTTGTTTCTGGATGCCACAACTGAAACCCTGGTGCGACGTTACTCGGAAACCCGTCGCAAGCATCCGCTGTCCCAGTCGCTGTCTGAAGACCCGGCACAAGACCTGCGTCGCGCCCTGGTAGATGCGATTGAACTGGAGCGCGATCTGCTGGTAGACCTGCGCGACCAAGCTCATGTCATTGACACCAGCCTGATCCGCCCCTCGCAACTGCAGGGTTATGTCAAATCACTGATTTCCTCCTCCGGGGAACAGATGACACTGGTGTTCGAGTCGTTTGCTTTCAAGCGTGGCGTGCCAGGAGACGCCGACTTTGTTTTTGATGTGCGGATGCTGCCCAATCCCCACTACGAGTCTGAATTGCGCCACCTCACCGGACTTGATGCGCCAGTCGCCGAATTTTTGCAACAGCAAGCCGATGTCGGCAAAATGCTGCGGCACATTGACCGATTTTTGGAATCCTGGCTGGGTGCTTTGGCGCGAGATCATCGCAGCTATGTCACTGTGGCCATTGGCTGTACCGGTGGCCAGCACCGTTCAGTCTATTTTGTGGAACAGTTGGCAGAAAGCTTTGCCAACAAATGGGTCACACTCAAGCGTCATCGTGAACTCGATGCGGCGCCGGGTCACTTCTCTGCCACCTCGCCGGGCTGGCTGCAGGCCTGAAGCAGCAGTTTGCGCACGGGTGCCGGCAACCCCAGGCGCGGCCATTCGTCGGCGCCGACCCAGGACCCTTGGTCGAGCACCAGCGACGACTTGGGCAGTTGCAAGTGAACCGGATGAAGGTACAAATCCTTGTGGGTCAATACGTGCTGAATGGCTGGAGCGTCATGCAATGCCCCTTGGTAGCGCTTGGGAACGCCTTGCTCCAACATGGCACGCGCGTCGAACCAGGGGAAACAGTAGAGCCCGGCCCAAACGCCAGGGGCAGGCCGCTTGCTGAGCCAGACAGAACTGTCCGGCGCTTGCGCCCACAGCAACCAGATCGACTGTGAACTGCGCTTGAGCTTGCGAGTCTTCACCGGGTAGCGCTCGGGCTCACCCTGGCGTCGCGCAACACAGGATGGTGCCAACGGGCAAACATCGCAACGTGGCTTGCTCATAGTGCAGACCGTGGCGCCCAAATCCATCACCCCTTGCGTGTAGCGTGGCATGGCATTGGGCAAATCCTGCAGTGGCAACAATTGGGACGCTTGCTCCCAAAGCTGACGCTCGTGCGCGGCGATTGACAGGTCACCCGCAAAGCCCAGCACACGTGTCAACACCCGCTTGACATTGCCGTCGAGGATTGCGACCCGCTCTCCAAAGCATATTGAAGCGATCGCCGCTGCGGTAGAAGGTCCGATGCCTGGCAAGGTTTGCAGCAGCTTCGAAGTCTTCGGAAAAGCGCCGCCGTGTAAACCCATAACCGCCAGCGCGCACAAATGGAGGTTGCGGGCACGGCTGTAGTAACCCAGGCCACTCCACAAACCCATCACGTCATCCAGCGACGCGTTGGCCAGTGACATGACGTTCGGGAATCGTCTTACAAAACGCGAAAAATAATCCAGCACAGTCGCTACCTGCGTCTGCTGGAGCATGACTTCGGACAGCCAAACCCGGTACGGATCTCTGGACTGCTGCCACGGCAGATCGTTTCGTCCATGAAGTTTTTGCCAGTTCACCACCCGCGTGGCCAAATGCATCACCAACGCTTCTTAAACTAATTCGGCCGATGCAACGAGCTCGGGACTGGCGCCACTGGTTGCAGTCACCAGGTAGCCAGTGAGTTCGGACAACTTGCCCTCCAACTGTTGCAGGGTAGCTTCCCGATCACGTATCTCAGCCATGCGCTCGTCAAGTCCGCCAGACGCATGCTGTATGCGATCAATGGCTTCCAGGCGTCGGCCAAAATTACGGCGACGTTCGCGTAATTGGGCGTCCAGTTGGGCGGCGGATGACTTGCTCCACTGCTCGATGTCGGTCAGCGCGGTTTCATGAATGATGCGAAGTCGTGTCGCAAGGGCACGCACCAATCGATCGGCAAACTCGGGCTGCGCCAGCCGGAAGACATTTCCAAGGCTCAGATACTGCAGATGGCTGCGCTCCACCAGGTCAAAATCATGCAGATAACTTGCCATCGAGGGGTCGGGTGGTGCCTGCAATGAAAACCCATGCTCGGCATTCAATTGCCGGAAAGACGCGGCCAGCATGGTCTGTATCTCTGCATTGATGGACTGAACCTTGCGCAAACCTGCGCGCAGTTGTTCAAAGGTATCGCCATAAGCTCTCTTGACACCCAGCTTGAGGCCTTTTTGATGCAGGATCCGGGTCAACTGCG
Organism: Comamonadaceae bacterium; assembly: GCA_037141865.1. Classification (GTDB taxonomy): domain Bacteria; phylum Pseudomonadota; class Gammaproteobacteria; order Burkholderiales; family Burkholderiaceae_C; genus Rhodoferax. The sequence goes on along the minus strand of JBAXBQ010000006.1, from coordinate 53,252 downwards.
CCATTTCTTTCTTCAACGCAGTGGGACCCAGAATACTGAAAACTTCGCGCAGCATCTTCAGGTGGACTGATCGCACTGCATGAATCTTTGCCCCGCCCAGATCAAACTCGGTCTGCTCCTGGGAAATCCTGGACCGCATGTTCCTGATCACGGGTGAATTTTTCCCCTTGAGGCTGCGCAGCTCCATCATTTGTTCGGTCAAATCACGGCGGCGAATATTGATGGTGCGGCCAGTCGCACTGCGCAATTCTGCAATCCCGCTGAGCACTGCCGTGCCCAGCATTTTCTGACGCTGACCCAGGATGCCCCGGCTCAGCGCCTCTTCCAGTGCTGGAAGGCAACTGAGTTCGAGCAATGCCGGATCCTCCGTCACCTTCGCCACCAAGCCTTTTTGGGCCGATATTGCAATAACCTGCTTTTCAGGGATGCCCAGAATCTCGGCGGTGGACGACCGTTGGCGTTCAATTTGCGTCTCCACCTCGCTGCTGGAGCTGAGTGCATCCCACAAGGTATCAATCTTGTTGAGTACCACCAGCCGGGTGTTCATATCGTCTGCATCATGGATCAGGTGCTCGCGCCAAATGGCGAGATCCGATTTGGTGACACCGGTGTCGGCCCCCAGCAAAAAGACGATGGCATGCGCTTGCGGTAGCAAGCTGACGGTGAGTTCAGGCTCGGCACCGATGGCATTGAGCCCGGGTGTATCCAGAATCACCAGCCCCTGCTTGAGCAGGGGATGTGCGATATTGATCAGCGCATGACGCCACCTGGGTATCTCAACCAGACCATGGGCATCCAGCGTCGGAATTTCCTGCGGGGCGTCGCTCTGCCAAAAACCCAGGGCCCTCGCATCTTTCGGCGTTACCCGCCGAGTCTCGGCCACCTTTTCGAAAGCTACCGACAACTGCTTCGGATCATGCACATCAAGATCAATTCGTGTCCATTTCTCTGGCACCATGCGCCATTCCATCAGCGACTGTGGCTGAATGCGAGTTTCGATGGGCAACAGACGCAGGCAAGGCGGGACTTCGGCGTCGTAGGCCATCTCGGTCGGGCACATCGTAGTGCGCCCGGCCGTCGCGGGCATGATGCGCCTGCCATAGCCGGCAAAGAAAATAGCGTTGATCAATTCCGATTTTCCGCGCGAAAACTCCCCCACAAAAGCGACCATCACTTTGTCTGCCCGCACCTGTGTTTCCAGACGTCGCAAGCGCTCTTCTACTGCGGCGTCCAGCAGTTCGTGATCTTTCATCCACTCGGCCAGCAATTTCAGTCGCAGGGCGAACTCACGGCGCCACGTGCCATGCCGATCAAACTGTTCGTTAAATGAAGTTGCCAAATTTCCTCCGCCCAATATTTTCAATATAGCACCGGTACAAGGCCGCGTCTTTCAAGACTTCTGGCAGGTCGGGCAGAAAAACGTCGATCGCTGACCTTGGCGCAAGGATTTGATAGCGGTCCCACAGACCCGGCAGTCCTGTCCGGCGCGGGCGTAAACCATGGCCTGCAATTGAAAATGGCCTCTCTCACCGGTGGCACTGGAGAAGTCCCGCAAGGTGCTGCCACCGCCTGCCACGGCGCGTCCCAACACGTCCTTGACGGCGGCATGGAGTCTGGCTGCGCGCGGCAGACTCAATTTCGCCGCACTCAAGGTCGGCCGAATGCCGGCCAGAAAAAGTGTTTCTGAAGCGTAAATATTTCCCACCCCCACTACAACGTCGCCCGCCAGCAACACTTGCTTGATGGCCGCTTTGCGCCGTTTCAACCCGGCATGGAAGCGGCTGACATCAAAGTCGTCGGACAGGGGTTCCATGCCAAGCCGACCCAACAGCTTGCCAGCGCCGGGATCATCTTCACTGGTGGCGTAAACCACTGCACCAAATCGGCGCGGGTCGTTGAGCTTGAGCGTGCCGTGGCTGGTAAGCATCTCAAAGTGGTCGTGCAAACGGGGCGCCGGCAACTGGCGGGAAAAAATCAAACTTCCGGACATTCCCAAATGCACCAGCAGCAAGCCCTGATCAAGATCAATCAGTAAATATTTGCCGCGTCTGCGAACCGCGCGCACCGTTCTCCCCACCAGTTCGACTGGCGCGCATCCCAAGGGCCAGCGTAGCGGCTTTCCCAAGCGCACAGACTGTACTTTGGCGCCGGCAATTCTGTCGGCAAAACTCAAGCGGGTAACTTCAACTTCAGGTAATTCAGGCATGACAAAAAAAGATTTCGGACATGGATTATTATGGTCTGATGTCACTTTTCAAACGTTCTGCTTACCTCATTCTGCTAGCTTGCGCGCTGGCTGCCAATGCACAAGTACCTATCGGCAAACCCGACGCCGCGGTAAGCTCAGCGCTCGACAGCGAGCTTTTTTACCAACTTCTGCTAGGCGAGCTCAACGTTCGGGAGGGCGAACCGGGTGCCGCCTACTCCCTCATTCTTGACGCCGCGCGCAAGACCAATGACGCCCGGCTGTACCAGCGGGCTGTCGATATAGCTTTGCAGGCGCGATCGGGTGATTCTGCCTTGATGGCAGCGCGTGCATGGAAGCTGGCGCTGCCCGCCTCGAGGGAGGCGAATCGATACGTTTTGCAAATTCTGATTGGCATGAACCGCATTGGCGATACGGTGGAGCCGCTGAAGCGTGAATTTGCGGCGACCGACCCGAAAGACCGGCTCACCGCCATATCGACAATTCCGCGACTGTTTTCACACGCCAGCGACAAAAAACTTGCGGCTGCCACGGTCGAGCAAGCCTTAAACGCTTATCTGGCGTCGCCGTCGCTGGGCGTTACGGCCTGGACCACCATTGGTCGCATGCGTTTTGCCGCAGATGACGTCGTCGGCGCGTTGGAAGCGGCCCGCAGGGCACAGGCGATGGACACCAAATCGGATGCACCCGCATTGCTTGCCCTTTCCATGATGAGCCCAAAGGCGCCACAGGCCGAAGTCATTGTGAAGAAACACATTGAAGTTCAGGCCAAGCCCGAGTTTCGCATGGAGTATGCGCGCGCCTTGCTGGATGCACAGCGCTACGCTGAAGCAGCTATCCAGTTGCAAAACATAACCGTCGAAAAACCTGACTATGCAGATGCCTGGCTGATTCGGGGTGTTCTCGAATTGCAGGACGGCAAACCGTCGCTGGCCGAGCATTCTCTGACGCGTTACGTCGATCTGGCAATGACCCAGCAGGGTGCGGCAACGCGCGCCCAATGGAGCCGCGGTTTGGTCCAGGCCTACCTTTCACTGGCGCAAATTGCTGAAAAACGCAAAGACTTCGCGCAGGCTGACGCCTGGCTCAAACGCATCGACAGCCCGCAGGACCGGCTGAATGCCCAACTGCGCCGCGCCGCCATTTTGGCCCGCCAGGGCAAAGTCGAAGAGGCGCGCCAATTGATTCACAGCCAGCCCGAAATTACTCCTGAAGATGCCCGACTGAAAATCGCCGCGGAAGTCCAACTGCTGCGTGACAGCGATCAATACAAAAGCGCCTATGAAGTTCTGGCACAGGCCAGCGTCGGCAATCCCGATGATTTTGATCTTGTGTACGACATGGCCATGGTGGCAGAGAAGCTCGGCCGGGTGGACGAGATGGAACGCTTGTTGCGCCGCGTTATCGGCGGCAAACCTGAGTATCAGCATGCCTACAACGCATTGGGTTACTCGCTGGCACAACGCAATACCCGCCTGCCGGAGGCCAGACAGCTTGTTTTGAAAGCGCTGCAATACGCTCCCGGGGACCCATTCATCAGCGACAGCCTGGGCTGGGTCGAGTTCCGCAGCGGCAACATGGAAGAAGCCCTGCGCATTCTTCAGAGTGCCTTCAAGGCCCGGCCAGATGCGGAAATTGCGGCCCATCTGGGCGAGGTTTTGTGGACCATGGGTCGGCGCGATCAGGCCGTGATTATCTGGAAAGAAGGTGCCCAGATCAACGCCGAGAACGAGACCCTTCTGGAAACACTCAAACGCGTGCGTGTCAAGCTGTGATGTGGCTGCCGCGAGTCGCTTTTCTGGCGCCGCTGCTGGCTGCATTTTTCATCGGTGGGTGCACCGTCTCGCCGATAAAATCAGCCCCGAATGGCACTCAAGTATTGCCTTGGCGCGGGCGCCTGGCAGTGCGGATAGCAGCCGATCCGCCAAACTCTCAAGTTCAGTCCTTTGCCGCTGGCTTTGAACTGAGCGGTAGCGCCCAGGCCGGTGAATTGACTTTATTGACGCCGCTCGGGACGACCGCCGCCGCCCTCTCCTGGTCGGCGCAAGCGGCTGTTCTGCGCAGCAACGGCGAGGTCAGACATTTCGAGTCGCTGGAAGCGTTAATCAAGCAGGCACTCGGCAGCGAAATACCTGTGACTGCACTGTTCGCCTGGCTGGCGGGAGACAATCTGGAGGTGGCGGGTTGGAGTGCCGATTTGTCGCTCTATGCCAGTGGCCGGATCGTCGCCCGACGCATGACTCCAGCGCCGCCGACGGAACTTCTTGTGCTGCTGGATTGATCAGTCACAGACACAGCCGCAAGTTATATGAAAAAACTCTACGACATTTGCGCACCGGCCAAGCTCAACCTGTTTTTGCACATCACTGGCAGAAGAAGCGATGGCTATCACTTGCTGCAATCGGTCTTCATGCTGATCGACTGGTGCGACACCCTGCATTTCGAGCTACGCACCGATGGCCAGATCAGCCGCGAAGATCTGGCAACACCTTTACCCGCCGATGACCTGGTGGTTCGTGCGGCCCGGGCGCTGAAGGCATCCAGCGCCAGTCCATTCGGCGTACACATCGGCATCGAAAAACGCATACCGGCGCAAGCCGGCATGGGAGGTGGGTCATCCGACGCTGCATCGACACTGTTGGCATTAAATCGTCTCTGGAAGCTCGGCTACTCCCTGGAGAGGTTAAGCCAAATTGGACTTCAACTGGGGGCCGACGTGCCATTTTTCCTGGCTGGACGCAACGCCTGGGTTGAAGGGATTGGGGAGAAAATTACGCCGGTGAGTTTGCCAGCCGGTCTTTTTTTGGTGGTGAAACCCGCCCAAGGGTTGCAGACGAGCCAGATTTTCTCGGATCCGGCCCTGAAACGCGACAGCGAGACTGCTATAATTTCAGGCTTCGCTGCAGACGCATTCGGTTTTGGCCGTAACGACTTGCAGGGCGTTGCACGAAGACTTTGTCCTGGCGTGACCCAAGCCCTTGAATGGCTTGCATCGCGCGCACTGAGTGGCCGTATGACAGGCTCTGGAAGCGCGGTGTTTGCACAAGTGTTGCAGCCCATCGACCTGGAGCAAGCGCCGGACGCTTTTCAGGTCAGACTATGCAACAATTTGGATGTTCATCCCCTGGTGGGCTGGGCAAGCAGCGACAGTTTATCGGTTGCCAGCATTTAGCTGACAACCCGTGTAGGGGAGTCGCCAAGTTGGTTAAGGCACTGGATTTTGATTCCAGCATGCGAAGGTTCGAATCCTTCTTCCCCTGCCAAATCACGGTTGCACGTGCTTCACGCTTGTGATGCGCGGGCGACACACTGAACGCACAAGCGCAAACGTTAGACAACCGCTGGAATGCTCATGCAGGCTCCCCACCCCCCTGATTTCATGGTTTTTACTGGCAATGCCAATCCGGGTATGGCAGCACAGATCGCCGACCATCTGAATATTTCGCTCGGTGCGGCGGCGGTGGGTCGCTTCTCTGACGGTGAAGTTACCGTCGAAATCAACCAGAACGTGCGAGCGCGGGATGTCTTTGTCGTGCAGTCCACCTGTGCACCGACCAATGAAAACCTGATGGAATTGCTGATTATGGTGGACGCCCTCAAGCGCGCGTCAGCCGAACGCATCAGTGCCGTGATTCCCTATTTTGGATACGCCCGACAAGACCGTCGTCCACGCTCAAGCCGGGTGCCAATTACCGCCAAAGTGGTGGCAAATATGCTACAAGCTGTTGGTGTCGCCCGTGTCTTGACCATGGATCTGCATGCCGACCAGATTCAAGGGTTTTTTGACATTCCGGTTGACAATATTTATGCGTCTCCCGTTTTGCTGGGTGATCTGCGCCAAAAAAATTACGATGACCTGATCGTGGTGTCGCCTGACGTGGGAGGTGTGGTTCGCGCGCGCGCACTGGCCAAGCAACTCGACTGTGACCTTGCCATTATTGACAAGCGTCGGCCCAGAGCCAATGTGAGCGAAGTGATGCACGTCATCGGTGAAATCGATGGACGCAACTGCGTCATCATGGACGACATGATCGACACCGCTGGCACACTGGTTAAGGCGGCTGAGGTTTTGAAGGCGCGTGGTGCGAAAAAGGTCTATGCGTATTGCACCCATCCGATTTTTTCAGGGCCGGCCATCGAGCGCATCACCAACGGCACCGCGCTCGACGAAGTGGTGGTCACCAATACCATCCCGCTGACCCAGGCGGCCTCTACCTGCCGCAAGATAAGGCAGCTATCGGTGGCGCCGTTGATCGCTGAGACCATCCAGCGCATTGCCAAGGGCGAGTCGGTCATGAGTTTGTTCTCGGATCAGGAGAATCTTTTCTGATGCGGGCAAAAGTGGGCTCCAGGTGCCGTCAAGTCGGTCCCGGGAGCTTTTTTAAATCAGGGTCACACTGGTCGCGGTGGACTCTTTCAGGAGTTAATTATGAAATTCGTCGCTTTTGAGCGCGCAAAGCAGGGTACGGGTGCGAGCCGCCGTCTCCGCATTTCCGGTCGTACGCCCGGTATCGTCTATGGTGGCACAGGTGAGGCGCAGCAGATCGAGATTGATCACAACGCGCTGTGGCACGCCTTGAAAAAAGAGGCATTCCATGCCACCGTTCTGGACATGGAAATCGGTGGCAAAGAACACAAAGTCCTGCTGCGGGACGTGCAAATGCACCCTTTCAAGCAACTCATCCTGCACATTGACTTCCAGCGGGTCGATGCCAATACCAAGTTGCACATGAAAGTGCCTCTGCACTACAGCGGCGATGAAAACTCTCCAGCCGTCAAGACCGAAGGCTGCATTGCAAACCATGTGGTGACCGAGATTGAAGTTCTGTGCCTGCCGGCAGACTTGCCTGAGTTCATCGCGGTCGATTTGAGCGGCCTTAAAAAAGGCGCGTCACTTCACCTGGCCGACATTGCGCTGCCCAAGGGTGTGACGGCTGTGACGCACGGAAAGAACAACCCGGTGTTGGTGTCCGTCGTAGTCATTGCAACGGCCGTCGCAGAAGCGGCACCGGCGGCAGAGGCCGGCGCTGTGCCTGCGGCCGCCGCACCCGCCGCCGCTCCGAAGGCAGCGGGCAAAGCCGCGCCGGCGGCTGCCAAGGCGGCTCCGGCAGCGAAAACGCCTGCTGCGAAAGCACCACCCAGCAAGAAGTAACAAGCTAAAACATCAAAGTTACGGCCCACGCAAGTGGGCCTTTTTTTGTTCCGTGCTTGCATAGTTCATACTTCACTGTCCAAACCTGACGGTTACACTTGAGCGCCCGACTTCAAAGCCAAGCAGGAATCTGACCCCATTTAAAATGATCAAATTGTTTGTGGGTCTTGGCAATCCCGGCCCCGACTATGAATTCACCCGCCACAACGCAGGTTTTTGGTGGCTGGACGAGGTTGCTCGCACGCTCAAGGCGCCGCTTGTGATGGACAAGACCTACCACGGCCTGGTTGCACGCACAGCAATCGATGGGCAAACTGTTTGGCTGCTAAAACCTCAAACTTTCATGAATCTGTGCGGCAAGTCTGTCGCCGCACTGGCACGTTTTTTTAAGCTTCAGTCGCATGAAATATTGGTGGCACACGACGAACTGGATATCGTTCCTGGCGAGGCCAAACTCAAGTTTGGCGGTAGCCACGCCGGTCACAACGGCCTTCGCGACATTCACGCTCAACTTGGCACCGACGACTATTGGCGTCTTCGGCTGGGCGTTGGTCATCCGGGCATCAAGTCTGAAGTCATCAACTGGGTGCTGAAAAAGCCATCGCTGGATCACCGTGTGGCTATTGATCAAAGCATCGGGCGAGCGCTCAAGGCGTTGCCCCATTTGCTGGCCGGCGACATGGACAAAGCCACTATGCTGGTACACACCAGCAAACCACCAAGACCGAAGCCTCCCAGGCCTGAAATTTCAACCTCTTAAGTCCCGTCGCAACAGTTTTTCCGAACAGGAGTACAGCTTGAAAATCTTCCAATTGAACGTTCTATTTTTGGTCGCTATGGCCGCCTTGTCCACCAGCGCAACGGCTCAAAAAGCCTATAAGTGCGGCGACTCCTACAGTCAGACCCCGTGCCCCGGCGCTGTCCAGATCGAGACTGCAGACCCGCGCACTCATGCGCAAAAAAAACAAACCGATACCGCAGCAAGTCGCGACGCCAAATCTGCCGAGACGCTACAAAAGGCCAGACTACAGCAAGAAGGCAAAGATCTTGCGGCAAACTCGTCAGTGGCGGTGCCACCAACACCAGCGCCAGAAACGGTAAAGGACCCTGGCCCAAGCCAATTGAAAAAGAAGAAGAAAACACCGGAGTTCTTTACCGCCCAGGCGCCGGGTGACAAAAAGAAAAAAAAGGCTGCAAAGAAGATCGTTGTCAAGAAGGTTGAGAGTCAACCCTGAAGGCCTTGCACGTCACAGACTCATTCAACAGCCTGCGAGTTCTTCAATTCAAACTGTAGCCGCCGGTACTTTTGCCACAAGGTTGCCTGATCTTCAACGAACAGCGGGTTGACCGGTATGCAGGCCACCGGGCACACCTGTACGCACTGGGGCTCGTCAAAGTGACCAACACACTCGGTACATCGGTGTGGATCAATCTCATAGATTTCATGGCCCAGATAAATGGCCGCATTCGGACACTCGGGCTCGCACACATCGCAGTTGATGCACTCGTCGGTGATGACTAAAGCCATGGCTTACCATCCACAACATTGTGAAATTCATTCGGACAAAACAGCATGAGTCAAATTATCGGCGACAGCGCTACCTGAGCTGGTGCCATGGGTTTATTTCTCTTTAAACGCCTGATCACCCTGCTGGCCACCCTGCTGGGGGCTTCGGTCGTGATCTTTTTGGTATTGGAAATACTGCCAGGAAACGCCGCCCAGATATTGATGGGACCGGACGCCGCGCCAGAGACCGTTGCAGCAATGGCCAGCAAGCTGGGACTCAACCTGCCGCCCCTGGAGCGCTACTGGCAGTGGGTCAGCGGGATGCTGGTGGGTGATTTGGGAATAAGTTACAGCTACGCTAGCCCGGTGCTCGAACTGGTGCTGGAACGGCTGGTTCTGACTGTGCCGCTGGCCCTGATGGCCATGGCATTGACCACCATGCTGGCTCTGGCGACAGGCATTTACGCAGCTGCACGCCACAACCGGCTGGGTGACGTTGGCATGATGAGCCTGGCCCAGATTGGCATCGCAATCCCCAATTTCTGGTTTGCCATCGTGCTTATATTGCTGTTCTCGGTTCAGCTTCAATGGTTTTCGGCCGGCGGCTTTGCCGGTTGGGATGAAGGTGTTGGGCAAGCCCTCAAGTCCCTGCTACTGCCGGCTATCTCGCTGGCCGTGGTGCAGTCGGCCATTCTGGCGCGAATTACGCGCTCGGCGCTGCTCGACGTCATGCGCGAAGATTTTGTGCGTACCGCACGCGCAAAAGGCTTGTCGCGGCGTGCCACGCTGTGGGGTCATGTGCTACGCAACGCCATGATTCCGGTGGTCACGGTCATGGGGCTGCAATTTGCAAATTTACTTGCCGGCACGATCGTGGTGGAAAACGTGTTCTACCTGCCGGGGCTGGGGCGACTGATCTTCCAGGCTATCTCCAACCGCGACCTCATCGTGGTGCGCAATTGCGTCATGCTGCTGGCCGCCATGGTGATCATCGTCAACTTCGTCGTTGACGTCCTGTACGCCGTGATTGATCCACGCGTAAAGGCCAGCGACATATGAGTCTTTCCACATTGGCGAGGACACGCCAGAGCGTCAGCTTTGTGGCACGAGCGCTGGCCCATCGCAGTTTTGTGATTGGCGCCATCTTGACCCTGCTGCTGATTCTGGCCGCGGCACTGTCGCTGCTGTGGACGCCTTGGTCGCCGTATGAAATCGACATGGCCGCAAAGCTACAGCTACCCGACGCCCATCACTGGCTAGGCACCGATCCGTTCGGCCGTGACGTCACCTCCTTGTTGCTGGTGGGCGCGCGCAATTCGATTTTGGTGGGTGTCATTGCAGTTGGCATTGGTTTGATTGCGGGAACCACCCTGGGTCTGGTGGCAGCAGCACGGCGCGGCTGGATCGAGGAGCTGATCATGCGGCTGGCCGATTTCACGTTTGCCTTTCCCGCCATTTTGTCGGCCATCATGATGACCGCCGTGTTTGGCGCCGGCATCGTGAACTCCATCATTGCCATCGGCATCTTCAATATCCCGACCTTCGCCCGCATCACGCGCGCCAGCGCCAACGCCGTTTGGTCGCGTGAATTCGTGCTGGCGGCGCGCGCCTGCGGCAAAGGGCCATGGCGCATCACACTCGATCACATCCTGCCCAACATCATGTCGGCTTTGATCGTGCAGATCACCATCCAGTTTGCGCTCGCCATCCTGGCGGAAGCCGCGCTGTCCTACCTGGGTCTGGGCACACAGCCGCCACAACCCTCCTGGGGTCGCATGCTGGCCGAGGCGCAAACGCTGTTATTTCAGGCACCGCAACTGGCCGTGTTCCCGGGGGTGGCCATTGCCATGGCGGTGCTGGGCCTGAACCTGCTGGGCGACGGTCTGCGCGACTTGCTCGATCCCCGTCTGGCTCGAAAGCGCTAGGACATCCATGCCGCTACTTGAAGTTCAAAATTTGGTCGTGCAACTGCAGACCCAGCGTGGTCCGGCTGATGCGGTTCGTGCTGTCAGCTTCAATCTGGAACGCGGCGATACGCTGGGCCTGATCGGAGAATCCGGTTGTGGCAAGTCGATCACCGCCATGTCGCTGATGGGTTTGCTGCCCGACAATGCGGTCGTTTCTGGCAGCATCCGCTTTGACCAACAGGAACTGGTGGGCTTGGATGACGCCGCCCTGTGCAAGTTGCGTGGCAACCGCGTCGGCATGATTTTTCAGGAGCCCATGACGGCGCTGAACCCGGTTCACACCATCGGACACCAGGTGGCGGAGCCCCTGCGGTTGCACCGGGGCGCTTCGCGCGAGACGGCCAGGCAGCAAGCGATTGCCCTGTTGGACCGGGTTGGAATTGCCGATGCCACGCGTCGCTTTGACGCCTACCCGCATCAGTTTTCGGGTGGTCAGCGCCAACGCATCACCATCGCCATGGCGCTGGCCTGTGGGCCTGATTTATTGATCGCCGATGAACCGACCACGGCGCTCGACGTCACCATTCAAGGACAAATCCTGGACCTGATCAGCGATCTGGTGGCGGAGCGCGGCATGGCGCTGCTGCTAATCTCGCACGACCTGGGCCTCATTGCCCAGAATGTGTCGCGCATGCTGGTGATGTACGGTGGCACAGTCGTGGAAAGTGGTCCGACGCAGATTGTTTTTGAGCACATGGCACACCCTTACACGCGTGGCCTGTTTGGCGCACGACCGCAACTCGGCGCAACCCGCGGCAAGCGCCTGATCACCATCGAGGGCAAGGTGCCGGAACTGGCCGACTTGCCCGCCGGTTGCCCTTTTTTTGAGCGCTGCCCTTGGGCTGTGGCCCAGTGTGCCAGCACCTTGCCCGCACCCAGTGATCTGGGCCAGTCCCACCAGGCGAGTTGCCTGCGCCTTGACGTGTTTGGTGCGGCAAAGCCAACATGAGTGAAGCCCTGCTGCACCTTGACCAGGTCACACGCACCTATGCGCTGCCACGCGAGCGTCTGTGGGCGCCACCCCCTGCTGTACACGCCTTGCGAGGTATCAGCCTGCGCATGGCAAGTGGTAAAAATCTGGGCGTGGTCGGCGAATCCGGATCGGGCAAATCCACCCTGGCGCGTCTGGTCATGGCGCTGGAGCCGCCAACGACGGGCTCGGTCCATGTGCTGGGGCAGGCGCTGAATCAGCTCAGCCCAGCCGCCTTGCGCGCAGCACGGCGCAACTTCCAGATGGTGTTTCAGGACCCTTACGGTTCACTCGACCCGCGCCAGACCGTGCAACGCATCGTCACCGAACCGCTGGCCGTGCTGGGTGGTAGCTCGGTCGCCGACATGCGCTCCATGGCCGAAGACGTGCTGAACTCGGTCGGCCTGCGCTGCAGCGATCTGGACAAATACCCACATGAGTTTTCCGGTGGGCAACGCCAGCGGGTGGCAATTGCCCGGGCCCTCATCACTCGCCCCAAGCTGATCGTGGCGGATGAACCGGTCAGTGCGCTGGACGTATCGGTGCAGGCCCAGGTGCTTAACCTGATGCAGGATCTGTCGCAGCAATTTGGTGTGACCTATCTGCTTATCAGCCACGATTTGGCAGTGGTCGACTACCTGTGCGACGAGGTCGCCGTGATTTATCAGGGACGCATTGTCGAGCAAGGTTCGCCGTTGACATTGTTCCATGCAGCCGCCCATCCGTACACCCGGGCGTTGCTGGCCGCCGTACCGCGTGTCGCCGCCAACCCGTCGGCTGGTGGCAGAAAACGCAGCTTCACGATGGCACCGCGCCAGCATCCCATCACGGCTTGTCCCTATGCTGCCCGCTGCCCGCAGGCGCAGGCTCTGTGCGATGCGCAGCGGCCCGAACTCACAGTGGTCGGCCAGGGTCATCAGGCAGCCTGTCATTTTGGCGCCACCAACGCGCCGTAGCCTTGCGTCCAGCGGTGGTATCGTTCAGCCTGTCACAGTGCAGGATTTTGGTTTGAAACTCATTTTTTGACAGGGAAATTAATCATGGTCAATCGTCGTCAAGTACTCGGCTCTGCGGCCACCGGCACCGCACTGGCAGCGCTACCTTGGGCTGCCACCGCGCAAGGAAAAAAGGACTCTGTTGTGCTGGCCATGACGCTGGAGCCGCCGGGACTCGACCCAACCGCCGGTGCCGCCTCCGCCATTGCCGAAATCGTGCAATACAACATTTTCGAGACCCTCACCAAAGTCAACAGCGACGGCAGCGTATCGCCCCTGCTGGCTGAAAGCTGGGAAGTGTCACCCGACCTCAAGACCTACACCTTTAAATTGCGTAAAGGGGTGAAGTTCCAGAATGGGGAGGCTTTCAATGCTGCCAGCGTCAAGTTCTCATTTGAGCGTGCCGCCGCCGAAAAAAGCACCAACAAGGACAAACGCATATTTACCGGCATGGACAGCGTGGCGGCCATCGACGACTACACGGTCGTCATTCTGAACAAATCACTGGACCCCGACTTTTTGTTTTTGATGGGCCAGGCCACCGCCATCATGGTGGAACCCAAGAGCGCCGACAACAACGCCACCAAGCCGGTGGGCACCGGCCCGTACCAACTTGCCGTCTGGAACAAGGGTTCTTCCGTCTCATTAAGCAAATGGGATGGCTTTCGTGGCGCTGCCAGCATCAAGATGAAAAAGGTCACTTTTCGCTTCATCAGCGACCCGGCGGCCCAGGTCGCGGCGCTGCTGGCCGGGGACGTAGATGCCTTCCCGCGCGTCACACCGCGCAGCGTGGTCCAGTTCAAGACCAACGCCAAGTTCCAGGTGGTGGTGAGCGGCTCCCGCGCCAAAACCATTCTGGCCATCAACAACAAGAAAAAACCTCTTGACGACGTGCGCGTGCGCCGCGCCATTGCCGCCGCGATTGACCGCAAGGCCGTCATTGAAGGCGCGGCCGACGGCTATGGTGTGCCAATTGGCAGTCACTATGTGCCGGGCGCGTTTGGCTTTGTCGACACCACTGGCATCAACCCCTTCAACATCGAAAAGGCCAAGGCCTTGCTGGCCGAAGCGGGCGTCAAAACGCCGCTGGAACTGAGCCTCAAACTGCCGCCGGTGCCGTATGCGCGCCAGGGCGGTGAGGTGATTGCCGCCCAACTGGCGAAGATTGGCATTGTCGCCAAAATCGAGAATGTGGAGTGGGCCCAGTGGCTCAGCGGTACTTACACCAACAAAAACTACGACCTGACGATCATCTCGCACGTGGAGCCGTTTGACCTGGGCAACTTCGCCAAGCCCGGCTACTACTGGGGTTATGAATCAGCGCAGTTCTCGGCCTTGTTCGACAAGATCCAGAACGCGCCGCGGGCAGCAGACCGTGCCAAACTGCTGGGTGACGCGCAGCGCATGCTGGCCAATGAATCGGTGCATGCCTTTTTGTACCAGCCGCAGTGGATCACCGTGGCCAATAAAAATCTTAAAGGGTTGTGGAAGGACATGCCGATTTTTGTCAACGACGTCTCCACTCTATCGTGGTCTTGAAGCTGCATGAGCTCGGTGCACACGCCCTGATCGCAGCCTACCGTCGTCGTGAGCTCTCGCCAGTAGAGGTTGTGCAATCGGTGCTGGACCACATCGAGTGCTGGGAACCCCACATACACGCCAGCTATTTGTTGCGCCCCGAGCTGGCACTGGCGCAGGCAAGGGTGTCGCAGGCGCGCTGGGAACGCGGCGAGCCCTGTGGTTTGCTCGATGGCGTGCCTGTTAGCGTGAAGGAAAATATCGCTACACAGGGTGACCCGGTGCCGCTGGGCACGCTGGCCACTGTACTGACCCCCGCGGCAGCCAACGCACCACCGGCTCAGCGTCTGTTGGAGGCCGGTGCCGTCATGGTGTGCAAAACCACCATGCCCGACTACGGCATGCTGTCCAGCGGCTTGTCCAGCTTTCATCCGTTAGCGCGCAACCCGTGGGACCTGAGCAAAACACCCGGTGGCTCCAGCGCCGGCGCTGGGGCGGCGACAGCGGCGGGCTACGGCCCGCTGCACATCGGCACCGACATTGGCGGCTCACTGCGCTTGCCGGCTGGCTGGTGCGGCATTTTCAGTCTGAAGCCAAGCCTAGGTCGCATCCCGATTGATCCGCCCTACACCGGTCGGGCCGCCGGTCCCATGACGCGCTGCGTGGCGGACGCCGCCCTGATGATGCAGGTTTTGTCGCTGCCTGACACACGCGACAGCATGAGTCTGCCTTACCAAGCCATCGCCTGGGACCAGTTTGACCAAGGTGTTGAAATACTGCGCGGGCTCAAAATCGGCTTGCTGCTGGACGCCGGTTGCGGACTGACGGTGGAGCCCGAGGTGCATGCCGCCATTGAACGCGCCGCCCGAATTTTCGAGCGCGCCGGCGCTATCGTGGAGCGGATGGCACCTTTCATGACACCGGCCATGCTGGATGGCATGGACCGCGGCTGGCGCCTGCGCTCGCACATGGATCTGTCAGCACTTGCCGCTGACAAAAAGGCCAGCGTGCTGCCCTTCATCCGGGAGTGGGCTGACAGCGCGGCCGCTATGACCGGGCCGCAGGCGTTCAACGCCTTTGACCAGTTTCACGCCACGCGTATGGCAACGGTGCGCGCCTGCCAGCCGTTTGATTACGTGATCTCCCCCACCTCGCCCATGCCGGCCTTTGCGGCTGAGCTGCCGTCGCCTACCAACGACCCGCTGCGCCCACTGGAACACATCGGCTTCACCGTACCGTACAACATGTCCGAGCAACCGGCAGCCTCGATCAACTGCGGTTATAGCTCTAGCGGCTTGCCGATAGGATTGCAGATTGCTGGCCGACGTTTTGATGATCTGGGCGTGTTGCAGGTGTCACGTGCATTTGAGTTGTTGCGTGATGCGCAGCACCCCTGGCCACAGCCACCGGCAACTACCGGGCATGGAGGCCGACCCGCCCAAGAATGAAATCGGTTGCAGTCAACCGTCGGCGTGTTACGGCGCTTGAAAATCCCACCGCTGTCGCTAAGACTGGTGCGGCAAGCTCCACGCACGCAGCGCCCGCAGCAAAGGTCTTTTCTTGGTCTGATGCGACTGCATACGGCGCAAAATATCATCCAGTGTTCGCATCGCCTCGGTGATGTGCGGTCCCTTGTTCAGCATCACGCATTCGGCGCGTTCCCCCATGGCGGCGTCGGTAATCTCGGCGCGCGAAGGCAACCCTGTTTTTGCGAGCGTCTCGAGTACCTGGGTGGCCCAGATCACCGGCATGTGCGCCGCTTCGGCAGCCCAGAGTATTTCCTCCTGGACTTCTGCCAATCGTTCGTAACCACATTCCACTGCCAAATCGCCGCGCGCTATCATGACGCCGGCGGCATTGCTCGACATAGCAGAAAACAGCAGCTCAGGAAGGTTTTCAAAGGCACGGCGAGTCTCCACTTTGAGCATGATCCCGATGTCAGGCGTTCCGAGTTCGCGCAAGCAGGATCTCAATGCGTCAACGTCTGCGGCCTGATGGACGAACGACAAACCCACCAGGTCAGCCTCCTTGGCGACCACGACCAGGTCTTGCATGTCCTTTGCAGTCAGGGCCGGCAAGTTGAGTTGACTATCTGGCAAATTGATGCCTTTGTCAGCGGCCAGCTTCTCCCCGCTATCACGCGCCTGGACGATTTCCACCTCCAACCACTCTGGTTCGACACGGCGAATCACGCCACCAATGCGCCCGTCGTCAAACCATATTCTTTCACCGACGCAGACCTGTCCGAATACCTCGGGCAATGTGCAGCTTACGGTTAGCATCGCACCGTGCTCCTTCTTTCGCTCTTTGGCGGCTGGTGTTTCGAGCGCATCGCGGGTTAAATGCATGATCGTTCCGCGCTCCAAATGGAGAGTGCCGTCCTGGCACGGCAAGTCCGCCAGAACAGTGAAACGTGGCGCGTGTCCCCGGCGCCTTCGCACCAGACGGGTCTGCGGCACCAGGTAGGCAGTCTGAGTACATTCCGCCAACACGCCACTATCGTCCAAACCAACGACCAGAAGCTCGCGTTCGGCACCGCGGGCATCGCTCAGGTCGATTTGATCGCCAGGTTTCAGCTGTCGTAGCCAAGCTGCGTCAACACCGATATGCGCTGTTGCGCCCGACACCGGCATGGTTGACCCCGCCACACGCAGACCGATTCGGATCGCAGACAAAACCTGCCCAAGCGCGCTGCGCATGGGCTTGATTTTGAGCACCGAAGTACCGCTGGCCAGTGCACCAGTGCGCAATTTCGGCCCACCCAGATCCATCAGAATGCGCACGGGTCGACCGACCGTGCGCACCGCGCGTCGTACATGCCCAGCCATTGCGGTCCACTGGGCGGGGCCATCGTGGGCGCAATTGATACGGGCGATGTCCATGCCGGAAACTACCAATCGCCGAACCAGCCCATAATCGCCGGCGGCCTCGCAGGGAAGGGTCACCATGATGCGTACTGCCCTGTTTGCGGGCGCAGGCCCGAGCAACTCTTCGGTGTGGCGCTCAAGCAACTTTCGGCTGCTATGGATGCCGACCGGCTCGTCCTGCGATTGCGGCGTCCAAGCTTGCCCTGTCAGACGGTGCAAGATACCCAAAACCTTATCGAGATTGGCCAGAACGTGAGATTCCGCGCGCCCAAGTGATGACAGCCCGACTTGAGAAAGCCATTCTTGCAGGGTACGCCGGTCCAGATGGCGCAGCGTCAGGTAGTGGGCGAGGTTACGCGCACTGGCCCGGTAGGCGGGATCCACCGCACCAAGTAAAGGCGCCAAAGTCACTTCGTGATCGAGCATGCTCTGGCGCAGCGTCCAAAGTTGTTCGATCACTGCCTTACATTCGCCCTCGTCCCACGTGTCCGTTACTGACAGCTTGGAACTTTCTTGCATTTTTAGACGATCAGTTCGCATAGTTAGTCGCTTGGCAGCGCCGAAATGCCTTGGCTCGTTCGATGGACCCTGATGGCGCAATTGCCTGCATCCGCTTCACTTACTCCCATTCGCCAGCCAAAGTCTGATTTTCGTACGTCTGCATTGTCGCAGTTGGCGATTGAGTTGAATTTCCCGCCCGAATCGGGATGAAATTTTCAGTTCGTGCAAAGCAAGCATTCGTAGGCAAAACCTGTTTGTTGCTTTAGAGAGCTCAAACCTTGAGTTTACTAGGGTAAACCCTTATATTCGATACTTACCAATCCCGAAAGGACTCATCATGTCCAAAATGATCGAGCTCATCAAAGCTTTTATTGCCACTGTCAGGTCAAAAGACGAGCTTGACGTCAAGTATCTTTCCGAAGCCAACGACACTTGTGACCTTGAGCGGCGTATGCGCGAACTTGACCTCCGTGCGCGAGATGCATCGAATGGCCTGATTTGGGGTCACAGGGCGTGGTGATAGCAGATTTCATGAACCCTCCAACAGGTTTTCCCGCAGTCAAGCTGGCGGCTGCACGAACGTCTCGCCTGCTAATGGGATTGCCCTTTGACTTGGCGCGTGAACACTATGCAAAAGCTGTTCGGGCAGGACTCATCGAGCGGTCCTTGGTGGGCTGGGCGAAATTTGAACAAAGTCTGGTTGCGTTAGAGCAATTGACACTGGGTCCCTGGGCGCGACGCGTTTGACGGGCACCCGCCACCTGCTTGAGATCGTGGCGAAAAAAACCAGGCGAAAGGCATCAGGTTAGACGGCTAGCCAGGGGAGCGAACGTCCCTGAGCAACTGTTGATCCACATCAACGGATAGGTGGGCGTACAGTCAGTTTCCCCCAAACAGGGGATGTCCAATGGGTAGCGAGTTGACTAGCATAGCCGGTTGGCACCAGTCGTCTCTTTGCATCGCGGTTCGATGCGTCGAAACGAAGTCTATGCAGAGACCCGGAGCCTGACTTTGCCGACTTAGCCGATACGACTTCACGTGAACCGAAAATTACTTCAGTTGCAATCACTAAAGACCAGAGTGACCCTGTTCACACTGATTGTTTTCGTGTTGAGCATCTGGTCACTGGCGTTCTTTGCCAGTCGGATTCTGCGCGAAGAAATGCAACGCCTGACCGGGGAACAGCAGTTTTCGACAGTTTCACTGCTCGCCGCAGAGGTCACGCAACAGTTGAACGAGCGTTTGACAGCGCTCCAATTGGTTGCCAGACGATTGGCCCCGGTCATCAAGGGCGACGCGGCAGCAATACAGACCTACCTGGAACAAGAGCTGACCTTGCAAGGGCACTTTAACGGCGGCGTCACAGTCTTGCGTCTGGATGGCACCGCAATTGCCGATGTCCCGCTTGCAGCAGGTCGGGTTGGCGTGAACTACATGGACACCGAGGTCACCGCAACTGCGCTGCGAGACGGTAAAGCAACGATCAGTCGCCCACTGATCGGTAAGTCCATGAAGGCGCCGATTATCGTCATGGCGGTACCCATTCTCGACACAAAAGGTAATGTGATGGGTGCCATTTCGGGCCTGACCAACTTGGGCAAACCTAATTTTCTGGATGCCGTGACAAATGGCCGGTACGGTAAAACCGGGGGCTTTCTTCTGAATGCACCGCAATACCGGCTCATCATCACTGCTTCGGACAAAAGCCGCATCATGGAACCGCTCCCCGCACCGGGCGTCAACCCGATGATTGATCGATTCATTGACGGCTACGAGGGCTCCATCCTTGGGATCAGTCCAAAAGGTGTGGAGGTACTGGCATCTGCGAAAAGTGTTCCCCCTGCAGGCTGGTATGTGGCGGCTCAATTGTCGACCAAAGAGGCGTTTGCGCCAATCCGTGCTACGCAGCAGCGGATGTTGCTGGCCACAATATTGCTCACAGTGCTGGCTGGTGGTCTGTCGTGGTGGATGCTAAAGCGCCAGCTCTCGCCATTGTTTGCAACCGTTAAAACGTTGGCATCCTTTACTTCTCAGAATCTGCCCCTGCAGTCTTTGCACATTTCACGCCAGGATGAAATTGGTGAACTGATCGGCGGCTTCAATCGGCTGCTGGAAAAACTGCAACTGCGCGATGTTGCGTTGCGCGAAAGTGAAGAGCGCCACCGCACCTTGGTCGAGTGGTCTCCGGAGGCGGTCGCCGTGCATCGAAACGGAATCATCATCTACGTCAATCCGGTCACCCTCAAACTGTTTGGTGCAACTTCTGCGCAGGAAATCGTTGGCAGACATGTACTTGACTTTGTTCATATCAATTTTCACAAAGTCGTGATAGCGAGAATGAAGGCCACTATTTCCACAGGCATTGCTTCGCCCATGCTTGAGGAGAAATACTACAAGCTGGATGGGACGGAGATGGAGTTGGAGGTTCAAAGCCGCCAGATCATATTTGACGGCGAACCGGCCACCTATGTTGCGCTGCGCGACATTACCGAGCGCAAGCAGGCTCAGCGCGAAATTGAGACCCTCGCATTCTTTGATTCGCTGACCGGACTACCCAATCGGCGACTCCTGATTGACCGATTGGAACAGGCTCTTGCTGCCAGTTCCCGCCACCAGCGCGAAGGGGCGCTCCTTTGCATTGATCTGGACAACTTCAAAGCCCTGAACGATACGCTTGGACATGACAAGGGCGACCTGCTCCTGCAGCAAGTCGGCCAGCGACTTAGCAGTTGCACGCGTGAGGGGGACACTGTCGCTCGTTTTGGCGGTGATGAGTTCGTGGTGATCTTGCAAGACCTCAGCGAGACGACCGTTGACGCAGTTGCACAGGTTCAAATTGTTGCTGAAAAAATTCGCCTGCTGCTAGGTCAAATCTACGATCTTGCTGGCTACCCGTATCACAGCACTCCCAGCATAGGCGTTGCCTTGTTCGGGCACGACGTCAACACCGTCGCGGAACTGCTGCGACGTGCCGATTTGGCCATGTACCAGGCAAAGATGACAGGACGAAACGCCTTGCGATTTTTCGATCCATCGATGCAGGCCAGCGTCACCGCCCGCTCAGCTATGGAGCTCGATCTGTATCGGGCGCTGGCCGAGAGTCATTTCAGCTTGCACTATCAAGGCCAGGTCACAGCGGAGCGCCAGTTAATTGGCGTCGAAGCACTGTTGCGCTGGCGCCATCCAGAACGCGGCCTTGTATCGCCGGCAGAGTTCATTCACCTTGCCGAAGAAACCGGACAAATTGTGCCAATAGGAAAATGGGTGCTGGAGGCGGCATGCCTTCAATTGGCGAGTTGGGCGACCCAATCCGACTTCGAGTCGCTGACCATCGCAGTGAATGTCAGCGCGCGGGAGTTTCAACAAGAAGATTTTGTCCCCCAGGTGTTGGCAACACTCCATCGCACAGGCGTCAAGGCGCAGCGGCTGAAGTTGGAACTTACGGAGAGCGTGCTGGTGTCCAATGTCGAAGACATCCTCACCAAGATGAGTGCGCTTAAAGAGCATGGCGTTGGCTTCGCACTGGATGACTTCGGCACCGGATATTCTTCTCTTTCCTACTTGAAGCTCCTGCCACTGGATCAGCTCAAAATTGACCAGAGCTTTGTCCGGGATATCCTGATTGACCCGAACGATGCGGCAATTGCCAAGATGGTGATTGCCCTGGCTCAAAACCTGGGCCTGACTGTGATTGCAGAGGGTGTGGAGACGGAGGCGCAACGTGCGTTCCTGGCAGCCCAGGGGTGTGATACTTACCAAGGGTATCTGGTTTGCCAGCCACTACCGATCGACGAGTTTGAAGCGTTTGCGAAACGTCGCTGACAGGCTGTACTGCGCGCACTCAGAACAGTCGCAAGTAAATTCAAAACCATGCATCAGTCGAGCCGGTCACCCAGCCCGACCAAGCCAGTTTGATCGTAGAACGGCTGCGCTGGCATATCAGCCAGGTGCTGTATGTCGGCCCAGGCGAGAATCTCAATCGCAGCACCGTCGATGCGCACCCGGTTAAGGCCCGCATTGGGAATCTCGATCTGGCGCGGCCCCGTCAGCGGCAAGGCGCGCGCCGTGCGGTAAATCATGTCCAGCACACCGCCGTGCGTTACCACCAGCAGTGTTTGCTTCGCGTAAACCAGCGCCAACTCACGCACGGCCGCCATCACACGGCTATGAAACTGTTGCGTGCTTTCGCCGCCTGCAAAAGCAAAGTTTGCTTGAAATTTAATCCACTGCGTCCAGGCGAGTGGGTGTTGAAGCTGGATCTCGTTGACCCGCATGCCATCAACAGCGCCAAAATGTTGTTCCCGTAAAGCGGCGTTCAATACCGTGCTGTATCTGAGCGGTTGCACGCTTTGCTGACTGATGGGCAAGGCCGTTTGCTGAGTCCGAAGGAGGTCGCTGCAAACCAGCAAGTGCACCGGCTCAGCCGCAAGACGAACACCCAGGCGACGCGCCTGTTCGCGCCCAACAGCATTCAACGGCACGTCCACCTGACCCTGAAAGCGCAGCTCGCGGTTCCAGTCGGTTTCGCCATGGCGGATGAGGATGAGTTCGGTCATTCAGGCACATCGACGTCAGCGATTTCACCGGACTTGACGATCATCACCGGTACACCGGCCGCGTGCAGCACTTCATTGGAGACCGAGCCCAGCAAGGCGCTGCGCAAGGTGCTGGTACCGCTGGCGCCCATCACCACCAGATCACATTCATAGCGCTCCAGGATGTCAATGATGGTGTGTGCAGGGTCGCCAGACGCCACTTCGCACTCGAAGGAAATATTTGCCTCATTGAGCAGGGCTTGCGCCGCTTCCAGCGTGTGGGCGCCAGCGGCAGCACTCACCTGCTCCAGCACCAGCGGGTCGCGCGCCACCACCAACTCGTACAGAGTGGCGCTCTCCTGAACATTCGCCAACACAACGCTGGTCGCCAGCCCAGAACGCGCCATGCGTATGGCGAAGCGAACGGCCTCGAGCGAAACCGCAGAACCATCCACAGGTAATAGTATTTTCATTTTTTCTCCCGCATGAAATATAAAAACAGTCTGATTGACTGAGCAAAGTGCTTACTCGCTGGACGCAACGGTAAACTGGGTAACAGAGACATCAGGTACGCGTCAGACTATTCACTTTCTCAATTAAACGCTGATTCACCACCGGCGATACAAACTTCTCCACTTCGCCCCCCAAAGACGCGATCTCGCGCACAAAAGTGCTGGAGATGAACTGGTACTTATCGCTCGGCGTGAGAAAAACAGTTTCTACATTGGGCATCAGGCTGCGGTTCATGCCAGCGAGCTGAAATTCATAGTCAAAGTCCGTCACGGCGCGCAAGCCCCGCACCATCGCCTTGGCGCCCTGCGCCACCACAAAGTCACGCAGCAAACCAGAAAAACTATCCACCTCCACCTGCGGGTAATCCTTCACCGCTTCACGTGCCATGTCAATGCGCTCCTGCAAAGAGAACAGCGCTCTTTTGTGATGCCCGGCGGCGACGGCCACGATGACGCGGTCAAACAATTGAGTGGCCCTTCGCACCACGTCTTCGTGGCCAAGGGTGATCGGGTCAAAAGTGCCTGGGTAAACGGCAATCACGTTGTGGGGCATATTGCGCCTGTGGATCAATTGAGATTAAAGCTCGGCTGCTTCTATTTATCTTTCAGAACTCCTGCGTCGCATTATGCAGTGAGCTAGCACTGACTAGGCCAGACGCCTGAGTAAATGGGCGTGAACGGCGCCGGCCCTCAGATGGCGGTGAGCGCACAAGCCGGCCTCAACCAATTGCGCGTCGGTCCACCAGACCGGTGCCTCCAGGTAGACAAAGCCATCTGCTGCAACGGCATGGCCGGCGGCTCGCAGCACAGCATCAAACAGGATCGATTCAAATGGTGGATCCAGAAAAACCGCATGCATGCTGGCAGGATCAAGTTGTTTGAGCGCAGCAACACCGTCACCCCGCACGATGCGCGTGGCACTGGCCTGCAACTGTGTCTGAACACGCTTGAGCTGTGCCACCAGGGCCGTGTCCTGCTCGACCATCAACACTTCCTTTGCACCACGCGAGGCAGCCTCAAAGCCAAGTGCACCAGTGCCGGCAAAAGCATCAATGCAGCGCCAACCGGTCAGGTCCTGGCCCAGCCAGTTGAACAAAGTCTCGCGCACCCGGTCGGGCGTCGGACGCAAGCCTGGCTTGTCGAGCACTGCCAATTTGGTGCGTTTCCACTGGCCACCGATAAGGCGTACTTCATGCGCCTGCGCGGTGCTGGGTTGCACGGGGTACGGTTTACTGGCGGTATTGCGGGCGGCGGAGAATCTTTCTTGTTTCATGGGCAAAGCTTACCCCAGGCGATATGCGCGATGCGCGAACAACCGTGGCAGCGTAATGGTGGCTCGCCAGAATGTCGTTGCCTGGTTGCATCTCACGCGCGCAAGGTCTATGCTCACGTTTCATTGAAAACCTTCCTCAAACAAGGAGACATCCATGTACAAGAAAATCTTGCTGGCCTACGATGGTTCCCAGAGTGGGCAAAAGGCCTTGCTCGACTGTCAGGACCTGGCGCAGTGGGCTCAGTCGGAGTTGACACTGGTGGCGGTGATGCCGCTGAATATGGATGTGATGGGAATGGGAGTCGGTGTTTACGACCCATACCTGATGGAGCGCGAAAAACAGGCGATGCAGGGCATTCTCGATGAGGGTATCAGTCGCCTTGCAGCGGCCGGTCATGCAGCGACCGGCCAGGTGCTGGTCGGTGAAACGGTGGACGAGATCACAAAACTTGCACGCAAGATCCCGGCCGACCTGATTGTGGTGGGCCACAAGCACCTGGATAGCTGGGCCGCCCGATGGTGGCGCGGTTCCATCTCCAAGGTTCTGATCGAGCACTCGCCTTGTAGTGTCTTGGTCGCCATCACTCACTGACCGGTCCCGGCTCCGCCCTGGCAGCACCTTCTTCCTTTTGTTCGGGCATTTAGGTGCGCAAATGCTGGCTTAATCTGTGCGCTGGCAGGGGAATGAATATTGGCACTCGTGGTTTCATAGAATCACGTGATTCCATGAAGCCCCCCAATGTTCAGTTTTTTTAAAAAGATGCCACCGGAGGCGGCGCTGCCGCAACCGGCGCAAGCAGCAGCGACTGTTGCGGCGGTGATGGTTGCCCCGCAGCGAAGAAGCTGGCTTGCCAAGCTCAAGAATGGCCTGCGCAAGACCGGCTCCGGCATCGCGACCGTCTTTACCGGCACACGAATTGACGACGCCTTGTACGAGGACCTGGAGTCCGCCCTGCTGATGGCCGACACCGGTGTGAAAGCCACGCAATACCTGCTGGATGACCTCAAACAACGCGTCAAGGACAGTAAAGCGACGGCCCCGGCTGCCGTCAAGGAACTACTGGTCGAGTCGCTCACCAGGCTGCTTGCACCGCTGGAGAAAACGCTGGTGATCGGGCAGCACAAACCCTGCGTCATCATGGTGGCGGGAGTTAATGGCGCCGGCAAAACAACTTCCATTGGCAAGCTCACCCAGCATCTCACCAACAACGGCGCCACAGTGTTACTGGCCGCTGCCGACACCTTTCGTGCCGCTGCCCGTGAGCAACTCAGTGTCTGGGCCCAGCGCGCCTCGGTTGAAATCATCAGTCAGCAGGGAGGAGACCCGGCGGCGGTCACTTTTGACGCCGTCAGCGCCGGCAAAGCACGCGCCAAAGACGTGGTGTTGGTAGATACCGCGGGGCGCTTGCCGACCCAGTTGCACCTGATGGAAGAGTTGAAAAAAATCAAACGCGTGGTGCAAAAGGCCGATGCCACTGCGCCGCATGAGGTGCTGCTGGTGATTGATGGCAACACTGGGCAAAATGCGCTCACCCAAGTCAAGATTTTTGACGATGCGCTGCAACTCAGCGGTCTGATCGTCACCAAACTGGACGGCACTGCCAAAGGAGGCGTGCTGGCGGCGATAGCGCGCGAGCGTCCGGTACCGGTGTACTTCATCGGTGTCGGCGAAAAGCTGGAGGACCTTGAAACCTTTAATGCCCGTGAATTTGCGCAGGCCTTGCTGTCATGAACAAATTGCTACTTCGGATTGAAATTGAAAGTGCACCCCAACCCGTCGCTGCTGTGATCTGGCTGCACGGCTTGGGCGCCGATGGGAACGATTTTGCTGCGCTGGTGCCCGAGTTAAAGCTTGACGCTTGCCCACCGATTCGCTTTGTCTTTCCGCATGCCCCCAGCTTGCCAGTATCCCTCAATGGCGGTTATGTGATGCCGGCGTGGTACGACATTTTTGGCGCCGACCTGGTGAGTCGCCAGGACGCGGCGGGCATCGAGAGATCCAGGCAGGCCATTGCGGCGCTGATCGAGCATGAAATTTCACGCGGCATCCCGGCTCACCGCATCGTGCTGGCCGGATTCTCGCAAGGATGCGCCATGGCCCTGCACACTGGCTTGCGGTTCCCGCATAAACTGGCTGGCCTCATCGCCCTTTCTGGCTATCTGCCGCTGGCCGATACCCTGCTCGCCGAGCGCACCCAAGCCAATGCGCATGTGCCAATTTTCATGGGTCACGGAAGCATGGACCCGGTGGTACTGGCAGTGCGCGGCGAAAGCACACGCGATTTGCTGAACCAACTGGGCTACGCCGTCCAGTGGCACAGCTACCCGATGCAGCACAGCGTGCATCCGCGCGAGGTGGCAGATATCTCGATCTTTCTGACCAGCGTGCTTGGCCAAAGCAGTGGCACAGTCTGACTTGCAGGCGGGCAAAAACCTGGTGTTGCTTGGTTTTGGCCATGCCCATGTGCATGTGCTATCGAAACTCGCGGCCAAGCCTCTCAGAGGCGCTCAGGTGACGCTGGTGTCGCCAAATCACCGTCAACTCTACTCGGGCATGGTGCCGGGCTTTGTGGCCGGCCACTATGCACTGGAAGACTGCGTCATTGCGCTGCAACCGTTGTTGAGAAGCAGCAGCGTGCGGTGGCTGCCGCAAAGCGTTGTGGCACTTGATGCCAACGCCGGCAGCATCACCTTGGACGATGGCAGTAGCATCGGCTTTGACTACCTGTCGGTCAACACCGAGCCGGTGCAAGATCGCCAGCAGATTGAAGCAGCCATTCCCGGCGCCCGTGAATTCGGCCTATTTTTGCGTCCGATCGAAGCCTTTGGCACGCTGTGGCCCCGCGTCATCGCGTTGGCTCAAAGTCGCAATCTGCGCGTTACGGTTATCGGTGGCGGTGCTGCAGGGATCGAGATGGCGATGGCCATCCGACACCGGTTGCCGGCTTCGTCTGTCACCCTTGTTAGCTGCACAGCAGAGGTGGACGGCAACTATCCTTTGAGTGTTCAACGGCGACTGAGGACGGCCTTGAGGCGACGCCAAATCACGGTCTTGCCAGAGCTGGCTGTGGGCATCGCGGCGGGCGAAGTTTTTCTGCAAAGCGGAGCCCGGCTGGCCTGTGATGTGCCCGTGATCGCCACTGGCGCACAGGGCCCGGCATGGCTGGCCGACAGTGGCCTGGCGCTGGACAGCAACGGCTTCATCGCGGCGGACGCGTTTCAACGCTCCACCAGTCACCGGCAGGTTTTTGCCGCTGGTGGCCACAGCGCGTGGGCTGATTGTGCACAGGCCAGAAGCGGTGCTTATGCGTTGCGGGCTGGGCCGGCTCTGCTAAAGAACATGACCGCCGCTTTGGCGGGCGCAACGCCAAGCCCGCACATCCCGCCAAAACACAGTCTGAATTTGCTCTCCTGTGGCGACCGCTATGCCATCGCCAGTTGGGGCAACTTTTCGGCGCAGGGGCGCTGGCTGTGGTGGCTGAAGGACTGGATCGACCGCTCGTTCGTCAAGCGCTACCGGATCGGCTGAAGTATGCAAACGAGATTCCAAACAAACCGGCCATGGACCCACTGTTAATCTGGTTGTGCAGAGCGGCGGCTCGCATGGCGCGTTCACCTGGTACGTGAACTAGCACAGCGTCAGTTTGGCGCCATTTGTGCCAGCGCTGATTTCACCAATCTCGGTGGCCGCATCAAAACCGTGCCGTCGAAAAATCTGCAACACTTCGCCGACTGCAGTGGGCGCGCACGACACCAGCAAGCCACCGCTGGTCTGCGGGTCAGACAACAGCGCTTGATCTACCGCAGCAAAACCGACGGGCAGACCAATGTCGTGTCCATAGGCGGCCCAATTGCGCCCGGAAGCTCCGGTCACCATGCCCTGCAAAGCCAGGTCCCGCACACTGGCGAGTAACGGCACCCGCGCCCAGTCGATTTGCACCGTGCAGTTGGACCCACGTGCCAACTCCAGGGCGTGCCCGGCCAGGCCAAAACCGGTCACGTCGGTCATGGCGTGCACGCCCGCCAGCGCTGCCAGTTCGGGACCGGGGGTATTCAATTGCGTCGTCACATGGATCATTTGCGCATAACCCGCGGCGTCGAGTTTTTCTTTCTTCAGTGCCGCTGACAAAATCCCCACGCCCAGCGGCTTGCCCAGAATCAGCTTGTCGCCGACGCGGGCGTCGGCATTGCGTTTGACGCGGCTGGGGTGCACCAGACCCAGCGCGACCAGACCATAAATGGGTTCGACCGAATCAATGGTGTGACCACCGGCGATCGGAATGCCTGCGGCACGGCACACACTGGCACCGCCTTCGAGGATGCTGGCAATGGTCTGCGTCGACAGTACATTAATCGGCATACCCACCAGCGCCAGCGCCAAAATCGGCGTGCCACCCATCGCATAAACATCCGAGATGGCATTTGTCGCTGCG
Organism: Comamonadaceae bacterium; assembly: GCA_037141865.1. Lineage (GTDB taxonomy): Bacteria > Pseudomonadota > Gammaproteobacteria > Burkholderiales > Burkholderiaceae_C > Rhodoferax. Next base: position 24,816 of record JBAXBQ010000006.1, on the reverse strand, counting down.
ATCCGGCCAAAATCAAACGGATCGTCCACAATGGGCATGAAGAAATCGGTGGTGGCAATCAGGGCCTGCTCAGCGTTGAGTTGATAGACCGCCGCATCATCCGATGTCTCAATACCCACCAACAATTCTTTGGGCAGCGGCATGGCGCTGACGCCTTTCAGAATTTCCGACAGCACGCCAGGCGCAATCTTGCAGCCGCAGCCACCGCCATGAGACAGGCTGGTCAGGCGTGGCTGCATCACAGCGCTGACTTGGGTGGATGAGTTGTCAGAAGAGTTGCTCATGTGATTTTCTATGGTGTCGGACTGCCATTATCTGGCCTGCGAGCCAGTGTCAGTCCGTACTAGCCCGCAAACCGCGGTACCACCCCGCATAAAACCTATCAAAGGGATTGAACTTTTGAATTGGCACTCATACTAAGAGAGTGCTAACATATTGCCAATGACACAAAGGAGTTCTGGTATGGCTTATCAAACTGGAGTTTCAGGCTCGGCCCTCACGGTTGCCAACCCATGGGCCATGGTGCCGCCGTTGGGCAACCTGGATGCGTATATTTCGGCCGCCAATCGCTTGCCCATGCTCACACTTGAACAAGAGCAGGAATTCTCACGCAAGTTCAAAAACGAGAACGATCTCGAGGCAGCCGGTAAGTTGGTGCTTTCTCACTTGCGTTTGGTGGTTTCAGTTTCGCGCCAGTATCTGGGTTACGGTTTGCCTCACGGCGACTTGATTCAAGAGGGCAATGTAGGCTTAATGAAAGCCGTGAAACGGTTTGATCCGGATCACGGCGTGCGCCTGGTGAGCTACGCACTGCACTGGATCAAGGCCGAGATTCACGAGTACATCCTGAAAAACTGGCGCATGGTCAAGGTGGCCACTACCAAATCACAGCGAAAGTTGTTTTTCAACCTGCGTTCGATGAAGCAACGCTACAAATCAGACGACGCGGCGGCCGATGCCGGTACGCACCGTGAAACGCTGAACGAAGAGCAGATCGACGCCATGGCGGCTGAGCTCAAAGTCAAGCGCGAAGAGGTCATCGAGATGGAAACCCGCCTGTCCGGCGGCGATGTGCTGTTGGACCCGAGCCCATCAGACGACGGCGAAGACGCCTTCGGCCCGATTGCCTACCTGACCGACGCCACCCACGAGCCGACCGCCCAGATTGAAGCCCGCCAGCGCGATGTGCTGGCCAGCGACGGCATTGCCAGCGCGCTGGAAGCGCTGGATGAGCGCAGCAGACGCATTGTGGAGGAACGCTGGTTGAAGGTGAACGACGACAGTTCGGGCGGCATGACGCTGCACGAGTTGGCGGCCGAATATGGCGTCAGCGCCGAGCGCATTCGTCAGATTGAGGTGGCCGCCATGAAGAAGATGAAAAAGACGCTGGCAGAATTCGCGTGAAGCAAAACGTGATGCGACGCTCCGTTATGGTTGCGGCCGTTGCCGCCGCTGTTGCCGTTACCGTTTCTTCGAGCTTGTGCTTGGCGCAACCGACACCGTCAAAGCCAGCAGCCCCCTGGCCGTCGCGCACGCTGCGCATCGTCGTCGGATTTCCGGCCGGCTCGTCGCCGGACCTGACTGCACGTACCCTCGCAGAGCCGCTGTCCAGGGCGCTCGGCCAGAGCGTCATCGTTGAAAACAAGGTTGGCGCTGGCGGCAATATCGCCGCAGAGTACGTCGCACGCGCCACCGATGACCACACGATCGGGCTCATGATCAATGGCAACATGACGATTGCCAAGTTGCTTAACCCCAAGCTTGGCTACGATCCACTCAAGGACTTGACACCCATCAGCCTGATTGGCGTGTCGCCCCTTGTATTGACAGCACCGCTAGGCGCTCCGGGAGCCAGCGCGAAAGAGTTTTTTGCGCTGGCGCGCAGCGCCGGTGACAAGTGGAGCTACGGCTCACCAGGTGTGGGCACGGTGGGCCATATCGGCATGGAATGGCTCAAGGGCAAGACCCACATCAACCCGGTGCATGTGCCGTACCCTGGTTACCCTCAAGTGGCCAACGCCATGCTGGGCGGCCAATTGCAGTTGTCGATGCTGCCGCCCGCGCTTGCCATGGCCCAGATCAAGGCCGGCAAGTTACGCGCCATTGGCGTAACGTCCGGCGGACGCAGCACGCTGGTGCCGGAGCTCCCCAGCATGAACGAGGCTGGTGTGCCAGACTTTAACCTCGAAATCTGGAACGCCATAGCCGCGCCCAACTCGATGCCCAAGCCCGTGGTGGCCAAGCTGTCAGAGTTGTTCAGCAGCATTGCCCGCAGCCCCGAAATGCGTCAAAAATTGTTCCAGCAAGGCTGGCAGGTCGCAGGCACCTCGGCCGAAGGTTTAGCCAATCGAATTAAGGACGATACCGCACTGCTGGGCAGCGTTATTTCGACGCGTGGCATCACGGCAGAATAGTTACTCTGTCCGACCGCAACACGGAGCGCTCAAAGACTCCGTTACGTTACTCTTCGGTGACTGGCGTAGCACAATACTGGCGCACCAGGCCAATCAACTCTTCTTCTGAGTAGGGCTTGCCGAGATAGTGGTCAATACCCAATTCGCGCGCGTGCTCGCGATGCTTTTGTGCAATTCGTGACGTGATCATGATGATCGGAAGGTCGCGCAATTTGGCGTCGCCCCTGATGTTTCGGGTCAGCTCAAAGCCATCCATGCGGGGCATTTCGATGTCGGACAACACGACGGCCGGTTTTTCTTCGCGCAAGCGCTCCAGTGCCTGCAAGCCGTCTGCCGCCAAAGCCACCCGAAACCCTTCGCGCTTGAGCAGGCGCTGGGTAACACGGCGTACCGTAATCGAATCATCTACCACCAGTATCAAAGGCGTCTGGCTGACACTGGCCAGCAGAGAAGTCGACAGGCGCCCGGCTTGGTCGGCATTCAACTTGAGCAGACGTGCCTGTTCTCCATAAACGGAGGCCAACGCCACCGGGTTGTAAATCAGCACCACCGTTCCCGATGCCAGCACCGACATGCCGACCAGACCTGGCAGGCGTGAGAGTTGCGGTCCGAGATTTTTAACCACCACTTCCTGGTTGCCAAGCACCTCATCAACGTGCGCCGCCAGTCTTTGTCCGGCGCTGCGGAAAATCGTCACAACCAGGGTCTTGGTCCGTTTCTCGCTACTTTGGGCCGACGCCTGCAGCAGGGCTCCGGCCCAGAAGAATGGGACCTTCTCGCCATTAAAGTCAAACACGTTATCCTGGTAGGCACGCTCCAGATCAGCGACCGGCACTCGGCGCACCATCTCGATCAGAGTTGCCGGTACGCCAAATACCTGCGTGCCAATACGCAACATCACCACCTGCGTTACCGCGGTAGTGAGCGGCAGTATCAATTTGAACCAGGTCCCTTGTCCGCGTTCAGTCGAAGTCTCAATTCGACCACCCAAGGCATTGACCTCGGCCCGCACCACATCAAGACCGATGCCCCGTCCGGCAAGCTCAGTAACACTCGACGCGGTCGAAAATCCCGGCATGAAAATCAGGTTGGTGGCCTCTGCATCGGAGAGCGCAGAACCCTCTGAACTCATACCGTCCGAGTGCGCCTGCCCGCGAATGCGATCAAGGTCCAGACCGGCGCCATCGTCCCTGAACTCAACAGTCACATCGTTGCTCTGCTGGTAAAGATGAATCGTGATTGTTCCGACAACCGGCTTTCCAGCCGCAACACGCTGCTCCGGGTCCTCTATCCCATGTGCCACAGCGTTGCGCAGCAAATGCTCAAAGGCTGGCGTAAGGCGATCCAGCACGCCGCGATCCATATCCAGTGAGCCGCCCTGGATGTCAAGTTTGACTTGTTTGTTGGCATCCTTCGAGGCCTGCCGGACAACACTGTACAAACGCTCCGCGATGCCTTCAAACTCAACCATCCGGGTACGCAGCAGGTCACGCTGCAACTCGCGGGCCTGACGCCCCTGTGCAATCAAATCATCTTCGGCGCCCTCTACCGTGCGTTGCAAGTTGCGCTGCACGGTCGCCACGTCATGCACCGACTCGGCCATCATGCGGGTGAGCTCCTGCACCCGCGTGAAACGATCAAACTCGAGTGGATCAAAACCCTGTGCCGAGTCTTTGGTCTGCGCCAGTCGCGACTGCATCTGGGACTCCGACTGCACCTCAATATCGCGCAACTGGTTTCTCAATCGGTCTAGATTGCCGGTCAATTCATCCAACGACCCGCGCAACTGCCCCAAGCGCGCATCCAGGCGCGAACGGGTGATCATCACTTCACCCGCCTGATTGACCATATGGTCCAGCAACTGGGAGCGCACTCGCACGGTCTGACTAGGCAACTGTCGCAGTGGCGCCAGCGGAGTGAAAATTGGCGAAACTGCCACCGGCATGGAAATCGGCTCGACGCTGGCAGGCAGTTCGTTGGAAACCGAATCCATATCCTGCGCCATCGGCCGCACTTCTGGCAGACTGCGCGCCACTTCGGGGTCGCTCCGAAGCCGCTCAAAATCGGCTTGAATTCGATCAAAACGGGTTAACAAGGAGTCCAGCTGGTGGGGCTGAAATATCTCCATCCCCAACTGCTCGATGGCTGACTCCATGCGGTGCGACATCTCTCCAAGGCGCATGGCGCCGGCCAGACGCGCACTGCCCTTGAGCGTATGTAAAACACGCAGCACTTCGTTGCGGGCCCCCAGATTCTCCGGTCGCGCCGTCCATTGCCGCAATGCGCCTCCCAACTGCGGCAGCATCTCAAGCGTCTCTTCCTCAAAAATCGCAAAAAGGTCAACGTCCAGTGCATCAACTAGTTCAATGCCTTCCTCTTCGTCATCGGTGAGCGCAACTTCTGCGGTCAAACCAGGAGTCTGCTCAAGACCCGACTCCGTGGCATATTCCGACTCGAGCGACTGTTCACTGTACCAATCGTCTGGAGCAGCCCCCGTGCCGGCCGGAAATTCAAGTTCCAAAATAGCTTTAAGTGCTGCGATCGACGATGGATCAGGTTCTCTCAAAAATCCGGCCGCAAATTGATGCAATAGACGGCGAATATCTTCTGCTGCCACAATGAATACATTGACATGCTCTGGAATGCCGCGCGCGTGAAATTGCACATGTCGTAGAGCCTGTTCCAACGCACGGGCAATGCTCGACAAGGCAACAAAGCCTACAGTTGCGGAGCTGCCGGCAAGGGAATGAGCCAAACCAACAGTCGAGTCAAAAACCGGTCGATGCAGTTCCAACGCCCACTCATTCAATTCCGTCAGCAATCGGCGGGACCACTCATCTGCTTCGTTCAAGTAAACGTTGTACAAAGGAATGCCAATACGCAGGGTCCCAATCAACTTGATCTGGTCTTCCGGATCCTGGCCGACCAGTTTGACTTGCTGTGCCGCAATCTGATCGTCAACTTCGGCACCTTCCGCGGCCCCGGACTCAGACGACAAACCTTCGTCTTCCATCGCGGTGGAAGACACCCCAAAAGCTGACGGATCGGTGGCAGAAATGTCGCCAAAATCCAGTCCATCGAGGTCAAGCAGCGCGGATGACCCTGGCTCCAACAATGGCAATGCAACATCGCCGTCAGGAGTCACAGCCGGGACTCCATCGAACACTTCTGTCGCCCCAAACTCAAGCATTTCGGTCGCCGCTATAGCGGGCGGTGACTGGTCTTGTGCAGCGGAGATTGCCACTCTTTCACCCGGCAATACGAGCTGAACCATCGCGCCATGCAAGCGCAGTGCGTCGGCGGCGTCACGGAACGCCTGCGGACTCCATGGCGCACCAGCGTTACTTGCGATGTCTTCGACCCAGCTTTCAAACCCATGCAGCGCCTTCACGGCAAGACTCTGGAGCTCGCTGCTGGCGGGTTTTTGCTCTGCCAGCCAGGCATTGAGTAATTGCTCCATCGACCATGCAGCTTCACCGAAATCGTTCAGTCCGACCATTCGTGAACTGCCCTTGAGCATGTGAAAAACCCTTCGAACCGAGGTCAGTTGCCCCATGTCGGCAGGGTTCTCTGCCAGTTCCTTCAGTGCCAGCAAACCAGCTTGCAAAACGTCACGCGCTTCTTCGAGAAAAATGTCCTTCAGGTCGATGGCGTCCTCGTCCTCAGCGACGTCAATTTCTGGCAACTCGAAGGAAGGCGGTGGCACTTGTGGCGGCGTCGCAGCGATCAACGGTGCCACGACCTTTGCCTCCGGCAGCAGCGCCTTACCGGTCCCCATCAAAGGTTTGAACTCACTCAATTCTTCGTCGTACACAAAGAGCTTCTTGGCGAGTTCGCGTTGATAGCTCAACATGTCGATCAAAAACCCGATGGCGCCCAGGCTATTGCCAATCTTTACAAAGGTAGCAGTGTGATCGACGACAGCGGCCTCGTCTACCAGAAAATGTTCAACACTGGAACGCATGCGCAACGATGCCAGGGCCGCCTGATCCAGTCCCAAAACCGAGAAAACTCCTCGCATCTGGGACAGTTGACTTGGAACTTCCTGCAGCGGCACCCGGTCCAGCGGATCGCGAAAAAACAAATCCAGGGAGCGTTCAATCTGGCCGAGCGTTGTTCTCAGCTCACCAACGACGCTACCCATGATCTGACGATCACTGACCCTGCGATACAAGTCCTCCATCCACTTCTCAAGTGGCTCAGGCTGGCCACCGGCATTGACGTGTTCAAGGCGCCGGGCAAGGCTGGCCGCGCGTTCAGTCATGTGGGAGTCGGTCGGATCCAGATCCTCGTAAGCGGCCTCAAGATAGAGCACGACGGTGGCCACCTCCATGGCAAGAGCTGGCGGCGGCGCCTCACCAGAACGCGCGGTTGTATCTATCGCGCGATGGAGTGCACGCGCCAAATCTCCGCTCTCTGGATGCAATTTCAATACCGAATCGGTCAACAGGCCAAATTGTTCGATCGCCAGCTTCAGCCGGTTGGTATCGCCGCCGGCAAGCGCCGACCAGGTTTCGGTTGCCGCCGCGATGCGCTTGCGGGCCAGCGCCAATAGCGCCGGATCGAAACGCCCAAAGCGGGGTACCTCGTAGTCAAAAGAGGTGGTCTGGGTCAGGCCATAAGCGGCACGAACTGCATTCAGTACCGGTGCATCGACGCTACTATCAGGGATCGCCTGGGCACAGAAAAACAGCAGATCCTGCACCAGTCGCTCAGAGATTTCCGAGTCACCTCGCGACAGGCCACGTTCTTGCAGAAGCACTCGCGAAACCGTCCACTTGCCGTAAATATCAAAGGGACAAAGTCCCAAGGACACGGCTTCAAAATATGCCGCGCAAATTTTCCAGTAGGTCCGTGTCTGCGGCGTCACTTGCCCGGCGGCAAACCCCAGACTGAGGTCGCGCATGGATTTTGCAGCGCCGGCATCCCCCGATTTGAAAACCTTCAGTATGCAGCTGTCAACACGGATTCGAACCGACGGGTCATTCGCAAGTGGTGCTTCCTCTATCGGCAAGGCAACATCTATCCAGCGCAATTCCAGCAGCCATAGATCTGCCGGATGCACACGCTCATGACCGGCCAGCTCCCGCACATCACGGTACTGCGGAAATAGCGCCACGGCAGACGCGCTTTTCCCTTTGAGAACACCTTCGAGATATTCAGTCAAGGCGAAGCTGGCGCGCTCCATCTTGTTGGCGGCATCATCGCTGCACAGTTCAGGACTCTGAACAAAACGCTGAGCCAACGCTTCCATGGCGCGCAAGATCTTGGCCGGCACTGCCAGGCCCACCATCTCAAGTGCGCCAACTGCCTGATGAAGTTGTTGGCGGGCGATGCGCAATTGGCTGGCGTCCAGCGCTGCCAGGTCCAAGCCGCGCGCCAATTCAGCGTCGCGCACAAAACGGCGCAGGGCCCGGGTGGCGCCATCCAGGGATTTGCGCAACTCGTCAAGCACCCAGGCCAAGGGCCCCAGGTCCTTGGACGCCAGCTCATCGGCACCAGTCAGGGCAGCGTTTGCTTGCATGGGTTAGTGCACTCCAGAGGAAAACAAGTTCAGATTGATGACGGTCAGGCAATCTTGAACCGTGACACGGACTGGCGTAACTCTTCTGCCATTTTCGAAAGCTCGCGGACTTGAGCTGCAGTGGAACGGGTGCCCTCGCCAGTCTGTTCAGTAACCGCAAAAATGTGTTTGATATTGTCGGCCACCACGTTGGCCAGGTTGGCCTCGCGGGAGGTGGAATTTGAAATCTGTTCAATCAACACCGCCAGGCGTCGCGACACCTGGTCAATCTCGGTCAGGGCAGAACCGGCACTATCGGACAGTTTGGCGCCCTCCACCACCCCCTGCGTGGAGCGCTCCATGGCACCCACAGCATCCTGGGTGTCGGTTTGAATGGCCTTCACAAGGGCCGAAATCTGCCGCGTTGCATCGGCCGACCGCTCCGCCAGGCGTTGCACTTCCTCGGCCACCACCGAGAAGCCGCGACCGGCATCGCCAGCGGAGGCGGCTTGAATCGCCGCATTCAAAGCCAGCACGTTGGTTTGCTCGGTAATGTCGGAGATCAGCTCGGTGATCTCACCAATTTCCTGGGACGACTCGCCCAGCCGTTTGATGCGTTTGGACGTTTCCTGAATCTGGTCGCGAATCGAGTTCATGCCGCCGATGGCATTTTGCACCGCCTGCAAACCCACTTCTGCCGCCTGTCGGGACTGCCGGGCGACAGTGGCGGACTCGAGTGCCTGCACTGACACATCATTGATTCTGGACGCCATATCGACCACCGACCGACCAGTTTCCCGAATTTCATGCAGTTGCTCGTTGGACGCCGCCAGCAGTTCGGTTGACGTCGTATCCACATCCGCGGTGGTGCGCGCGACACGGGCGGCTGTGGTCTGCACATTGCCAACCAGCGACCGCAATTCTTCCACCGTGTAGTTCACCGAATCAGCGATGGCCCCGGTGATGTCCTCGGTCACCGTGGCCTCTTGGGTCAGATCGCCCTCGGCCACTGTTTGAAGTTCATTCATCAAGCGCAAAATAGCCGCCTGATTGGCATCGTTCACCCGTTTTGCCTCTTGCTCCTGGTGCTCGGCAGCCAGACGCTGCGCCTCCGCTGCGTCCTGCCGCTTGCGACTGTCCAGCAATTGGACGTAGGACAGACCACCAGCGCTGAGCAAGGCCACCAATGCAGAACCGATCAGGAAAATCAATGCCACCGCGCCAAGACCGGAGCTTGAGGAAAGTTTTCCTTGCAACTCTTCAAGATTTCGACGCAACGGTTCACTGTCCGCAATAATCGAAACTTGCGCCTCGCGCGCCGAAACCAGCCCTTGCAGATTTCCCAGTATGGCGCCGGCCTGTACCCGGGTCTGCTCAAAAAGCTTGACCAAGGCCGACAGTTGCTCGCGCGTTTGCGAATCCTTGGCGGCGGTCAATCGCAGCTCCGCATTGCCGGCCAGCAGGCCCTGTGCAATTTCCTTGAAAGTATTCAAATCCTTGCCCAGCAAGAACACCGCCTCGGGGCTCACGCCCTCAACCGTCAGGAACTCGTTTGACGATTTACCGATACGCTGAGTCAACATCACCAATTGGCCAGCCGCCGAAATATCTGCTGCTGTGGCATTTTGTTGCAGCTTGAGAGCAGACACGGTCTCGGCAATTTCCAGCAGGTCGGAGGACTGCCGATTTATGAGCCGCAACGCCGAGCCCACCTGCATCAGGATTTTCTGCTGCGACATAACGATGGCCGCGTTTTTTTCCGCGCGCTCCATCAAGGGAATGATTTTTTCCAGATCCGGCCGGTAGGCTGAACCCAGCGCATCCAGGCGCATATCCTGATCGCCTTCTTTCAGGCCGCGTACCGACCTGGACAGAACACCGGCGCTCTCGACAATATCCGGAAATGCCTGGGCACCACCCACCAGTGCCTGGGAAACCGATTTCGCCAGCCGTTGTGACTGCATCAAGGACTGTCCGGTCGCGCCCAACTGTTGCGCTCCACGGTTCGCCTTGGTCAACGCATACAAAGTTAAAACGGCCAGCAAAACCAGTGCAACTCCCAGCATGATCGACAGCATGCGCTGGTGCTGGACCACTGTCTTTCTTCCGACAAGCGGAAGCGCGATCAAGTCATCATCTTCTATGACAGATCCTTCAACCGGTCCCGCATCAGGTGCCATCTGAGGTTCCATTGGTGACCCCTGGTTGTCCGCCTTCCCCTGGGCATTTTCGGCTTCCATCAAATCCAAAGTAATGTCCAGCACAGACTCGGGCGCCGGCTTGATAACTAGTTTTTTCAATTGATCAACGACAGACATAATGCAACCTTAGATAAAAACTTAAGCACCAACACTGAGAAACTCGGAAAGCTGAGACAAAGACTGCAGGTTGATTTCCTGCCAGCCCACGCCGTTGAAGTCAGTGAACCAGTTTCCAAAATAGGCCGGAGAACCGTCGCGTGGCGCCGCTTCGCTAACGAAGGCAGCTCGCTTGCGAAGACCTGCCAGCGCGTCCACCATCAATGCGCAATTGAGTTCCAGCGCCGCGTTGAACGTCAGGACACTGGACTCGGCCAGTGATTGCTCGGTTCTGGTGTGTATCGCGCCGTGACTGACGAAACTCGCCAGGTCGACAACACCAAAGAGACCACCGCGAAGATTGGTTACCCCCATGAACCATGGGCGGCAGTAGGGTACGGGGTGCACATTCGCCAGAGGAAATATCTCGCCAGCCTGCACCAATGGAAACAGGTAGTTCGCATCACCCGCGCTGACTGCCAACCAGGAGGCAGCGATTGCGCCGGTCCTGGCCGCCTGCAAGCGGCTGGCGAGGCGAGTCTGGAGTTCTCGAAGTGCTTCGCGATTAGCCATGCCGTTCTGAGGATTTCAACCCAAAGCCCTGATTTTCACAAACAACTCGGTCGCATCGATCGGCTTGGTGATGTAATCACGCGCACCCTGACGCATTCCCCACACCCGGTCGGTCTCGAGGTTCTTGCTGGTACAAATGATGATCGGAATGTCAGCATACTCAGCAGACCGACTGATCGACCGCGTCAACTGAAATCCATTTCTGCCGGGCATCACAATGTCCATCAATATCAAGTCGGGTTTCTCTTCGGAGAGGCGACGAAAGGCTTCATCCGCACCTTCTGCCGTACGCACCGTCAAGCCATGTTTTTGCAGCAAATCGGTCATGAACATCAATTCTGTTTTTGAGTCGTCCACGATCAACACTTTTTGGATCATCATCAATTTACTCCTTGCCTTGCTGCACCAAACTGCCTCACAGCCTGCAACAACTGGTCTTTCGTGAACGGCTTAGTCAGATAATCCTGTGCCCCGACCATTCTCCCTCGTGCCTTGTCAAAAACACCATCCTTGGAAGACAGCATGACGATCGGCACCGCCGAGAATTTGGCATGGCGCTTGATGATGGCGCACGTCTGATAGCCATCCAGCCTGGGCATCAGGATATCGCAAAATATCAAATGCGGCTGGCAGTCATTCACTTTGGCGAGAGCATCAAAACCATCCTCGGCCAGCATGACCTCGTGCCCGCCCTGCTTGAGAAAAATTTCTGCGCTGCGCCGGATGGTGTTGCTGTCGTCAATCACCAGGATTTTCAAAGTCGATCCAGTCGTATTCACAAAGGTATGCTCCTGAACTGACGTTTTACAGAATTGATGGCGCGCATTCCCATTAAATTAACACCTCACACCTGCACCATTTCGAAATCTTCCTTGCGAGCACCACATTCAGGGCAGGTCCAATTCATAGGTACATCGGACCAGGCTGTTCCTGCCTCAATGCCATCGTTTGGAGCACCGGTATTTTCATCGTAGATCCAGCCACAAATCAGGCACATCCAAGTTTTTGTCTCATTCACAGCTTAAGGGGCCTTCGAATAGAATGCAATCATAGAATGGAAACAGCGTGCGTAATATACCCGCCGCACGCCTCAACCAGCGATATTCTGCCTGAAGAACTGCACAGGCCTGCTCATGCCCCCAGCCACAATTTCTCCGGTTGCCGAAGACCCACTGCCAACGGCCCGCCCCGCCTGCGTGATGGTGTTCAATGCCAATGATCCCAGCGGTGCCTCAGGTTTGGCGGCCGATATCACCGCCATTGCCTCAGTCGGTGCTCATGCGCTGCCCATTCTGACCGGCGCTTACGCGCGTGACAGCGCTGAAATTTTCAGTCATTTTGCACTCGACGAAGAGGCCGTGACAGAGCAGGCCAGGGCAGCCTTTGAGGATGTTCAAGTGCAGATGCTCAAGGTTGGTTTTGTAGGCTCGCCGGAAAACCTCAGTGCCGTGGCCAGCATCGCGTGCGACTACGCCAACATTCCACTTATCGCGTTTATGCCCGACCTATCCTGGTGGGATGAAATCCAGATTGACCTGTACCTCGATGCGTTTAAAGAACTGATATTGCCGCAGACAATGGTGTTGGCTGGAAACCACAGCACCTTATGGCGCTGGCTTCTTCCGGACTGGAGCAAAGCGAGTCCGCCAAGTGCACGGGACATCGCCAGCGCCGCAAACGCCTATGGCGTGCCCTATACCCTGGTGACCGGCATTGCGTTAGCAGACCAGTTCATTGACAACGTGTTGGCCAGCCCGCATGCCGTTCTGTGCAGCGAAAAATTTGAACGCTTCGACGCGGTTTTTTGTGGTGCCGGCGACACCTTGTCGGCTGCGTTCGCAGCCCTGCTCGCCAGTGGCGACGATCTGTCCGAGGCGTTCACCGAAGCGCTAAGCTATCTGGACCGTTGCCTGGAAGGCGGCTTTCGTCCGGGTATGGGCAACGTCATCCCCGACCGGCTTTTCTGGGCGCAGACTGGCGATGATCCAGCAGCCGAAACAGACCGAACCGCCGTCGATTCCCTTTTTATTCCCACACTGGATTTCACTCCCAATGGCACACAACACTGACAACAACAAAGCGCTGTTTGAACGCGCCAAGCAAATCATCCCCGGCGGCGTCAACTCGCCGGTCCGAGCCTTCAAGGCGGTGGGTGGAACACCGCGCTTTATCCAGCGTGCCCAAGGTGCCTATATCTGGGACGCGAACGACCAGCGTTACATCGACTACATCGGCTCCTGGGGACCCATGATTCTGGGTCACGGCCACCCGGCCGTCGTGCAGGCGGTGCAGGCGGCAGTGCTGGAAGGATTTTCCTTTGGCGCTCCGACCGAACGCGAAATTGAATTGGCCGAAGAGATCTTGCGTCTGGTGCCATCGATGGACATGGTGCGCCTGGTCAGCTCCGGCACAGAAGCGGCCATGAGCGCCATCCGATTGGCCCGCGGTGCCACCGGTCGCAGCAAGCTCATCAAGTTTGAAGGCTGCTACCACGGCCACGCTGACGCGCTGCTGGTCAAGGCCGGCTCCGGTCTGGCAACCTTTGGCAACGCCACCAGCGCCGGTGTACCACCCGAGGTCGTGCAGCACACGCTGGTGCTCGAATACAACAACATCGTGCAACTTGAAGAAGCCTTCACGCTGCACGGCACTGGTATCGCCTGCCTCATGATCGAGCCGATCGCCGGCAACATGAATTTCGTGCGCGCCTCCCTCCCCTTCATGAAACGCTGCCGCGAGCTTTGCACCCAATACGGCACCTTACTGGTGTTTGATGAAGTCATGACCGGATTTCGAGTCGCCCTGGGCGGTGCGCAAAGCGTCTATGCCCGTCACCTACCCGGCTTTGAGCCCGACATGACCGTGATGGGCAAGGTCATTGGCGGCGGCATGCCGCTGGCCGCCTTCGGCGCCAAGCGCGCCGTGATGGAACTGCTGGCCCCGCTGGGTGCGGTGTACCAGGCCGGCACACTGTCGGGCAACCCGGTGGCCACCGCTTGCGGCCTGGCGACGCTGCGAGAGATCAGCAAACCCGGCTTTTTTGAAGACCTGTCCGCCAAGACCCGTTCGCTGGTGGCTGGCCTCAAGGCCGCCGCCGCAGCCGAAGGCGTGCCGTTCAGCGCCGACAGCGAAGGCGGCATGTTCGGCTTCTTCTTGTTCGAAAGCCTACCGCAAAACTACGCCACCGTGATGACCACTGACAGCAAGCGCTTCAACACCTTGTTCCACGGACTGCTAGACCGTGGCGTCTACATCGCCCCGGCGTTGTATGAGGCCGGCTTTGTCAGCGCAACGCATACCGAAGCAGACATCGCGGCCACCGTGGCGGCAGCGCGCGAGGTTTTCAAGTTGATGTAGCCCGCGCAAGGCGGGCGGCGCGGCTTGCGGACCTCGGCCCAAGCTCGCATCGCATGGAGCAGCAAGCCAACCGTTACCTCACAAAGACCCCTGTTGGCAGGCATACTCAGCCGCTGCCGCGAATGGCTCCAGCCCTTGCAAGCCGCACCACGCACCTTCGGTGATGATTCGGCTTCTTGAGAATTTCAATACCCGCTTCACATTTTGCAGTCATTCACCTTTGTGGCGCTGCGGGACGCAGGCCGACATGGCACTCAGCTCCGCGACTGTCCCCCGCCCTGCGGGCTCCTCCTTGATGTCGCTGCGTTGAATGCCATGCCGCCCTGCGTCAACGGGCGTCGTCGGCCCACACAAACCACCCCGCAGAATGACAGCAAGCGCTGCAAATGCGTAGCCCACATCACAATTTTCAACGTCCGCGATGGACCAAGTCTGAATCCGGCGTACCGATCACTTGACCATGCAGGTGGATTGGGTGTCCGATCGTGGGTCAGAGAACGGATTCCCGGTCCGCCTGCCGTGCCACCATTCGACGCGGATCGGCGTTGGACTTGCTTTCCCATCAATGCCGGAAATGCCGTACGCCGCTGAAGACCATCGCCACACCACGTTCATCGGCCGCGGCTATCACTTCCTGGTCGCGCATCGAGCCACCGGGCTGGATGACGCAGGTAGCGCCGGCATCCACCACCACGTCCAGACCATCGCGAAACGGAAAGAAGGCATCGCTGGCCACTGCCGTGCCTGACAGCGATAACCCGGCATGCTGGGCCTTGATGCTGGCGATGCGGGCCGAGTCAAGGCGGCTCATCTGACCGGCGCCAACGCCCATGGTCATGCCGCCTTTGCAAAACACGATGGCGTTGCTCTTGACAAATTTGGCCACGTTCCAGGCGAACAGCAGGTCTTGCAACTGTTCGGCCGTGGGTTGAACCTTGGTCACCACTTTCAGATCGGCCAACGTGAGCTGATGGTTGTCGGCCGTCTGCATCAGCAAGCCCGAGCCGATGCGTTTGACGTCCACCGCGTTGCGGCCATTGTCCCAATCGCTGACGCCACCGGCAGGCAGCGCGATCTTCAGAATGCGAACATTTACCTTGCTTTTGAACACCGCCAGCGCCTCGATCGTGTAGTCGGGGGCCATCAGCACTTCCACAAATTGCTTTGAAATTTGCAGCGCTGCCGCTTCGTCCAGAGTTTGGTTGAGGGCAATGATGCCGCCGAAGGCAGAGGTTGGATCGGTCTTGAAGGCCTTGCTGTAAGCCTCCAATGAGTCAGCACCGACTGCCACACCACAGGGATTGGCGTGTTTGACAATCACGCAGGCAGCACCGCCTTTGGCGTGATCGAAACTCTTGACACATTCCCAGGCGGCATCCGCGTCCGCGATATTGTTGTAGCTCAGTTCCTTGCCTTGAAGCTGCTGCGCTGTGACCAGCGAACCCGGCGCCGGGTACAGGTCGCGGTAGAAGGCGGCTTGCTGATGCGGGTTTTCTCCATAACGCAGCTCTTGCAGTTTGACGAAGCGACCGTTCGACTGGTCCGGGAACAACCGTTTGACGGGTCTGCTGTTTCCCTCTTCAAAGTTCAACGCCGACAGGTAGTCGCTGATGGCGCCGTCGTACTGGCTGATGCGATTGAACGCCGCCACCGACAAGGCAAATTTGGTCTTGAGGCTGATGCCACCCGACTTGAGTTCAGCCAGCACGCCAGGGTATTGCGACGCGTCGGTCAACACCGCTACGTCTTTCCAGTTTTTGGCGGCGCTGCGCACCATGGCGGGGCCACCGATGTCGATGTTTTCGATCGCATCCTCCAACGTGCAGCCAGCTTTGGCGACAGTCGCTTCAAACGGGTACAAGTTGACCACCAGCAGGTCGATGGTATCGATGTTGTGGGCTTTAAGTGCCGCCACGTGTTCCGGCACATCGCGCCGTGCCAGCAGACCGCCATGCACCTTCGGATGCAGGGTTTTGACACGACCGTCCAGCATTTCCGGAAAACCCGTGAGCGCGGCCACTTCAGTCACTGGCAAGCCTTTTTCGGCCAGCAATTTGGCGGTGCCACCGGTGGAAATCAGCTTGATTCCCAGGGCATGCAAGGCCTGCGCAAATTCAACCATGCCGGTTTTGTCGGAGACCGATAGAAGTGCGTTCATTGAGTTTATAAATGTGGTTGCGAAGGAAAATGATGGCCAGCAACGGCCTCACTATGACTAAGTGATCAGCTTGTGTTCAAGCAGCTTTTTTCGCAGGGTGTTGCGGTTCAGGCCCAGCCATTGGGCGGCTTTCGACTGGTTGTTGTCGGCGTGGTGCATGATCACTTCAAGCAGCGGTTTTTCCACCACCGTGACCATCATGGTGTAAACGCCGTCAGGTTCAGTGCCCCGCAAATCCCTGAGATACCCCTCCAGGCTGGTGCGCACGCATTCTTCAATGTGTTTCTTACTCATGCTGCCATCTCCATGTGCTTCTTTTCTTCGTTAGCCAGATCATACGGAAGAAGGGCCGCCATCCGGTCCATACGCGTGTTCAATTGGTCAAAATAATTTGCCACCGCATTGGCCTGCCGGGCGCAGTCTTCAATCAAATTCATCTCGCTGCGAAAGTCTTCAGCACCCGGCAATGACTTGACATACCAGCCAATGTGCTTGCGTGCGCTGCGCACCCCCAGGAACTCGCCATACAGAGCGTAGTGGTCTTGCAGATGGTCCAACAGCAATTGCCTGACTTCTGCCACCAGTGGCGGGGCCAGGTAGGTGCCGGTGGCCATGAAGTGAGCCATCTCGCGAAAAATCCAGGGGCGTCCTTGCGCCGCACGGCCAATCATCACCGCATCGGCCTGCGTCGCTGCGAGTACCTGGCGGGCTTTCTCGGGCGTGTCGATATCGCCATTGGCCACCACCGGCACACCCACCGCCGCCTTGACTGCGGCTATGGTGTCGTACTCTGCGTACCCACTGTAACCCTGCTCGCGGGTGCGCCCATGCACGGTGATCATCTGCACACCGGCACACTCGGCAGCGCGGGCCAATAGCACCGCATTTTTGTTCGACTGACACCAACCGGTCCGCATCTTGAGCGTCACCGGCACGCCATGCGGCGCACAAACCGACACCACCGCCTCAACAATACGCAGTGCCAGAGCCTCATCCTGCATCAGGGCCGAGCCAGCCCATTTGTTGCACACCTTCTTGGCCGGGCAACCCATGTTGATGTCAATAATTTGCGCGCCGCGATCAATGTTGTAGGCGGCTGCCTCACCCATCATCAAGGGCTCGGTACCGGCAATCTGCACCGCGATGGGTTCCGATTCACCCTCGTGGTTAGCACGGCGCGCGGTCTTCGGTGTGTTCCACAAGTCGGCTCGACTGGTGACCATCTCGCTGACCGCGTAGCCGGCGCCCAGCTTCTTGCAAAGTTGCCGGAATGGCCGGTCGGTCACACCCGCCATGGGTGCGACAAAGAACCGATTTGCCAGGGTGAAGGGACCGATGTTCATGCGCGGGACTGATTCTAGCTGCCCAATATTTCAGCAATCGAAAAGCTGGTTGGCGCCAGTGAAGAATGCCTGCCTATACTGAGGCACCCATGGAAGCCTGGCTCGATCATCTCCTCGTCACGCTTGCACTGCCACAATTTGGTCTGAGCACGGTGTTCGTCGTGTCATTCATTTCTGCCACGCTGCTTCCATTGGGCTCGGAACCCGCCGTGTTCGGGCTGATCAAGCTCAATCCGGACCTTTTCTGGTCGGCCATTGGGGTTGCCACCATCGGCAATACGCTGGGCGGTGCAGTAACTTGGGCTATGGGCCTGGCCTCGCACAAGGTGGTTGATCGCTACCAGCATTCCAAACACCACCTCAGAGCGCTGGACTGGCTGGAGCGCATCGGACCCAAAGCCTGCCTGCTGTCCTGGCTGCCCGTCATCGGAGACCCGGTGTGTGCTGTTGCCGGTTGGCTCAAGCTACCGTTTTGGCCCTGCGTGGTCTACATGGCGATTGGAAAGTTTGGCCGCTACCTGGTGATGACAACGGCGCTGGTGGGCCTGTTCAGGAACTGAATAGGAAGTTCATGACATCGCCGTCCTTGACGATGTAGTCTTTGCCTTCGCTGCGCATCTTGCCGGCATCCTTGGCGCCCTGCTCGCCCTTGTAGGCAATGAAGTCATCAAAAGCAAACGTTTGGGCCCGGATATAGCCCTTCTCAAAATCAGTGTGGATGACGCCGGCCGCTTGCGGGCCGGTGTCACCGACATGGATGGTCCAGGCGCGCACTTCTTTCACACCAGCCGTGAAATAGGTTTGCAGGCCCAGCAGCTTGTAGGCAGCGACGATCAGGCGGTTCAGACCGGGTTCTTCCTGGCCAATCTCGTGAAGGAACATCTTTTTGTCTTCCTCTTCCATGTCGGCCATTTCCGCTTCCATCTTGGCGCAGATCGCCACCACGGGGGCATTTTGCGCTTTGGCGTAGGCTTTCAAGCGGTCCAGAAAAGGGTTGTTCTCAAAGCCGTCTTCGGCCACGTTGGCCACAAACATGGCAGGCTTGGCCGTGATCAGAAAAAACTGCGTCAACAGCGGCAACTCTTCCTTGCTGAAGTCCAGCGTGCGCACCGGCCTGGCCTCGTTCAATGCGCCCTGGCATTTTTCCAGAATGGCCACCAGCTTGATGGATTCCTTGTCGCCCGAGCGCGCGGTTTTGGTGACGCGGTGCAAGGCCTTCTCGACTGCTGTCAAATCGGCCAGGCACAGCTCGGTCTGGATCACCTCAACGTCGGAGATCGGATCGACCTTGCCGGCCACGTGGATCACGTTGTCGTCTTCAAAACAGCGCACCACATTGAGGGTGGCGTCGGTCTCACGAATGTGCGCCAAAAACTTGTTGCCCAAACCCTCACCCGTGCTGGCCCCTGCCACCAAGCCAGCAATGTCCACAAACTCAACAATCGCACGCTGAATTTTTTGCGGATTGACGATGGCGGCCAACGCGTCGAGCCGTGCATCAGGCACTTCCACCATGCCGACGTTGGGTTCGATGGTACAAAAGGGATAGTTCTCGGCCGGTATCCCCGCCTTGGTCAGGGCGTTGAACAGGGTCGATTTACCGACGTTGGGCAAGCCCACAATGCCACACTTCAAACTCATGAAAATTCCTCGAAAAACCAGGGGCCGAGTGTATTCGATGCCCGCCTTCTACAATCCGGCGCATGACTCAAGCCTTTGATATTTGCATACGTGGCGGCGGCATTGTGGGGCGCACGCTGGCCTTGTTGCTGGCACGCGAACGCCTTCGCGTTGGTCTGGTGGTGCAGCCACCCGCAGCACCCAGGAGCGATTCGCCTTTGACTGCTGACGTGCGCGCTTACGCCCTCAACGCCAAATCCCGCGCTTTGCTCGAATCGTTGCGCTGCTGGCCGGATGCCCTGCATGCCACCGAAGTGCTCGGGATGCAGGTCAAAGGCGACGACGGTGGCGAGGTAAACTTTTCTGCCGCTGACCTCAAGGTGCCCGGTCTGACCTGGATTGTCGATGTGCCATCGCTCGAAGCCCAACTGGCCGAGGCGATGCGCTTTCAACCGCGAATCGAGTTGCTTGATGCACCACAAGCCGCCACGCTGACTGTCATCTGTGAAGGCAAGGCCAGCAGCACGCGGACCGAGTTCGGAATTGATTTCGACATCACCGCCTACCCGCAGACAGCCATCGCCGCCCGGTTGCGCTGCGAAGATGCGCATGCCCAGACTGCCTACCAATGGTTTTCACAAGGGGAAATTCTGGCTTTCTTGCCGCTGGAAGGTCCGCAAGGGAACTCTGTCGGCGTTGTGTGGTCTGTTCTTAGGGAACGGGTTGCCGACCTGCTGAACGTGAGTGCGGTCGAATTCTGCCAACAGCTTGAAGTTGCAAGTTTTGGCCGCCTTGGCAAACTTGACCTGATCAGTGAGCGCAGCGCCTGGCCGTTGCAAAGCGCGCACGCACAACGTTGGGCTGGCAATCACGCAGGTCGGGCCTGGGTGCTGGCAGGTGATGCCGCACACAACGTGCATCCGCTGGCGGGGCAAGGCCTGAATCTGGGTTTGTCTGACGTGGCGACGCTGGCAAAGACCTTGCACGAGCGCGAGTACTGGCGCAACGTGGGCGACGAAAAGCTGCTGCGCCGCTACGAACGCTCCCGCAAGGCGGAAGTGCTGGTCATGGACAGCACGATGGATGGTTTGCAGCGCTTGTTTTCCCGGCAGGGTGCAAGCTGGCAAGCAGCTCGCAACTGGGGCATGAATGGGTTTGAGCATAGCGGTTTGATCAAGCAATGGGTTGCGCGACGGGCCATGGGCTAAATGCTAATTGATTGGATGAAGATGAAACTGATAAAAATCGCATTGATCGCAACCACCCTGGTGGCCACTTTGAGCGCCCCGGCGCAGGAAGCCACCATTCGCAAGAACCTGAGTGAGCGTATTCCGCAACTTCAGAAGATCGACGAAGTCAGCAAAAGCGCGATGCCGGGTCTGTTTGAGATTCGCGTCAATGGGACCGAGATCTTTTACACCGATGTGGAGGGTAATTTTCTGCTTCAAGGCAACTTGATCGATACCAAGCAACGCCGCAATCTGACTGAAGAAAGGGTCGACAAGTTGACGGCCATCAGCTTCGACGCACTGCCGTTCAAGGACGCCTTCACCATCGTGCGCGGCAACGGCAAGCGCAGGCTGGCGGTCTTTGAAGACCCCAACTGTGGCTACTGCAAGCGCTTTGAGCGCGATCTGCAAAAAGTGGACAACGTGACGATCAGCATGTTCCTCTACCCTATTCTCAGTGACGACTCGAACGAAAAATCGAAACACATCTGGTGTGCCAAAGACAAAGCCAAGGCCTGGCAGGACTGGATGGTGCGTGACAAACCGGCCGCCGTTGCGAGCTGCGACACGACTGCCCTTGAGCGCAATACCGAGGTTGGCCGCAAGCATAAAATCACCGGCACGCCAACGCTGATCTTTACCGACGGCACCCGCATACCCGGCGCCATTGCTGCGGCGCAAGTTGAGAAATACCTAACCGACTCCAAGAATTGATGCCGGCCTCTGCCATTGGCTACAGCGTGCGGGTGCGGAACCGGCATACCCATCTTTATTCAATCACCCTGACCATCGAGCGACCGGCCGCCCGGCAACTGGTAAGCCTGCCGGTGTGGATACCGGGCAGCTATCTGGTACGCGAGTTTTCCAAAAACTTGCAGCGGTTGCAGGGGCGACAGGGTGGCAAGGCCGTTGAACTGATTCAAGTCGACAAATGCAGTTGGCAGACCTCATGCTCGACCAACAGAGCACTGGTGTTGAGTTACGAAATCTATGCCTTTGACAACTCGGTGCGTACCGCCTGGCTGGACGCTGGGCGTGGCTTCTTCAATGGCACCAGCATGTTCCTGCGAGTGCATGGCCAGGAAGATTCCCCCCACACGCTGGAACTGTTGGCAGACAAGTCCTTGTCCGGCTGGCAGGTAGCGAGCGGGCTGACACCCAAGAAGATCACAAAGGCCGGCTTTGGCACTTACCTCGCCGCAAACTACGACGAACTGGTGGACTGCCCGGTCGAGATGGGCCAATTCTGGAGCGGCTCCTTTGTTGCGTGTGGCATACCGCACCGCCTGGTGGTGGCCGGTGCGCCAGCCAGTTTCGACGGCGAGCGACTGCTGGCGGACACCCAGCAAATTTGCGAAACCGAGATTCAGTTTTGGCATGGCGCAAAGGCCACTGGCCGCGCTGTTAACAAGCCGCCACACAAAAACTACCTGTTTATGCTCAACGCCGTTGACGATGGCTACGGTGGTCTGGAACACCGCAACTCGACGGCGCTGATTTGTCGGCGCAAAGACCTGCCGCGACTGAACAACCCGGCCCTCGTGTCCAGCAGTACCGCACTGTCAGACGCAAAGCTGCGGCAATCCGAGGGTTACACCACTTTGTTGGGCCTTATCAGCCACGAGTATTTTCATACCTGGAATGTCAAGCGCTTGCGGCCAGTGGAATTCGCCCGCTACGACTACGCGCAAGAAAACTACACGCAACTATTGTGGTTTTTTGAGGGCTTCACCAGCTACTTCGATGATCTGTTGCTGCGGCGCGCCGACCTGATTGACGACACCAACTATCTGAAACTGCTCGGCAAAACGGTCAACCAGGTGCTGCAAACACCCGGGCGTGAGGTGCAAAGCGTCGCTAAGGCCAGCTTCGACGCCTGGGTCAAGTATTACCGGCCGGACGAAAACACGCCCAATGCCACGGTGAGCTACTACACCAAGGGTTCTCTCGTGGCCCTGTGTCTTGATCTGACCTTGCGCCAGGAAGGAATAACCACGCTCGATGCGGTGATGCGTGCCTTATGGAAACGTTGCCTGGGTGGACCCATGACCGAGGACGACTTGACCAGCGTGCTGGCGATACTCTCGGGCCGCTCTTTTGCAAAGGAAATTTCACGCTGGGTTCACGGCACCGCAGAACTGCCACTCAAACCCCTTTTGCATGCCCAAGGCGTCTCGGTGCTGGAGGAACCGGCCCAGATCGCGCAGCGCCTGGGTTTGCGCGTGAGCGAGGGCACGTCGGGGATTCAGATCAAAACTGTTTTACGCGGTGGTGCGGCAGAACATGCCGGGTTCGCAGCAGGCGACGAATGGTTGGGCGTGATGGTGGGGCCGGTCAAAACGGCCACCCACTGGCGTCTGTCGACGCTCGATGACTTGGCGCTTTACGCTGGAACGGCATCCAGCATAGGCGCTCTGGTGGCACGCGACAAACGTCTGTTAAGCCTGTCACTGATACTGCCCAAGTCAGTCACTACCTGGCGCCTGGTGGTACGTGACAGCAAGCTTCTTGCCCGGTGGCTGAGTGGCCTCAGCGCCCTTTGAAGCGGGGCAGGCGTTTCTCGCGAAACGCCATCACACCTTCAATGTAGTCATCGGTCTTGCCCATCGCGGACTGCGTGTCGCGTTCCACATCAAGCTGCTGATGGAGAGTGCGCCCAGTGCTGTCACGCAGCAGGTGACGGGTGGCGACCAGCGCCTGGGTCGGTTGACTTGCCAGACGCTTTGCCAGCGTGGTGGCAGCAGCCAGGCAGTCGTCTGCCACATCCCAGATCAGGCCCCACTCTTTGGCGTGGGCCGCACTCAGCTTGTCGCCGGTCAGGGCTAACGCCGTGGCGCGTGCCAGCCCGACTTTTTGCGGCAAGAACCAACTGCCACCGGCATTCGGAACCAGACCAATCTTGCTGAAGGCCTGGATAAAAATGGCGGTAGGTGCCGCAATTGCTATGTCGCAGGTCAGGGCCAGCGAAGCACCGGCACCAGCGGCGACACCGTTGACCGCGGCAATGGTGGGCAGGCGCAGGTTTTGCAGGCGTCGTACTGTCGGATTGAACGCCTGCTCAATGAGCGGTCCGGGGTCAGCCCGGCCGACCAGATCGGGGCCGGGTTCAAAGTCGAACTCAACCAAATCTGCTCCCGCACAAAAGCCGCGCCCGGCGCCCGTGATAACCAAAGCGCGAACAACAGCATTGGCATGCGCCTGATCCAGTGCAGCCCACATATCGTGGTGCATCTGGCGCGTGAAGCTGTTCAACGACTGCGGTCGATTCAAAGTGATGATCGCCACAGCACCTTGTTCGGCGTATAAAACGGCTGGTTCTGACATTCGGGGATTTCTCGGTTGGCTGCAAATTTACCACCGCACGCCCGACCAGGCGACCTTGCCCGGCATATAGTCAGTCTTTCGCAAAAATCCGGAGAATCTCATGAATTATGAAATGATCAATGTGCGCACTGAAGCCGACAGAGTCGGCATCATCGCCTTGAATCGTCCCAAACAGCTTAACGCTTTGAACGACCAGCTGATGACTGAGTTGGGCAACGCGCTCAAAGCCTTTGACGCCGATCCAGCTATTGGCTGCATGATCATTACCGGCAGTGAAAAGGCCTTTGCCGCTGGCGCCGACATCGGTGCCATGGCCAGCTACACGTTTGCCGACGTGTACAAAGGCGACTACATCACGCGCAACTGGGAACAGATTCGCAGTGTGCGCAAGCCGGTCATCGCGGCCGTCAGCGGCTTTGCGTTAGGTGGTGGTTGCGAGTTGGCCATGATGTGCGACTTCATCATCGCCGCCGACAACGCCCGCTTCGGTCAGCCGGAAATCAAACTGGGCGTCATCCCGGGCGCCGGTGGCACCCAGCGGTTGCCGCGCGCCGTCGGCAAAGCCAAGGCGATGGACCTGGCGCTGACCGGGCGCATGATGGACGCGCTGGAGGCCGAACGTGCCGGTCTGGTCAGCCGCGTAGTGCCACTGGACAAGCTGATGGAAGAAGCATTGGCAGCCGCGTTGATGATCTGCGACTACTCACAAATGGCCACCATGGCGGCCAAAGAATCAGTGAACCGGGCTTTTGAAGGCACATTGAGCGACGGCATCATGTTTGAGCGTCGCCTTTTTCATGCCCTGTTTGCGACGGCTGATCAGAAGGAAGGCATGGACGCTTTTGTCAACAAACGCAAAGCGAACTTTCAGCACCAATAAGTCGCGTCGGCAAGACCCAGTGGCAGGCTGTGAAGAGTGCTTCTGGTTATAATCCGCGGCTTCGGCGCTTTAGCTCAGTCGGTTAGAGCGATGGAATCATAATCCACAGGTCCGCGGT